>JAJDZD010000027.1 GCA_022824865.1 Chloroflexota bacterium | reverse complement strand
ATCACGCGGCGGCGGAGGATGAGGCGCATCAGCTGGCCGAGCACATACGGCGAGAATTGGCGCCGGACGATCTCTACGTCACGGGCTTCACGCCGGTCATGGGCGCGCACGTCGGCCCCGATCTCGTCGGGCTGGCCTATTGCGCGCGTTCGAACTGACGCGCTGCCTACACTGGATGCAACGTTGACCGGGACGGAGTTGTAGCCCGTGCGGGATGAGGCGATGCGCGCCACGATCATGGCGATCGGGCGGGCGGCTATTGCCGCCGTGGACCCCGCAACGGCGGTTCGGGAGACCGTATCGCTGGCAAGCGACGGCATTCGGTTTGGGCAAGTTCACGTGCCGAGTGCGGAAGCCCGGCGCGTGGTCGTACTCGGCGCCGGAAAGGCCAGCCCGCGCATGGCTGCGGCCCTGGTGGACATCCTGGGCGATCGCGTTTCCGGCGGTCTGGTCATTACCAAGGACGGCTACGCCACGGGGGCCGGGCAGGTCGAGATCGTTGAGGCTGGCCATCCTGTGCCCGACGCGCGTGGGCGGGCGGCGACTCGGCGCCTGCTGGAAATGACCGGCAAGTCCGGCGAAGGCGATCTGGTGCTCTGTGTGATCTCCGGTGGCGGATCGGCGCTCACGCCGTGCCCGCCGGACGACGTCCCACTATCCGAGCTTCAGAACGTGACGGACCAGTTGCTGCGCTCGGGCGCCACGATCAACCAGATGAACGCGATTCGGAAACACCTGTCCGTGTTCCACGGCGGCCTACTGGCGGCGGCCGCCGCGCCGGCGCGGGTCGTTGGCCTGCTGGTCAGCGACGTGGTGGGCAACCCGATGGACGTGATTGCGTCGGGCCCTACGTCGCCCGATCCGACCACGTTCGCCGATGCTTTGGCGGCGTTGGATGCGTTCGGCCTGCGCGCCACGGCGCCCGCGTCTATCCGTGATCGCCTGGAACTGGGCACTCTTGGCGGGCTGCCCGAAACGCCGAAACCGGACGATCCGCTGTTCAAGCGGGTAACGAATCTGGTAATCGCTGACAACGCGCGCGCAGGGCTGGCCGCGGTCGCCGCGGCGGAGGCGGCAGGTCTTCATGCGCAATTCCTGACATCGCGCGTGCAAGGCGAAGCGAGGGAAATCGCCAAGCTGGTGGCCGGCGCCGCCGTTGACATCGCCAGGAGCGGACGACCTGTGCCGCGGCCCGGGTGCGCGATATTCGGCGGGGAGACTACGGTGACCGTGCGCGGCCAGGGGCGCGGAGGCCGCAGCCAGGAACTCGCCGTGGCTGCCGCCCAGGAACTGGCGGGCGAGCCGAATACGGCCGTCTTTGCGCTGGCCACGGACGGGACCGACGGGCCCACCGACGCCTGCGGCGGCTTGATCGACTGGACGACGATCGAGCGAGCGCGTGCCGCCGGCGGCGATTGCGCCGGCGCGCTGGCGGCCAACGACTCGTATAACTACCTCAAGTGCTGCGGCGACCTGGTGCGCCTGGGGCCGACGGGCACCAACGTGAACGATCTGTACATGGCGTTCGGATGGTGAGCGACGGCGAGGCGGGCCCGGCCGTCCAGCCGGAGTTGCGCTGGCAGAAGGTCACTGGGCCTGATGCCCTGCGGCCGCTGGACCGGCATTGGGTCCGGTACGTGCGCCTGGCGCTGCTGCTGGCCGCGGTGCTGATCGCCTGGAGGATTCTGGCCTGGCAGGAAGATGGGTACCGGGCCGCCGCCTCGGCAGCTGGAGACGCCGCGCTGCGGGGGGCGCCGGTAGGTGTCGTACTGCCGTCGCAGACATTGCCCTCCACCACGGAGGCCGCACCGTCGGGCGTTGAGATTGTGGTGCTGTCGCCAACGCCGACAGCGACTCCCACGCCGGTTCCCACGCCAACGCCCACTCCGGCCCCGACGCCGGCGACGCATGTCGTGCGGCCCGGCGAGACGCTGACACGGATCTCCCAGCTTTACGACGTGCCGGTTAGCGTGATCGTGGACCTCAACGACATTCCCGACCCGGACAACCTGGAGATTGGTCAGCGGCTGCGGCTGCCCGAGGGCACGGAGGTCCCAGAGCAGGAGGACGCCCCTGGTCCATACACGGTCCAGCAGGGCGACACCCTCAGCGCCATTGCCGTCCGCTTTGGCGTGAGCATCGACGATCTGATGGCTGCCAACGGCCTCAGCGACCCCAACAGCATCTTCGCGGGCCAGGAGTTGCGGATTCCAGGCTGACCTGGAGAGTTACCTTTCAGTTGTTGCGGGCTACTGCCACTACGTACACTGCGAATAGCCCCGATGGTCGCGCACTGCCCCATCGCGGGCCTTATGCTGTGGGCGTCCTTTCGAGAAAGCGTTGAAACGCCGGGGCGCCGGCGGCGCTCTCCACTTCGTCAGTCCGCGAGTCCGGAGGCTCTAACGCATGGGTGCAGTCGAAACCGCCGATCCGGCCGTCAACCGCTGGCAGCGCGTCGGCGGCCAAGAGGGCGGCACGGTGACATCAATCGCGATGGCCTCGCATTCCGAGGGCCGACGCATTTTCATTGGCACCATGTCTGGTGTCTTCCTGTCCGACGACGACGGCCAGAGTTGGCGCATTTCCAACGCCCAGCTCACCAGTCCCTACATCCAGGCCGTCGCGGTGTCGCCGGACTACAGCCGCGACAGCAATGCCTTTGCCGGCGCGGTGCAGGGAGGTGTCTTTAAGTCGTTCGATGGCGGCGAGACCTGGAACCGTCTGTCGTTTTGGGGCGCGGTACCGAACGTGGTGGCCCTGGCGCTTTCGCCGTCGTACGCCACCGATCGCATTGCCCTGCTGGGAACGGACGGCGACGGCGTCTATCGCACGACCAACGGCGGCCGCAGTTGGAACCCGTCGAACGTGGGTCTCTCCGGACTCTCGGTTCAGGCGCTGGCCGTCTCGTCGGACTTCCGCACGGATCAGATGGTCTTCGCCGGCATCGTCAACGGCGGTGTGTGTCGTTCCAGCGACGGTGGCCGAACGTGGGAGCAGCTCGGCGGCGACGACTTTGGCACGGCCACGGTTCAGGCGCTGGCGCTCGCGCCGGACTTTGCGGCCGACCGAACTATCGTGGCCGCGACCGAAGAACGCGGCTTGTGGGTGTCCAAGGACGCCGGTCGAACCTGGGCGCAGGTGGCAGAGGTCGGCGAGGAGGCCGTTAACGCCGTGTGCGTCTCTCCATCGTTCGCCGACGACCAGACGATCGTTGCCGGCACCGGCGCCCAGGGTGTGGTCGTAAGCACCGACGGCGGCGAGACCTGGGAAACGCGAGCGCTAGAGGAAAGCTACGGGTCAATTCTGACCCTTGCGCTACTTCCAACCGAGGAAACCACGCTCCTCTGGGCAGGCACCTTCCTCACCGGGCTGCTGTGTTCCAGCGACCTGGGCGTGACGTGGGAGCCTCGCAACACCGGCATAACCAGTCAAAACTGGGTGACGCTGGCCATTTCTCCTGACTTCGGCGTCGACCGGACGATGTTCGCAGGCGGTTCCGGCAGCGGCGTCCACATGTCAATCGACGCCGGCGCGACTTGGGAAGCCCGCGGCGAGGACATGGCCGAGTTGGATATCGCCGGGATCGCCGTTTCGCCCGAGTATGCGGATGACGGCAACGTCCTGGTGGCTACGCAGGCCGGGCTCTTCCGCAGCACCGACCACGCACATACCTGGGACGAAGTCGTGGACGGCTTTGACCTTGACGACGTGCGGGCGGTGGCGTTTTCTTCGGACTTCGGGAGCGATCGCACCGCGTTTGCTGGCGGAGCGCTGGGCCTCACCTATCGCAGCGCCGATGGTGGCGAGACCTGGGAGCGCTTGGCCCACGACTTCGACGGCGAGACCGTCGTAGCGCTGGCTACGGGCCCCAATTTCGAGGTGGACCGCGCCGTGTTTGTCGGGACCATCGGCCAGGGCGCCGCTGCGGTGCACGTGAGCTATGACGGCGGTGAATCGTTCGAACGATTCGTCGAACACGAGACCAACACGCCGTGGGTGTCGCTGGCCATTCCGGCGATCTACACCGACAAAGAACGGACATGGCTGTTTGGCACGGCCAGCCAGGTGTTCCGTCCCGCCGCCCGGTTTGAAGACGTGTGGTCGGGGAGCTACCCGGCCGACGCCGAGACGGCCGTCCTCTGGATCGATGCCACGCCGACGTTTGCCGACGACACCACGGTGTATGCGGCGACCAGCCGGGGCATCTTCAAGTCAGCAAACGGTGGCGCCGGATGGACAGAGTTCAACCCCAACCTGCGAAACCGCGCGGTGTTGCGGGTGGCTGCCTCGCCCAACTACGCCGACGACCACACAGTCTTCGCGATGGCGCTGGGCGGCGAGATCTGGCGGCTCGTTGACGACCCGGCGACCCTTCGTGGCGAGGAATTGCAGCCTACCGACATCATCTAGCGGTCGGCTGTTCCTCGTCCGACGCGCGCGTCGGGGTTTGACTATTTGACGTTGTCTAGGGAACGACCGAGTACAGCCACGTCCCCAGCACCAGCGACGCGCTGGCCAGCGTGAGGACGACAATCAGCGTGCGAACCGTGACGCGGGCTCGGCTTGGGCGTCGCAGCATGAGCGATGGCGTAACCAGGCGCGGACCCGACGGTCCGTCGCACGGCAAGCCTAGAGCCGTCCGCCACATCTCCGCAACACCTCACACGGCGCTGTGATCGGTTGGGCTGGACTGATGTGAGGCCTTTGTTAGACTTCCAGCGGCGAGTACGTGAACGTTTTCACAAAGTCGTGAGGGCTGCGTGTCCTTGTGGGTGCGCTTCGGTCTGCGGCGCTTGCACTTGAGTTCGGATTCATCGTGGGCACGTTCATGGTTGCCGGCATCCTGGGAGGACGCTGGATCGATGACCGGTTGGGTACCGCGCCCTTCGTGCTGCTCGGAGGAATACTCCTTGGCCTGGCGTCCAGCGTCTACGTGATGTACCTGATCTTCAGCTGGCAGCGCGGGGGGAATCGCTAGGCATGGCGGCGGCGCCGGGCCAGGATCTCGCCCCCCACGTCAGTGCGGCGGCGGAGCCGCTGGCTGGTCCATGGGAGACACCCCTGGGGCCGTTTACGGTGACCAACTCCATGTTCACCATGTGGCTCACCATGGCGGGCATCCTGGCGTTGGCGTGGTTCGCCACCCGGCATATCCGACGCGATCCGGAAGCAGCCCTGGTGCCCGGGGGTCTCCAGAACGTGGCCGAGACGGTCACTGAGTTCCTGATGGAGCTTGTCGAGTCCACGGTGGGTCGCCGCTACGCGGGTCGCGTGTTTGCCTTCGGTGCGACATTCTTCGTTTTCATCACCATTTCCAACTGGTCCAGCCTGCTGCCGGGCATCGGGACAATCTGGAAGCCTTCGGAGATCTATCAGGGCGGCCACCTGGAAACCATCGCCGCGCCGCTCTTTCGTCCGGCCACCGCCGACATCAACATGACCATCGCGCTGGCGCTGACGGCTTTTGTGGTCATCCACGCGTCCGGTATCGCGTCGCACGGCCCGCTGGGCCACATCAAGGAAATGACGCAGGTCGCCTTCCTGGCGCCGGTTTTCATCATCATCGAACTCTTCGTCATCATTTCGCTGTCCTTCCGACTCTTTGGCAACCTGTTCGCGGGCGAGGTGCTGCTCAACGGACCCATCCTGGGCGCCTTCGCTCTCGGGCATTTGCCATTGATCGGGGCGGTGTTCCTGGTGTTGGAGATTCTTTTTGGTCTCGTTCAAGCCGTGATCTTCTTCATGCTCAGCATGGTGTTCACGGGCCAGTCGGTTGGGCCGGATACGGCCGAAGCGCACTAGTGCGCGCAGGAGGAGTGTGACCTCGTGGAGACAGTTACGGACCTCACGCCGTTGGGCGCGGGCCTTGCCATCGGTCTAGGCGCCATCGGGCCGGGCCTCGGCATCGGCTTTGGAGTTCAGGCCGCCATGAACGCTATCGGGCGAAACCCCGAAGCCTCGGGCGACATCCGCAACACGATGATCGTCGGTCTGGGCCTCGCAGAGGCCATCGGCATTTACGCGTTCATCATCGGGATCCTGCTGGCATTCGGATAACCCGGACGCGTACGACGGCTAGGGAGATCTGGGTATGAGTGAGCCTGCGCCGCTCGGGATTAGCTTCCCGAACATCCTGTTTCAGGTCGCCAACTTCCTGCTGTTCCTCTGGGTGCTGCATCGTCTGCTCTTCAAGCCGCTCGTCGCCATGCTGGAGCGTCGGCGACAGCGGATTGCCGAGAGCCTGGACGAGGCCGAAAACCTGCGAACGCAGGTAGAGACGGAACGCGCGGAGTTCCAGGCTGAGTTGGCCAACGCACGGGCCGAGGCGCAGCGCATCCGAGAGGAGGCCAGCCGCGCCGCGGAGACGCTGCGTGCGCGCGAGCTGGAACAAGCCCGCGCCGAGGCGGAACGCATGCGCACCGAGGCGGCCGCCGAGGTTGACCGCAACCGCGCGCGCGTCGCCGCCGAGCTTCGTGCCCAAACGGCCGACCTGGTCGTCGGCGCCACCGCGCGCGTGTTGGATCGTTCCATCGACGATCCCGAACACCGTCGGCTGGTCCAGGAGGCGATTTCGGAAGTCTCCGGAGGCTCGAGCTAGCGATGCGCGGCAGCCGGCGCCGCCGAGCCGCGCGCTACGTCGAGGCCGTGGTGGCCGACGCCAGCGCCGGGCAGGCTTGGGACGCCTGGGAGGCGGACCTGGAAGTCCTCGGCGCGGTCGCGGACGACGATCAGGCGCGACGTTTTCTTCAGAGCACCTCGATCGGGTTGGATGACCGCCTCCAGGCCGTGCAGCGCGCGGCGGGCGAGGCAATCTCGGCCCGTGGGCTTGGCTTGCTGCGGTTGCTTGCCGAGCAGCGGGAGGTCGACCTCACGCAGGAGATCGCGCGCCGGTTTCGCGATGCCGCCGACGAGGCGCAGAGCGTCGATCGCGTGCATGTCACAACCGCCGCGGCCCTCGGAGACGCCGAGTTGAGCGACTTGCGCGACAGCCTGACGGCGCCCGGCCGCACCCTTCGTCTCACCACCGATATCGATCCCGCCCTGTTGGGCGGCTTTGTCGTCCGACGCGGCGACGACGTACTTGACCTGAGCGTCCACGCCAGGCTGCAAGCCCTGGCGTCCACCTTGCGCTAGCGGGAGCCCCGAATGGCTATCAGCCCACAAGAGATCGCAGACGCGCTTCGGCAGCAGATCGAAGGCTTTCAGGCCCAGGCCGAGCAGGCCAACGTCGGTCACGTCCTTGAGGTGAGCGACGGCGTCGCCAGGCTGTCCGGCCTTTCGCAGGCCATGGCTGGCGAACTGCTGGCCTTCCCGCACGACGTCACGGGCATGGCGCTAAACCTGGAAGAAGACACCATCGGCGCCGTCATCCTGGGTGACTACCTGCGAATTGAGGAAGGCGACGAAGCTCGGACCACCGGCCGTGTCGCCGAGGTCCCGGTCGGTCCGGAGCTGCTCGGACGGGTAGTCAACGCCATCGGCGAACCGGTCGACGGCAAGGGGCCGATCAACGCCGCCCAGTCAGACGTCATCGAGAAAGTGGCGCCGGGTGTCGCGCAGCGCCAGAACGTCGACACACCGGTGCAGACGGGGCTGAAAGCCATCGACTCGATGACGCCCATTGGCCGCGGTCAGCGGGAGCTGATCATCGGCGACCGGCAGATCGGCAAGACCGCCATCGCGCTGGACACCATCATCAACCAGCGGGGCGGCGACCTGATCTGCATCTACTGCGCCATCGGCCAGAAGGAAAGCGCCGTTGCCCAGGTCGTGGCCACCCTGCAGGAAGCCGGCGCCATGGAGCACACCATCGTGGTTCTGGCGTCCGCCAGCGAGCCTGCCGCCTTGCAGTACATGGCGCCCTTCGCCGCCTGCACCATCGGCGAGTACTTCCGCGACAACGGCCAGGACGCCGTGGTCATCTACGACGACCTGACCAAGCACGCCTGGGCCTACCGCCAGGTGTCGCTGGTGCTGCGACGCCCGCCCGGACGCGAGGCTTATCCCGGCGATGTGTTCTACCTGCATTCGCGCCTGCTCGAACGTGCCGCTCGCATGTCGGACGATCACGGCGGCGGCAGCCTCACCGCGCTCCCGATCATCGAGACGCAGGAAGGCGACGTCACCACCTACATCCCCACCAACGTCATCTCGATCACCGACGGCCAGATCTACCTGGAAGCCGACCTTTTCAACGCCGGCATTCGTCCCGCCATAAACCCGGGCATCTCGGTCTCGCGGGTCGGCGGCGACGCCCAGATCCGTGCCATGAAGTCCGTTTCCGGTGGCCTGCGGCTCGACCTGTCGCAGTACCGCGACGTGGCGGCCTTCGCGCAGTTCGCGTCCGACCTGGACCAGGCCACGCGCAACCAGTTGGAGCGCGGCCAGCGCGTGACCGAACTACTCAAGCAGGGCCAGTACGCCCCGATGGAAGTCATCGATCAGGTGTGCGTGATCTTTGCCGGCACGGTCGGACTCTTGGATGACATTCCGCTGCCGGACGTGGCCCGATTTGAGCAGGAGATGCTGGACTACCTGCGCGACAGCCACCCGGAGCTCATCGGCGGCATTCGTTCCAGCGCCGACCTGGACGACGACGGCGAAGCGGCGCTGCGAGCGGCCATTGAGGACTTCAAGGCCAACGTATTCGCCGCCAGCGCGGTCGCGGCCGGCTAACGCATGGCCAGTCCGCTCGAACTTCGGCGCCGCATCCGCAGCGTCGACAACACGCGCCAGATCACCCGCGCGATGCAACTGGTCGCGGCGTCACGCATGCGGCGCGCCCAGGAAGCGGTGCAGGCGGCGCGGCCGTACGCCACGCACATCTCGGGCATGATCGAGCGGCTGGTGCTGGCCACGGGCAACGACCGGCTTCCACCAATTCTTCAGCCGCGGCCCATCGAGCGAACGGCGTTCCTGGTGCTTACGACCAATCGAGGGCTGGCCGGTCCCCTCAACACCAACATCGTCCGGACTACGGTCAACGAGATCGAGGGCACCAGCGACGCCATTGAAATCAGCGTCGTGGTCGTTGGAAAGAAAGGGCACCTGGCCCTGCGCGGCTTGTACACCCTGTCGGCCGTGTTTACCGAAATCAGCGACCAGCCGAGCGTCATTGACATTGCCCCGGTGACTCAGTTGCTCGTCGATGGGTACGAGCGGGGCGACTTTGACGAAGTCCGGATGATCTATCCGGAGTTCGTCAACATCCTCACCCAGCAGCCGCGCGTCGTTCGCCTTTTCCCGGTCGTGCTGCCCGAGGTGCAGCAGGATGCGCGAGAAGCGGACATTATCTTTGAGCCGGATCCGGCATCGGTGCTGCAAGCGCTAATCCCGCGCTTCGTGGAAATGACCGTGTACCGGGCCATGCTGGAACTGGCCGCCAGCGAGCAGAGCGCACGCATGGTCGCCATGCGCGCGGCTACGGAAAACGCCACCGAACTCATCGAGGGGCTGCGCCTGGCCTACAACAAGCTTCGGCAGTCCCGGATTACCAGCGAGATCATCGACATTGCCTCCGGCGCCAATGCGCTGGCGGACGCCTAGGGCGTAGGGGAGTTATCAGATGGCTCAAGGCCGTATCGTCCAGATCGTAGGCGCGGTCGTCGACGTGGAGTTCCCGGCGGACGACCTGCCTCCCCTGTACAACGCACTGGAACTCGATACCGACGCTGGCGACAGCGTGGTGCTGGAAGTCGAGCAGCACATCGGTGACAGCACCGTCCGCTGCGTCTCCATGCGGCCCACCGAGGGCCTGCGCCGCGGCACGGTCGTCCGTGATACCGACGGACCGATCCGTGTTCCCGTTGGGCCCGAAACCCTCGGCCGCGTCTTTGACGTGACCGGCGAGCCCGTGGACGGCGGCGGTGAAGTCGAGGTCAACAACACGTATCCGATCCACCGTCGCCCGCCAGCCTTCACCGACCAGAGCACCACGGCCGAAGTGTTCGCCACCGGGCTCAAGGTCATCGATCTGATCGCACCATTCACCCGCGGCGGCAAGACCGGCGTGTTTGGCGGCGCCGGCGTGGGCAAGACCGTAATCATCATGGAGATGATCAACAACATTGCCGTGCAGTACGGCGGCTACTCCATCTTCTGCGGCGTCGGCGAGCGCACCCGCGAAGGTACGCAGCTCATCGGCGAGATGACCGAGGCCGGCGTGCTGGGCAACACCACCATGGTGTTCGGCCAGATGAACGAGTCGCCCGGCGCCCGGCTGCGGGTGGCCCTGGCCGGAATGGCCATGGCGGAGTACTTCCGTGACGAGGAAGAGCGCGACCTGCTGCTCTTCATCGACAACATCTTCCGCTTCACGCAGGCCGGTTCCGAGGTCTCCGCGCTGTTGGGCCGCATGCCGTCGGCCGTCGGCTACCAGCCGTCGCTGGGTACGGAAATGGGCGAACTGCAGGAGCGCATCACCTCAACGACCCGTGGCTCGATTACCTCGCTCGAAGCGATCTACGTTCCCGCCGACGACTACACGGACCCGGCGCCGGTGACGACGTTCGCGCACCTGGACGCGACCGTGCGTCTGGAGCGGTCCGTCGCCGACCGAGGTATCTATCCGGCCGTCGACCCGCTGACCAGCACGTCCAAGATTCTCGATCCGCGCGTGGTCGGCGAACGGCACTACAACGTGGCGCGCGGCGTGCAGCAGGTGTTGCAGCGCTACAAGGACCTGCAGGACATCATCGCGATCCTGGGTATCGAAGAGCTATCGGAAGAGGACCGGCTCACGGTGTCGCGAGCGCGCAAGATCGAGCGTTTCCTCTCGCAGCCCATGAACGTGGCCGAAGTCTTCACCGGTACGCCCGGCGAAATCGTCCCGCTGGAGGAAACGGTGGCCGGGTTCGAATCGATCCTGAATGGCGACCAGGACGAGTTGCCGGAGCAGGCGTTCCTGATGGTTGGCAACATCGAACAGGCTGCGGCCAAGGCCAAGGCGCTGGAAGTGGCTGCCTAAGCTGGCCGCCAAGGCTTCCAGGCACCCTTTGATAGACTCGATTCGGAGGTCGTGGTGGCTGAGTTGACCCTCACGGTCGTATCGCCCGAGCGCGAAGTGCTGCGGGAAGAGGGCGTGACACTGGTGTTGGCGCCGTCGGTGGAAGGGCAACTTGGCATCCTGCCGCGCCACGCGCCGCTCATCACCCAACTGGCGCCCGGTACGTTGGAGCTTCGGCGTGGCGCCGAGACGCAGCACTTCTCCATCACTGGCGGTTTCCTGGAAGTCATGGACAACACCGTCACCGTGCTGGCCGACGCCTCGGAGAACGCCTCGGAGATCAGCCGGGAGCGCGCCGAAGCCGCTCGTGAGGCCGCCGTGCGTGACCTGGAAGAGGCCCGACGGACACACGACGACGTGATGACCACACAGGCCCGGCTGGCGCTGCTGCGTGCGCTGGCACGCCTTCGAACCGTCGAGCGGGCCCGCCGAGGCTGAGTCCATCGTGGATCCCGACGCCGGCCGGGGCGCCCACGACGAGCAACAAGTACGCGCGACCATCGCGGGCGGTCATCCGCTGCGCGGCAGCTATCGGACACCCGGCGCCAAGAACGTCGTGCTGCCCATGATGGCGGCGTGCCTGCTGACCGATGAAACCTGCGTGATCCAAAACGTCCCGATCATTTCCGATGTTCTGGTCATGTCGGACCTGCTGCGACAGCTTGGCGCCGAGGTCGTAATCGATGCCGACCAGCGCACCGTAACGATCACCGCCGCCGCCGTGCGCTCCAGTTCGCCCAATGCCGATCTGGTGCAGCGCATGCGGGCCTCGTTCCAGGTCACTGGTCCGCTGCTCGCCCGCTTCGGCCGTTTCGACTGCGCGGCTCCCGGCGGCTGTCAGTTGGGCGCCCGGCCCGTGAGCGTGGATATCACCGGCTTTCAGGGCATGGGCGCCACGGTAGCGCTGGCCGAAGGCGTGTTTCACGCCGAGGCCGACGCCCTCTACGGCCGGCGCATCTACCTGGACTACCCCAGCCACACCGGCACGCAGAACCTGCTGATGGCCGCGACCCTTGCCAACGGCTACACGACGATCGTGCATGCCTCGCGTGAGCCCGAGGTTGTGGCGCTGGTGCAGTTCCTGCGCGGCATGGGCGCCGAGATTCACGGCGAGGGCACCAGCCTGATCGGCGTGCAGGGACGCAGTCACCTCTACGGCACCGTGGCGCGGGCCATTCCCGACCGGATGGTGGGCGGGACCATGGCGGTCGCCGCCGCCCTGACGGGCGGCGACGTTGAGCTCCTTAACGTGCGCCCGGACCACCTGGAGCCGGTCACGGTGCAACTTCGGGAAATGGGCGTGGACGTTATCGAAACCAATCGCTCCGTCCGCGTCGTCGCTCCGGACACGCTTGGCGCAACCGATGTGCAGGTGATGCCATTTCCCGGATTCCCCACCGACGTCCAGGCGCCGATGGGCGTGCTGATGACGCAGGCATACGGCGAAAGCACGATTATCGAACGGGTCTTCGACGGCAGCATGGGTTACATGGATAGCCTGACGGCCATGGGCGCCGATGTCAGCGTGCAGGGCACGCGTGCCGTGGTTCGCGGACCTCGCCAACTGCGTGGCCGGCACATCGATTTGGAACACAGCATCCGTGGTATTACGGCCCTGACGCTGGCCGGGTTGGTGGCTGAGGGCGAAACAGTGCTCGATGGGTTCGAGTTCGTGCGGCGCGGCTATGAGGATCTGGCCGGCGATCTGCGCGGGCTCGGCGCCGTGATTGCCACCGAGCCACAGGCCGCTCCGGTGCGTCGCGCGGCCGCGGCGGTTTAAGTGCCCTTCGGCTTTAACGCGCCGCGGTTGGGCATCGACCTCGGAACCGTCAACGTCGTCGTCAACCGGATCGGCCAGGGCATCACCATCAACGAACCATCCGTGGTTGCGGTGAGCATGGATCGAAGAATCCAGGCCATTGGGCACGCCGCCCACGCCATGGTCGGCCGCACCCCCGGCAGCCTGCGGATCATTCGCCCCATGCAGGACGGAGTGATCGCTGACTACCTGGTGACCGAGGCAATGCTGCGGTACTTCATCGAACGATCGTGCGGGCGATTTCGGCTTGTCCGCCCCGAGATCATGGTCGCCGTGCCGTCAGGGGTCACGACGGTCGAGCGGCGCGCGGTGCTGGACGCCGGGCTCGCGGCCGGCGCACGCCGAGTGCATCTCATTCCAGAATCGTTGGCGGCGGCTATCGGTGCGCAGGTCCCCGTCTCCGAGCCCTCCGGCAGCATGATCGTCAACGTCGGCGGCGGGACCACGGAGATCTCCGTGATTTCGCTCAACGACGTTGTTGCCGACTGCTCGACGTCCTCGCGCGTGGGCGGCAACCGGATCGACGACGCGATCGCCGCGTACATCAGGCGCAAGTACAACCTGATGATTGGCGACCAGACGGCCGAACAGATCAAGATCGGCGTCGGGAGCGCCATCGTGCTCAGCCCGGCCGAGACCATGGAAGTGCGCGGTCGCGACCAGGTGCAGGGCCTGCCGCGCACCGTGACCGTGACTTCGGACGAGGTTACCGAGGCCATCATCGAGCCTCTGGGCCAGATCGTTCGCGGCGTGCGCATGGTGCTGGAGAGCACGCCGCCCGAACTGTCGGCGGATATCATCGATAAGGGCATCGTTATGAGCGGTGGCACCTCGCTCCTGCGTAACCTCGATCAGTTGCTGTCGCAGGAGATCGGCATTGCCGTGCACGTGGCCGACCAGCCGCTCATGTGCGTGGCGCTCGGCTGCGGGGTCGCCATCGAGCACACCGATGTCCTGCGCAAGGCACTGACGTCGAGCCCGTAACCCAAGGTCGTCTGGTGGTACCCATGGACAACGTGCTGCAAACTTTCCCGATACCCGAGGCCGTGGAGCAGAAGCTCCGCGCTCACTGCAACGTTCGACAGGCGTTCTTCGTCGAAGGCGACGAGCTTGTCGAGGCGGCGCGCGGCTGCCGGGGCGTTGTGGCCGGAACCGAGTTGTGGCCGCGGGAGGCGCTTGAGGCGGTTCGCGGCGATCTGCGAGCCATCTCGCGGGTCGGAACCGGCGTGGACAGCGTGGATATCGCCGCGGCGACCGAATTCGGCATCGCCGTGCTCAATGCGCCAGGCGAGAACGCTCAGACCATTGCCGAGTTGAGCGTAGGCCTCATGTGGTCCCTGGCTCGTCGCATGGTGCTGGCGGATCAGGCGGTTCGTACCACGGGATTCAAGATGCGCACCGAACTCGACGGCATCGAACTGACCGAAAAGACCGTCGGCATCATCGGCTTCGGTGAAATCGGACACCGTGTCGCGGCCATCTGCCGGCATGGCTTTCGCATGCGCGTGCTCATCACTACGGCCCATCCCGATCCTGCGCGGCTGACGGCGGCCGGCATCGATGCGCAGTTCGTTGAGTTGGACGAGCTGCTCGCTGAGTCGGACTTCGTGGCGCTGCATGCGGCGGTTACGCCCGAGACCGAACGCATGATCGGCGCCCCGCAACTCCGGTCCATGAAGGCCGGCGCCTACCTGGTTAACACCGCCCGGGGACAGCTGGTGGACGAGGATGCGCTGGTGGCCGCGCTGAAGTCGGGGGAAATTGCGGGTTACGGCGCCGATGTGTACGAGGTTGAGCCACCGCCGGCCAACCATCCGCTGTTTGCTCTGCCGAACACCGTCCTGGGCCCCCACTTCGGCAGCGGCACCTTTGAGGCAATGACCCGCATGGGCGGACGGGCCGTCGACAACCTCATCGAGTTTCTGGACGGCGGCCAGCCTGTCAGGACCGTTAACCCCGAGGTCTACTCCAGCGGCTGAACGAGCAAGACCCGCGCCGAACCCGGCGCGGGTCTTGCAGCGATTCAATGGAGAGATCGCTCGGCCGTCACGTTTCGGCTACTCAAGGCTTGGCTGGCTGACGCTTGGCAGTCGTCATGCCAGAACTCCAGCCGATTCAGAGTGTCGCGAATCCGCGCGGCCTGCTGCCCCGTCGGCCGATTAGGCCGCGGGGCGCGACCTGTCGACTTGCCAGCGCCCGATGAGCACGCGAATGTTCCGTCGGCGTGCTCCGTTCTGTCGGCGCCGACGGTAAGCAAGCGCAACGTCGCGCATGGAAATACCTCCAGCTGCCGAACTCCAAGCAACCCTGCTTGAAGTTGGTACATCCTATATGATCCCCATGGCGACGTCAACGGTTTCCGGGCGCTTGGTTCCGTGCCTTCAGGGTGGCGCTCCGGGCCATGCCGGCGCGTTGCAAGTGTTCGCGGACCAGCGTTTCCACGTCGGTCGTGTCGCCTCGCTGCACGGCGGCCACAATCGCACGGTGTTCGAGTTGCGACGCTTGGCCCCGACCACGCGCCGGATAGGCCGTTCGCACCCGCTCCTTCGTGGCCCAAAGCTGCTCCACCAGCATCAGCAAACGAGCCGAAGGACACCCTGCGTACAGCCGTCGATGAAACTCTTGGTCCAGTCGCGCGATCGTATCGACATCGTTCGCACCAGTCGCCACGTCCAGATTCTCCAGTGTTTCCATCAAGTGCCGGTGATCGCCGTCAGTCATGTGCGGCACGGCCAGCGCGGCCGTCGCGCCCTCGACGATGGAGCTCGCCAGGTACACGTCGCGGACTTCCGAGGGATCCAGTCCGGCTACCGTGGCGCCCACGTGCGGTTCGTTGTCGATCAACCCTTCGGCCTCGAGCTGGAACAGCGCCTCGCGCACCGGCACGTCGCTCACGCCGAGTTCGGAACCAATGTTGTGAATGATCAGTCGGTCCCCGGCCCGCAGGCGACCGGACTGGATGGCATCGCGCAGGGCGCCGTAAACCAATTCGCGCTTGGTCCGGTAGATTCCCGCGGGCCGCAGGCTTCCAGGCGGCGGCCTTCTCCGCCGGGGGCGCGGCGTGGCGTCCGGCTCCGGCGGCATGGCGATGGGATCTACGTACGCTGAACGGCGTCGAAGAATTCGGCGCGGGTGGCGGGGTTGTTGCGGAACGCGCCACGCGTAACCGAGGTGACCATCTGGCTGCCCGGTTTCTTGACGCCGCGCATGGTCATGCAGGTGTGCTCAGCCTGAATCGTGACCGCCACGCCTACCGGATCCAGCACTTGCTCGATGCTGTCGGCGATCTGGCAGGTCAGGCGTTCCTGGACTTGCGGGCGACGGGCCAGGTGCTCCACCACGCGAGCCAGCTTGCTCAGCCCGACGATCCGCTCATTCGGAATGTAGCCCACGGCTGCGCGACCAAAAAACGGCATCAGGTGGTGCTCGCAAACCGAGTAAAAGGGGATGTCCCGCACCACGATCATCTCGTCGTGCGCGTGATCGAACGTGGTTGCCAGGTAATCGTCGGGATCGCCCTCCAGCCCGGCGAACAGCTCCTCGTACATGCGCGCCACACGGTCAGGCGTCTTGACCAGACCGTCGCGATCGGGGTCTTCGCCGACGGCGATCAGGATTTCCCGGACTGCGGCCGCGATCCGCGCATGATCCACGCGCAGTGCGCCGTTCGGCGAGACGCTCGACGCGTCGGTGGTGTGCCGCACGGACGCCATGGGCGTTCCGTCGTGTAGGGGTGTGGAACTCATGCGTGAAGCTCGTTTCCTGAGAGAGGTGGTGGTGTCAGGCCGGCGTTGACGGGGTCTCGACCCGGTCAACGCAGGCTCGATCGTCGGGGTCTTCGCCCAATGGCGTGTCAAACCAGGCTGAGAGAATCTCTTCGGCCAAGGCCGGTGTCGTCAATCGCAGGCTCAGGGCCAGGACATTCGCCCGGTTCCAGAGCCGAGCACCTCGCGCGGTTTCCGCGTCCGCACACAGGGCGGCACGAATACCGGTGACCTTGTTCGCCGCAATACTCACGCCGGTACCAGTCCAGCACAGCACGATGCCTTCATCCGCGGACCCATCGGCTACCGCCTGACCAACGCTGCGTCCAGCTTCCGGCCACTGCTGATCCAGACCGGCCAGCGGACCAAATGGAGACAGCGCATGCCCGCGTTCCTTAAGGTTCGCGATAATGCGGTCGGTCAGGTCCGTTCGTTCGTCACTCGCGATGGCAATGCGCATGGTTGACGTGGCGAAGGCGTGTCATTCAAGTATACGAACGGTGATCTAGGTAGTCGTAAGCGCCCGTACTGAATTCCGTGGTTAGCCTCGAACTCCGGCATCTGCATGAAGTGCCGCGTCGACCCTGATGAGAGTCTCAGCATCGGCGACTACCCCGTCGGGTACGCTGGTAAGCGTTGCCAACGAGTGTGAGCGGCGGCGTGGCCGATCCATGCCCATCGTCGTTCACGTCAGCGAAGCGCGGCCCATGATTGGCGACCAGGTGTAGCAATGGCCACAGCCAGCGGTTCAACCGCTCCCCAAGACCTGCCAGGACGCCTCTTTATCGTCGAGGGCATCGACGGATCGGGGAAGAGTACCCAACTCGATCTGCTCCACAAGTGGCTCGTGAGCCAGGGCTATCTGGTGATCTTCACCGAGTGGAACTCATCTCGGATCGTCCGTCGTACCACGAGGCGTGGGAAGCGCCGCCGCATCCTGACGCCGCTCACCTTCAGCCTCATCCATGCAGCCGACTTCTCCAGCCGCGTGCACGAGCAGATCATTCCGGCGCTGCAAGCGGGCGCCATCGTCCTTGCCGATCGCTACGTCTATACGGCCTATGCCCGCGATGCGGCTCGCGGCGTCAGCGGCAATTGGTTGCGACGGCTCTATTCGTTTGCACCCGACCCCACGCTGGCCTTCTACTTCGATGTGCCACTTGATGAGGCGATCCGTCGGATCGAACTTGGCCGCGACGAGCTCAGCTTCTACGAAGCCGGATTGGATCTGGGCCTGAGCGGAGATCCCGCCAAATCGTTCCGATTGTTCCAGGGCATCATTCGCGACCAATACGGGAGGCTGGTTGACGAGTTCGGCCTGGAGCGCATTGACGCCACCGACACCCTGGTGAATCAGCAGGAACAGATGCGCGCGCTTGTAGAGCCGCATCTGGATGGTGCGATGCGAGCCGAAGACTCAGGACTGCAGGAAGCACTGGCGGCTACCGGTCTCAGTGGACGGTACCTGGCCGACATGTGGCGGGCGCTTTGAGTCTTCCAGTCAACCGGCCGTTACGTTTCTACGGCGAGCCGCCGCCTGGGATCGATCTCAGCCCGCTGCCCGGCCGCCTGCTCGTGGTTGAGGGCCAGGACGGATCGGGACGCTCCACCCAGATTCGCCTGATGAAGGAGTGGCTCGAGGACCACGGATTTGGTGTCGTCGACACCGGCCTGACGCGTTCCGAGCTGGCCGGCCCTGGGATTCGGCGCGCCAAATCCGGCCACGATCTGGACCCGATTACGCTCAATCTTTTCTACGCCACTGACTTCTTTGACCGCGTGGAGCGGCTCATCATTCCGTCACTCCGCGCCGGCATGGTGGTCCTGGCCGACCGCTACATTTTCTCCATGATCGCTCGTGCCGCCACACGCGGCATTGATCCCGCCTGGACCGCCGACATCTACGACTTCGCGCCGGTTCCCGATGCGGTCGTCTACCTGGATGTGGACATTGACCATCTGCTACCCAGGATACTGATCAACGGCGGGTTCGACTTCTGGGAATCGGGGCTGGACGTCATGCGGGGTCAGGACGTCTTCGAAAGTTTCCTGAGCTACCAGGCACGCATCAGTGCACACTTTCATGAACTTGCGGAGCAGCATAACTTTGCGGTTATAGATGCGCGTGGTCCGATCAAACAGACCTTTGGCGCCATCCTTAAGGAGCTCCTGCGCGTGGTTGATGACATGCGCTCATCGACATAGTCTCTGTCCTTGAGTCGTTTCTTAGCTCTGCGTATTTATAAACACTTAGCGTGGCATAATAATGGCGTGTGTGATTGGTCGTTGCGTTAGATTTGCATCGAGGAGAGAGCCGAGGCTATCTCAGCAAACGGTCGATGAGATCTTCGTCCAACTCCATTCGTTCGTCCGCAGTTTTGAATAGCTCGAACGAGTATGTTGGATAGCCGTGATTACCTTGCGGGGGACCATGAACGAGCCAGACGATAATGCCCTCGTTCTTGAGCACCCGGACCGCGGGAACGAAGTCGCCGTCGCCCGCAACCAGCGCGATGTGCTGCACCTGGTTCTTGCCCGCCAACAGCGCCATGTCCAGGCCCAGCAACAGGTCAACCTGCTTCTGTTCGAAAATCGGAACGCCCGATTCATCCACGCCGGACATCCGCAGGTGGCCGAGGCGGACCTCGAATCGAGGTAGGTAGCGCAGCGCGTCCTCGAAGCGTCGCGAGTTCGAGTATCGGTCCATCTCGTCGGGTGTCGGCGGGTCGCTGCGATACGGCCGGCAGTGGTAGTAGTACGCCCGGAGCAGTTCGACCTTGTCCGCGCTAGACTCCTCAACGTGATCCTGGATTTCGTCAACCAGCTTCTTGACGTCCAGTCGAACGTCAAACTCATGCTTCTGCAGAGCTTCGAGGTATCCGCCGTCGATAAAGACTGCCAGGTTCCCCATATCACATCCTTTCGCGAAGGAAACTATCTTGGCGCGACCTTGCCGGTCATTGAACAGAAACTGTGCTGTACGCCGATAACGCGGACGCGCCCTCTAAGAATCGCTAAGCCGCCCTACCAGTAGATATTGAGTCCATTCCAAGTCTCCGTCAAGCGGGAAATGTAGTGATTCTTACTTAACCTCCCGCTGTCGGTGCTCATGCGGTACTAGCCTTGAAGCTCGGCCCGCGTGCGGTTGATGGTCACGGACGCTTCACGTAGCACCGAGCCGGCAATCGCCACGCCGGGCTTTGCAATGCGGACGCGGGCGTGCTCGATCTCAGGGAAGCGATCAATGACGGACCGGATGATCCGCTCGCCCACAGTCTCGAGCAGGTTGACCGGCTCGCCCTCGACGATTTCGGCCACCAGCCGATAGACCTCGCTGTAGTTGACCGTGGCCTCCAGGGCGTCCGTTGCGGCCGCGGTACGCAGGTCTGCGTACAGGTCCACGTCCACGACGAAGCGTTGACCCAACGTTCGCTCTTCCGGCCGTGCGCCGTGATAGCCGTACAGCGTGATCCCAGCCAGGCTGACTGTGTCAGGCGGCATTGGTGGAATCAACCTCATTCCGCGAGCGCACCGCGTGATACATCACGAGCGCGCCGGCGACTGAAACATTCAATGAACCAACGCCGCCATACATCGGGATTCGCAGCGCGGCGTCGCAGGTCTTGCGGACTCCCGGACGGACTCCGCGGGCTTCGCCGCCCACGACCAGGCAGGTCGGGCGGCTGAAATCCGCGTCGGTAAAGTCCGTATCGCCATCCTGGTCCAGCGCGTAGACCCAGGCACCGGCATTGCGCAACTGGTCGAGAGCCCTCGAGATGTTGGCCACCTGTACTAAGGGGGTGCGCAGGCTGGCGCCGGCGGAGGCTCGAGCCAGCCCGCCGGTCAGGGCGGCCGAGCGCCGCCCCGGCACGATGGCTCCAGCGCCATCCACAGCCTCCAGTGTCCGAAGGAGAGCGCCTAGGTTGCCCACGTCCTGAACCTGGTCGGCCGCCAGGATCAGCGGCGGCCCGCCGGCACTCTCGCTCTCAAGCAAGTCTTCAATCGACGCTGGTGGCGGCGACCGCACGGCTGCCACCACGTTCTGGTGCTGTCCACCGAAGCTCAACTGGTCGAGCTCCGACGCATCGGTAAACGTGACGGCTACGGCCGCCGTCGTGGCCAGAGAACGGATATCCGCCATCGCTTCGGCCTGCGGACGGGCAATGAAGACGCGTTCGACGCTTGTGCCGCGGCGCAGCGCCTCCATTACGGCTTGTCGGCCCCAGACGCTGGCTTCGGCAGGTAGTTGCGGACGACCTACCCGCGACGCCAGACCGTGCCGTCGGGCTTGTCCTCGATTACCACGTCGAGGGCGCCCAGATCGTCGCGGATATTGTCGGCGAGCTCCCATTGCTTGGCCTCTCGCAGTTGCTGGCGCAAGTTCACCAGCAGGTCAATGAATGGCGTCGCATCGTCGGACGCCGCGTCCGGTTCATGCAGTTCGATACCCAGCACGCCCAGCAGGCTGGTCAAAGTGCCCTGCGCTTTCTCAACGTCCGCCGCCGAGCACCCTGGCGCCAGTCGATTGATGGCGCGCCCAAACTCGAACAGTGCGCCGATGGCGCGGGGCGCGTTGAAGTCGTCGTCCATGGCGGCTTCGAATGCCTGCCGCGCGGCCGACGCTTCGGATTCCAGCTCCGCCCCGTCTCCGGCGGCGTTGCCGCCGCGGGCGCGGGTTACGGCCAGTAGCCGCTCGTAACCCGTTCGCGTCTGCTCAATGGCGGACAGCGAGAACTGAAGCGTCGACCGGTAGTGCACGCTCAGCAGGTAGAGCCGCAGCACGTCGGGCGGCACGTCGGTCAGCACGTCCGCCGTGGTGGTGAAGTTCCCCAACGAGTGCGCCATCTTCTCGCCGTCGGTCAGCACTAGGCCGGTGTGAACCCAGTACGAGACGAACGGCTGGCATCCCGTGGCGGCTTCAGACTGCGCAAGCTCGTTTTCGTGGTGCGGGAACATAAGGTCCGCGCCGCCGCCGTGAATGTCGATCTGCTCGCCCAGCGTGCGCCGGATCATTGTCGAGCACTCGATGTGCCAGCCGGGTCGCCCGCGTCCCCACGGGCTGTCCCAGGTCACCGAGCTTTCGTTGTCCAGCTTCCACAGCGCCCAGTCGCGCGGGTCGCGCTTCTCGTCGTCAACCGCAATGCGCGCGCCGGCTGCGCCGTCCTCCTCGGTTCGGCCGCTGAGGGCTCCGTAGTCCTCAAACGTGGCTGCGTCGAAATACACCCCGGTGGACGTCGGATAGGCGTGGCCACCGTCGATCAGTTCCTGCACGTCCTGGATGATCCCCGGGATGTTCGCGGTCACCAGCGGATACTCGTGCGCGCGCCGTACGTGCAGCCGGTCCATCACTTCGAAGTAGGCCTCGGTGTACTCGCGCGACCAATCCAGCGGGTCGCGGTCGGCTGCACGCGCACGGTCGATGATCTTGTCGTCGATGTCGGTGAAGTTCTGGATGTGCCGCACCGTGTAGCCGCGGTATTCCAGGTAGCGCCGGATCACGTCCATGTGCACGAACATGAACGCGTGCCCCAGGTGCGGCCGGTCCTTGGGCGTCATGCCGCACACGTACATCGTGACGGGATCGCCCAGCGGCTTGAACGGCTCTTTGTTCCCGGTGAGGGTGTTGGTGATCGCGAGCGTCAAACGGCGTGACCCAGGCTTGCTTGCGGCAACGGCATTCTACGCAGGGGCCTGGGCGCCGCTCCGCGCAACCAGCACGACCGCATGGCAGGCCACGGCCTCGCCGGCGCCCACCGCGTCGACGCCCTCGTTGGTCTTGGCCTTCAGGCTGATGCGCTCGGCATCGGTTCCCAGAGCCGCCGCCAATCGTTCGCGCATTGTGTCGGCGAACGGCGAGACCTTGGGCCGTTCCAGCACGATGGTCAGATCGGCGTTGATCAGGTCCCAGCCTTCGGCTCGCAGGTCGGCCATGGTCTCGGCAACGAAGCGGGAACTGTCGGCATCGCGGTTTGCCGGGTCGGTGTTGGGGTAGCGGCGACCGATGTCGCCGCCGCCGGTTGCCCCCAGTAATGCGTCCACCAGCGCGTGCATGGCCACGTCGGCGTCCGAATGACCGACCGCGCCGCCATCCGGCGCGATGTCCACCCCGCCGATCCGCAGCGGCCGATTGGCGCCAAGCCGATGCAGGTCATAGCCCGTGCCGACCCGATACTCCGGGAGTGTTTGCTCGCCCGGGTCGCGACCCGGCGAGTTCTGGCCGCCTACCAGTAGTCCTCGGTGATGACCTGGGACTCGCGGCCTTCGGTTTCGAATCCCTGCTCAACCAGGACGCCCTTGGCGTCGGAAATCATGTCCGGGTTGCCGCACAGGTAGACCGCCGAGCCTTCCGGCGTCAGGCGCTCCGTCAGGGCGGCCAGCGGCTCGTCGGGCAGCCAGGGTTCCACGCGCCCGCTCATTTCCTTGCCGCAGATCAGGCGCACCGTGTCGTTGGCGCGCCCGCGGCCCATGCCCTCGCCGAAGTTGGGGTCGCTGTCCGGCCGGCTGACGGTCGGGATGTAGATCAGCCCGAAACCGGGATCGGCCGCCATTCGCTCCAACTCTTCCTTGTAGCCCAGCTGATCGGCGTACGAGACGCCGTGGACGATGGTCAGCCGCCGGTCCACCTGGCCAGTTTCCTGGTACTCGCGCCACGCGACACGCGCCATCGAGACGAACGGCGCCAGCCCGGTGCCGGTAGCCACGCAGATAGCGTCTGGCTGGCTGGTGCGGGAGAGCGTGAAGCGTCCGGCCGGCCGCGGCATGTAGAGAATCTCGTCGCCCGGCTTGTGCCGCCAGAGCGTGCCCGTGAACACGCCGGGAACGTTGGAGCCGTCCTCCCGCGCGTCCCGCACCAGGATCACGTAGAACTCCAGGTAACTCAGGTCCAACGGGGCCGAGCCGATAGAGAGTTGGCGCGGCCGCGGGTCGGCGGCGGGCTGGTCCCAGAAGGCCAGCATCGTGTATTGCCCGGCCTCGAACGTTGAAAAGTCGCTGCCGTCCGGCCGCCGGATCGTGAAGATCGCGATGTCCTCGTCGTCCAGCAATTCCCAACGGTCCAGCACGGCCCGTTCCATCCGTTCGCGGATGTCGCGGCGCTTGCGCGTGGTGCGGCGGGGCGTGGTCGGAGCGGATCGGGCGTCGGACACGCGGAACTCCAGTTTGGGGCAGGGAGGGTAGTGGCCGCGACGGTGAGTGGCGAGCGGCGAGGACGGCTCCATGATACGCGGCGCTGCCGGGTTCGGCGGCGGGCGAGCCGCCGCGCCCCCAGGCGCGGTGGCGGGCCACGGGGCGGCCCCGAGTTGGGGGCCCCCCCACCCCGCG
>JAJDZD010000036.1 GCA_022824865.1 Chloroflexota bacterium | reverse complement strand
GCGCGTCCCTCCCAGGGCCGGTCGGGACGGATGATGGGGTCGTGCGTCCGTCGCTCGGGCCGCGCCAGGACTCGCCGCAAGTGCCACCGGGCATCGATCTCTTCGTCATCGACCAGCAGATGCAAATCAGGGTCGTACATCACGCTGTACCCGTTCTTCAAGGATTTGAGTCTATCCCGCAGGGGTCCCGAAACTGCGCGCGATCGCGCCCATAGTCCCCGGCGCCCTCGGGAAGGATCGCCCCTTGTGGGTGCCCTTCTTCTTTCCTTGCGCACCCCTCCTGCTAGCGTGAGCCGTCGCCCAAACTGAGTCCAACGCCGCCATGTCCACCGCCCTCGATAACAGATCACCCTCGACCGTCCTCGCCTACGACCCCACCTGGCCCGACACCTTCGAAGCCGCCAAGTCCCAAATCCTCAACGCCATCGCCCACCACATTCAATCCATCCACCACGTCGGAAGCACCTCGGTCCCTGGTCTCGCCGCCAAACCCATCATCGACATCCTCGTCGGCGTCCACGACTGGGAAGAAGCCCGCGTCGCCATCCCCCCGCTCCAACGCATCGGCTGGGAGTTCCGCGGCCAGCGCGGCATCCCCCGCCGCCACTACTTCGTCATCCGCGTCCCCGATGGCCGCCGAACCCACCACCTCCACATGCTCGAAACCACCTCCCGCGCCTACGCCGACATGCTCGCCTTCCGCGACCACCTCCTCGCCCACCCCGCCGCCGCAACCGAATACGCCACCCTCAAACGCCGCCTCGCCGCCCGCCCCGAACCCCACCGCGGCGCCTACCAGCAGTCCAAGGCCCCCTTCATCCAGCGAGTTCTGTGCGAGTGCCAGAGTCAGCCCCGCCAGGCATTCGGGCGAGACCCGCTTCGCTGTCGAACGTTCAAGCCATCAAACGCTCCGTGATAGTCTCCCGCGGTTCAATTGATCCGCGCCCGGCACAATGCCCGCGCCGCAAATGGCGTGAGCTTCCCGGTCGGGACGCAATGGAGGCACCGCTCATGAGTACCGCTTCAACTGGCATGACCCGCCGGAAATTGCTGCGTGCGGGCGGTGGTCTCGGACTGGGCGCGGCCGGCGCCGCCGTACTGGCCGCCTGCGGCGAGACGCAGATCGTCGAAGTCGAGAAAATCGTCACCCAGGAAGTAACCGTCGAGAAGATCGTTACTCAGGAAGTCCCCGTCGACCGGGTCGTCGAGAAAGTCGTGACCCAGCAGGTTGCGGTCGAAGTCGAAAAGGTCGTCGAAGTCGAGAAGGTCGTCGAAAAGGTCGTCGAAAAGGTCGTCGAGGTCGAAGCCGCCCCGGCGCCGGTCTCACAGACCTTCGCCTTCGGCACCGACCACACCTCCGGCCCCCGTGGCGCCGCCATGCAGTGGGCGCTCGAGCGCTTTGAGCAGGTGTCACCGCACCTCAACGTCAAGTTCGTGGCCGCGCCAACCGGCACTGACGAGGTCTACGGCGTGCAGTTTGCCTCTGGCAGTCAGCCCGAGGTCGCTCTCATGACCGGCTGGTTCGCCGCCGGCTGGTACGCCGCCGGCGCGTTCGTGCAGATCGACGACGTGCTGCGCAAGCGGGACGACTTCGATCCGAACGACTTCTTCTGGTACCCCGACACCGCCACACCAAACTTCCAGCACACCCGGCACGATCCCAAGACCGGAATGCGCGGCCCGTCGTTCGGCATGAACTTCCAGGGCAACGTCGAGACCTTGGCCATCAACCTCTCCATGGCCGAAGAACTGGGCATCCCCCAGCCGACGGTCGGCAGCTTTGGCGCCTTCGCCGAGTTCGAAGACGCCCTTCGAAAGGCCACCGACCCCGAAACCAACACCTTTGGGATTCGCCCAACCGGCTATTGGTTCAGCCTCTTTGCCTCCATCGGCTTCTCCCACGCGACCGATCCGGAGTTGATGTGGTACAGCCAGGACGCCACCCGATCCACCTTCGCCGACGCCGGCGCCGATATCGGGATCCGGACGCTGGCGGACTGGCAGCTGATCGACAAGGTCATCCAGCCCGCCGAAATGAACAAGGAACTGTCGGGCGAGTTCGGCGACCCGTTCTCCTCCGGCAAGAACCTGTTCCGCCAGGGCAACGGTCCCTTCGGGTCACAGGTCGGTCGCATCAAGGACCGCTTCAAGTGGGCCCTGTCCCCCCTCCCTGAGGGTCCGGACGGTCAGCCGGTCCTACAGCAGTTCAGCGACCAGCCGCACTTGATCACGGCCACGGCCGACACGCGCGGCAACGTTGAGGGCGCCGTCGAGTGGATGTCCTTCCTGTCAGGCACCGAAGTGCAGACTCGCATCGCCGTCGACCGCGGCTCCGTCGTCGTCCGCAAGGACGCCGCCGACTCCGCCGAGATGGCGGCCGGTCCGCCTGAGAACCACGCGCAGTTCCGCGAGTGGCTCAACGTCGACACCGCCTGCCACCCGCAGTTCATGTTCCCCAGCTACATCGAGTGGCACGTCAACAGCCACAGCTCCGCCATCGCCAACAAGATCTGGCTCGGCGAGCTGACCGTCGACGAGGCCATCCCCATGATGTACGAGGCTGGCGACGCCATCCTGGCCGAAAACGCCGAGCGCTACGCCGAACTCCAGGCCTACGTGGCCGGCCGTCCGGATCCCGTCTAGGCGGATGTAGGACCCAACGTCCTCGCCAGGACCCACCCCGGCGAGACACAAACAGCGGGCGAGGGCTCACCCCCTCGCCCGCTGTTCTTCAGTTCCCGCTCCAGCGCCTCACCCACCCCCGAAGGTGTCCAGATCGGGCACACGGTAGACAGGCGAGGGGAAAAGCGGAGTCGTGATGAAGTAGGAGGAGGTTCGAAGGAAGGGTGAGCCACTAGGAGGGTGGGGTGGAGTCGACGGTTACCAGGGCTTCGGGGATGGGGCCGTGGGGTTGGTTGTCGATCAGGACTTCAGCGGTGAGGATGCGGCGGGTGTCGGGGTGGGGTGGGGCGGTGGCGGTGAGGGTGAGTTCGCCGCGGGCGCCGGCTTCGAGGTGGAGGGGTTGGAAGGTGTCGGTGGTTTGCCAGCCGTCTGGGCATAGGAGGCGGGCTTCGAGTTGGACGGGGCGTTCGGCGTTGTTGCGTAGGAGGAGGCGGTAGGTGCAGGTTTCGCCGGGTTGGACGGTGCGCAGGTAGGGGACCAAGCGGGCCCACCAGAGGTCGACGCCGACATCGACCGGGTCGTCGAGCAGGTCGCGGACGACGCGTTCCTTACGGGCGATGAAATCGCGGTATTCGGCGGCGCGGCGTTGGTCCCAGGGGATGAGTTGGCGGTGGCCGGGGCAGACGAGGTCGGGCTGGACGAGGTCCATGACGTCGGCGCAGCGGCGGTGCATCCAAAGCTGGAGGCTGTTGCGCAGGACGGTGGTCTGATAAAGCTGCGTGGTCAGACCGCCGGTGTTGCCGGGGGCGAGTTCGAGGAAAATGTTGTCGCCGGTGAAGGCGACTTTCTGGCCATCGACGTGGGTGGCGAGGACGGAGTGGAACTCGGTTTGGCCAGGGGCATGGTGGACTTCGAAGTCGTATTCCTCCCACTGGAAGCGTTCGCCGTCGGTGAGGTGGCGCTGGATGGGAATGGGTTTCGGGAGGGTGCAGGGGGTGCTGCACCAGCCGGCGGGGTCTTCGAGGACCTGGGCAACTTCGTCGAGGGCCCAGACGCGGGCGCCTTCGTGGCGGACGAGATAGGGGATGCCGGCGGTGTGGTCGTCGTGGATGTGGGTGACGAGGACCATGTCGATGTCGTGGATGCCGTAGGTGTCGCGCAGCTCGTCGAGGTGGTGGACGACGAAGCGCATGGTGTCGCCGTCTTCGCGCTCCTGGGCGACGGCCATGTGGGCCCAGAAGGCGTGGCCGTAGTCGATGAAGCAGGCCTTGCCGCTCTGGGAGAGCAGGACGTAGAAGTTGGAGACGGTGTGGGGGCCGCCCCACAGGAGATGGCGGGAGACCTGGATGAATTTGGGGTCGGGGAGGATGTCGAGACCGTGGTCCCCGTTGCCGCCGAGGAAGCGCATGCCGGCGCCGAGGCGGGCGAGGGCCATGAGGCGGTCTTCAAGGCGGGCGCAGTCGCCGACGGGGTCTTCGATGGCGTCGCCGTGGGAGGGGAGGGCGAGGTCGGGGGCGTGGCGGCGCAGGGCCTGGAGGGATTGGAGGGTGAAGAGGGCGCCGGCCTGGTCGCCGTAGCCGTATTCGAGGGCGTGGTACTGGTAGAGGACGCCGCCGGCGGCTAGGAGGTCGCCGGTGAAGGCGACTTTCTGACCGTCGACCTGGCCGATGAGCATGCTGCTGCCGTGGGTGTGGCCCTTGGCGGGGATGATTTCAAGCTGGACGTCGCGCCAGGTGAAGGTTTCGTAGTCCTCCAGAGAGGCGTCGACGGGGACGTTTTCAGAGAGCGTGAAGAAGGTGTTGCGGTCGTTGTAGTTGTCGTAGACGCGCTTGTGCTGCCAGAAGAGTTCGGCCTGGTCGAAGAGGTGGCGTTCGTGTTCGGGGACGGCGACCTTGGCGCCGTGCTGGCGGAGGCGGGGGGTGCCCCAGGACTGGTCGCGGTGATGGTGGGTGTGGAGGACCCACTCGACCTGGGTGACGCCGATTTCGTGCAGGTGGTCAACGAGGGCGCCGGCGCCGGCGTCGATGAGGATTGCGCGGTCGCCTGAGGTGATGCAGTAAGCGTTGCAGGTGTCGGTGAAGCGGTGGATGCGGGGGGAGATTTGGGTCCAGGGCATTTGGGTTGGGGTACGGGTTGGGGTGGGGGAAGGGTACGGGAAAGGAAGGAGGGGAGGCGAAGTGAGCCCGAGAGCCCGGGTGCCAGGGGCGGCTTGGGTGCGCTCAAGGAGCTGGTTGCTGCTGGGTCCCGGCTGAAGACGCCGGGATGACGGGGGTGGCCGTGAGGTTGGGAGGTCGGAGGGTGGTTCGACTCGGGCCTTCGGGGACTCGGGCCCGGCTCACCACGAACGAGGTGGGGTGGTTAGGAGTTCCGGGATTGTCTGCGTTGTTCGGCTAGGCGCTGCCGCCACCGTCCACGCCCGATATAGGTCCCAAGAGCCTGTCTCGCTGGGCCTCGTCGTCGGGGTCGCCAACCACCCCGGGCTTACCACGCCGGTGACGCCAACGGTTTAGGGCCTTGACGTCGGGATCGTCCGGCGAGTCGCTGGCGGACCGAAACGCGAGAACTCCCAGGGCGATGAGTCCAGCAAATATGCCGACCACGCCGACGAACTGGAGTATCTCAGCCAAGCCCCAAGCCTCGGGGCCGGAGACTGAGCGGATGGCTGGTTCCATGGGCCGAAGCTTAGCCCTTTGAACCCTGCGTTCGCGAGGATGGCGGGGGTGGTCAGGGGTCTTGGGCTTGTTGGCGTTGTTCGGCGAGGTGTTCGTTGTGGAGCATGCGGGGGTCTTTTTTCTTGTAGAGGCGGGAGGTGGGGCTGAGGGTGCGGCGGCGGTAGGACTCGGTGGGCTGGCGGAGGTCGGGGTCGCGGAAGGAGCCGAAGGGGCTGAGGGGTTGGCGGAGGAAGATGTTGACGGGGTCGCCGAGTTCATCGTCGATGATTTCGGCGAGGAGGCGTTCGGTGAGTTGGGCGCGGATGGGGGCGTGGGCGGGGTCGTTCCAGAGGTTGGTGAATTCCTCGGGGTCGGTTTCGAGGTCGTAAAGCTCACCGGGCATGGCGGAGCCGTAGTGGGCGAGCTTGTAGCGGGGGGTGACGAGGATTTTCTGGCGGATGATGGGTTCGCTGGTGTGGCGTTCGACGCCGATGCGCTCGACGATGACGGCGTCGCGGTGGGTGTCGGTCAGGCCATGAAGTAGGGGGGCGAAGGAGCGGCCTTCCATGCCGGGGAGAGGCGGGGCGTTGGCGAGGTCGATGACGGTGGGGACGAGGTCGAGGTGGGTGGTGGGGCCGTGGTGGAGGCGGCTGCCGGGGATGCCGGGTCCGGCCCAGAGGAAGGGGACGCGGATGACGGATTCGTAGGTCATGGGGGGCTTTCCGCCCTGGCCGTGGTCGTCGATCATTTCGCCGTGGTCGGAGGTGAAGATGACGTGGGTGTTGTCGGCGAGGCCGCGGTGTTCGAGGGCCTGGAGGACGCGGCCGATCATGTCGTCGATGAAGGTGATCATGCCGTAGTAGAGGGCGCGGACCTGGCGCTGGTTGTCAGGATCCTGGGATCCGGAGGGGCTGCCGCCGTACCAGGAGTGTTTGCGGTCGACTGACCAGCGGTAGTGGGGCGGCTTGAGGTCGAAGTCGTCGTCGGCTGGGACAGGCAACGGCATGTCGGCGGGGTCGTACATGTCGCTGTAGGGGGCGGGCGGGCAGAAGGGGCCGTGGGGGTCGGGGAAGGAGAGCCAGGCGAAGAAGGGTTGGGCGTCGGCGGACTGGTCGCGGTCGTCGAGCCAGTCGATGAGCTGGTCGGCGAGGTAGTGGGTGTGGTGGTGTTCCTTAGGGATGGCGTTGTGCCAGGCGCCGGGGCGGAGCGGCGGCTTTGGTGAGGCTTCGGGTTCCCAGAGGGGGATGCTATCGGGGTGTTCGCGTTCGAGCCAGACGCGCCAGTGGCCGCCGGGTTTGCGGTGGCCAGTGAAGTGGACGACGTGGTCGAAGCCGTAGTAGGGGCCGTGCCAGAGGCCGTCGCGCGGGTCTACGGCGGCGCCTTCGGGTGGGTGTTCGGGGAGGGCGTCTTCGATTTCCCAGACCTTGAAGTGGGGTTTGCCGAAGAGGGCGGTGGTGTAGCCGGCTTCGTGGAGGGCGTCGCCGAGGACGGGGATGTTCTCGGAGAGGTTGATTTCGTGCTCGAAGGCCTGGTGCCCGCGCTGGCTGCGGCCAGTGATCATGCTGGCGCGGGCGGGCATGCAAATGGGGGTGGTGGGGTAGGCGCGGGTGAATCGGACGCCGCGGGCGGCGAGGGCGTCGAGATGAGGGGTGCGGATGGCGGAGTTGCTGGCGCAGCGGAGGGTGTCCCAGCGTTGCTGGTCGGTGGTGATGAAGAGGAAGTTGGGGGGCATGCCGGCAGGGAGTGGCGGGTGGTTGGGGAGGCTAACGCTTGGAGTGTTTTGGGGCCAGTAGGTGGTGGGGTGGCGCTCTACACAGGTGACGCCGGACGCTCATGCAGTCGGCGTATAGACACAGAAGTTCACTATTGCAGCCAGGACACACAGTCCGAGAAAGAACAGGAATATGAAGATGCCCTGCTTGAGCGTTATGGGCAGCAGGTGCGGCAGATGCGCGGGGTCCGGGACTGTTCTTCTTTCTGAAATGTGGGCAGGACGCAGGTCAACTGCGAGTCTACAGACTTCCAGAATCCAAGCAGGGCACTCCAGGAAGCGACAAGGGTAGGCGAAGCCTAGGGGGCGAAGCGGTAGGCGTAGAGGGTGGCGTAGGTGAGTTTGAGGTGGAGGCGGACGCGTTGGCCGACGAGGGGTTGGAGGTCCTGGCCGTTCCAGGTGACGGGGACGTCGACGCCATTGGAGATTTGGGCGTCGCAGTCGGCGTGGGCGTAGCCGGGGATGGGGTTGGCGTCGTCGCCGGTGACGGCCACGGAGACGGGGCCGTTGGCGGCGCCGATGTTGAGGCAGAGGCGGGGGCCGCCGACCTGGATCCACTCGGTGGTGAGTTCGCCGCCGTCGGGGCCGGCGCGGAGGCCGGCGAATCGGTCGCGGGGGGCGCGGGCAATTCCGATGGCCCCGATATTGAGGCGTTCGTGACGGTGGGCCATGGGGCGGCCGCTGTACCAGAGGAGCATTTCGTCGTCGCGGACCTGGGGCGGGGACATGCCGAAGGCGACCCAGGTGCTGTCCCAGGCGTCCGAGGGGCCCACATCGAAGTAGGTCTGGCGGGAGACGGCGCGTTCCCAGCGGATGCCGTCGCGGCTGGTGCTGAGCTGGACGTTGAGGATTTCGTTGATTGGGTCGTAGTACTCAAGCAGACCGATGTACTGGTTGCCCCAGTTGAAAAAGGGCATGCCGTAGAACTCGGTGGCAGGCGGGTCGTCGTCGTCGGCATCGACGATGACGGTAGCGGGCGTCCAGTCCAGGAGGTCGTCGGAGCGCGAGAGGGCGATGTCGCGGCGGCGCGCGTGGCCGGCGGTACGGTCGCGAGCGGCGTGGTCGCGCCGACTGGTCATGGCAAAGCCGCCGCGCTGGAAGTCCTGCATGACGCAGGTGCGATCGCCGCGGGGCAGGTGGACGCGGTTCGGGGCCGGGTCCCAATGAATGCCGTCGCCGCTGAAGGCGACGATGAAGCCGCGGTCTTCCGCTTGGTCCGTGAAGAAGGCGACAAGTTTGTAGCGGCGGTTGGGGTCGGACTCGAGGGGATCGATCAGAACGGTGGGCGGGCCGAGGCGGCGGACTTCGGGCTGGCGGCGTTCGCCGTAGACGACGCTGTTGGGGACGCCGTCGGGATGGTCGACGTGGGAGTAGACGCCGCGGGTCCAGCTGACGCCGTCGGGTGAAGTGGCGTGGCAGAGGGAGTTTTGAAAGCGGTCGCGACGGGACTTGTCGTCGGCGAGATACCACATGCGGTAACAGTCTTCGCGGTCGTCCCAGTAGACGGAGCCCCAGAGGTTGACGCGGGATTGTTCCCAGGGGTGGTCGGCGGTGAGGACGGGACCGGGCTGGATGCGGTGGGGGCGCTCGATGAAGCGGGTGAGGCCACGGCGATAAGAGATTTCGTGGTCGTCAATGAGGAGGTGGAGGTGGGGGTTGTGCATGGGGGGTGGCTCTTCGGGGTGCGGGGCGTTTGCGTGGTTCGGTGGCTTATAGGGTACGCCGGACGAGGTCAGCGTGGATTCCCAGGCGGAGGCCTACGGCCGGTTGTGGGACCGACGACCGAGCATAGGCTCGCGAGATCTCTGGGTTAGGCTGGCTTATGGCCGTAACGACGAGCGCTGTTCGGGTCGGGCTGATCCAGTTCGGTGACAGCCCGGGTTAGTCCGACCGAGCGACCCGAACTGCGCGGGGTGCTTGAACCGATGACGCGAGCGGAAGTGTTGGAGACGCTGCGTGCGCACCGGCCGACGCTGGCCGAGCGGTTTGGGGTGGTTGAGTTGGCGTTGTTTGGTTCGTTCGCTCGTGACGAGGCCTCGGATGAGAGTGACGTGGACATCCTGGTGCGCTTCGACACTCCCCCGAACTGGCGGAATTACTTTGGCGCTCAGTTCTACCTAGAAGATCTGCTGAAACGACCGGTGGAACTGGCGACCCGGGACGACCTGCGGGCCGAAATGCGTCCGCAAGTGGAACGGGAAGCCGTGAATGTGTGAGGCAGGTCACGAAGGTCGACACTGGCACCTGTACGTTCAGGACATGATTGGGTTCGCCGAAACAGTCTTGTCCTATACCGAAGGGATGGATCAGGGCTCGTTCGTCGCCGACAGGCGGACCTACGACGCCACGCTGCGCAACATTCAACTGATTGGTGAGGCCGCAACCCACGTCCCACCCGAGGTGCGTGAGTCCTACCGCGAGGTTCCGTGGCGCGCAGTCGTCGGGGTCCGCAATCGCCTGGCGCACGCCTACCTACACATCAGCGACGACATTCTCTGGTCGATCATTCAAGACGCGATCCCAGACTTGGTACCGGAGTTGCGAACGATCTTGGAAGCCTTCAAAGGGGAGAGGCCTTAGCTACTCCTCAAAGGTGAGCGACTTCCAGCACGCCCCCACGCGGGCGCGGCGTTAGAACGCCGGGCGGGAGTACAGGGCAGGGGGTTGCGGGCCGGATTGGTCGCCCAAACTTGCCAGGCGATTTCGGGCTACTAAGGCTCTTGGCGGGAATTGGTCCGGTGGGCCGTGAGCGAGTCCGCGACTGGCGTCTGCAAGAGTTTGAGGTGGCTGGTTTCGGGGTGGGGGGAAATGGCCTAGGCTGCGGGGTGTGTGGCTGGGGGTAGCTGAGGGAGTCGGGGTTCTATGTTGAACGTGGGAATCATTGGGCTGGGTGGGATTGCCCGCTCGCACTGTGAGGCCATCAAGTCGCTGGACAACGTGCAGGTCTTGGCCGTGGCGGACCTCTTTGAGGCACCTCGGCAGCACTATATGGAGACGTACGACATCCCGAAGGGATACACGTCTCACACCGAGTTGCTGGAGGACGATGAGATCGACGCGGTGGCGGTGGTGCTGGGGCACCAATTGCATCACCGGCTGACCGTCGACTCGCTGAACGCGGGGAAGCACGTGCTGGTCGAGAAGCCAATGGCGATCAGCCTTGAACAGTGCGACGAGATGATCGAGGCGGCGGACGCGAACGACCGGAAGCTGATGGTGGGGCTGAGCCAGCACTTCTACGGGACGAGCCTGGCAGCGAAGGCGATCCTGGACTCGGGCGAGTTGGGACCGTTGATCACGGCGGTCTGCTACATGTCCAAGAACTGGGGGCACGCAGGGCGGCGTCCGCAGTACCGCAGCCGGTATCACGGCGGCGGGATGTGGCTGGCGAACGGCGTGCACGTGGTTGACCGGCTGACGTGGGTGATGAGTTCACAGGCGATGTCGGTATCGGCGGCGATCGGCACACGCGCGCACTACCAGGCGGGCGACGACTCGGCGACGGCGTTCATCCGTTATAAGAACGGGTTGGCGGGCGTTGCGGTGTCGGTTGGATTCGCGGACGGGGCGCCGGACTACTCGTGCCAGGTGATCTGCGCGAACGGGACGCTGCGTTTCAGCCAGCACGGCGACCGGTACGTGCGCGTAGGCAAGGGCGACGAGTGGGAAGACCGCCCGTTCGACGACCCGCCGGCCGAGATGAAGTACGAGTGGAAGGGGTTCGTGGACAGCATCGAGCAGAACATCGAGCCCCCGACGCACGGTCCGTACGGCCGGCACATCATGGAGATCCTGTTCGCAGCGGAGCAGTCGGCGATCACCAACGAAGAGGTGGTGCTGGAGTCCGGTTACGACTGGACGACGCAGACGACGGGGACGCCGGTGAATATCGAGCACGGGTGGGTGTAAGGCCTATTCGGAGACTGCGAAGTCTTGGTCGGCTTGCTGTGTTTCGACAGGAACACGGCGACCGGAAAACCGCGAAAGTGGTTTACGTGGCGCGGGGCGGCCATCGCCGCCCCGCGTTCGTTTTTCTCCCCGAGTGGACCGCGAGTCTATGAATCGGTGGGCGTGCGACGAAGGAGAGGGAGGGTGTCGTGGGTGAGCTGCCGAGGGATGACTGTTACCAGGAGGATTTGACGGTTGCATTCAATGAGGAACCCGGGCACGCGATCGAGATTGTGGCGGGGAGCCTAGGGACCTGGACGTTTACGTACCGGTGCGGAGATCAGCCGGTGCGGGACGGCGGGTCGATCAGCTTCTGGAACGATCAGACGAATGTGCCGTGCGCGTATCTGCCGCAGACGAGGGATCCGAGCGGCTGGGACTACGTGACGGTGGAAACGGACGGGGACGCGGAACTGGATCTGGTTCACCTGGCGCAGACGTACAAGGACAACCGGTTCTGCGAGGTGCGGGTGGCTCGGGGCGAGCTTAGGCATGGGGACGAGGTGGTGCTGCGGGTGGGAGCGGGCGAGCCGACGGCGGCGCCGGCGTACAGCATCGAGCGGATCAACTACTACGCGGCGGTGGATCACGCGGGGGACGGGACCTGGACTTACCTGCCGTACTGCGTGACGGCGTCGATCGTGCCGGGGCCGCCGGCGAAGCTGGGAGTTACGGCGCCATCGGTCGTGGGGTTGGAGGAGCCGTTTGCGCTGCACGTGCGGGCGGAGGATGCGAGTTCGAATCCCGGGGCGCCTTACGTGGGCGAACTACAGGTGAGCGTGGATGGGGTTGAGCTTGCCAGCGCTTCGGTTACAGAAGACGACGGTGGGATTGTCGAGATCGAAGGGCTGCGACTTGAGCGGCTGGGCGTGCATCGGCTGACTGTAGCGAGTGGGGATGGGTCGTTGTCAGGGACGTCGAACCCGATTCGTTGCCAGGTGGAGCCGAGCGAGCGGGTCTACTGGGGCGACATGCACTGTCATGCGGACTATGCGGATGCGACGGGGACGGCGGAGTGGAACCACGACTACGCGCGGAACAAGGCGCGGTTGGACTTCTACAGCCTGACGGACCACATCTATTCAACGCCGGGTCGGGCGACGGGCGCGTTCAACCGGCCGCCGGTGCTGGACGTGCGGAAAATGTGGGCGGAACTGCAACGCACGGCGCGGGCGTGGCACGAGCCGGGGCGGTTCGTGACGTTCCTGGGGTACGAGCGCACGCCGTGGGAGCGGCGGCGGGCGGCCGGGGACCTGACGGTGTGGTTCATGGAGGACGACGCGGACCTGGTGATTGAGGACACGATTGCCGGGACGATCGAGTCTGTGCGCGCGACTAACGGGAAGGTGTTTATCGGGTCGCACGCAGCGCAGCGATCGGATTGGCAGCGGTACGGCGACGGCGTGGAAGACGTGATGCCCACGATCGAGATTTCAGCCATGCACCAGCACGCGGAGTGGTACGTGTTCGAGGGACTGCAGCGCGGATACAAGTTCGCGAGCGTGGGGATGGCGGACGAGCACGCAGGGCATCCGGGGTATGACGTGTGGCCGCGATTCGGCCAGGGCCAGACGCCGCGGCGTCCGTTTGCGGTGCGGAGCGCGCTGACCGCGGTGTTCGCGCCGGAGTTGACGCGGCAGGGCGTACGTGACGCGTTTTTTGGGCGGCGAACGTACGCGACGACGGGAGACCGGATTCTGCTGGACGTGCAGGTGAACGGTGAGCCGGCGGGATCCGAGGTGGCGAGCGATGGGTCGGTCGAACTGCGTGTGGCGGTGCATGGGACCGCGCCGATCGATCGTGTTGACATAATTCGCAGCGATCGGCTGGTGCATACGGTATTTCCCGGCATCCTGGATGCAAGGGTGGACTGGACGGATCCGGCTCCGCTGGCCGGGGAGACCTGGTACTACGTGCGGGTGACGCAGGCGAACGGCGGGTTTGCGTGGTCGACCCCGACGTGGGTGACGACGGCCGCGGGCGAGTCGGACCCAGGCGATTTGCCGCTGTGGTGCGACGTTATCTGGCCTCCGGTACCCGAGGACCGCGGACCGGACGCGCGGGAGGCGCTGGAGCACGCGGCGCGGGTGTTTGGCGAGGACCCGGCGCGGTTCGGTGACTGCGTGCAGATCGGGCGGTTCGAGGATTACCGGGGGAGCTACGTGCTGTTCCGAGGTCGTGACGGCCGGGACGGCGCGCCGCTGCACGTGCACCTGTATGACGAGTTTCCGGCGCCTCGGCTGTATATCTCGCGCGGCTGGGCGGACTTTGGCTGGGGGCCGAACGGAGGGGCGCGGGAGGAGTTGCCGTGGCCGGAACCGACGGGGGAGTGGGCGTAGGGACGCGGGGTCGAGCAGGTGTTGACGCGCCTCGGACGGAAGAGGGGCGCTTCGCGAAGCGCCCCTAAGGGTGGGTTGAGTCTCTACGAGACTAGATCAGCGGCGGAGGCTCGGATTTTTTCGATGGCGGTGGCGATCTGGGTCATGCCTTCGGGGGTGTCGAGGAAGACGTTCTGGCTGAGCCAGAGGGTCTCGCCGGCACAGAGGCGCTCGGTAACAGGGCAGGGGGCGGCCTGGTAGTCGATGTCGGGCTCGCCGCCGTTGCGGTTCCAGAAGCGGGCGAGTTCGCCGTTGCGGTCCTGGAAGAGGCCGGTGCGATGGAGGGCGCGGCCGTAGCCGGGGGCGGCGGGGATGCCTTCGGCGTTGAGGGCCTTGATGAAGGTCTCGCGGGGAAGGCCGTCGAAGGCCTGGGCGTCGTAGCGACAGATGTAGAGGTGCCGGGAGTCGCGGGTGACCCAGTCGTCCTGCCGGCGAGGGTGGATGCCTTCGAGATCGTCGAGCAGGTCGTCGAGGTAGGCGGCGTTGGCGGCGCGGCGTTCGGTCTGTTCCTCCAGACGCTCGAGCTGGCGGTGAAGCAGGACGGCCTGGTAGGTGGGCATGCGGTTGCTGGAGGCGGCGACGGGATAGTCCCAGGTAGCGCCGGAGCGCATGCTGCCCTGGCCGAGCTGGCCCTCGCGTTCGAGCATGCCGCCGGCCCAGAGGTCGTGGTACTCGATGGCGCGGGTGTAGATCTGGGCGTCGTTGGTGAGCAGCATGCCGCCTTCGCCGGCGTTGAGGTTCTTGCTGGCCTGGAAGCTGAAGCAGCCGACGTCGCCGATGGTGCCTAGGCCGCGGTTCTTCCAGGTGGCGCCGTGGGCGTGGGCGGAGTCTTCGATCACTCGGAGATCGCGCTTCTCGGCAACGGCGAGCACGGCGTCCATATCGCAGGACAGGCCGCCGAAGTGAACGACGAGGATGGCGGCGGTCTGGTCGGTTATGGCCGATTCGAGCCGGGCGGGGTCGATGTTGTAGGTGTCTTCGTGGATGTCAACGAAGACGGGCGTCAGGCCGGCGCGAAGGATGCAGGTGGCGGTGGCCATGTAGGTGTAGGCGGGGACGAGGACCTCGGCGCCGCGCGGCAGGTGGAGGCACATGAGGGCGAGTTCGAGGGCGACGCCGCCGCTGTTGACGCTGAGTCCGTAGGCGGCGCCCTGGTAGGCGGCGAAGGCCTTCTCGAAATCATGGACCTGGCTGGCTCCGAGGCGACCCCAGGCACCGCTGCGAACCACCTCGGCGACGGCCTGGACGTCGGACTCCTCGACGATGGGCCATTGGGGGAAGGATTCGGTACGGACGGGCTGGCCGCCGAGGAGGGCGAGGTCACTCATGGCTACTTCTGCTTTCAGGCGTCGGCGAATCGGTAGGCGTAAAGGGTGGCGTAGGTGATCTTGATGTGGAGGCGGACGCGGCGGCCAACGAGGGCGGCGAGGTTGCGGCCGTTCCAGGTGGCTTCGACATCGACTCCGCTCTCGATGCCGAGATCGCAGTCCGAATGGTCGAAGCCCTCAAGCGGCTGGGCGTCGTCGCCGGTGACCGCGACCGTGAGCGAGCCGGCGGCGGCTCCGATGTTGAGTAGCAGGCGCGCGCCGCCGACTTCGACCCAGTCAGTGGTGAGTTCGCCGCCGTCGGGACCGGCGCGAAGGCCAGCGAAGCGATCGCGAGGGGCACGGGCAAGGCCGATCGAGGACGCGAAGGTGAGTTCCGCGGGCCGGCGGTGGGCGAGGGGGCGGCCGGTGTACCAGAGCAGCATTTCGTTACCGACGACGATGGGCGGCGACGGCGGGAAGACAACCCAGGTGCTTTCCCAGGAGTCGGACGAGCCGACGTCGAAGTAGGTGCGGCGCGAGCAGGAGCGTTCCCAGCGGTCGCCGTCGCGGCTGGTGGTGAGTTGCACATTCAGGATTTCGTTCAGCGGGTCGTAGTACTCCAGGAACCCGATCCACTGATTGCCCCACATGAAGAGGGGCATGCCATAGAACTCGGTTCCGGGCGGGTCGTCGTCGTCACCCTCGAATACCCGGACGCCGGGCGTCCAGTTCAAGAGATCGGGTGAACGGGAGATTGCTATGTCCCGCCGGGTCTTGTGGCCGGCCTCGCGATCACGGCCGCGGTTGTCGCCGCGCGAGGTCATGACGAAGCCGCCGTTGACGAAGTCCTGGCCGACGGCGGTACGGTCGCCGCGGGGGAGGAGGACGCGGGGGGCGCAGGTCCAGTCGATTCCGTCGGGGCTGAAGCCGACGGAATAGCCGCGGTTGTGGTCGGCATCGTTCATATAGCCGATGAACTTGTAGCGGCGTTGTTGGTCGGGTTCGAGGGGGTCGCGGATGACGGTGAACGGGTGGCTGCGGCGAATCCGAGGCTGCTGCTCATCCCTGTAGACGAGGTTGTTGCGGGGAGCTTCGGGGAGGGGGTACCGATCAAAGTCGCCACGCGTCCAGTTGACGCCGTCGGACGAGGTGGCGTAGCAGATGAGGTCGTAGCCCCTGCGGCGTTCGGGGGGTATGGCCAAGTACCACATCTGGAACTCAGCACCGACGTGCAATACCGATCCCCAGAGCGATACGTGGCCGTGTTCCCAGGGCATTTCCGGCTTTAGGACCGGTTCGAGGGACACACGCTGGGGCTGTTCGACGAAGCGGGTGAGGCCGGCGCGGTAGAGGACTTCGTAGTCGTCGACCAGGAGATGCAGGTGCGGGTCGTACATGGCGCGTCCTGCGAAGGGACTCGGGACCCGCATGATACGCGGGTGGTTTAGCCGGAAGCGCGCAGGATTCCAGCAGAGCCGCGCCGAACGAGGATGAAGGCGAGGGGGAGCGAGGCGACGACGATCAGCAGGAGCGACGAGGAGGCGGCCTGGGCGAAGAAGGCTTCGTCGGCGGCGGCCCAAGTGACGGTGGCGAGGGTTCGGAAGCCGATGGGGCCAAGCAGGAGTGCGGCCGGGAGTTCTTTCATGACCAGCAGGAAGGCCATGGCGGCGCCGGCGGCCAAGCTGCCGCGGACGGCGGGGATGGTGACACGCCAGAGGACCTGGCGGGAATTCGAGCCGAGGGTGCGGGCGGCTTCCTCGGTACGCGGATCGACCTGCAACAGGCCGGCTCGGGCCGCGCCGAGGGTGGTGGGCAGGAAGAGCACAACGTAGGCGGCCAGCAGCAGCACGAGCGTCTGGTAGATGGGGCGTGCCACATTGATGCCGAAGAATATGAAAGCGATGGCGACGGTGATACCGGGCAGGGCGAAGCCAACGTAGGAACCGCGCTCGACCAAGCGAGAGATCGGGCTGGGATAGCGCACGAGAAGGACGCCGAGCGGAATGGCCACGACCAGCAGGATCGCGGCGGCCAGCAGGGATACGCCGACCGAGTTGACGAGCGGGTGGACCAGCTCGAGAAGCTCTTCGCCCGCGGCAAGGCCGCGAACCAGCCAGTAGAGCAACACGGCGGCCGGGCCGACCGTGGTGGCAAAGGCGACCAGGCTTAGTCCAGCAAGGGCCGGCCAACGCCAGCGACGTAGCAGGATCGGGCGATACTCACGGTTCGCGCCGGGTCCGAGGGAGTGGTAACGGGAGCGGCCGCGGCTACGGGCTTCGAGCGCAACGATGGCGATGGCCGTTGCCACAAGGACCAGTGACAGAGCAGCCGCACCCGCGCGATTGAAGGCGGATTCGTACTGAACGAAGATCGCGGCGGTAAAGGTCTCGTAGCGGAGGAGCGAAACCGCGCCAAAGTCGGAGAGCGTGTAGAGCGCAGCCAGGAGCGCGCCGGCGGCAATTGCCGGCCGAAGCGCCGGCAGGGTGACGGTGGCGAAGGTCCGCAGGGCACCGCGGCCGAGGCAGCGGCTGACCTCCTCGAGGGCAGGGTCGAGGCGCCGAAGAGCGGCCATGGTTGGCAACAGAACGTACGGATAGGTGAGAAGCGCGAGTGCCAGCAGAGCGCCGGGGAATCCGTAGATGGAGGGCAATTCGGGCACGCCGATGAGTGCTTCGAGACCCTGCTGGACGAGGCCGCGGGGGCCGAGGGCGGTTCCGGCCACGAGGGCATAGACAAAGCTGGGGACGACGAGGGGCAGGACCATGACGACCGTCCACCAGCGGCGGCCGGGGAGGTCGGTACGGGTGAGGAGCCAGGCGATGGGTACGGCCAGCGCGGTGGCGAGGACCGTAGCGGAGACTACGAGTAGTAGGCTACGCCCAATTACGGCGGCAATTCGCGGCCGCGCAAGAAGCTGCCAAGCCTCGGTCCCCGCGTCGAAGGACCGAATCCCCAGGTAGATCACCGGCAACACAAGGAGCGCGGTGACCGCCACGGCCAGGAGCGTTAACCCTACCGGCGGGGACCGGCGGGGAGTAAACGACCTGGGGAAGGTCTCGACGGCGGGGACCGAGGCCATAAGGCACGGGGTTAGGGAAGGATCTCGAGGCGACGCAAGAGGTCCTGCGTGCCTTGCAGATCGGTGAGCTCAACCGGCGCGATGTCGGGCCGATTGATCGTGTCCAACGGGGTGACGCCCGGATGCGTTTTGACGCCGGGGGCCATTGGGTACTCGAAGGTGTTGGACACGAAGTAACTCTGTCCCACGTCGGAGAGCAGGAAGCGGATGAGGGCCTGCGCCGGTTCGGGGTTGGCAGCCGAGGCCAGAACCCCCGCGCCGGAGACCATGATAAGGGCACCGGGCCCGCCGCCTCGGACGTGGTAGTTGCGGGCGTTGAATGACTCGCCCTGCTCGGACATGAAGCGATGCAGGTAGTAGTGATTGACGAAGCCGACGTCGATCTCGCCGGCGGCGGCGGCGGCGACCTGCGGGGTGTTCTTGGGGAACTCGATGGGCTCGTTGACCTTAATGCCCTGGAGCCACTCGGCGGTGCGGTCTTCACCCCAGACGGCGCGCATGCCGGTGACCATGGCCTGGTAGGAGCCGTTGGTGGGGGCCCAGCCGATGCGGCCCTTCCAGGCGGAGTCGTGGAAGCCGAACATGTCGTCAGGTAGATCGGCTTCGGTGAACTTCTGGTTGTTGTAGACGACGGTGCGGGCGCGTCCGGTGACGCCCGTCCACAGACCATCGGCGTGGCGACCCCACTCGGGGGATCGGTCCAGGATGTCCTGGGGCAGGGGCGCAAATAGAGGTTCGACCGCACCGAGACCGCCGGGGTCCTGGGCGTAGAAGAGGTCGGCGGGGGAGTTCGAGCCTTCCTCGAGGAGGGTGGCCGCGAGGGCCGGGGTGCCGGCGTACTTGATCTGGACGTCGACACCCGAGATCTCGCCGAACTGGGCGAGCACCGGAGCGACGAGGGACTCGCTGCGGCCGGAGTAGACGGTGACCGTCTGCTGCTCGGGGGCCACTATCTTTTCGACGGTGACGACCTTCTCAACCACGCGATCGACGGGAACTTCCTTGATGACCGTCTGCGGAACGACCTTGTCGACCTGGACTTCCTTGACGACCGTCTGGGTGACGATCTTCTCGACCGGCACTTCCTTGATCTGGGTCTGGGTGACAACCTTCTCGACCGTGACGACCTGGGACTCGCCGCAGGCGGCGAGGGCGGCGGCGGCAGTGGAGCCGAGGACTCCGACAGTGCCGATCCGCAGGAGGCGGCGCCGGCTGAGGCGACCGGAGGATGCGGTGTTGTCGAGAGGCGCCGAATCGTCGCGAAGCATTGACTAACACTCCGTATTAGCTATGGCTAACTTTAGCCACGGCGAAGACTAGACATTAGTATTGGCTAAGTCAAGGGAATTTCTGCGCGAGTCACGGGTTTTTCCGGCGCGGCGGCTTTGCGAATGCCGGGTGGCGCCGTGCGGGCGGGGACGCGCCGGATGGAATGGCGGAGAGGGTGGGATTCGAACCCACGTGGGGTTGCCCCCTACACGCTTTCCAGGCGTGCGCCCTAAGCCTCTAGGCGACCTCTCCAGGAGGCTGATGCTAGCAAGCGTGGATGTCGTCGGCGGATGGCGGAGAGGGTGGGATTCGAACCCACGTGGCGCTCATCACGCCTACTCGTTTTCGAGACGAGCCCCTTAAGCCACTCGGGCACCCCTCCGCGACGAGTTTACCGCCGAACGGACGCGCCCCGTCCGTTTGTGGCGCGTACCATAGGGACGGGCGCACAAATGGCGGCCTGTGAGGAGCCAGCATGGAGTCGCAGCGGATCGTGATCGGCCAGAAGGTCGAGCAATTCATCCATACAGACCCGGACACGGCGTGGCGGGCGTGGACGGACGGATCGGAGCTGGTGCGCTGGTTCCCCGGCGTGACCGAAGTTCGGAAGGTTGGGGACGGGCCGCTGGGCGTGGGGAGCAAGGTGGCCGTGAGCGGCGCGGCGGAAGCGGAGATCGAAATCCTGGAGTTCGATGCCGAGCACCGGGTGTTCACCTATCGACTGCCGACGCGCTACGCCGAGTTTCAGCCGCATCGGGCCAGCGTGCAGGTCAAGCACTCGTTGACAGGGACCGAGGTGGACTGGGTGCTGAAGCTGGATGACGAGGGCCGAAGTTTCTTTGGGATTGGCGGCAAGGCCAAACGGGACGCCGACCTGGTGATGACGGTCTCGCTGGAGAAGCTGAAGGATTTGCTGGAGGCTGAGGCGTACAGCACGCCGGAGTTCGAGACCGACGAGCGTGCCTCGCGCTGGGACGACGGCGCTTAGGGCTTCGAGGACGTTTGCGCGGACACCGTTTCGTCGGCGCCGTTGGTCTGCGGGGTTGGCGCGTCGGGGCGGTCAAGCGACAGAGTTGAAGTGCTCCGTGCTTCACGTCGCGAAGGTGCGTGCCGAGGCGGAACCGCGCGTTTGAAGAAGTCGGCGACGCGGTCGGCGTAGTCCTCAGGGTCGACTTCGCTAGCGAGGACGTGTCCGATCTCCGGCTCGAGCCACAGTTCGCACGACTCGCCGGCGCGTTCGTGCATCCGGTGTGCGTCGGCCACGTCGACCAGGGGATCGAGGTGGCCGTGCGCCAGGCAGATGGCGCGCGGTGTGATGTGGGCGATGGAGTCTTCGACAGAGAAGTCGTCGACATTCTCGTGGGTGAGGCGTTCGGCGGCCCAGACGACGGCTCGCCTGAACGGGAGCGCCGGGAGTCCGGTGTAGGCGGAGAATCCCTTGTCGATTGCTGATCGGAGCGAAATAGGGGCAGCGTCGCTGAACACGGCCTTGATCTCCGGTCGTTGCGCGGCGGCGGCGAGGGTGACGGTGCCGCCGAGGGAGTCGGCCAGGGCGACGATGGGCGCATTTCCGAATTCGGGTTGGTGCAGGCAGAGATCCACGGCGGCGGAAAGGTCGGCGACTTCGCGGACGCCACAGGTGCTGGTCGAACCTTCGGACTCGCCGCAGGCTCGGAAGTCGAAGAGCATGACGGAGAAGCGCCGCTGCCAGAGGTCATAGGCGCGATTGGCCAGCACGGTGTGATTGACGGCGAGTCCGTGGACGAGGATGACGGTGGCGATGGGGGTGTCGTGCGGCTTGATCCAGCCGGCGAGCCGGGTGCCGTCGGTCGACCTGAATGAAACGCGCGCCGGGTTGAGTGGCCGTGGTTCCCAGTCGAGCGGACGCCACCGGCGATTCGGGTGGACGATGAGCCAGGCGGTGCGCAGGACGATGAGGACGTAGGCGGCGGCTGCCAGGCCAAGGCCGATGAGAATCACGCGTGTCATGCGGCCGCGGCGAGACTGCGGACGTGGGCCGCGGCGGCTTCGATGCCCTGGCCGGGCGGGCTGGCTTGCACGAGGTCGATGAGGGCGCTGGCGACGATGGCGCCCTCGGCGCGGCCGCGGAGCGAACGCAGATGTTCGGGCTTGGAGATGCCGAAGCCGACGACGCGGGGGATGTTTGTGGCTTTGCCTACGCGCGCCAGGTAGGCAGGCAGACTGTCGGAAAGTTCGGCGCGGCTGCCGGTGACGCCGGTGACGCTGACGCAGTAGATGAAGCCCTGCGCCCCGTGCCCGACCTGCCGCAGGCGCTCGAGCGGCGTCGTGGGGGCCGCAAATCGGATCAGATACAGACCGTGCTCGGCATTCGCGGCCTCGATGTCGTGGGCGTGCTCCGGAAGGACGTCCGGAACGATCAATCCGTCGGCGCCGGCTGCTGAAGTCGCGCGCGCCAGCGCGTCAAGGCCGAATTGCATGAACGGGTTCGCGTAGCCCATCAGGGCCAATGGGATGTCGGTCTGAGCACGAATCCGCTCGATCAGATGGAACGCGTCCTCAAGCCAGACGCCGCCTTCCAACGCGATCTGCGAGGCCAATTGCACGGTGGGGCCGTCAGCGATGGGGTCGCTGAACGGCATGCCGATTTCGAGCATGTCGGCGCCGGCTTGAACGTAGGCGAGCGCCAGTTCGACGGCGGATTCACGGGTGGGATATCCAACGGTGACGTAGGGGGCCAGGACCAGGCGAGATTCGGCTTTGGCCGACTTGAAGGTCGAGTCGATACGGTTCATGGGCGCTCGCCGAGTTGGGCGGCGATGGTCTCCATGTCCTTGTCGCCGCGTCCCGAGAGATTGACAAGGATGACGTGATTGCTGCTCGTTTCGGAGGCAAGACGGACTGCGCCGGCGACGGCGTGCGCGCTCTCGAGGGCGGGAATGATCCCCTCGGTTCGGGCCAGCAGAGACAGGGCACGCATGGCCTCGGCGTCGTCAATCGTGGCGTAGCTCGCCCGGCCGATGTGATGAAGATAGGCCAGTTCCGGCCCGACGCCCGGATAGTCGAGACCTGCCGCGATGCTGTGCGTTCCAATGATCTGCCCGCCTTCGTCCTGCAGGAGCAGGCTGCGTGACCCGTGAAGGATGCCGAGGGTCCCGCTTTCCACGGTGGCCGCGTGCTCGCCCTGGTCACCGCCGCGGCCGCCGGCTTCGACGCCGATCAGCGCGACGCCAGGGTCTTCGATGAACGCGGAAAAAATGCCGATGGCATTGCTGCCGCCGTTGACGCAGGCGATGACGGTGTTGGGCAGTCCGCCGGAGAGTTCCTGGATCTGAGCGCGGGCTTCGCGGCCGATGACGCGCTGGAATTCGCGGACGATCTTCGGATAGGGGTGCGGGCCGGTTGCAGATCCGAACAAGTAAAACGTCGATTCCACGTTCGTGACCCAGTCGCGCAGGGCTTCGTTGATGGCGTCCTTCAGGGTGCGGGTGCCGGACGTCACGGAAATGACTTCAGCGCCGAGGGTGCGCATGCGGGCGACGTTGAGGGCCTGGCGGTGGACGTCTTCCTCGCCCATGTATACGACGCAGTCGAGGCCGAGCATGGCGCAGACGGTGGCCGAGGCGACGCCGTGCTGGCCCGCGCCGGTTTCCGCGATGACACGGCGCTTGCCGCTGACACGGGCGAGCAGGCCCTGGCCGAGCGCGTTGTTGATCTTGTGGGCGCCGGTGTGGGCGAGGTCCTCGCGCTTGAGGTAGAGCTGGGCGCCTCCGAGTTCCTTGCTGCGGCGGGCGGCATGGTTGGGGGGGGTGGGGCGGCCGGCGTAGAAGTGGAGGAGGTTCTCGAGTTCGTCCACGAAGGCGGGGTCCAGGTGGTGGCGCTGGAACGAGGCTTCGAGCTCGTCAAGCGCGGCGACGAGAGTCTCCGGCACATAGCGGCCGCCGAACGGGCCGAAGTAGCCGAACTCGTCGGGAAGCGTCCGTGTGTCAAGCACTTGAGTTCGACGTTTCAGCAAGTTCGCTCGGAATCCGGTTAATCAGGCGTTCCCCCAGGACGGTGACGACGCCCGGATCCTGGGCACTCAGGTAGACGAGTTCGAAAATGGCCGACACTCGACCTTCTCGAAGAATCAAGTAATAGATGTGCGGGTCGCCTGGGCCAAGTTCGCGTTCCTCGGGGGCGATTTTGGGATCAATACGGACTTCAATCAGACGGTTTTGATCAGCCAGCGTGAACTGATCAGATGTACGCGTGCCGGGCTCAAGGTCAGGATAGAACTGGCGGAAGAAGCCCAGCGCGGCGATGGCAAAAGTGGGGGCGGCGCTGTCGACGAGTTCATCGAACATCCGGGACGCGCCCTGGGTGTTGGCGTGGACGAACAGGCGCTGGACAAGCTGGACCGGCCGACCGCCGCCGGTGGGCTGGCGGCTGCTGCCGCTAACGTAGAAACTTGTGAGGGCGGACTGAGCCATGAGCTCCTCGGACAGAAAGTCCGAGGGGTCGGACGACTCGTCGACGGTCTCCAATCCTGGATCAACTTCTGTCGCCGGAATGACAAGTGACTTGGCTGTCTCGTCGGCGGTGATGGCCGCGATGTCGACGTCGGGGAGCGGGGTCGGCTCCGGTGTTGGAGTCGGGCTGCCAGTCGCGACCGTGGTGGCTGGCGACGGGTCAGCCGGCGTGCCCTGCTCGGCGGTCGAGGGAGTTGGGGGCGCAGGGGCGTCCGTGGGCTGCGCCGGCGGAGAGGCCGTGACGACCGCTGGGCCTGGGGCCGCGACGGCGGCCTGTTGGTCGACGCTCGTGGGCGCAGTCAGAACGATGTCGCTCTGGTCTTCGTTGAAGAGAAAGCTGACTCGTGTGATCGGCTGGACCGGTCGTTGCCCGTTCTCGAGTTCCAGGCCGTGAGTGCAGGCGGCCAGAGTAAGCAGGAAGAAGCCCACGGCGGCGAGGCGAAGGCGGGTCATGGCGCGAGCGCCGTGTCGTAGGCCGCTCGCGCGTTGCGAATCAACAGTTCGATCTTGTCGTGGTCCTTGCGCTGATCGGTCTCAACGCCGCTACTGACGTCCACGCCGTATGGCCGGACAGCGGCGATGGCGGCGCCGACGTTGTCGGGCGACAAGCCGCCAGCAAGGAGTATTCGGTAGGTGTGGGAAGTCTCGCGTGCGAGCGTGTAATCCCAGATCTCGCCGGTTCCGCCGGCGTGGCCTTCGACGTCCGCGTCTAGGTTGAAGAGCGGGACCGGATACCGCGGGAGCTCGTCGAGGTCACCCGGCAGCCGGAGCGTCTTGATGGCCCGCTCGCCGAAAGCTCGGCAGTAGTCGGGCGTCTCGGCGCCAGAGAACTGCACGCGATCGAGGCGGCAGGCTTCGATGACTTCGTTGACTTGGGCGGGCGGAGCATTGACGAAGACGCCGACGCGCTCCACGTGGGGTGGCGCGGTGTCGAAGATTGCGCGGGCCTGGGAGAGAGTCCGGCGGCGGCGGGCGGGCGCGAAGATCACGCTTAGCAGATCGGCGCCAGCCGCCACGGCGACATGGCCATCGGCCGGCTCCAGGAGGCCGCAGATCTTGACGAGCATGCGCGGGTTACTCGCCGGCCTCGGCCAGCATACGGAGCTGCGCCAGCGGGTCCGCAGCAGTCATGATGGACTCACCGACCAGGACGCCGCTGACGCCGGCGGCGGCCAGCCGCTCCACATCGTGGGCCACGTGGACGCCGCTTTCGCTGACGACGGTGATTTCTTCGGGAATCAACTTGCACAGTTCCTCCGTGACGGCCAGGTCGGTCGTGAACTCACGGAGGTTGCGGTTGTTGATGCCAATGATGCGGGCGCCCGCGAGGAGGGCTTCGTCGAGTTCCTCCTCGGTGTGCACTTCGACGAGGGCTTCCATCGCTAATCGATGTACGAGATCAATTTGCGCCCGAAGGTCCTGATCGAGCGTGAGACCGGTGATGAGCAAGACCGCATCGGCCCCGAAGGCCGCGGCCTCAAAGATCTGGTAGTCGGTGATGACAAAGTCCTTCTGCAGGACGGGCAGTTCGGTAGCGGCGCGCGCCGCTACAAGGTCGGCGTGCGAGCCACCGAAGAAGGGTTCGTCGGTAAGGACGGATATTGCAATAGCACCGCCGGTCTGATAGCGAGCGGCCCACGCGGACGGATCGATGTCTTCAGCAAATACGCCGGCGGAGGGAGAGCGACGCTTGATCTCGGCCATGACCCCGACGCCGTCCTCGTCCAGGGCGTGCCACAGCGAGCGCGTGGTCCCGCGCTGGGCGAGGCGCGTCTGAAGCTCGGCCAGATTTGCGCGCTCCACACGGGCCGCCACGTCGATGCGCTTGCGGGCGACAATCTCGTCGAGGATCACGTCCTAGGCTCCGTCACTCCTGTTCGAGACTTCCACGAGCCGGTTCAGGCAGGCCAGCGCCGAGCCGTTGGCAATGGCGTCGGCCGCCCGAGTGACGCCATCCCGCCAGTCCGAAGCGATTCCGGCAGCAACGAGTGCGGCGGACGCGTTGGCAAGCACGACATCGCGGCGAGGACCGGCGTGCTGATCGGCCAAAAGCAAACGGGTGGCGCCGGCTACGGTCTGGGCATCGTGGGTTTCGAGCTCGGCCGGATCCACGGTGGGCAGTCCAAAGTCAGCTGGCGTGATCTCGTATTCCTTGACGATGCCATCCCTGACATCATGCACATGGGTTGGGCCGGTGAGGGAGACTTCGTCAACGCCGCTGTGGCCGTGGACCACGAGCGCTCGACCAATATCCAACAGGCGGACAGCTTCCGCGATGGTGGGAGCGAGCGCACGATCGCCGACGCCGAGCAGACGGCGTTCAGCACCGGCGGGGTTGGTAAGAGGTCCCAAGACGTTGAAGACCGTGCGGATGCCAATTTCCTGACGCAGCGGGCCGGCAAAGCGCATGGCGGGATGAAACGCCGGAGCAAACATGAAGGCCACGCGGGCTTCGGCGAGCGCCCGAGCCACCAGGTCGGGGCCGACCATGAGGTTTACGCCGAGGGCTTCGAGCACATCACTACTGCCGGCCGGACGGGTGACGCCGCGATTGCCGTGTTTGGCGACAACAGCTCCGGCGCCGGCGGCGACGATGGCGGCAGCGGTTGACACGCCGACCCAGCGAGTCACCCCGCCACCCGTGCCGCAGGTGTCGACGAGGGCCGTACCGTCCACGTCCACGCGCCGCGCATGGCGGATCATGCTGGCAGCGAAGCCGGCGATCTCCGCGGCGGTTTCACCCTTGAGACGCAGGGCGGTAACGAGTGCCCCGAACTGGGCGGGCGACATCTCGTTTTGGAGAATCGCGTCCATAAGGGCGCGGGCGGTGCCGCGATCGAGGTCTTCGCCGTCGACGACCGAACGGATGGCCTCGGGAATCATGCGGCCACCGGCACATCGGCCAGCATGAGGAAGTTGCGCAGGAGCGCGGGTCCGGCGACGGTCAAGATCGATTCCGGGTGGAACTGCACGCCATATATGGGGTGCGTACGGTGCTGCATTCCCATGATAAGCCCGTCCGGGCTCTGGGCCGTGACCTCCAGTTCCTCCGGGAGCCCTTCGCGCTGCACGATCAGGGAGTGGTAGCGGGTGGCATCGAACGGATTGGGCAGGTCGGCGAACAGGCGGCGGCCGTCATGGGCGATAGGCGAGGTTTTGCCGTGCATAAGGACCGGCGCGCGAACGACCTGCCCCCCGAAGGCTTCGCCGATGGACTGGTGGCCGAGACAGACGCCCAGGGTTGGCACCGTTGGGCCGAGGGCTCGAATCAGGTCGACGGATATCCCGGCCTCGTGCGGCGTGCAGGGCCCGGGTGAGATGACGATAGCGTCGGGCGCCAAGTCCTTGACGTCAGCGGCGGTGAGCGCGTCATTGCGGTAGACGGTGACGTCAGGCTGCAAGACCTGGAGGTACTGCACCAGGTTGTAGGTGAAGGAGTCGTAGTTATCCAAGACGAGCAGCACGTGTCGCCTCCTCCGCGAGTTCGATGGCCTGCATAACGGCACGAGCCTTGTTGACGCATTCCTGGTACTCGGTAGCCGGAACCGAGTCGGCGACGATGCCGGCGCCGGCCTGGACGTGGGCGAGGCCGTTGTGGGCGAGCAGCGTGCGGATGGTGATGGCCGTGTCTAAATCGCCCGAATGGCTGATGTAGCCGACGGCACCGCCGTAGGGACCGCGACGCAGGTCCTCAAGCTCGGCGATGATTTCCATGGCGCGGATCTTGGGAGCGCCGCTGAGGGTGCCGGCCGGGAAGCAGGCGCGCAGGGCATCGATGCCCCGGTAGCGCGGATCAAGACGGCCGCTCACGTCGCTGACAATGTGCATGACGTGAGAGAAGCGCTCGACGATCATCAGGTCATCGACGTTGACGGTGCCGGGCTTGGAGACGCGGCCGAGGTCGTTGCGGCCGAGATCGACGAGCATGACGTGCTCGGCGAGCTCCTTGGGATCGGCCAACAGATCGCGCTCGAGTTCAGCTTCCTCGTCGGGCGTCGAACCGCGGGGTCGAGTGCCCGCGAGTGGCCGCGTGCGGGTGCGACCCTCAACGGCCTGGAGAAGCATTTCGGGCGATGCGCCGGCCAGCTGAAGATCGCCGCAGTCCAGGAAGAACATATAGGGCGAGGGATTGACGCGCCGCAGGTAACGGTAAACCTGAAATGCATCGACGCTGAGCGGGCGGCTGAAACGAATGGAAGGCACAACCTGGATGATGTCGCCGGCGGCGACGTATTCCTTGGCCCGGCGAACGCAGTCCTCAAATTCGGCCCGGGACATGCTCTGGGAGGCGCCGGCGCCGTTTGGCGTCGGTAGCGGCGGCGGCGCGGCATGGGGGCCATCGAGTCGTTGGGCCAGCCGATCGAGGCGGGCCTCAGCGGCCACTAGCGCAGCGTCGACATTGTCGGACGGGTGCGCGAGGGTCACGAGCCGTAGGACCTGTGTGACGTGGTCGAACACGACGAGGTCGTCGCAATACATAAAGACGGCGTCGGGAAGGCCGAGTGTGTCCTGCTCGGGCACGGGCAGCCGTTCGAAGTTGGCGGCGACGTCGTAGGCGAGATAGCCGACGGCACCGCCCTGGAAGGGCGGAAGGTCCGGATGCGTGGCAATTGGAAACGGATGCGTTAGCCCCTCGATGTACTCCAGCGGATCTTCGTATTCGCCGGTCGCTGGTTGTCCATTGCCGTTGGTCACCGTGGCCCGGCCTTCGCGCAAGCGGATGACTGCGCGCGGGGATCCGCCCACGAAGGAGTAGCGGCCGACGGCCTCGCCGCGTTCTACGCTTTCGAGGAGGAATGATGGGCCGTCGCCTCGGAGCTTGAGGTAGGCGGCGACCGGGGTGTCGAGATCGGCCGGCATGTCGCGAAAGACGGGGACGCCGCGCCCGGAACGCAAGTGCTCGAGCGTCCAGGCGCATGTGTCCGTGCGTGAAGGTGCAGTGGACAACATGTCGGCCCCTCCTTTTGGCGCCTTAAATCGAAAACCTCTCGCCACACAAGGGGGCGAGAGGTACGTGGCCTTCGCGGTGCCACCCCAAATTCAAGCGCCGAGGGCGCTCCTCACAGGTACGGAGCCGTAACTCGATACCCTGCCCGGATTACGGTGGGCTTCCGTCAGAGCCTACTGAGCGATGCCGTTCGGTCCGCAGCTCACGGGGCCATTCGACGCTGCTTCCACGACCGGGCTTTCAGCACGGGGCCCGACTCTCTGGCGTGGAACGCCGCGCGTACTCGTCCCGATCGACGCCGTTGCGAGGGCAAGCGTAGGCGAGGCAGGCGGGCGAGTCAACGGTTGTTCCGGGAGTCGCGGATACGGGAGAAGCGGCGGCAAGACCGCGATGTCAGCGTTCGCGAGCTGTCGCGATCAGGTCGCGAATCGAGGCGGTGTGGGCGCGAAGCATGGCGGTGGGGTCGTCGGCGCCGTCGGGATCGCGGCCTTCCCACTCGGTGGAGATGTAGCCGTCGTAGTGGGCCTGAACGAGCCGGCTGACCATGTCGGCTAATGGGAGGTCGCCTTCGCCGGGGCCGACGGATTCCCAGCCGTCGCGACCGCCGCCGGTGAGTTTCATGTCCTTGAAGTGCACGTGGATGACGTCGCGGTGAATCAGGTCCCAGGTCTGGTCAACCGTCTCGCCGTGGCGGACGGGATGAGCGAAATCCCATACCACGCCTATGCCTGTGTGATCCGCAAGATCAAGGACGCGCCGTGCGCGTTGGCCGGTCGAGAAGGCGTCGTGAGTCTCGAGGGCAATGCGGATGCCGTACGTGTCGGCCGCAACGGCGACTTCGCGCAGGGCCTCGGCGACCCAGCCATTGACTTCGTCGTCGGAGGGACCGGGATCGTAGTTGCCGCCAAAGACGCGGACGATGGGTGCGTCCCACGCGTCGGCAAGTTGGACGAAAGCCACGGCCTCTTCCACCGCCTGCCGCCGGTCGGCAGCGCAGGGAAAGGCGAAGCGCGAGCCGCTGCCGACGACGCAGATTTCGAGTCCGGCATCCGCGACGGCGTCAACGATTGCGGTGCGGCGATCCTCGGGCATCGCGGGATCGATGGGCTGGCCGTCGAGATTGCGGAGTTCCAGGCCGTCACAGCCCAACTCGGCGGCGACGGCGAGGTGTCGTTCAAGCGGCCAGGCAGGCGCGGAGTAAGTGGTGTAGGTAACGCGCATCGGCCCGATCCCGTGCGGACTTGGCCTGGGATTATGCCGCGTACCGGTGGGGGCGGGTGGTGTGCCATAGTCACCGGCGGACGACGGGCGGTGGGCCATCGATTCGCGCCCAGCCGGTTTCTGACTTGGGGGACCGACTTGCAGCAAGCTTCCGACGCGCCCAGGCCGTGGGCCTCAATTAGCGTCTTCTTCCCCTGTCATAACGAGGCGGAGAACGTCGAGCGGGTGATCGGCAACGCGCTGGAATACCTGCCGAGTGTTGCCGATGACTTTGAGGTCATCATTGTCAATGACGGGTCGACGGATGACACGGCCGCGATTGCCGGCGCCATCGCGGAGAATGATCCGCGCGTGCGGGTAGTTTCTCACCGTACGAATTCAGGATATGGACGGGCGCTGCGGACGGGATTTGAGTCCGCGACAGGCGACCTGATCTTCTGCGCCGACGGAGACGGTCAGTTCTCGCTGGCCGACCTGGCGAAGGTGGTGGACGCGCTGGAGGGGCACGGATTCGTTTTGGGGTATCGAATCAACCGAGCCGATCCGTTCTATCGCCGGTTAAACGCATGGCTCTGGGGTCTGTCGGTGCGTCTGCTGCTGGGCTTCCGGGTGCGGGATCTGGACTGCGGATTCAAGCTTTATCGCCGCGAAGCCGTGCCGGTCGACGATTTCATATCCGGACGCGGCGCCGCAATCTCAGCAGAACTGATCGCACGCGCTCTACGGGGCGGTCACAGCTTCACGCAGGTTGGCGTTACGCACTACCCACGGCAGGCCGGCGTGCAGTCCGGCAACAGTCCGCGCGTGATCGTAAACTCATTTCTTGACATAATTCAGCTATGGCGAGGTCTCAAATCAGGCTGAGTGTGATAGTTCCCGCCTTCAACGAGGCGGAGACGATCGCGTTGGTGCTGGAGCGGGTAGCCGCCCTAGATCTCGACACCGAGATCGTCGTGGTAGACGACAGCTCAACCGACCGGACGCTGGACGCGATCACCGAGGCCGACGTTCCAGGCGTGCGCGTCGTGCGCCATCCCGTGAACCAGGGAAAGGGCGCGGCTGTACGGACGGGGCTGGCCGAGGTGAGCGGCGACGTGATCGTGATCCAGGACGCGGACCTTGAGTACAACCCAAATGACTTCATTCCGATGCTGGCGCTGATTGCCTCCGGCGAAGCGCGCGTGGTGTACGGGTACCGTGACTTCAGCAGCCAGCGGTTCCTGCTGCGGGCAGGGAATCAGGCGCTCACGCTCTTGACGAATTTTCTATACGGCGTAGCCATCCGCGACATGGAGACTTGCTACAAGATGTGGCGGCGGGAGGTGCTGGCGGGCGTGACCCTCCAGGCAAACTCATTCGATTTGGAAGTGGAGTTGACAGCAACCTTCGTGTCGCGCGGCGAGCAGATTGCCCAGATTCCGATCAGCTACGAAGCTCGTGAGGAGAAGAAGAAGCTGCGTTGGTGGGTGGACGGGCCGGAGGCCGTGATCAAGCTGATCCGGTATCGGTTCTCTCGGTAGGCACATCGGAGGCATTGGGCGGCTGCGCGTCGGTGACTTTGGCGGGCGCTTCGTCATCGGCCGCGCCACCCGCGACTCCGTAGGGCAACGCATCTTCCGGAAGGTCAATGTTTGGAGCGTCGGGCGTCTCGACAGGCGCGCCCGCCGGTACCTCCGGCGGGCGGGAGTCCCACGGGCGAGAGTCGGCCGGGGCGTTCTGGTGGATGAACTGACCGCAGAACTGGCAAAAGACCACCTGGCTGTAGACCAGGCGGAAACAGCGTGGGCAGTAGGCGTCCAGGCCGGCCAACGGATTGGCGCTCATCGAGCCGTTACGGCGGCGATTGTTCCACCGCCAAGCACTTCATCGCCGTCATAGAACACGGCCGACTGGCCAGGGGCAGGCGCCCAGGTCGGCTCGTGGAACTCCACGGTAACTCCGCTGGCGGCAATGACGATCGTGGCGTCGGCCAACGGCATGCGGTAGCGGGTGCGAACCCCGACGCGACAAGGCGCCGGGGGCGGTGTGCTGGATACCCAGTTCACGTTGTCCACGTCAATCTGGCTGGCGGCGGCCTCGGCATTGGAGCCGATGATGACGCGATTGGCCGCGGCATCAAGATCCACAACATAGCGACGCGACGAGCCGCCACCGAGGTTGAGTCCACGGCGCTGGCCGGGGGTGAAGACTTCGAGGCCGTCGTGCCGGCCGAGGACTGTTCCCGAGGTATCGACGATCTCGCCCGGGCCGGTGGTTCCGTGGTTGCGGACATAGGCCGCGTGGTTGTTGTCAGGCACGAAACAGATTTCCTGGCTGTCGGCCTTCAGGGCAACGGGCAGGTTGAAGTCGGCTGCGAGCCGGCGGACTTCACGCTTGGTCAGGTTGCCGAGCGGAAAGAGGATGCGAGCCAGCTGGCGCTGGCCGAGGACGTGAAGAACGTAGGACTGGTCCTTTGCGTGGTCCCTGGCCGTGAGGAGTCGGCGGCGTTCGGTGGATCGGTCGGTTTCGATGCGTGCGTAGTGGCCGGTGGCGATGTAGTCGGCGCCGAGTTCGTCGGCCTTGGTCAGGAAGGACCCGAAGCGGACGGTGCGGTTGCACATGACGCAGGGGTTGGGGGTCTGGCCGTTGAGGTAGGCCTTGATCCAAGGTTCGATGACTGCGGCTTCGAATTCGCGCCGGTAGTCGACGACGTAGTGCGGGACGCCCAGGATGGCGCAGACGCGGCGGGCGTCGTCAATGGTGTCCGGCGTGCAGCAGCCGTTGCCGGTGGAGCGGGCCATGAGATCGGCCGGCCACTGGTTGAAGGTGACGCCTACGACGTCGTAGCCGTCGCGGGCGAGCAGGGCGGCAGCGACGGAGCTGTCGACACCGCCGCTCATGGCAACAAGGACTCGGGTCGGCATGGATGGATACGGAGGTGGACCAATTCGGATGAGGCTAGCACCGAGGGGCGGGATCGAGCGTGGCGATTGTTTCCGAGCTCCGTGACGGTCGCGACGGCGAAGGGGCAGCCAGATAATGTGGGGACGGTGTTTCCCGACGTGGTTTCCCTTGGCTGACCTCGCACTTCTGCAGTCGCTCGCGCAGCCGGCTCCGACGAAGCTTGTGCTGCTGGTGCTGGACGGACTGGGCGGTCTGCCGCGCGAGCCGGGCGGGCCGACTGAATTGGAAGCTGCCAGCACGCCAAACCTGGACCGGCTGGCCGCGGAGGGGCAGGCGGGGCTCAGTCAACCAATTGGGTTGGGAATTACGCCGGGAAGCGGTCCGGGGCACCTGGCGCTGTTCGGATACGACCCGGTGGCTTCGAACATCGGGCGCGGCGCGCTGTCCGCGCTAGGACTCGGCCTGCGACTTGACCCGGGTGACCTTGGCGTACGGCTGAACTTCTGCACGCTGGATGACCGGGGAATCGTGGTTGACCGCAGGGCGGGGCGGATAGATACGCGTCTGAATCAGGCGCTGGTTTCGAGGCTAAATGGGATAGAGGTTCCGGGAGTGGAACTGGAGTTCACCACGGAGTCGCAGCACCGGGCGGTGCTGATCATTCGCGGCGCGTATCTATCGCCGGCGGTCGAGGAGACCGACCCGCAGACGGTTGGCGTACCGCCGCTCGAACCGGAACCGCTGAGTGCGACTGCCCAACACACGAGCGCGGTGCTGCGGCTGGTTAGCGAGGCGGTGGGCAATTGCATCGGGAGCGAATCCCCGGCGAACTTTGTGCTGATGCGGGGATACGCCGGGCTGCCGGAACTGGACAGCCTGAAATCGCTGTATGGACTGCAGGCGGTTTGCCTGGCGACGTATCCAATGTACAAGGGTCTGGCGCGCGTGGCGGGGATGGCGGTTGTTGACGGGTTGAAGTCGGTCGACGAGCAGATGGCGGCGCTAGCGGCGGTGTGGGACGACCATGACTACTTTTTCGTGCATCACAAGGCACCGGACGCGCGGGGCGAGGACGGGGACTTTGACGCGAAGTCGGCGGCGATCGAGGAGATGGACCGGCGGTTGCCGGCGCTGCGAGACCTTGGGCCGAACGTGCTGGTGGTGACGGGCGACCACTCGACGCCTTCGCGGCTGCGGCAGCACTCGTGGCACCCGGTGCCGTGCCTGATCTGGGGCGAAAATGTGCTGCCAGACACGGTCGAGAGCTTTGGCGAGCGGTCGTGCGGGCAGGGAGCGCTGGGGGTTTTTCCGGCGCAATCGATCATGGCGCTGATGCTGGCGCACGGCGGGCGGCTGCAGAAGTTTGGAGCGTGAGGTGAGCGACGCGAGGGCGAATTTCCGGTCGATCCCCTCGGTGGAGGTCGTGGCACAGGCGATTGAGCGGCTGGCGCCGGACGTGCCGGCGCGGATGGCGGTGCGGGCCGCGCGCGCCGAGATCGACTTGATACGGAAAGCCGTGGCGCACGGGCATCCGGCGTCGAACGCGGACGCAATTGCGCGGGCGGGGGCGCTGCGAGCCCGGCTGGTGCTCCAGGAGGCGCCGCAGCCCGTGATCAACGCCACAGGCGTGATCGTTCACACCAACCTGGGACGTGCGCCGCTGAGCGATCAGGCTTTGGAGGCCGTGCACGCGGCGGCTGGCGGCTATAGCGATCTGGAGTATGACTTGGGGACGGGCCAGCGGGGTTCGCGTTCAAACCACATCTCGGACGTGGTTCGCGAGGTCACGGGGGCCGAGGCGGCGCTGGTGCTGAATAACAACGCGGCGGCGGTGTTCCTGGCGCTGGAAGCGCATGCGCGCGGCCGCGAGGTGCTGGTGGCGCGGGGGGAGTCGATAGAGATTGGGGGTGGATTTCGGATTCCGGACATCCTGCAAGCGAGCGGAGCGCGGCTGCGGGATGTGGGAACGACGAACCGGACGCGGGTAGAGGACTACGCGCGGGCGGTGACCGACGATACGGTTGCGATCTTGCGGGTGCATCCGAGCAACTTTGCGCAGGTGGGCTTTACGGAGTCGCCGGACCCCGCCGAGCTGGCCAGCCTGGCGCGCCAGCGTGGCCTACTGTTGATCAACGACCTGGGGTCGGGCGCTCTGCTGGACACGACGGCGTATGGGCTTGCGCGGGAACCGCTGATCGGGGAGGCCCTGGAAGCGGGGGCGGACTTAGTGACGTTCTCAGGCGACAAGCTGCTGGGAGGGCCACAGGCCGGGGTGGTTGTGGGGTCGTCGGACGTAGTCGAGCCAATTGCGCGGCGGCCGCTGGCGCGGGCGCTGCGGCCGGACAAGATGACGATTGCGGGGCTGCGGGCGACCCTGGTGCATTACCTGCGAGACGAGGCGCTGGCGACAATCCCGGTTTGGCAGATGATCGCGGCCGGGCTGGACGAGTTGCGGGAGCGGGGCGAACGGGTGATGGATGGCACGGCGGGGGTACGGCTGGTGGATTCCAGCGCGGCGGTGGGCGGCGGGTCGTTGCCGGGACAGACGCTTTCAAGTGTGGCGGTTGAGCTGAAGAATCCGCACGGTGGCATTGACGCGCTGGCCGGGCGACTGCGCGCGGCTCCTCGACCGGTGATTGGACGAATTCAGGCGGACGGACTGCGTCTGGACATGCGGACGGTATTGCCCAGGGACGAAGTCACCTTGCGAGAGACGCTGCGGGCGCTCTGACCGCCGCCCCGGCGGCGAGAGTGGTGGTGAGGTGAAGGCTAGAATCTGAGCGTCCGTGCGCCAGGGCCGCGTAGATGGCCGACCTTTCAACCGCTGACGAGGACGTTGCCTTTCGACGCGCGACGGAACGGGTACGCGCGCGGATCGGATTTGCGGTCCACATTGGCGTCTATCTGGCGATCGGGTTGCTCCTGCTGGTGCTGAATCTGGTCACGACGCCGGAGAGTCTGTGGTTCTTCTGGCCCATGTTGTTCTGGCTGATCGCCCTGGCGGCGCACGTCGCCGTGCTCTTCGGACCAGGGATGCGTGCCGTGGAACGCTGGCGCGACCGCGAATACGAACGTGAGATCGACCGGATGTCGACACGACGTGGAGCCAGCGGCGACGACGCCGGGACGACGGGGTGACTGCGGTCCGCCGATACGGCACCCGGGGCTGGCAGCGGCTGAAGGAGATTTACCCGCCCCGCACGCGTCCGAATGAAATGCTGGGCGTCTACGCCCAACACGCGTCGGTGGTCGAAGCCGAGAATGTGTTCAGCGGGATCCCGAAGCCGGAGCGGGTGCGGGAGTGGGTCGACCAGACACCGGACGGCTTCAAGTTCGACGTCGTGGCGTTTGGGGGGCTGACGCTATACCAGCGGCGGCCGGGGGCGGATCCGCGTCGGAAGAAGCCCTGGACAGAAATCGCCGTGGAGCCGCCGGACGTGCTATTCGGGGACCTGCGGGAATCCCTTGAGCCATTGCGGGCTGCGGGGCGGCTGGGCGCGGTGATCCTTCAGTTTCCGCCGTGGTTCGAGGCGGGAAGCGCGGGACGGGAGTACTTGGGACGGGTTCGTGACGAGCTTCCGGAATTGCCGCTGGCGGCAGAGTTTCGGCATCCGACGTGGCAGGTTCCGGTGAACCAGGAAGCGACGTTGGAGACGCTGATCGAGCTTGAGATCGGGACGGTCGTCGTGGACCTGCCTTCGGAGACCGACGAGTGGTATCCGCCGTTTGAAATGACGACCGTGGACAATCTGGCGGTGGTTCGGTTGCACGGGCAAAACGCGGATGGATGGGCGCGGACTGTGCAGGCGCCGGTGGAGCCTGTGGCCTACGACTACGGCGTGGGCGGCCTGGCGCCCTGGGTGGCACGGGTTCGTGCGCTGAGCCAGGAGGTGGCCGAGGTGCATGTGCTGGTGGGTGCCGCGCCGCCGGATGCCGCGCTGGCGAGCGCCAAGGCGCTGGCGGAGGCCGTGGAGGCCGCCGACGAGGCCGAAGCTCGCTGGGGATATGTGCCCTAGCGCCAGCCAGCGTCGGCGCGCGTTGGAATGACGAGAGCGACCGTGGGCAGGCCTGGTGTCTTGAGCCTGGTTGAACTGGACGCCGACGAATTGCGGCGACTCGAAGCGCATGCCGATGTTGAGGTCAGGCCGTGGACAGAGACGCTGGAGCTGGTGGATCCCGACGATCTGAACGCGGAACTGAACGCGAAGCGCGTGTTGGGGCTGTTTGTCGAGGCGGATTTCGTTGTGGCGGAGACCTTTGCGGCGGTTCCAGCACTGGGGTTCGTGGGGATCTGCCGCGGGGACCCAGGGCACGTGGATATCCAGGCCGCCACGCGTGCTGGCGTGGTGGTGACGCATACGCCAGGTCGGAATGCCGAAGCGGTAGCGGAGCTGACGATTGCCATGATGCTGGCGCTGCTGCGGGACGTTCCGCGAGCGGCAGCCTACGTAGCGGAGCGTCGCTGGCAGGATCCGGTGACAGCATACGTGGACATGCGAGGTTCGGAATTGGGCCGGCAGGTCGTGGGAATAGTCGGATTGGGGCGGATTGGATGCGAGACGGCGCGGCTGGCCGGAGCCTTCGGGGCGCGGGTGCTGGCGACCGACCCGGCTCTGAACGACGAGCAGATTCGGGCGGCAGGGTGCGAGCCAGCTTCGTTTCGCGACCTGCTGGCGGCCTCCACGATGCTAGCGGTGCACTGCCCATCGCAGGATTCCACGAGGGGAATGATCGACGCGGAGGCGCTGGCCCGGATGCGGCCGGGCGCGAGGCTGGTGGTGACCACGGGTGAAGGGGTGGTACGGGAGGACGATGTTGCCGCGTCACTGCGCTCCGGGCACCTGGCCGGGGCCGCGTTTGACGTGTTCGATACGCACCCGATCCGTCCTGACAGTCCCTTGCTGGGCGCGCCGAACCTGCTGTTGCTGCCGCATATTGGTGGGGCGACGGACGCGACGGTTCAGCGGTATTCCGCAATGGTGGTCGACGACTTCGTGGCATTTCTTGACGGTGCTCGGCCCGAGCGGATTGTGAATCCGGAGGTATTGGATCGACGTGGCTGAGCGCGTGTACGTGGGGCTGGATATTGGGTCATCGGGGATTCGAGCGGTGTCCGTGACCGCGGAGGGCCGGCAAACGCGCGCCGCCAGGCGCGGACGAGCGCGGGCGCCGATGGCGTTGGTGGATTTCGAACGCCAGCTGGACCTGGAGAGTATCTGGCGAACATGCCTGGATGTGCTGGGCGAGGTAAGCGCGGGGCAACTGGCCGCGGCTGTTGGTGTGGCGGCGTGCCGGCATAGCCTGATCGTGACGGACACGACGGAAAAGGTGCTGTTTGCGTCGGGCAATGACGATGTGCGGGCGTCGCTGGCCGGGGCGAGCGTTGAAGCGGAGAGTGACCGCCCGGTGCTCGCCGTGACCGGGCATACGCCGGCGATGATTCACTGGCCAGGGAAGCTGCGCTGGCTGGCGGAGGAGCGGCCAGATGTCTGCGAGGCCGCCGCGCGGATCACGACGCTGGAGGGGTGGGTGGCCGGGCGGTTGGGTGCGGGGCTCGCGCTGTCGAAAGTCTCGGCCGTGGAGACGGGGGCGTGGGACCTGGCGGCTGACGATTGGGCGATCGAGCTGATTCCGAATTGGGCGCAGCCGTTGCTTCCGGCGGTTGTGCGCGTTCCGTCACCGGCAAGGGTTCGAGCGGAGATTGGCTTGAACTCTGACTGCATGGCTGTCGCCGGCTGGCCGGACTCGCACGCGGCGGAGTTCGCCACGCGCGGCGCTGCCTCGAACGACGACTGCGTGGCGGCGGGATGGAGCACCACGATACTGCGGCCTGTCGAGACTCACGATGCCGATATTCAAGTATGGCGGGGGCAGCGGATGGGCGGCGGGCTGGTCGCGGAGGCGAACGCAGGGGACGGGGGGACTGGCTACGGGTGGCTGCGGGCGCAACTTTCGTCGGGCGAACTCACGATGGAGGCGACGGGCGACCAGGCGGCCGCTGAGGAGGGTGTATTCGTGCTGTCCGGGCTGCGGCTGATGGACTGGAGCGCTCCTGGTCTGAGCGTGGCGGGGATGTTGAGTCCGGTGCCGTATGTGGTGGGAACGCCGACGGCCTCGGTGCTCGGAACGGCGGTGCTGGAGGACCTGGCGTTTGCGATTCATGGGAACCGTCTGGCGCTGGATTCGGCACAGCCGGCCGCAGGGCAGCTTCGGCTGACCGGGGGATATGCGGAGGCGCCGGCCGTTGGCCGAATCCTGGCGAACGTGACCGGGTCGCAGGTGCGCTCGTTTCCGAAGTTAGCGGCGTCGGCGTGGGGTGCGGCGCTGGCCGGGGCGGCGGACGACTTTGGCGGCCTGGCGGACGCGGCGGAAGCGCTGGCGCCGGTCGGCGTTCGGTGTGAACCGGACGCAGCGAGCGCGGCTGCGTTTGCGGATCACTACCAGCGGTGGCTCGAGTTGCGGGAACGACTGGAGACCTTCGTGCAGGACGCGCTCTAGATGGCTTCAGACTTGAGACAGGCGATCGTTGACGCGGCGCGTGCAATGTTCAGCGAGGGCCTGGTTGTGGGATCGGCGGGCAACGTGAGCGCGCGGGCCGAGGGCGACAACGCGATGCACATCACACCGACGCGCGTGCCGTATCCGGACCTGGTGGCTGACGACATCGTGACAGTTACCTTCGAAGGCGATCCCATCGAGGGCGACGGGTTGCCGTCGTCCGAGTCGCTGATGCACGGGGCGGTTTACGCCGGGCGGCCAGACGTGCGAGCGGTGGTTCACGCTCACCCGGTACACGCGAGCGCAATGGCGGTTCGGCGGCAGGCAATTCCCGCGTTCGTGGACGAACAGGTCGTGTACCTGGGCGGCGCGGTGGAGGTGGGCGCGTACGCACCGGCGGCCTCAGAGGAACTTGCGGCGAACGCGGTGGCGGCGCTGGGCGAGCGACGCGCCGTACTGCTGGCCAACCACGGCACGTTGACGGTCGGCAAGGACCCCGAGGATGCGCTGGAGATGACGCGGCTGACGGAGCGTTTGGCGCAGATTTGGCTGGTGGCTTCGTCCGGTGCCGACGCTATGTTGCTACCAGCCGATATAGTTGATTCAGAGATTGAACTTTATCGAATGATGCAGAACGAAGGGGGCGTGTAATGCCGCTACAGGTTCCCGGGTTTCTGCTGCGGCGGCTATACGTGCGGGGCAGCCTGCGTCGAACCGATGATGGATTTCAGCTGGAACTGAAGAACACGCTTGGTTCGGGATACGCCCGGCGGCTGCTGCCGCTGAAGGTCAACGGGGCCGAGATTCCGCTGGACAGCTGCTTCTTTAAGGTGGACGGCGTGCGCCACGCGTTTGCGGACGTGACACCGGAGTCGCCGTTCAGCCTGGCGCTCAACCGCACCTCGGTGCTGGGAGGTCAGGGCGTCAGCCTGCCAGAGGGCGTGGTGGAAGTGACGATTGGTTTTCAGGTGCAGGGGCTGGGGGATCTGTCCTTCAGCGTGAAGGACACGCCGGCGAGCGACTAGCGGCATGCGCTGCTTCGTTACGGGCGCGTCGGGTCAGATTGGTTCGGGACTGGTTCGGCTCCTGGCGGACGACGGACACGACGTGACAGCGCTGGTGTTGCCGGGCGATCCCTGGGCGGATGCCGCCTTCGACGGCGTCCCTGTGGCGCGGGTTACGGGCGATGTGACCGATGCCTCCACGTTTCCCGATTCGCGCTTTGATTGGATTTTTCACCTAGCGGCCGACCAGTCGTTCTGGCGCGGGGACGAAACGAAGCAGCGAGCCGTAAATGTGGATGGGGTCTGGCACCTGGTGGATTGGGCGGCGGGTACCGGTACGAGCCGTGTGGTGCACGTGAGTTCGCTTGCCGCGGTTGGCCTGGCGGAAAGGCCGGACGACGTGATGGATGAAGATGCGGTCGTGCAGCCAGCGTCCGCGCGCTTGATGTATGCGGAGCACAAGCGGGCCGGCGAGCGGCTGGCCCTGGAGGCGGCGAATCGCGGACTGCCGGTGACGATCGCCAGCCCGGGGATGGTGCTGGGTCCGTGGGATCACGGTCGGCACGCTGAGCAATTGCTGGCGCCGCTGATCAGAGGGCGGGCCAGGTTTGCGCCGACCGGCGGAGTAAACGTCGTCGATGTTCGGGACGTAGCCGAAGGGCTGGTGAGGCTGGCCAGGCGAGGCGTGCGCGGGCGTCGATACTTGTTGACGGGGCATAACCTGACGTACGCCGAGCTTTCCGATCTGGGGGCCGCGGTTCTGGGGTCACGCACGCCGCGAGTTGGATTGCCGTCGGGCGGCTTGCGTGTTCTGGCCGCCTTGCTGGAACGTCCGGGGCTGTGGCTGGGGTGGAAGCCGCCGGCGACGCCGGACGAGGTGGCGGTTGGTTCACGATACCTGTACTTCTCGAACGCGCGGGCCGTAGCCGAGCTTGGATTCCGAGTGCGACCGGTCCAGGAGACCATGGCCGACTCGGTGGCGTGGTACCGGGAGACCGGGATCTGGGGATAGTCGGCCGGCGCCAAACCTGTCGCGCGCTCAGGCGGGCAGGGTTTGTCGGTCTTCCGTTGAGTAGGTAACGACAACCACGCAGGGCCGGTCGTCGCGATTGTGGGCCTGGTGGGGGGCGCCGATCGGGATGTGGAGGAGGTCGCCAGCTTCGAGGCGGACGGTGACGCCGCTGAGTTCGTGATCGATCGCGCCTTCGACCACGAATAGCAATTCATGACAGTTGGGGTGAAGGTGGCGGGGGTTGGAGGCGCCGGGTTCGAGGCGCACGTGGCCGAACGTCATTTCGGATCCGGGGGTCAGGCGGCGGTTGGCGAGCCACTCGATGGTTCCCCAGTCGGAACGCTCGGCGATGCCCTGACCAAGGTGGACGATGCGCGGTTCGGCAGGGGAAGCGCCTGATTCGGTCATTGGTTCTCATCCCAGTTGGTTGGCAGCACGGGGGCACGATACCCGGCCGGGACCGCGGGCAGAGGTGACGACCGCGTCGCGGCGTTCGTAGGCTTGGCGACTTGCGTGCGCTCATGGGATTGCGGCAATGAAGGACGCTTTCGATCACCTGCAAGCAGACATCGTCGTGGCCGGCGCTGGCATCGGCGGGCTGACGGCAGCTCGGACCGCGTTGGAACAGGGCGCATCGGTGCTGGTGATCGAGAAGGCGCCTGAAGTCGGTGGTTCGGCGGCCGTCTCCGGCGGGGCGGCCTGGACCGCGGCGAACGTGGACGCATGGTTGAGCGTGCAGCCCAGCGGAGACCCGGCCATGGGCCAGGCCCTGGTGGACAACTACCTGGACGGGGTGGCGTGGTACGAGTCGTTGGGTCTGCAGATCGAAGAACAGTCGGATCCGACGCCGTATAAGTTCGCGCGGTACGTACACGCGTTCCGACCTGACTCGCGGACGTTTATGAACGACCTGGCCGCGAGTGTGGAGGCCGCGGGCGGGACGATTCTGACGAATACGGGGCTGCGGTCGCTTCACATCGGGCGAGACGGCGGTGTGGCCGGCGTGGAAGCACGCGGCGGCGGGCGGACCGTGGAGATTTCGGCCGGCGCGGTGGTTCTGGCGACGGGTGGCTTCCAGGCGAGCCCCGACCTACGCGCCCGGTACTTTGGCCGCTGGGCCCATCACGTCATCGTACGCGGCAACGCCTACAGCACGGGCGATGGCTTCCTGGCGGCGCTGGAGGCCGGCGCGGGCACGGCGGGACCCTTCGGTCGCTTTTACGGGCACATGATTCCGGCGCCGCCCGCGGAGACCGGCGTGCACAACTTTGCGAGCGTGAAGCCGGACTTCAGCCAATACTCAGTGTTCGTGAATCTGCACGGTCAGCGCTTCGACGATGAGTTCCTGGGAGACGAAGTGACGGTCCATGCCGTGGTGCATCAGCCGGAGGCAATGAGCTTTATTGTTTTTGACGAGCGCGTTCGCAAGCTGCGGGCGACCGGCATGGGTGAGAGTCCGGGCGCCGTTGATCGCCGGATGGAGAACATTCGGAATGCCGGCGGTGAAATAATGGAGGCGCCAGACCTTGAGTCGCTGGCGGACCAGATGTTCCGCCGCTGGGGTGTGGTCAAGGCGCCACTGATCAACACCCTGGATGAACACAACGCGGCAGCCGCGGCGAATGATCTCTCGATGCTCAGCGTGCCGAGGAGTGGGGGGCTTCAGCCATTGGACTCCCCACCGTTCCGCGCCATCCGATGTCTGCCGGGCGCCACGTTCACGTACGGGGGCGCGCGCGCGAACGAGCGGGCACAGATCCTGGACCTGGCGGGACAGCCGATCCCCGGGCTCTTCGCGGCGGGGGCGGACGTGGGCGGCCTTTACACGCGGGGCTACACAGGCGGATTGTGCGTGGGCATTGCCTATGGGCGGATCGCCGGACGCGAGGCGGCGGCCCTGGTGGCTGCCTAACGACGCACTAGGAAGCTCCGTCAACAGCCGTTGGGATGATGGCATCGCTTCCGGCCTCGCGATAACGAATGGATTCGGCCAGCGTCGATCGCCAGTGGTGCCGGGGCTGGAAGCCAAAGTCGCGGTGCGCCGCCCCGAGGTCGAATTCATAGAAGGTGGGCGGCATGCCCGCCATGCGCGCCTCGACGACGCGGCAGTCCAGGGCTTCCGCAACCACGGGAACGGCGTCGCGCCAGGTAAACGGTTCGGGCCCTCCAAGCTGGTAGACGCCACCGAAGGCTCGTTGCACGCCGAGCACGCGCTCGAAAGCCTGGACGATATCGCGGACGTCGAGCGTGTGCTTCTTCCAGGTTCGGCCGTTAGCGTCGAGTGCGATCACGAGGGGATCGTCGCCGGCATCAAGGGCCTTGAGGGCGGCGAGCGTCTGTCGCCCGGTGGGATCGTTGCGGCCGTGGAAGGACTCAAGAAAGAACGACAGCCGGAAGTGGGGGAAGTCCAGAAACTCGCCGGCGCCCCAGACCCAGGGGAAGCGGAATACAGTAATGGGCAGGCCGTCGGCGCGGACGTAGCGATCAGCCAGGCGCTCGCCAAGAATCTTGGTGAAGCCATACCAGTCCGTCTGCGTTTGCGTAAGCGACTGCTCGTTCAGGACTTCGGGGTTGCCTTCCGGCGGGTACTTGTCGAGGGTGGCGTCCGTGCTGGAGAAGACCAGGTGCTTGATGGCGCCGGCGCGCTCTCGAGCCGCCTCGAAAACGTTGAAGGTTCCCTGGACGTTGATTTGCATGTACTGCTCGGGGGAGAAGGGTCCCCCGGCTTGGAATGCCGCGCCAAGATGAAAGACGGCGTCGACCTTGGCCATGGCGCGCCGGACGTCATTGAGGGACTCAAGATGGCCTGTGGTGACGTCGGCCCCGATGGCAGCCAACTTGGAAGCCTGCGGGTCGTTGGGAATCGTGAAGCCAAGCACGCTGTGACCGTTGTCGATCATGCGGCGACCGACATTGGCGCCGATGCGTCCGGTGGCACCAGTCATCAGGATTCTCATGCGCGGATTACCACCTCGTTGGGAGCGCCTATGCGTGCATAGGCGTCGTCATCGACCTGGACTCCAAGTCCAGGCCCATCGGGAGCCTGATAGGCGCCGTTGACGAGCGTTAGCTCGTCGTCGGCGTAGACATTCGGGCGAATGCGCTCATCCTCCAGGGAAACCCAACGGTCGAGGCTGGTCGCCAGGGCCAGCCCGGCGATGTGGCCGAACCGGCCGTTGCCGAAGTTGTGGGGGATAGGAAGGATTGACCTTGCAGCCAGGCGGGTCTCCAGCTGCTTCCAGCGCAGGAGCCCAACACGCACGATGTCGGGTTGATAGCCGTCAATGAGTTGCTGCTCGATGAGGTCCACGAAAGCGCCCGAGGGTGGGTTGCCGTCCACTTCGCCAGCTACCAGCAGAGTTCCAGGGCAGTGGGTGGCTTGTAGCTCGCGAAGAATCCGGTAGCCCTCAACGGAAGCCGTGACCATTTCTTCCAGCCAGGTGAGGCGAGCAGGGCTGGTGGCCCGAATGAACTCGGCGAGGTTCTCGGGCTGGTCGTCGTAGCCGAAGTTCGCATCGACCATGAGCTTGACGTCCGGTCCAAGCGCGTCGCGAATGGCGAGGACGGCATCGATATCGCGATGCAGTCCAGCGCTGGGCGTCATTGCTCGTCCGCCCCGTCCGACCTTGATCTTGAACTGTCGAAAGCCGTGTGCGAATCCCCGGCAGGCGTGCGCGACGACCTCGGCGAGGCCGCGCTGGGGATGGAGGAGGTCCTGAAAGTAGGTGGTGGATTCGTAGGCCGGAATGCGGTCGCGGCGGCGCCCGCCAAGCAGCGCGGCGATCGATTGACCGCGCGTGCGGGACACGAGGTCCACGGCCAGGATGTCCATCCAGCCCCACGTCCGGAGGGCCTGGCGAACCTCGGTGCCAGCGGACACGGCATGGCCGCCAGCGATTTCAAGGAGCGAGTCGAGCGATCGACCGAGAAAGACCTCGCGCAGGTCGGCGATCAGGCGGGCAACGCTGCCGCCTTCGGCGGCAACTGTGTGTCGGGCGTTGGTGATGCCCTCCGCGCCGGAGGTCGTACGGGCACGGACGAGCCATTCGGTGCGGGTTTCGCCGAGGCCCTCAGGCGTGTAGGCGTTGCGGCCCAGCTCTTTCCAGTGGCGGGCTGGAATTGGGGCGAGGGTGATTTCACAGATCGTGTCGAGCATTCGTCCCCAGCCAATCTCAAGTCGGCAGCGTGAAGCTACTAGTTTGCAGGAGATCCAGCACTGCGGCAGCCGATCGCATGGATCGCGTTGCCCTGGCCTAGGCCTTGGGCAGGACTTCGTAGAACACGCCGGCGCGTTGAACAACGGTGTACGTAGCTTCGTACTGCGGAGTCGTGCGCTGCAGGTACAGCCGGCGCCCGGTAGCCAGAATACTCTCAGCCTGTTCGAAGTTCATGGTTCCGAAGTCAGCGATCTGAATGCTCAAGTCGCGATCAACACCCAAGACGTGCCGGGCATAGCGCGGATACCAAGCAGAGGTCCAGTTTGTGAGGTAAACGCCTCCGGGCGCCATGTGACGAACAATGCCCAGACCAATTTCGGCCTGTTCCTCGGCATTTTCGCGCAGCCGGACAACGTTGATACGGGCGGGCCCTGTGAGCTGCTGGTGCAGACGCACACCGGCAGCGATGACGATGATCAAGCCGACCGCCAGCGTTGCCAGTCGCATGCGGGCTGCCGTGACTTCCTCAGTCAGTTGCCTAGCACCGGACAATAGCCAGCCGATGCCTACGGCGAGGCAGACAGCCAGCAAGGCATAGATGACAGAGAAGTAACGGTCGGTGTCCAGCAGCGGTGGCGTTGCAAGCGCGAACCAAAGAGTGGTCAGGCCGGTCCAGGCAATCCAGACAGCCAGACGTGGATGCCGTCGCGCCAGAACCAGCCAACCTACCAGCGCAGGTGCAATCCAGATCCATCCGTACTCGCGGAGCACGTCGTGGGCGAATTTGGGCCACTCGTCGAGGAAGCTCGGACGTTCACCGTCGAGTGCGGCGGCGACGGCGCCGCTGTCGTTAACCACTTCGAGCGGTTTGCCGATTACCAAGTGAATCAAGTCGCTCAAGCTAAGGCGACTAATGCTCTCGGGTCGATTCATCGGAACAGGCACAATCAATCCACGAATCACATAGAGCCAGGGAGCAAGACCGAGCAGTCCAGCAGCCGCAACCGTCAGTAGCGTCTGTGGACGGATCATCTTGGGGAAGCGCCGGCTGGCAACGTAAATCACCGTGGCGGGCAACATGAAAACGCTGAGGCCGTGGTTGGTAAGTGAGAGACCGGCGGCAAATGCGACGGCGGCTAGCCGAGCCGCTGTCGGGCGCTCGGCGTAGGTAGCGAGGGCAAGAATGAGCACGAACACTAGCAACGTTTGCACGCTGATGTGCCCAGCCTGGGTCGCTTGGGCCCAGATGCTGTATCCGGTAGCGAAAACGACCGTGGCGACCAGTGCCGCCAAACGCGAGCGTGTCAGCAGCCACCCGGTATAGAACAGCACGACGGCGGCCGCGGTTGCATACGTCGCGTTCACGATGTTGGCGACATGTGCCGGGTCCGCGAAGCGAATGATGCGCGTTGCCAGATTGATGCTGCCGATGATGAGTGGATAGCCGGGTGGATGGGCGATGCCACCCATGTAGCCAAAGGTCTGGAACTGCCCCCAATCACCACCGCCGACCCGAGTGACCGCACTGAGCCAATAGAAGGGACCCACGACCAATGACAGCAGCAATCCAGGAAACCACCGGGAACGCAGGACGTTCTGAATTACTGCGGGGCTCCGGCTCAACACGGCACTATTTCGGGCGTGTGTAGTCGGGACGACAAACAGAGATTCCAGCGTGAGGAGCGCGGCGTGACCGGCGCGAGCCTAGCGGCCGATTCAATCAACGAAGGGTGAGGTTAACGCTTGGATGACCGTTGGGCGTTGCTGGAGAGTGGCGTCTGAAATGGCGCTCGCGGGGGGCGAGGCGCCGGCTTGGGGTGATGCATCTGGCAGTACCAGGTGACGGTCTTACCGTCGCCAGCGGTGACCCGGAGCCATCCGGCCCGGAATGCGTCCTGAACGAGTCGCTGCCTCGTCCCGCAGGTTACGCACTTCACCGCCATTGGATCACCAATACCCGTTTCCCAGTAGACGGCGTATTTGATTAAGTCCACGATAGATTGCGAATTCTGTCAAGCAGGCGGGGGCGAGAGTGGGCCGGCTGTCGCGCACGAGGCCTACGCAGGCATCGCCGCAGCACACAACTGGGAATTTGCTAGGCTGCTTTAATCAGTCTTTGCTCGATTCCGAGAACATGCGGGCTTTGCGCCGAGACACGTCTCTGCGGGCACCACTAGTCAGCCTGCTGGTGGCTTTGGCGGTAGTGACTGCGGCCGCGTGCGGCGGGGACGACAGCCGATACGGCGGTGAGAAGAGCGGGGCATTTCAGCCGCGCAGCGGGATTAGCTGGGGGAACTGACAGATTCCACAGATTGCGGCATGCGCGCAGGTCCGAAGCTTCGAGCGGCCCGGATTCGCCAGCCTGTGGCGCACTGCATGAGAACCTGGACTCGCGCGGCAGTCATTCGGACGATTGCCGCCGCACTGATCGCCGCAGCCCTGGTGGTGTTGGTCGCCTGCGGCGACGACAGCTCCAAGGGGACGCGTGACGATCCGTTTCCGTACGAGAAGTCGCGAAGCGGGTTTGGCTGGGGCTAGGTCGTCGACAACTCGCGCTGACGTCTTCGCGGAATCGCCGGACGCGGCCTAGACGTCGGCAAGCGCCGGATGGCTGCCCTGAGGCCAATCGAGCCGGCCAAGATACAAGCCACGGGTACGATTTGATTTCCGGTATCTGAACTCGGCTGGATCGCCCGAACAGTGGGTTATCCACCAGGTGTCTCGCCAGTTGAAGACCTCGGCGGCGTGGGCGAAGCCGAGGCGGGACACTGTTCGCCCTGAAAAGTCGAGCGGGGATGGCGACGAGACGTAGTGCGTCCACCAGCCGTGTTTGAAAAAGAGCCAGTAGCGGCCGTCCTTGCGGACGATGCAGGGGGACTCGACTTCCAGGGTCGGTTCCTCGTCGAAGGGCCAGGCCTCGGTGTCGAAGATTGGTCCGACCTCCTGCCAATGGATGAGGTCGGGCGAGATCGAGGCGGCGACGCAGACGCGGTTATGGCCGTGCTTTTCCTGAAGGCGGGAGACCCAGTAGATGACGAAGGTGCCGTCGTCGAGCTGGAGCACATGGGGGTCGCGGCAGCCGCCGTAGGTGCCGCCGAACTGCCGAGCGTAGTTGCGGCGGCGGGGACCGCCCATGTCAGGTGCCGATAGACCAAGTTCTTCCGGCGTGGGCAGGCCGTAGCCGGGCCACCTGGACCAGGAGAGCGAAGGGACGATGATCGGATTGGCGGGATAGCGGTCCCAGGTATAGAGATCGTGCGAGGTGGCCAGGCAGAGGCGCTGGATCGTCCACTGGTCGACTCCGCTGTAGTACATGAAGAAGCGGCCCTGATGTCCGATGACGTAGGGGGCGATGATGCCGAGATTTTCGGGCCAGGCGCCGGTGGCCCTGAGGGGATCTGGCTGAATCTCCCAGCGCTCTAGGTCGGGGCTGGTGGCATGGGCGAAGGAGGTTTCACGCCTGGTTGGGTCTTCCAGCGATCCGGTGATGCCGAACATGTGCCAGAGGCCGTCGTGGCGGATGAGGCAGTGGTCGTTGAGGTAGCGGTGGGGGATGGAGAGGACCTCGCGGAAGACACCGAGTTCCACGTCGCCATACGGGCTGGGGACGATGCGGGTTGGGGACATCGGGTGTTCCTTCGGACGGCAAGCGAGGCGTCCGTCGCGGTGCGTATCCTACGCGGATAGCACGGTCGAGGAGTCCACTCCATGCTTGAAGGCTTTCGTTTCGAGGATCTGACGTGGCCGGAAGTCAACGACGCGGTCGAGGCCGGGCGGATTCCGGTGCTGCCGGTTGGGACGATCGAGCAGCATGGGCCTCATCTCCCGCTGAAGATCGACCGCTGGACGTCAACCTCGATCGTGGACGAGGCGGCGCGACGATCCAACGGGCTGCTGTTGGCGATGCCGCCGGTGTCGTATGGCTATACGTCGCACGTGATGGACTTCCCGGGGTCCATGACGATTCACCATGAGACGTTTATCCGGTACCTGGTGGACATTGGGTTGAGCCTGGTCTACCACGGGTTCAAGAAGCTGATATTCATCAACGGGCACGGTTCGAACCAGCAGCCGACGGAGCTTGCGGTTCGACGGATCATGCTGGAGTCGGACGCCTGGGCGGCGATGGCGAGCTGGTGGAACCTGACGCAGGCGAACTCGGGATTCATGGAGACCTGGCGGGATTCGGAGTTCCCAGGCGGCGCTGCTCATGCGGGCGAGGCCGAGACTGCGATTGCTTTGCACCTGGATGCCGACGCGGTGAGGATGGACTTGGCGGAGGACCAGGTGACGGACACGAACCAGCAGGAGTCGAAGTACCACTGGGTCGATCTCTTTGGGTCGGGACCGGTGAAGATGGACGGTTACACGAGCACCTATACGCCCGACGGGACGCAGGGCACGCCGACCGTGGCCACGGCCGCGAAGGGCAAGCTTCTCTTCGAGGAGGCCGTGAACAACCTGGTGGAGTTCGGGCGGGAAATGTCTGAGCGGGACTATCTGCCGAGGGTGGATCACCACCGGCGGAAGCCGACGATTGCGCGGCCGGGCTAACAACAAGACGGGAGCGTTGAGCGTGGAATCCAGTTCAGAGGTTCGCGATTGGCAATCGGAGCCTTTTCGCGTGCTAGTGACCTTGGGCGAGAGCACGACGGCGGGTGGATGGAGCTCGTCGCGCGAGCGCTGCTGGGCGAATGTACTGGCCGACTTGATTAGCGACTTTCAGGACGAGCCGGTCAGGCTAGTGAATAGCGGGATTGGGGCGAACGTGATCTCAACCCGGGCCCCGCTGTACGAATACTCGGGTAAGCCGGCGGCCAACGAGCGGATTGGCAAGCATGTAATCGAGCACGATCCGGACTTGCTGGTGGTCTCGTACGGGCTGAACGACGCGCGGGGCGGCACGCCGGTGGAGATGTTCCGGGAGGAGTTGACGAGCGTGATCAACGCGATTCGTGCGGGGTGCGACCCGCTGATCGTGTTGCCCGGGCCGTACTTCATGACGGACTTCACGTCGTACGACCACTTTGGACTTGCCAACCACGCCGTATTCGAGTCCTTCAACTTCGTGACGGCGCAGGTGGCGGAGGCTGAGGGCTGCCTATTTGTCGATGTGTACAACGCGTACGGCGGCGCGGAGTGGCTGGTGCATCACGACGGGGTGCATGCGAACGACCTGGGGCACCGGGTTGTGGCCAACGAGATATTCAAGGTGCTGGCGCAGCACTGCTCGGGCCTGGCGGCGCGCACGAAGCGGCTGGAGCATGAGACCGAGCCCTGGCGGGACGAGTCGGTGTTGATGGCCGACTACGGCTACAAGTCGCGAGGCCGGCCGACGATCGGGTCGCCGCCGGGGCAAGGTTAGTCGAGCAGTCGCGGACTCAGGCGGCAGTTTTCAGGAAACCGACCGCCTGGCGGACGGTGCAGACGAGCACGGGGTCAGCCTTGGCGCGCGCATGCTCCATGAGCGCAGGTAAGGCGCGGTTGTCGGGGTCGTGCAGGTAGTGGGTGTAGGGATGCCAGACGGGCGTCCAGAGCAGCCGGTGCTCGTAGGCGTAGTCGAGGGCGGCCAGGTTGTAGGCGATCCAGTCGTCCAGGGTGGAGTCATCCGTCCAGGGGCAGATCCAGCTGTCGGTGACGGGCTGGTGGCCGTCCCTGCGGCGCCAGGCGTCCTGGGCGTCGAGATCGCGGCAGCGATGGAAGTCGAAGAAGATTCGGTCCATCCAGCCTTGGATGGGTAGCTCGATCAGGCCGTTGGGATAGGCGTAGGCCTGGAGGCGGGCGGGCGCGGCTGCGTCGTGCTGAGGGCCATAGAGGCCCATGGTGCTGTCCATGTGACTGCTGACCCAGCGGAAGCCGCTCTCCAAGATGGCTTGCTGATTGGCGTAGAGCATGTTGAGGCCGCCGGGAAGGCCACCGGGGCCGCGAAGAACGGTGGACTCCACGCCCAGGCGCTCGCGCAGCCGGCGGCTGGTGAGTTCGAGTTCCTGGCGGAGGAGTTCGGTGTCAGGCATCGACAGGTGCACGTGGTTATAGGTGTGATTGTCGATGACGTGGCCGCGACGAAGGATCTCGTGGAGGTAGTTGATGTCCTGCTCTTCGAGGCCGTTGCCGACGTAGAAGAACTGGAGACTGACGTCGAACGCTTCAGCGGTGGCGCACAGTCCGAGGGTGTAGTCGCGTAGCGGCGGCATGATGCGGCCGTGGTTGACGAGCGTCGGCGAGTAGCCGGCGCACATTTCGAGGTCGTAGCTGAGGGCGACCGCGCAGCGAACTCCTTCGGGAAGCGCGACGCGGACGCTCACTCGAACGCGAATCCGTACAGGCGGGAGCGCTGCAGGCTGAAGCGGACGGCGGCGTTGTCGACTGGACAGACATCACCGCCGGCCCAGCGGACGGGCTGCGACTTGGAATCGCCGCGCCAGGGCTGATAGTCGGCGAAACTGAAGCCCTCGACTGCCCGGCCGGAGGCGTCGACGAGTTCGGCGGTCAGTTCGCCCTCCCGAACTGTTGAGGTTGCCGCGTTGAGCACGAGGCGCTTGCCGCCGACCGGCAGGACGTGCGTAGTAAAGACAGCGGCTTCGGGGCCACCGGTGGCCGAAACGGCCGCCCAGTAGCGGTCCTTCGCCCAGCTGGCGCGGCAGATGGCGCCATAGAAGGTTTTGAGGGACGGCTCGATGCTGTACACGTCACCGTGCACGCCTTCGAGCCCGCTGTAGTACATGTAAACGCGGTCGCCGTCCTCGATGAGTTGGTGAGTGGGCCAGAGCATGCCGCCGCCGTAGTCGCCGAGCGGGGCGTTGGGCAGGGTTGGCCGACGGGAGGGACGGTTCCAAATGCGACGGTCCTGGCTGCCGGCCCATTGCCAGTCGATGGTCTGCTCGCGGACGTTGTAGCAGCAGAGCAGGCCGATGTAACCGCCGCGAACCGTGTGGGGCATCAATTCCATGAACTGCTGGTCGTGCGGGTCTTTCCAGTCTGGCTCGACGATGACTTCTGGTGGGGTCCAGTTGGAGCCGTCGGGACTGGTTCGCCGGGCCAGGACGCGGCGACCGTAGGGGAAGAAGCAGTCGTAGGGGACGTAGCCGCCGGGATGCATCTCGGTCCCGACTTTCTGCATCAGCTCGTAGGTGCCGTCCTCAAGCAGGTAGTACGAGGCCTGATCGGCGCCTCCCATCGGGGTGGTGTAGGGCATGATCAGGCGGTCGCCGACGGCCATGATTCGGAGGAGCGGACCCTCGACGGCGGTCCAGTGAATGCCGTCCGGCGAGCGGTAGCGATAGGTGGCATAGGGGTGCGAGTCGGCGCCGGGTTCGCGGGGTAAACCGGGAATCCAGCCTGATCCCAGATTCTGGGGACGGCGGGACGGGGCGCGGATAATGAACATCTCGTAGCGCTGCCCGGGTTCGGCGTCGGGGTGAATGATGACCGACGCGTACTGCGAGGAGCCGCCGGAGTCGAAGTCGAAGATGATGTTGGTCCTGGGGTGTCCTTCGTACGAGTTGAGATCGAGTTCCGGGCGCGTCCAGTTGACGCCGTCCTCGGACTCCGAATAGCAGAGACGACGATAGGCTTCGAAGTTGCGGCCCTCCGACGGAGTGCAGACGTGCCAACCCTTCCAGAGCCCGTCAATCGGGTCCTTGAGGAACGTGCCGTGGGCGAATACGGCGCCCTGGTCCCAGGGCATTTCCGGCTCAATGAGAGGGTTGGCGGGATCGGGCGTAGCGGGCTCGACGCGCCAGCCGAAGTTGTCGCGCTCGGCGATGTCGTCGTCCAGGATCATGGAAAGACAGTCGATCCGCGCCACGGTGCCGCTCGTTTCTGTGCGCGCCTGCCGATGGGCAGGGCGGCGATTCGCCAGCCGCGAAAGCGTATCAATACGACGCACGGCAAGCAGTTCGTAGCTCGCGCGACGCGGGCTGAGTCGGGCGGCTCTAAGGACGATGGCTGACGGCATGGCACGTACGACGGTGCTGGCGGGACATCTGCTGGACGGCACCGGCGCGCCACCACAGGCGGATGTTGCGATTCAGGTTGCGGGCGGGCGGATCGAATCGATCGAGAGCGCGGGCGCGTCGTCAATGGACCGCGACTCCCACGTGGTCGACCTGCGCGGGTGGTGGGTGATGCCGGGCCTGATCGATGCGCACATGCACTTGTGGGGGCTAACTCCGGGCGAGTTCGTGCCCGCCGACTTTGAAACCCGTCTCGCGAACGCACGGGGGCAGGCGCGGGCGCTTTTGCGAGCGGGGTTTACGACAGTTCGGGACCTCGGGTCACCGATTTCGCCGTGGATCCGAGACTCCAACTGCACCAATCCGCCGGCCGCACCCAGGATCCTGGCGGCGCACGTGGGGCTGACCGGGGCGCGGGGACCGTGGCTGATTCCGCAGCCGTCGTGGTGGGAGGCACGGGTAGTGCGGGGAGTCGCGTCAGCGCGCGACGCGGTGCGGCGCCTGCATGACGAAGGTGTGGATGTCGTGAAGATCGGCGCGTCGACGGGACCTGGGGCGGAGGGCTTTGGCGACATTCCAACCCTGACGGTTGGCGAGATTCGAGCGGTCTGCGAGGCGGCGCATAGGGTGGGACTGCCGGTTGCGGCGCATGCCATTGGCTCGGAGGCCGTGCGCCGGTGCGTGGTCGGGGGCGTGGACACGATCGAGCACGGGTATGGGCTGAGCGACGACGTTTGCGATCTGGTGGCGGCCAGCGATACCTGGATCGTGCCAACACTGCGGACCCGCGCCGTCCGAGCCTCGCCTGAGGCGAAGGCTACGGCACGGGAGCAGATGGACACGCTCCGGCGGGGCGCGACGGCGGGGATTCGCTATGCCGCCGGCACGGACTCGGTTGGGGACGCGTTCACGTTGCACGGCCCGGGCAATGCGCTGGAGGTGGAGTTGATGGGTCGGGTGCTATCGCCGGACGCCGCGCTGGCGGCTGGTACGCGGGAGGCCGCGCGAATGCTTGGGATAGATGGTGAAACCGGCACTGTGGAGGTTGGCAAGTGCGCCGATCTGATCGCTGTACCGGAAGACCCACGGCAGGACCTGTCGGTGCTGCAGCGGGTGGCGTTTGTGATGCGAGACGGGAAGGCCGCGCGGTCTACCGTCCGCGCCGCGGGGCACTAGGCGAGGCTGTCGAAGGCGGACCAGTCGAGGTCGACCCAGCGGCGTTCGGAGGCGCTGGTCTGGACTGCTTCGTGTACGACGAGCTGGCGGTGGCCGTCGGTGAAGGTGGGGTGGGGGACGGGGGCGTCGTCGCCGGCGGCGATATGGGCGTAGACATCGCGAAAGAGCAGACGGAAAGTCTCGTCGAAGCCTTCGCGGTAGGCGCCGGCCTTTTCAACGAAGCGCCGGGCATCTGGCCGCATGTGGCGGGCGTCGGCGACCAGCAACTCGTTGGGCTCGTCGCGGTGCCCAATCAGGAGTTCGTTGGGTCGTTCGGAATCCCAGCTCACACCGGCCAGTTCTGCGTCAATTTCGACCTGGACGCGGTATGGATGTCCGGCCGCGACGTGCGAAAGGGATAGGACGGCCTGGGTTCCATCCGAAAAACGGACCAAGAGGCCGGCGAGGTCGTCCCGGAATGAGCCCGTCGAATCCATCTGCTCAGTGGCTTCCGATCCTGTCGGTCGACGGTCGTCATGAGCCGTGCCGAATGTGGCGCAGAGTGCGGTGGGGCGGGCACCCAACAGAAACATCACCAAGTCAAGCAAGTGGCTGCCGGTAGTCGACGAGACTACCGTCGGCCCGCCGATTGACGGCTCAAGCCGCCAGTCCCAATCGTTGCGGTGCCAGAGGGTGTCGTCGGCGATGGAGGCGCGAACGAGGAACGTGCGGCCGAGCAGGCCTTCGCGACGTCGGGCAGCGATTTCCTGAACCAACGGGTAGAAGCGGTTGTTGAAGCAGACGGCGTGGACGGCGCGGCTTTGATGGGCGGCGGCGGCAAGGTCGGCGGCTTCGGCGACGTCAATGCCCAGAGGCTTTTCGCAAATGACGTGGACGTTGTGCTGCAGGGCCTGGAGCACGAGTTCGCGGTGCAGAGCGTTGGGCGCGCAGATGTGGGCGGCGTCGATACCGCGGTCGAGGGCGGCGGCCAGGCTTTCATCCGCATGGGGAACGCGCAGGCTGTCAGCCGCCGCCCGGGCACGTTCCAGCGTTGACGCGACGAGGCTGACGACCTCTACGCCGTTGCGTCGGAGGGCGTCGACGTGGATCCGCCCGATGGTGCCCGGGCCTATGACGGCGGCGCGAAGCGGGGGGCTGGCGTCGTGCTGGATCGTGTCTGCACCGATGTCGTCGGAGTCGCTGCGTATGCTACGCGCCGCGCACGGATGTTCCGAACCGCGCGCCGGTTGACGCTTCGGCGGCATAGTCGATAGGTTGCCCCGCCGCGCCGTCCGCACGGCTACGCCGGAAATGGGGCGCGGCATGTTGTTGTCGAGATTCGGCCGTCTGAAACCTGGTTGGACCAGGCGCCGAGCGAACTAGACACAGGACGACGCAGTCTTGGGTGTACGAATCGGGATCGATACCGGAGGCACGTTCACCGACCTGGTGGTGATGGATGAGGCCACGGGCAGGGTGGACGTCGTCAAGCTGCCCTCGACGCCGGACGAACCGAGCCGGGCGATCCTGGCGGCTCTTGAGCAGGCTGGCATCGATCCAGCAAACGCGACGTACCTGGTGCTGGGCACCACGGTTGCGGTGAACGCCCTGCTGCAACGGCGCGGGGCGCGCGTGCTTTACATAACAACCGAGGGGTTCGAGGACGTTCCGTTCCTACAGCGGGTTTCTCGCAAGTTCCACTACGACCTGGATTGGGAGCGCCCGCTGCCGCTGGTGGTCCGACGAGACTGCCTGGGGATCCCGGAGCGGGTCGACTACAAGGGCGCGACGGTGACGGCGCTGACCGCCGAGGGAACTGAGGACCTGATCGCCTCGATTCGCGAGCGGCTGGCCGGCGCGGATGGCGAGCCGGCGGACGTGGCGTTTGCGTTGAACTTTCTCTTTTCCTATGTGCGGCCCGACCACGAGGCGAGCGTTCGAGAGGCGCTGACGAAGGCGTTTCCTGGGATACCGATCTCGGCGTCGCACGAGGTGGCGCCTATTTGGCGGGAGTACGAACGCGCCA
>JAJDZD010000080.1 GCA_022824865.1 Chloroflexota bacterium | reverse complement strand
ATCTATACGACGGACGGCTTGAGCCTGAACGACGTGGACCGGGCCACGCGGACGGCGTTCGTGACCGTCTGGCAGGTGGACGCCTGGCCGCGCTGGCGCTGGGAAGTGAATTGCCTGCAGGGCGCGACGGGCACTGCGCCGGAGACGGCACCAAGCGGATCGACGACGATCCTGGGCACCGTGCGAGCCACGTACGATCCGTTTAACCCACCGAGTCTGCCAGTCGAGGTCTACCTCGCGATCCTCAGTCACTGCGCGCCGGCCTGGGACCCAACGGACCGCAACACCTTCACGACGGACGGCTTGAGCCTGAACGACGTGGACCGGGCCACGCGGACGGCGTTCGTGACCGTCTGGCAATCGGACGCCTGGCCACGCTGGCGCTGGGAAGTGAACTGTCTGCAAGGCGCGTTCACGCCAGGGGCCACCCTGCCGGCCGGTGCGGTCATCTTGCCAGCCGGTGCGGTCACGTTGCCAGCGGGTGGGGTCACATTGCCAGCCGGTGCGGTTACGTTGCCGGCGGGTGGGGTCACATTGCCGGCTGATGCGGTCGGCTCGCCGGGCAGCATGGTCCGCCTAGGCGCAGACCAGGATCCGGCCGAGGACCCGACGACCCATCCGGCTTTCTCCCAGGTCTATCAGGCGGCTGTCGCACGGGGCGCGAACGACGCGCTCGCCCGGCAAATCGCGATTCAGGTGGTGACCGAGGAACGGATCGAAGACTTCCTGAACGGCACGCATCGGGACGTGCTCTACGGCGAACACGAATGCACGGTGCGGAGCGCCGCCTGCCCGCTGGTCCCGACACTCGAAGAGTATGTCGGCTCGACGTCGAGCGCCCTGAGGTCGAGTCCCCAGATGGTCAGCGATCGCGCAGGTGGTACGTCTCGATCGAGCACTGGTCGATTCGCTGGCTACCACTTCCCGCATTGCAGCGGCGGCGTTTGCGAAATCGACCCCGAATGGCCCGTGCTGGAGTATCGGAACGGCGAGTACTTCCGCTGCAAGGGGCTGGAGCAAGTTAGCCGTGATGTGTTCGTGGGCGTGGATTGCGTGCCGTATTGAGTGGATGCCTGCCGACATGGCGACGAGCCGCGATCGGGGTTCGATCAGGACGCTGCAAAGTTCGCGTGTGATCCCGAGCGCTTCGTCGAGGATCTGATGGATAGGGGCTCTTGCGCGTCCACGGCCTGACGGGCGAGTGACGGATCGGAGTGGCGTTTCAGTGCGTGAACTCCACAGCGACTTCAGGGTGTGACGGAGCGCTGTGACGGGACCTCATGCCACCCTCACCTATGGCGAGAACCGTCTCCCACACTCGTTAGATCTGATGGGAGCCCACATCCGGACTTGAACCGGAGACCTCGTTCTTACCAAGAACGCGCTCTACCGACTGAGCTATGTGGGCCAACGGTCGGCGGCCGGCAGTGAAGCCGTGACCGGGGCTTGCTGATCGTACCCTGTTCGCCGCGCGGAATGACGCTGGCGTGCGTCGGGCGGGTGGGGTCTAGGCCGTCGCGTCCAGCAGGGCGACGATCTCGTCCACGTGGACGCTGGGATCCACGGCCGGCCACACGTGTTCCACGTCGCCGTTGGGATCGATGAGATAGGTCACTCGATCAGCACACATGACGCCGCGGCCTCGAATCTCCTTCCGCACCCAGGCACCGTAGGCCTCAATTACGGTGTGATCAGTGTCCGCCAGGAGCGGAAAGTTCAGGTCGTACTTGGCCGTAAAGCGCTGGTGCGAGTCCACGTCGTCATCGTTGATGCCATAGACGTTTACGCCGCGAGCGGCCAATTGATCCCGATTGTCGCGGAAGCCGCACGCCTCAATGGTGCAGCCGGGGGTGTCGTCGCGCGGGTAGAAATAAAGCAGGACCCGTCGGCCACGCAAATCCGAAAGCGTGACTTGCGATCCGTCGGTGGCGCGGAGGGTGAAGTCGGGGGCCGTGTCTCCAGGCGCAAGCAGGGACATGCGGGCAACTCGCGAACGGGGCACCGTGGCCCATTGTGCGCGACGCCGAGGCGCAGTGCGAGCCAAGCACATGGCCGGCCAGCCACATCGGGGACACTGCCCGGCTGATCCGCGCTCTTGCCTGATATGGTCGGCGCGAAGCCCGCAGGAGACGCCCCAAAATGCCTGACGCACCGACCGAGAGCCCCTTTGACCTGACCGGCCGTGTGTCGTTGGTAACTGGCGCCGGCCGCGGCATCGGACGGGCGATCGCGTTGGGACTAGCAGCAGCCGGCGCCGACGTGGCTGTCTCCGCCCGCTCCGCCGATCAGTTGGACGAGGTATGCGACGAGGTGCGGAAGCTGGGGCGCCAGGCGCTGGCGCTGCCGGCGGACCTAGCCGACCTGGATGCACTGGCGAGCGTATTCGGCTCGGTGGAAGCGGAGTTCGGAAATCTGGACATCCTGTTCAATAACGCCGGAACCGGCTTCCGCAAGCCGCTGTTGGACATTACGCCGGCCGACTGGGATCAGGTTGCCGACTTGAATCTGCGCAGCCTGTTCTTCGCCTGTCAGCATGGGATCCGGCTGATGGAGCCGCGCGGCTACGGGCGGATTATCAACACGGCCTCGCTCACGTCGTTTCTGGGCTTTGCCCAGGTTTCGGTGTACGGCGCGACGAAGGGCGGCGTGGCCCAATTGACCAAGGCGCTGGCTGTGGAGTTCGCGCAGAGCGGCATCACCGTCAACGCCATCGCCCCGGGCTACGTGTTTACGGAGCTCACGCGCCCACGCTTTGAGGACCCTGTGACGCGCACCTGGCTAATGAGCCGGATTCCTCAGGGGAGGCATGGGGAGCCCAGCGATATGGCGGGCACAGCCGTATTTCTCGCCTCCGAGGCTTCGGCCTACATCACCGGGCAGATTGTTCCGGTGGACGGGGGATGGTTGGCGGCCTGACTTATACGTCCGCACCACAATCAGGTCATCGGCACCCTCGCACAGGATTGGTTCCGCGTACCCCGAATAGGCTATGTACCGGTCTCCTCTGACAGACATCACGACTCAGAAGCGCCTTGCGTTAGCGCTCATCGTCGTGGCAACGCTCAACGCTCTGCTCTGGTCCTTTGTGGGACGGCCCGGAGGCGGGGGACCAGACGAAGACGCGCACTTTCGCACTGTCAACACCATGGTCCGCACGGGCGCTCTGGCCGAGTTCAAAGGATACCCGCCCGGCAAATTCTCCGGACTGGCCATCCGCGCCCAAGTTGCACACGAGATCACTCCAAATGCACTGGCCATTCCAGTTGCCATTACGATCGCAGTGATTGGCTCCAATGACTATGCTTTCAACATCCATGTTGCACGTCTCTTCATGGTCGCGGTGTACCCTGTCACATTGTGGTTTAGCTTCCTTACTCTTCGACGGCTCTTCCCGGATATTCCCGTCGCCCCGATTATCGGGGTTACCGTTATGTCGACCGTTCCGATGTTCGTCTTGGTTCATTCCTATTACACAAACGATGCGCCAGCTATTGCATCCAGCACTATTGCGACTTACGCTATCGTTCGAGCTGTACAATCCGGTTTTACCGTTCGTGACATCGTATTACTTGGAGTTTCTCTGGGCATCGTGGGCCTGCATAAGTATACGGGTTTTCTCGTGTTCCCAGCGACAGCCTTTGTCCTGACATGGCACTTCATAAGGCAACCGAAACGTCTCGTTCAAGTTGCCACCGCGATTCTGTTGCCCGCCGCCGCCATTGCGTCGTGGTGGTATTTGAGAAATTGGATACTCTACGGTGATCCTATAGGCGTGGCGTTTACACAGGCTGCGGTCGATGCCAGCGGCGGCGCTCCAGTTCCGCCTCGCAGCCGTGGATATAGTCCAACCGAGTTTGTGGAAGATACAAACTGGATCGCCGAGAATTTTGCCACATTCTGGGCCGGACACGGCCAGCATCGAATCAAACTTCCCAGCGCTGCATACCTAGCGCTCAGCTCCCTGATGGCGGCCGCCACGCTGGGACTGATTGTCGGCGTCGTCCGACAGATTCGCAGCAGGAGACTTGGAATCAACTTTCCTGTCCTCGCTGTCATGGCAGCTATGCATCTTGGATTGTGGACTGTGAGCTTCTGGAGTAGTTACACCGTCGACGTTGCGTTGCATGGGCGATATGTGTTTCCAACGTTCCTACCCTTTCTCGTTCTGATCATCACTGGACTCTCGTCGATCACGGATTGGAGAGGACGATTTGAGGCTGTGGTGCTCATGATATTGCCTTTGATGCTGGCAGCCAATAGTGCCTACTTCATTCATTCTATTCTTCCAGATGTCAACTATTGATATGGAGGCGTTGTGCCGGCTGATACGCTGCCACATTCAGCGCCTAGCATTCGCGTCTTGCAGCTTGACATCCGTCGTATGGCTAGCGATTATTGCGGCTCAGCCGGTTCATATTCCCGTTCACGATTTCCCCGAGGTTTACAGACCTTCATACACCCAAGTTCTAAGTGGCGTTAAGGGCCAGACAATTACTCCTAGGGTCGACGGTCTATCTCGTATTGACATTTGGGCAAGAACAGATATCAAAGCGGGAGACCATGTAACCGTCCGCTTTGACCTCAAGCGCGATATCCTTAGCGACAGTGACATGATTTCCGGAACTATAGTCTTCGATAGATCTAGTCAACATTGGCAAGTGCGTCTAGCGTTTGATCCGGCCTATATCTCGAGAGATGAAGTGGTCTATCTTCGAATGGAATCGGTGCTCAGTTCACCAGATTCAAGTCTCCACTATGCCTATTTTGGTGGAGATTTGTATTCGCATGGCGAACTGCTCGAGCTTGACCGACTGGAGACACCGGACCAGGACCTGCGATTCAAGCTATACCGCGACCCTCAATTCCCTAAACCTATCGCGTGGTTGGAGGCAGCGATTGTCCCCGCTCTACTGGCCGCCGAAAAGGCTAAGGGTCCTCCTGCCTGGGTCGTTGCGACTCTTATGATTGCCATTGGGAGCCTTGGGTGTCTCTTAGTGCTATCAATCAGCATTCTGGCAGCTCGAATATTCACCATCAGACACCGGAATGAGGCCACCGTCGCTTTGTTGCTCGCAATTACTGCCGCCGTGGTCGCCGTAATCGCCGGTCCTGAAGCTCCAATAGGGAAGCTCTGGGTTCCTCTAAGCTAGGCCTCCTGGCGATGCTTAGAAGTCTCGGCGCACACGAACAGCTTCAGCAAGAAGTCCGATGCTAAACACGAACACACCGCCCATGACGGCCGCAGCTGCGACAAGCCCAACAGCTGCGTCACCTACGATTAACCAGAGAATTGCCGCTATGAGCGCGATAAACCACATGACAGTCGTGATTACGGCAAACAACTTGATGGGATTATGACGGACCATAGTCTGCATGAGAACTTGCGCAATTCTCAGGGTGTCACGGATGAACCGAATCTTTGACTGTCCGACGCGAGCGCCGTAGTCAATAGGTATGAACGCAACCGCGCGAGCATCGCTAATCATGGCCAACGTCAATCCCGTCGTGAAACTGAACCCTGGGCTGAGGATCCCAAAATATCGCAGACAATCGGCCTTTCGAAAGATCCGGAGTCCCGAGTTGACATCGGGAATCCGCCGACCAACAACAAAGCTCGAGAACATGCGAAGGCCACCGCGAGCCAGCGCCCGCACCCCACGGCCCCGAAAGTGAGGCCCGGTGCGCGCCGCAACGACCATGTCAAAATGCTCAGCGAGGCGTATTAGTTCAGGAACAGATGATGCAGGATAGGTTCCGTCCGCATCGCAAATTAACACGTAGGAGTATCGCGCGGCGACGATTCCGCGACGAAGAGCGAGCCCGTAACCCAGATTCTGTGGTGACTCCAAGACTTCCGCGCCGGCGTCTACGGCTTCGTGAGCGGTACCGTCAGTAGACCCATCATCGACGACGAGAACTTCATAGGGAATCCCGACTTTCTCCAGCGCTGTGCGGAACCCAAGTACAACACCATTGACGGCACCCTCCTCGTTGTATGCTGGAATAACAAGCGAAACGCCCTCAATCACAGCAATTACCCTTGACGTCTAGTCGTCCCAGTGGATTTCAACGAGCCTGTCCGACCACAACCAAGGACTGTCCAAACGGAGGATCAACAACGGCCTCCAAACGTCTGAGCACGGGTACCGCGATTCGGTCGAAGAGATTGGCCTGGAGGTTTACCGATCGGGCATTGAGGTCATCGGTCCGAAGGATTGACCCGTTGATATACCAGGCAATAGCTCCAAGAACGTTCACGTACCGTGCCTTGTGGACCTGAAAGCCTGCAGTACGCAGTTGTGCGGTCAAAGCAGCTCGCGAGTATCGCCGAAAGTGGCCCGCCGCAAAATCAAGCGACCCAAAGAGCCGTTGGTGCGCCGGCACGATGAGCAGCACATGGCCACGAGTCGAACGGAGTATATGGTGCATGTTGGCCAGAGCTAACTGATCATGCTGAATATGCTCAATTACATTCGAACTTACAATCGTGTCGAATCTTCGGCTCATCAATTCAGCTGTAGCTCCGGGATCGGTTATGTCGGCAACGACGGTATCGAGGCCACACGCGCCCAGTCGAGCGACCGCAACATCAAGGGCGGTGCGCGATTCATCAAGTGCCGTTACTTCAGCTTTCGAAGCAAGAAACTGAGTCAAGTTACCGCTGCCAGCACCGACTTCGAGAACACGCGACCCGACAAAACCCTCGATCTGGCTGAACATCCACGCATGGTATCTCGACGCATGCATTAGCTCGCGGGTCATCGTTTCAAGCCCCGACTGCGAGCCGTGGGCCGGATCCGATGGGGCGGTTCGCCTGTCGGGCGAGGCGCTCATACAGCGTCCAGCCAGCGCTCACGCCATAGCTGGAACATCAGAATCGTCCAGATGCTCTTGGCGTGATTGCTGGCGCGCCGCGCATGTTGATCACGCAGCCGGGTGACTTCCGGTGGGTTGAAGATGGCCTCGCGTTGCAACCGGGACTCGTTCAGATACTCGTGGGTCAGTTCGCGCAAGTCCTGGTTGAGCCACGCCGCAATTGGAATGCTGAAGCCGCGCTTGCGTCGCCTGATGATGCTTCGAGGCAGCAGACCAGATACGGCCCGTCGCAGCAGGTATTTGCGGGTCAGGCCTCGGAGCTTCAGCGCCACGGGTACGCGCTCCAGATGTGAGAGCACATCCGCATTGAGTAGCGGAACTCGCGTCTCCAGCGACGCTGCCATGCTGGCACGGTCGGTCTTGGCGAGAATGTCACCTTCAAGGTAGAGCTTGAAGTCCTGGTAGAGAATCCGGTTCAGCGGATGCGCGGCGTGGCTGGCCGCTGCTGTGTCTTCCAGCATGTCGTTGAATCCATTGTCGTTGACCGCGGGCCTGATATCCGGGTGCAGGACCGCCGACTTGGTCTGCCCGTAGAGAGCACCCGTCCACATCTGGTGCTGGCGCCAGGGTGGGACATCAGCGCCCTGGATAAAGCGGCGGAGCAGAAAGTCGAACGCCAAGTAGCGCGGCGACGCCGGAAGACGTGCGGCCGCACGTTCCACGACGGCGCGACGAAAGGTCTTGGGCAGCATTCGGTACAGGGGCACCAGCCTATGGGCCTGCAAGGTGGAATATCCCGCCAGCATTTCATCGCCGCCGTCGCCGCCAAGAGCAACTTTGACGTGCTGGCGAGCGAATCGACTTACCAGATAGGTGGGAATGATCGAGGGGTCGGCGAACGGCTCGTCAACCTTGGTCTGGATTGTAGGCAGCACTTCGTACAGATCGCTCGGGGTGACGCGAAGCTCGTGGTGCGACGTGCCCAGGTGCGAGGCGACGCGGCGTGCGAAGGCACTCTCGTCAAACGAAGGCTCGGTGAACGACACGGAGAAGGATTGCACGGGCTCGTCGGTGGCCCGCGTCATCAATGCCGCCACGGAACTCGAATCGATCCCGCCGCTCAGCAGAACGCCGATGGGTACGTCGCTCACCATTTCTTGCTCAACAGCCCGTTGCAGCACTTCGCGGAATGCGCGGACATGGTCATCCACGGTGCCTGGCAGCGGATCGCTCTCGGATTGCGCGAGCGACAGATCCCAGTAGGCTCGCTCGCTCACATGATCCATCGAAGCGGTCAGCACATGCCCGGGCCGTAGTTTCCGCACCCCACGCACAATGCTGGCCGGGGCCGGAATGTACTCCAGCGACAGGTACCGACCGAGAGCCTGATAGTCCAACTCACGAGGGACCAGGCCGCTGTTCAGGAGGGCCTTGAGTTCGGATCCAAACACCAGCACGCCGTTGATGTGGGCAAAGTAGAGCGGCTTGATCCCGGCGCGGTCGCGCGCCAGCACCAGTCGTGCCCGCGCTTCGTCCCAGAGCGCAATTGCGAACATGCCGTTGAGGTGGTTGACGAAATCGTCGCCCCACTGCTCGTAGGCATGGACGATCGTCTCGGTATCGGAGAGCGTTCGGAATCGGTGTCCGAGGCCAGCCAGGGATTCGCGCAGCTCGACGAAGTTGTAGATCTCACCGTTGAACACGACGTGGACCGTGTCCGTCTCGTTGGCCATCGGCTGATCGCCGCTCTCAAGATCGATAATGCTCAGGCGACGCATGGTGAGTCGCACTGGACCGCGAATAAACGACCCGTGTCCGTCGGGTCCACGGTGGACGAGCGAGTCGCTCATTGCCTGTAGCGCGGCCCGGTCGTCGGGCCTGTGCCCGTGAAGCCGCAGAATGCCGGCGATTCCGCACATTTCAGATTACTGTCGTCGCGATCTCGACCGCGGACCGTAAGCGTGACACCTGTGACTTGGTCACAGACTGCGCTCGAGGATCCCTCCCCTCGCGGGCCGCGGCCGCGAGCCGATTGGCGTCTCTCATCAGCCGAGCAAGCCAGCAGCACTCACGGTCGGATCGCAGGTGCTGAGAGAGTCCGACTGAGGTGGATGCTCCGATGCGGTACTGTGAAGCTGGGAAGGGGTTCAACCATCGCGGTCAAACCGTGGCGGCCAATAGCATTCTTCGCAGCTGGCATCCCGGCGCATTCCTCCTGTATGTACGGCCCTGACATTTGCAGACTGACGTGGAGCTTCAGGTACCACAGATCGTAACGCCTCCGGTTTCGAAACTCTCCTGCAGCCGCACGCCTGGCAAGCAAGAGACAGCTACGTGACCTTCGATCCCTCAGTCGTGCCCGGCCTACTCTTGCTGGCACTTGAGCTTCTGGTGCTTTCAGCCCTCGGCTATACCGTCGCGCGTCTCGCGCTGCGGCAATCGGACGACCTTGTGGCCCTGGCGCAGGGCATGCTCATCGGCCCAGCGCTGTGGGGGCTCATCGCAAACTTCGTTCTGCACCTGGTGCCCGGGCGGGGCGGGGCGTTGGTGTCGTGGATGGCACTGTTGGCTCTCGCAATTGGATTGGCATGGCGGTCGCGGCGGCCATTCCGGCCCAAGCTAGTCAACGCGTTGGGATTCGCCGCCGTGGCGCTCGTCGTCTTCTTTGCAATGTTGGCGGCCCGACAACTCCTTTCCATCACAGATGCCGAGACCCATTTGGGGTTAGCTGCATTCACTCAGGAGGGTGGCTGGCCGCCAATCCTCTCGTTCAATCCTGATCAGCCACTTATCTATCACTATGGCGCCGACCTGATTATTGGATTGCTTGCTCCCCCGATCGGAGTTGGCCTGCCATTCACCACCGAGGTGCTCGGCGCCTACGCATGGTCGGGTCTGGCGTTGGGAGTGGCCACCTTGCTGCGGGAGCGTGCTGGCTGGTCCAGTCTGCCAATCCTGATTCCATTGTTGCTCACGCCAGGAGCTTGGACGCTGGTCGGTTCCATCATTCGTCCCCCTGACATCCTGCAGATGCCTGTCCCGGCCGGTCTACCGGCGGCCGGACTTCGCGCCGCTTTGTCCGCCCTTTACTGGCCCGACGTTTCGCTGCAGTGGCAGACAGTCTACGAGTCCTCGCCACCAAACCTGTGGAAACCTCCGTTCGTCCTCGCTTATGCGCTGGCGCTAATTGTGATTTCGAGCGTGGATAGTCAACGTTCCTGGTCATTTCCGCGGGCGGTGACGATGGCAGCGTTGGTTGGATTCACCGGCCTCTTGAGCGAAGAGGTCGCGCTGGTCACGCTGGGGTTGTGGGGCGCACTGGAGATTGCCCAATCTGTTCCGAAATTCAGCCACCTGCGGACACAGGCGTGTGTACTCCTGCATCCCTACCTGCCCCTAGCATCGTCAGAACACCGTTGTTCGAGAGCGCCGAGCGACCGCACTGCTCAGACGCAGGCGCTGCAGGGTCACCCAACGTTCGAGGATCGCGACAAGCGCTGGAGCCTTTTCTTGCGTTCTTTTTCAGGACCCGCGCTGGCCGCTCTAATCCTGGCTCTGGAAGGCGGACCGATCTCGGCACTGCTCAGCGGGGTTCCGAGCGGGACCTTCCTCGGTTGGATCGACGATCCAGGCAGTCGGCTCCCATTCGGCACGCTGCTCACCCCGGGGCCAGGCGGGGTTGGACTCCTGGGTCTCGGGGTCGCTCCGGTCGGGGCCCTCGCTCTGCTCCTAGCCTGGCGCCAGCGGGTGGTGTTGGCCCTAGTGGCCGGTGCCGGAGTCTTCATGCTGGCTGCCATTTCTCTTCAGCATCCAGCGTTTCAGTTCGATGTTTCTCGGATGGACGGACACGCTCGGAACTTCGCTTTGTTCGCCCTCTTATTCGCAGTTGGCCGTTGGTTGGTAACTATGGGAGACCGCTGGAGGTATGTCATCAGCGCGTTCTTGCTAGTGTTGATCACTTGGCCCACTGTTGCAGGATCTATACGCACGTTCGGTCTGGCCATCGGCCAAGGCGTCGAATTAACCAACGCCCCGCCCGGGCCGCGGGGTCGGGATCCCGAATTCGATTCCGAACAGTATTTCCAAGGCATGGGACGCTACGCGATTGGTCACTCGATGTCGGAGCCAGTCGCCCGTTACATCCGTGCAAGCACTGCAGTCCACTCTCGAATCCTCTCCCCCCATCCGCACGACTTGTCAGCCACCACTGGCCGCTCCAACGCCTCGGGTTTCATTGGGTTTAATCATCTCTTTGCGAGAACTGGTGCTGAGTTCCTGGACGCGATTCGATATCTCGAGCCGGCAGCCATGAGTCGTGCCGGCTTCGATTACGTGCATGCCCCAGATGAGTGGGTTGACTCGCTCACCGACCGCGCCCTGCAGTGGCTACAGGATCCTCGCTTCTTTGAACCGCTGGTTCGTGGCGACGCCGACTCGCTATACAGAATCCGGGAGACGTTCCTTCGGCTAAACCCCAAGCCCACACCGCAGTCGTTCGAGTCCCTTCGCCGGACTGTCCCCGAGTCCGCCACCGTAGCGCTCGTCGGGCTGACCGGTATCGACGCGGCGCGCGTTGCGTCGGCGCTGGAACACACGACGTTGCTCGGCGACGCAAACCGGCCGGGCCTTCACCTGCTGGAGAGAATCCCAACAGAGCCTCTTGGAGCGCGTATTCCGGACGTATTGATCGTACCGGAGGGTTCAGCCAGCTTCTTTCGAGCCAGTCTTCCCGACGGTCCGCCAGAATGGAGAAGCCCAAAGGCCATCTGGCAGAGCCACGGACTCTCCGCCTACGCGGCCAGCACGGCGATTGCACCGGCGCTGCAACTTCGGCCCCATCCCGATGAGTTTGCGGTCAGACTGTCCCACGTTCATTCAACCGACGGCGTGATCAGCTTCACCGCCACGTTCGCCGATCACGCACCCACGCAGTGGACGGGCCAGGATTGGCTGGTCGTGCCCCTTGACGATTCCGTCTGGCAACTGCCGACCACCCTCGAGACTGACAGGCACACGTTACAGGGCAGTGTGCAGTGGTTCGCCGGGCAGATCACCCCGGGGAGGGGTGACACGACCCGCGTATTTCAGTTCGATCCCTGGTCAGTCAGCTTAGGCGTTGGAACCGCAGAGGACGAGGTTGCCTCGGTCGAATCTTCCGGATCGCCGCCGAGCGCAGGAGTATGGGCGCTGACCCTTCGACTGCGGCACGGCTATCGTCAGGCGGCCACCATTCCGATACTGAGGATCGTGGTCGCCGAAGACGGGGACGTATCGTACAGGCTCTATGACGGCGAACTCCGCGCTAGCGTCGACCCTCGTCTCGAGCATTAGCAGCAGACCGGCGGGTGCCAACGACCATTGTTGGAGAACTAACGCACACAGGGACGCCAGGTTTGCAACGCGTTAGCGCACCGAACCGATGCGAGCATCTGCCTTCAACGGTCGGAGATAGCGCTGAATGACGGTTGACACATCCGTACTTCCGGGACTACTCCTCCTAACGGCGGAGTTGATCTTGCTGGCAGCAGTCGGCTTCGTCGTAGCGAGAGTCGCTCTGGGCCAAACCGACGATCGTATGGCTCTGGCTCAGAGCCTGGTCATCGGGCCGGCGCTGTGGGGGCTTCTGGCCAACTTCATTCTGCACCTTATTCCGGGGCTGGCCGGCTCACTCGCCACTTGGAGCGTGACCGTAGTTGTAGCCACGGCTCTGGCCCGCCTATCCGCGACCAGCCTTCGCGTGCCAGCCCGCACCCTCGCCGGCTTCAGCCTCGCCACTCTTGGCGTCTTTTGGGTTGCCCTGGCCAGCCGGCAATTGCTGAGCATTCCCGACGAGGACATTCACCTGGCGATTTCGGCAACGATTCGAGCCGGGCAGTTTCCACCGGTGCTTTCGTGGATTCCGGACCAACGCCTTCCCTATCACTACGGCGCGGACTTGCTGATCGCGTTGTTGACCCCGCCCGTGGGCCCGGACCTCGCATTCACAACCGAAGTCTTGGGCGCCTTCATCTGGACAGGGTTCGCCTTGGTGGTCGCGACAGCCGTAATGCGACATGCGGGCGTCAGCGCGCTGATTCTCGTGCCGCTCCTCGTTACGGCCGGCGCGTGGACATTGATCTGGTACGCCGACGCCCCGCACATCCTGCAGGCGGCGGTGCCGGCCGGAGTCCCTGGCCCGGGAATCCGCGCCTCCCTGGCGGAAATCTACTGGCCATCAGTTTCGCTGCCATGGACGTGGCCAGGGGAGGCATCGCCGCCGAACATCTGGAAGCCTCCGTTTGTCCACAGCTACGCGCTGGGATTCATCGTGCTCGAACGGGCGGCCGCAGCGGAAAGCACGAGCGGGCGCAGCAGGTGGTCTCTAGCGCTCCTGGTCGGATTCATGGGCCTGATGGCCGAAGAGGTCGCGCTTCTCGTACTGGCCCTTTGGGTTGGCCTGGAGTCCCTGCGGCTCTTGCACGCCCGGCAGATCGACTCCGCGAATAGGCGAACCGTGCTGCGGGCGGCGATTGGCCCTCTATTGGCGGTGCTCCTGCTTGTTCTCGGGGGCGGAGTCATTACGAGCATGTTGACCGGCGCGGAAGGAAAAGAGCTGTCAGTTGGATGGCACGCAGATGCGGGGAGCCGGCGGCCGCTGGGCGCGTTCGACGCCATGCCCGGCGGCGTTGGCATCCTCGGCCTCGGCGTGCTCCCCGTCGCTCTGGCAGCCGTGGTTCTCGCCCTGCGCAATCGCCTTGTCCTGGCGCTTGCGGCTGCAAGTGGCGGATTCCTCCTGACCGCGCTAGTGCTGCAATACGAGCCGGCAGGTGAAGTGACGCGCCTGGACGGACACGCCCGCAACTTCGCGCTGCTGGCGTTGCTGGCTGCCCTTGGCGTCAGTCTTCCGCGCCTAAGGCCTCGCTGGCGCTACGCCGCGCTGGCAAGCATTGCGGCGCTGGTCATCTGGCCGACGATTGTCACCCCAACGCGCAGCATGGCGTTGGCGCTCAGCCGCGGGTTGCACCTGGCCAACGCTCAGCAGAACGAGCGCGAATTCGACGAGTGGGTCATGGGACGGGCGGTCATCACCCCCCTCCGTTCCGAACGAATCGCCGCCTACATTCGCAACCAAACCGCGATTGACGCCCGGGTGTTCTCTCCCCACCCGCACAGCATGACCGTCTCAACCGGCCGTCCAAACGCGTCCGGTTTCCCCACGCTTATCCACCTATTCGCAATAACAGGAGCCGAATACGAGGACGCGCTGCGGTCCCTGGAACCTTCGGCCATCCAGCGTCTCGGCTTCACGTATCTCCACGCCTCGGACGAGTGGGTCGCGCGCCTGCCCGACCACGCGCGGCAGTGGCTACAGCGACCCGATCTTTTCGAGCCTTTGGTCCGTGACGGCCCCGACGCGCTGTACCGGATTCAACCGGGATTCCTGAAATTGACTCCGGCGCCAAACGCCCAGTCGTACGAGGCGTTGCGGCGCCGCGTGCCCGATGGCGCCACGGTTCACGTGCCAACGCCAACCAGCCCGCTGACCGCAATCCGCATTGCCTCCGTGCTGCCGCATGCCCGGATACTGGGCACGCTGGATCCGCACGTCCATTACTCGCTGACCAACATCCCAACCGAGCCCCTTGCCGGCCGCCTGCCCGACATCGTGGTCGTTGAGCGAGACATATCGTTTGACATCAGCACACTGGAATTCACTCCGATCTGGTGGAACCACGCGGCGGTGGCCTACGCCACCGGGCCTGGACGTTCGGCCGCCGTTGATCCTCCTCCAGATTCGGAGAACTACGTCACCGTCCGGCTCTCGAACGTCAGCCAGCAAGACGCCCGGATCAGCTTTACCGCCCACTTCGTGAACCATGCACCCGGCCAGTGGACCGGCCAGGACTGGCTGCTCGTCCGCGTAGAGGAAACCGACTGGCAGGTGCCCAGCGAGTTCGAGTCCGACGGATACACCCTGGTGGGCGCGCGGTGGTTCGGGGGGCAGCTATCCCCGAGTGTTCCCGAGACTTCGATCACGTACACATTTGACGCCGGAACGGGCCAACTGGCAACGCAAGATTCGAACGGCGGCTACGCTGGGCTTCCGACGTCTGGCGGCGCTCTTGAGCCGGCCGACTATGTCCTGGTAGCCCGGTTCCAGCGCGAATACCTGCAAGCGGCGGTTGTTCCGGTGCTAAAGGTCGGAATCACCAAGTCCGGCCCCGTGTCTTTCACGGTCTACGAGGGCGGACGCCACGTGTCCGTGAACGCATGCCCGGAACGTCTACGGATCGCCGCCCTGGGGGCCACGCTGTGCCGGAGCCTAAAGATTCAAGCCTCGCCGCTCGCTTCCAGGCAGTAGTGCTCTCGACAGCCCGGTCACGAGAGGCGAACAAGAGGGTAGCCGGCCAGCAACCGGTCGGCGCGACGTGCAGGTCGGCCCCCAGCGCTTCCAGCGGCACCCAGTCGATGAGCTGGGTCAGCCGCCCCGGGCGGGCGTTGCGGCCGATCCACGGCGGCAGCGAAGCGTCGAGCAGTTCGGGCGCGTGGGCGGACCGGTGCATGAGCAGGAGTCTCAGCGATGGTCGAACTCGTCTCCACGATCCACCGCCCGCCCGGGGCTTGCAACGGTCTCTCCCGGGAGAGAGGGCAGGCTGAGGAATCTTCCGGCCTCCCAACCGGCATCCGACCCTCAGTCGGCAACCAGCTATCCCAGGAAGTCCTCTCGCACTTCGCTCGCCTCTCAGCTCACTCCTCGCTTTGCCCTCTCTTGCGTACAGGCCGGTTTCTCACCGGCCTCTTCCCGGCACTCAACCACCGCGCTGCACCCAAGGCACCCCTTCCACCCAGCCAGACCAAACGATCCCGACCACCCCTAGCACCCGAAACGCATGAAGACGAAGTAATGACATAGCAGGACTCGTGACGATTACCTAATATCACCCCTTCAAGCACCGGGACGGCATCCCTTCCCGACTGCATGAATCGTCGAGGGCGGCGACCAAGAGGGGGATTATGTCGGTCACGTTCGCCGATGCGCGCCATCGTTCGCACGCCGTCCAACACGTCCCTACCACCTCTACCGGCATCCGACCGTTTCGCAGACGTCCTGCCAGCCTGACCAGCCCGCGCCGCGTTTCGCGAGTGAAGACCGGCTCCGCATGACCGCGCGCACTATTGAGAACCCCGTTCTCAATTCAACGTTCCTGGAACCGCGCCGCCACTTCCGCCTCGACGACCAGGGCATCACCCGCGACATGTCCAGGGTCGGCGACCAAGCTCCTACTTCGTGCCCGTCCCCGAGGCCCAGCGGCGCGGCGGGCAGCTTGCGCTGGCGGCCAAGAGGGTCCATGAACTGTGATCGCTCCAGGCCCTCGGCGCCTCGAGACCACCGTAGACTGCCGACGTATCGCTGCCGGTGGTTTCTTGCGCGAGCCACCTCGGCCTGACGTCTCCCCGGATTCGCACCCGACCGCCGAATGACTCTCGACGCCACTGTGCTCCCCGCACTCCTGCTGCTTGCAGCTGAATTGCTTGCTCTATCCACCGTCGGCTATGTCGTCGCGCGCGTTGCACTGCGGCAGTCGGACGACCGGATGGCTTTGGCACAAGGGCTGGCCATTGGCCCTGCGTTGTGGGGCCTGATCGCGAACTTCGTTATGTACCTCGTCCCCGGGCGGGCCGGCGCATTACTGGGATGGCTTATCGTCTCGGCTCTTGGGGCCGTCCTGCTGTGGCGATCGGAAACGTCAATTCGCCCTCGCTGGAAGACGGTCCTTGGGCTTGCCATTGCAGGGTCGCTTGTATTCTCCATAAGCTTGGCGGCGCGACAACTGCACTGGATCGTGGACTCCCATATTCATCTTGGACTCTCAGCCCTTACCCAGGCAGGCCATTGGCCGCTTGCCTTACCTTGGAGTCCGGATCAACCGTTCATTTATCACTACGGCTTCGACATGCTGGTTGGTCTCTTGTCACCTTCTGACAGCCTCAGTATGGCTTTCACCACGGAGCTACTCGGCGCATACGTGTGGACGGCACTTGCGCTGACCGTGGCGACGTCTCTTCTATCTCGATTAGGTTGGATCGGAGTCTTGACGATTGTGCCTCTCCTGCTCAGCCCTGGAGCATGGACGTTGCTAATCGGCTCAAGCATTCCCGACATTCTTACGATCCCAACGTTTACGGATATTCCTTCCCCTGGATTGCGTGCATCCCTCGCAAGCATTTATTTTCCCGATGCCTCATTGGATTGGCGGAATGCCTCAGAAGCGTCGCCTCCCAACATTTGGAAACCTGCATTTGTCATGGCCTATACATTGGCGCTGATAGTATTAATGTATGTTGCCCACCGTAGGTCCTGTTCGCTTTCCGCCGCACTCACCATCGCCTCACTCATCGCTTTTCTCGGACTATTGAGCGTGGAGATTGCACTCTTCGTGCTCGGCACATGGGTTGCAATTGAGCTCTTGTACCCGCTATGGGGAATGACCTTCCCAATCAAGAATTCCAATAGTTTGCTCTTGACGATTACCAACCCGATAGCCCGCAGGAACCATCCACACCGGGCTCCGAACCATAACGTCTCCAATCAATACTCAACTATCGCACATATCGTGAGTCGCATGACATTGTCTCACCATTTGCTTTCGACGCGAGTGCCTAGTGTGGTTATTGGTACAGCAATTGCTATGCTTCTCCTAGCCGTGGCCGGTGGACCACTCACGGCAATCTTCCGGGAATTAATTGGCCCTGGACTATCCTTCAGATGGATTGATTTCTCTGCCGCTCGACAACTTCTTGGAACCCTAGTAGCCCCACCTACAGCAGGTGTCACCACGATTGGCCTAGGCATAGTCCCAGTCTCGATCTTCGCGATAATACTGGCCTGGCGTAGCCGGTTAGTGAGTGCGCTGATCGTTGGAAGTGCAATCTTCGCACTCGCCGGGCTAGTCATTCACTATGCGCCGTCGCCGCACGATGTACTGAGATTTGATGGACATGCTCGGAATCTCGGCCTCCTAGCCCTGATGTTCGCCTTGGCCATGAGGCTCCGGTCCCTAGATGGGCTCTTGCGCTATGCTTCCGGAGTCGCGATCGTGGCGCTTGTGACCTGGCCAACCACTGTAGTGCCAGTTCGAACACTCGCACTGGGCATTGGTAATGGGATTCAGCTGTCAAACCCTCAGGAAGCGCTCCAGAAGCCAGCTCGACAAGGAGGAGTTGATCCTTCGAATATTGAAATACGCCGCCATGTAGACCCAAAGCCAGTATCTGATCAGGTTAGGGAATACATTCGCAGTGAAACACGTCTCGACGCGCGTATCCTGTCGCCCAACTGGGACAGCCTTACGTCGCTCACGGGTCGTCTAAATGCCTCTGGCTTCGTACGTTACTCGCATCTTACTCCCGCGACTGGACCGGAGTACATTGACGCGATCTTCTATCTTGATCCACGAGCACTCAGAAGCTTGCAAATGACCCACGTTCATGCGACCGACTCGTGGATTAGTCAGCTTCCCACTCAAGCACGGCGTTGGCTGTCTGATCCAAGTCTGTTCGAGCTGCTGGTGCAAGGTGAATTTGACAGCCTGTACCGGATTCGCCCCGCATTTCTTGATCTAAACCCCGATCCGGATAGTCGGTCGTACGAAGCGCTAAGGCGTGCGATTCCAGCAAACGCCGCAGTGCGCGTGATAGGGCTCACAGACGTGGTCTCTGCTCGCGTTGCGTCGACACTTGCGCACACGATCCTGTTGGGATTCTTTCCCAGAGGCGATCTCCATCTGCGAACTGAGATTCCCAGCCAGTCTCCGAATAGCGCTTTGGCGGATTTCGTGGTTGTTCCACGCGACCGTCCTCATCCCTATGACCTACAGACAATTCGTCCAGTTTGGTGGAATCAATCAGCGATCGCCTACGCCGCCGAGTCTTCGGACACCCCAACCATCGATCCGCCACCTCAGCCCGATGCTGAGTTTAGCGTTCGACTCTCGGAAACCCAGCAGACTGAAGACCGCATCTCATTCAGAGCGACCTTCACCGATCACTCGCCGACAGCCTGGACAGGCCAAGACTGGCTCTTGATCTCAGGACGGGATCTTCCCTGGGCCCTGCCTACTGAAGACAACGGAATCACCATCGCATCTCTCGCATGGTTCGCCGGCCAGATTGCTCCCGGGGGAGTGTCCACCCACGTTTATGAGTTTGATGCCCGCCAAAACCGGCTGGCGGTAAAGGAGGCCGATGGGCGTTTCGCGGGCATACAGTCGTTCGGCGATCGTCTGGCGCCGGGCACGTACGTTCTAGCCGTGCGCCTTCGCTACGAATATCTGCAAGCCGCCATCATTCCGGTTATGAGGATCGCGATCGCTGATTCAGGACGCCCGGACTACACGCTGTACGCAGGTAGCCACGAAACCCATGTCTCGCCCTGTCCTGAACGCCTGAGCTTCACGGAGTCATGCCGGCGACTGGCACCCCTAAGCTAGATCTGGAAGCGCTGATTCATTCACACCTCTGGAAGTGTCTTTGGAAAACCTTAACGGACACGACAGCTGTCAGGGGGCATCGTGAGAGTTGACGTAACGGTGGTGCCTGGCCTCCTTCTGCTACTGACCGAACTCCTGATCTTGGCAGTGGTCGGCTACGTCGTCGCGCGGGGGGCGCTCCGGCAGACCGACAACCTCCTGGCCTTGTCTCAAGGACTCGTCATCGGCCCGGCTCTCTGGGGCGTCACCGTAAGCCTCGTCCTCCACCTGCTTCCGGGTCCAGCCGGAGCTCTGGCCAGTTGGATCATCGTCGTGGCTCTCGGCGCTGGACTGGCTTGGCACAGACGACTTGCCCTCCCGATACGGCCACGCACCGTAGCCGCCTACGCGGCGGTAGCACTCGCACTGATGTGGATCGGGTTGGCGGGTCGTCAGACTTTGGCCATTCCGGACCCGTCCACCCACTTAGGCCTGACTGCGGCACTACGAGCCGGCGCATTTCCGCCGGCCTTTCCATGGCTTCCCGGAGTTGCCGCGCCATACCACTATGGCGTCGCCATCTTCGCGGCGTTCCTGACACCTCCATTTGGGCCAGACCTAGCATTTGCGACTGAACTACTGGGTGCCTTCTTTTGGACTGGATTCGTCCTTGTAGTCGCTACAACCATCCTACGCCGTGGGCGAAGTTTCATCACGCTGCTGCTTGTCCTGCTTCTTCTCACACCAGGTGCCTGGACGCTTGTGTGGCTGATGGAAGCACCAGAGCTACTAAGGGTGCCAGTTCCGACGGGTCTTCCTTCAGCTGGCTTTCGCACATCACTGGGTGACGTCTATTGGCCTACGGTTCTACCCTGGGCAGCTGCAACTGACGCCACTCCACCGAACATCTGGAAGCCTCTCTTCGTCTTAGCCTATGGCCTTACCGTCGTAACTCTCGAGCGAGCCTGCCAAACTTCGCGTTCTTGGCCAAGCGCGATAACGCTTGCACTGTTAGTCGCCTTCATGGGCCTGCTAGACGAGCCACTCGCGCTAATGACACTTGCGATGTGGATCATTTTTGATGCATGGCAGCTAAAGCAGACGCGCGACAAGAAGACATGGCACACAATCGCTCGACTCACCACCGGCCCGACAATCGCCGCATTGCTCCTAGCCTTTGAAGCCGGCGTTATAACCGACATTCTCTTTGGATCACAAAAGACCGCCCTCTCTCTAGCCTGGCACAGCGACCCCGCAAGCCGGCGGCCGTTCGGAACACTTGAGGCGTTACCAGGCGGCGTCGGCATCCTTGGCATCGGTCCTGCACCAATCGCCGTCATTGCTGTCCTAATGGGTCGCCGCAAACAATTTATCTTGGCACTCTCTGCGGCAAGCTTGATTTTTCTGATTGCCGCCTTGACTCTCCAATACACACCAGCTCCACACGACATAACCCGCTTTGACGGACACGCACGTAATCTTGCACTGTTGGCACTTCTCTTCGCAGTGCCCAAAGCACTGTCACACCTAAGCCTTAACCAATGTTACGCAGCCGTCAGCATGGTTTTTGCTCTTGTAGTGTGGCCGACTACTATAGTGCTCATACACGAAATCGTACGCGCCATTGGTCGTGGTATCCATTTCTCCAATGCCGTACCTACTGATCGAACTCCTTCTTCAGGACTCTTGATTGGCACCGTTGGAAGATATACGCATTCATCCTGGGCTACTGTCAAAATCTCCAAATATGTACTTACCCATGTACCAGTTGACGCCCGAATTCTCACGCCTCATCCCGAAGCCATGACAATTGCGACTGGGCGGCCGAATGCGATGGGATTTACAAATATTGAACACTTTTACCCTGTCAGTGGTCCCGACTACGAAGATGCTATACACTTCCTTGAACCTGCAGCCTTGACGCGGCTTCAAGTCGAATACGTTCATGCCACCGACGACTGGATCGATAATCTCCCCGTAAACGCTAGAAACATGCTGCAGGATCCTCAATACTTTCAGCGACTGATCCGTGACGGATCCCATGCTCTCTACCTTGCCAGGCCGGCGTATCGCAGCTTAGCCACCTCTCCTCACAGCCAATCGTTTGAAGCACTTCGCCACCTCATTCCGACATCTGCCACGGTGCTGCTTGCAGACGAACTTACACGACTCGACAAGCTTCGAGTAGCATCTGTGTTATTGGAGAATCGCCTACTAGGTAAGCGTCCAACAGGGATGCACCTAATAACAGACATTCCAATCAATCCCCCTGAGTCTGAAGTGCCCGATGTGATCATAGTCCCTATCGATCTTCCATTCGGCGTCGACACGAGTCAGTTTCCAATCATCTGGTGGAATGATAGAGCCGTCGCCTTTACATCCGATCCTTCGCTTGCTCCAGAAGTGGACCCACCGCCGCCGCCGACGCCAGGAATTGCGGTCAGCATTTCAGACGTCACGTCGACTGCCGAAGTCATCGAATTCACCGCCTCATTCGATAACCATTCAATTGGACAATGGACGGGCCAAGATTGGCTGGTCACAAAACTGTCTGACCCACCATGGTCATTGCCAATCCAATATGCGGCCGACGGGTTTACTCTAGCAGGCCAGCTGTGGTTTGCTGGCCAAATCCATCCAACGAACCATAGGGCAATTCATACTTATCGCTTTCATCCTCTTGACGGAACTATGCTTGCTCTGAAAGACACCGGAGAATTTGCTACCGTAGATTCTTCGGGAAACAGGCCGCAGTCAGGAACCTGGGCCTTGGTTGCTCGACTACGCTTAGATCATCTGCAAGCAGCTGTGATACCAATTCTGAAGTTCACGATTTACAAAGACGGCAGTGTGACATTCGAGAACCCTCGAGTGACTCATAGTACAATATTGAATCCATGTCCCAACCGAATTCGTGACTCTGATTCATGCCTTCGTATGTTAGGTCACATCAAACCAACTGAGAATCCGTAAGTGTCACTATATTCACCTATTCAGATTCGGCTTACAGGGTTTCGCAGACTTCAAGTCGAACCGCTTTCGGAGCGTCTGTCGCTAATCGTGGGAGCAATGGGTGGACGGAATAAGACTGGCCAATAATCTGGGGGAGCAATTGCCATGGACGCTGCCAACTGAAGCCAATTACGAGTCAGTCACATCGGTTGCCCAGTTTGCGGTTCAGATTGTGGTGGAACCCGTCCCAAAAAACTACCGGCAGCAACTTGAGCGTCGCCGGGGAGCGCGAGCGTGACGACTGACCCCACCGTCATTCCTGGCCTCATGCTGCTCGCCGCTGAACTGCTCGCTCTCGCCGGCGTCGGTTATGTCGTGGCTCGGGTTGCGCTGCGGCAGACGGATGATCGGCTGGCGCTGGCACAGGGGCTGGTGATTGGGCTGGCGCTGTGGGGGCTGATTGTCAATTTCGTTCTGCACCTATTTCCTGGTCTGGCCGGAGCTTTGGCGGGATGGATGGTGCTGCTTGCCCTCGGCGCTGGTCTGGCCTGGCGCCAGCGCCAAGATCTAGGGGTTTCACCGCAGACGCTTGCTGGCTTCGGCCTCGCCGGCACCGCGATCTTTTGGATCGCCCTCGCCAGCCGCCAGCTGCTCATCATCCCCGACCACCTGCAGCACACATTGATTCCCGCCACAGTCAGGGCCGGAAACTGGCCGCCACGGTTGCCCTGGAACCCGGACCTGAACCTCGCCTACCACTACGGGGTAGACCTACTGGCAGGTCTGCTGACGCCGCCGACCGGTCCAGATCTCTCGTTTACCACCGAGGTTTTGGGTGCTTATGTCTGGGCAAGTCTCGTTCTCCTCGTTGGAACGCTACTTCTGCGTCACGGCTCGTGGTTAGGCACGCTGACGGCTATGCCCTTGCTGCTGGCCGCCGGTGCCTGGACGCTGGTGTTCGGTGATCAGCCATCAGTGCTACAGATCCCAGTTCCCGGTGGAATCCCAGAGGCCGGTTTGCGCGCCTCGCTTACCGACCTCTATTGGCCAAGGGTGGAACTGCCGTGGCCCTCGGAACAGCACACCGTACCGCCGAACATCTGGAAGCCGTCGTTTCCTCTGGCCTATGCGTTGGCGCTCGTGCTGCTGGAGCGAGTCTCACGTCGCCGAAGCCAACACTGGTCGGGAACCCTCGCGCTTGCCGGGCTGGTCGGATTCCTGGGCCTTGTCGACGAGGCGATTGCCGGCGTAGTTCTCGCTCTCTGGGTCGTAATCGAAGCCAGCAGACGATTTAGCTCGCAGCGCACGCGCACTGAATCTCGCGAGGCTCGCATTCGCTCAGCCGCCGGACCCATTCTTGGCTCGGTACTCCTTCTCGGCGGAGGTGGACTGATAACTGGCATCATTACGGAGAGATCGGCACCTAGCGGTCTGACACTCGGTCTTCCACTAGACCCGAGGGACCGGAGCGCGTTGATCTCTGCAACGACACTCCCGGGCGGAACTGTGCTCCTCCAAGTCGGGTGCGCAGTGGTGGCGGCGCTGGCAGCGATCCTCGAGCGCCGCAGCCGGTTGATCCTCGCCCTTGCGGCGGGATCGGCGACGTTTCTACTCGCCGCCCTCACCATTCGATTTGAGGTCGCGTCCTACGACATCGGGAGGCTTGACGGACATGCACGTAACTTTGCGTTGTTCGCAGTACTTTTCTCACTGAGCAAGCGCCTGGACACAGGACGCGTACACTGGCGCTTCGCCGCCGCCGCCGCGATCTTCTTTCTCGTAACTTGGCCAACAGTGGCCACACCGGCTCGCCAACTTGGACTCGTCGCCAGCAGGGGCGTTCAACTGGCCAACGCCGAGCCTGGATCGCGGGAATTCGATGACTGGTATTGGTGGATGGGCCGCTACGCCCTGTTGCGCTTTCCTTCCGATCCCGTTGCCGCCTGGATCCGAAATCACACGGAGTCCGATGCCAGGGTTCTGTCCCCTTATCCCTATGCCATGACCGTTGCCACGGGCCGGCCAAACGCGTCCGGGTTTCGCCAGTACGTCCATCTGATCCCATACACCGGGCCCGAGTACCTTGACGCTATTCGCCATCTGGAGCCTGAGGCATTCAGGCGGCTGGACGTCAAATTCCTCCACGCTACCGACGACTGGGTCGCCCGTCTGCCAGACAGAGCCAGGCGCTGGTTAGCTAACCCGGAGTTCTTCGATCTTCTGGCCCGTGTCGGGACTCACGCCCTCTACGGCGTGAAGCCCGAATTTCACAGGCTGAGTGAACCACCGTCATCGGGGTCGTTCGAAGCATTGCGTCAAACCGCGCCGACGGGCGCCACGGTGTATGTGTCGCCAGCGCTTGCCCCCTTGAATGCCTTTCGTGCGATGGCGATGCTCACGCACACGAATCTCCTCGTGTCGGAGGACCGAACGGTCTTAAACCACCTGCGCGTCAGCATTCAGACCGAACCTCTAGGAGCGCAAACGCCCGACCTGGTGCTGGCATCGTCCCGCCTCGCGCCGTCGATGTTTGCCCCGAACAGACGCCGTCCCGTTTGGTGGAACGAAGACGTCGCCCTCTTCTCGCCGTCTGGAAGCGTGGCGCCTGTCTCGCCTCACTCCCCCCGATCCTTCCGCGTCCAGCTGTCGGACTCGAGTACGACTGACCAGCGGCTCGCCTTTACGGCGACACTGTCCAATGATGGTGGCGACGTATGGACGGGACAGGACTGGGTGGTCGTGCCGGTTGACGACTCGCCATGGGCCATTCCAAGAACCTGGCCGATCGACAAAGCACCACAGTGGTTCGCCGGTCAGATCGCTCCGCAGTCCGGCACGATTATTCGTCACTATGAATTTGACCCAGGCACAGCAACGCTTGCTCTTCGCGATCAAGATGGCAATCGCAGTTTCCTTCCGTCTGCCGGCTCGAAGCTGAACCCGGGTGCTTGGTTACTGGGCGTACGGCTACGAGACGACTACCTCCTTACAGCATTCATTCCGGCGGTCAGATTCGTGATTTCTCCGACTGGCAAGGTCTCGTTTCACGTCTACGAAGGCGAGCTTGCAGTTACACCGTCCTCAGGCTCCATTGGAGAGCCAAATGAGCGGTTCTAATCGGTCGCCGTCGGAGACACACGGCATGCAGCAGTCCACTGATCCCTCGCACCCACGCAACATCGGGCATTTGCGGTCAAATCCGATCCAGCAACTTAACGGTCGCAATAGATTTGTGGCTTGCTCGCCCATTCCGGATTCAAACAAGTGACCGGCGACCCAGGAGTGGTTCCGGGCCTACTAATCTTGGCCGCAGAGCTGTTATCACTGGCCGCCCTTGGTTACGTGGTAGCCCGGTCTGCTCTGCGGCAGACCGACGATCGGCTGGCGCTGGCGCAGGGGCTGGTGATTGGGCTGGCGCTGTGGGGGCTGATCGTCAACTTTGTCCTGCATTTGCTGCCGGGGCTGTCCGGCGCGCTGGCGGCCTGGATCCTCGTACTGGCCGTCGGCGCTGGTCTGACGTGGCGATGGCGCGACGACCTACGGGTTCCGCCTCGAACGATCGCTGGCTTCGGCCTCGCGGGGACCGCGATCTTCTGGGTCGCGCTGGCCAGCCGCCAACTGCTGATCATTCCGGATCACATTCTCCACACCATGATGCCGGCAACGATCCGGGCCGGCGGCTGGCCGCTCACGCTGGGATGGAGCCCGGACCTGGAACTCGCATACCACCACGGCATCGATCTGCTGGTCGGGCTGCTGACCCCGCCGGCCGGACCGGATCTGGCATTCACGACGGAGTTGCTCGGCGCCTACGCCTGGACCTCATTGATTCTGCTCGCCGGCTCACTGCTCCTTCGTCGGGGATCGTGGGCAGGAACCCTGGCCGTTATGCCGCTTCTCCTTGCTCCCGGCGCCTGGACGCTGGTGTTTGGCGAGCAACCATTCCTGTTGAAGTTCCCAATCCCCGTCGACGTGCCGGTGGCCGGCGTTCGAGCGGCCCTCGCCGAGATGTACTGGCCTGCCGTTGAACTACCGTGGGGTTCAGAACAGCAAGGCGTGCCACCAAACATTTGGAAGCCGGCATTCGCGCTCTCGTATTGCCTCGCGATCGTGGTGCTGGAACGCGTCGCCGCCGGAGGCCATCGATGCCGCATCGGCACGCTTACCCTCGCCGCCCTGGTTGGCTTCCTCGGCCTGCTCGACGAAACGGTGGCCCCGGTGGTGCTGGGGCTGTGGATCGTCGTTGCAGCGGCAGGCGTGTACCGGGCACACCCCGAGCGATCGCAGTATCCCGCCGCTGTCCTGGACGCGGCTGCGGGCCCGCTGCTGGCCGTGGCTCTTCTACTCGCGGGCGGCGGTGTGTTTACCGGCATCCTTACGGGAAGCTCGGGATCCGGCGAACTGACGCTTGGGTGGCCGCTGGATCCGCGGACCCGCGCTGCCGTGAGCTCGGTTACCACGTTGGACGCGGGATTAGGCCTTGTGAGCCTGGGCTCGATGGTTGTGGCCGGAATCGCCATCCTCATTGACCGACGGAATCAGCTTGCCCTCTCTCTGGCGGCTGCCACAGGGGTATTCCTGCTCGCCGCCCTAGTCTTGCGGTACGACGTTGCCCCGCACGACATTGGCCGCTTTGACGGGCACGCGCGCAACTTCTCACTGCTGGCGCTCCTGGTAGCGCTGAGTACCCGGCTGGCCACCCTGCGTCAGCGCTGGCGATTTGCCGCCGCAGCGTTCATTCTCGTGCTGATTACGTGGCCGACCGTCGCCACCGAGGCTCGTAAGCTCAGGTTGGCACTCGGTCACGGTGTGCAGATTGCGAACGCCACGCCTGAGTCACGCACGTTTGACGAGTTCTACTGGTGGATGGGGCGCTACCCACAGGAGCAGTTCCCGTCAGACCGCATCGCCGCCTGGATCCGTCGCCGCACTGACGCGGATGCCCGCATTCTCTCGCCAGCGCCCTACGCCCTGACCGTGGCCACCGGCCGACCAAACGCCTCGGGGTTCGCGGACTTTCTGCACACGCGTCCCTACACCGGCTCCGGGTACCTCGACGCCTTGCGGCAGCTCGAACCGGCGGCTCTTCGGCGCCTGGGGATTGAATACGTCCATGCGTCCGATGACTGGACCGCCGACCTACCGGCCCGGGCCGCGCGCTGGCTTGCCGACCCGCAGTTCTTTGAACCGAACATTCGCGACGGCGCCCATACGCTCTTCCGTGTACAGCCAGCTTTCCTTGCGCTTGACATCGCGCCGGCACCGGAGTCGTTCGAGGGCCTTCGAGGAGCCGTCCCGGAGGGATCATCGGTCTATCTCTCGCCCGCCAGCGGCACGCTGAATACCTTTCGCGCAGTGGCTGTACTTCCGCATGCCCGGCTGCTGGGATCTCCCGATCGAGCCGCGCTGCACCTCCAGGCCGACATTCCGTCCACTCCCATCCGGGGACAGACGGCCGACGTCGTGGTGACCGCCGCGCAGCTCGGGCCTTCCATGTTTGGGGCGAATGCACGGCGGCCGGTCTTCTGGAATGAGGAGATTGCCGTGTATGCCCCGGACGGCGCGATCGCGCCTGTTGGAGGGCCTCCAGCTCGGCCCTTCACGGTTGGACTCAGGGACGCCGAGGCGACCGACGGCCGACTAGCCTTCACTGCGACGTTGTCCGGTACCTCGGGCGAAGGCTGGACCGGGCAGGACTGGCTGGTGGTGCCGGCGGATGATTCACCTTGGGCGCTGCCGCGCATTCGCCCGACGGATCCAGCCGCGCAGTGGTACGCCGGGCAGGCCAGCCCGGAGCCGGGATCGGTTACGCATCGTTACGAATTCGACCCGCAGGCGGTAACGCTTAGCCTGCGGGTCGAGCAGCCGGATGCAGTCCACCTGGACTCGTCAGGCAAAAGACTGGAACCGGGCGTCTGGATCCTGGCCGTACGGCTACGCAGCGAGTATCAACTCGCCGGTTTTATCCCGGTGGCGAAGGTCGTGGTGACCGAGTCCGGCAATGTGTCGTATGAGGCGTACGAAGGCGAATACGGTGTGAAGCCCTCACCTCGCCCGTCGGAGCCGTAGCCGCAGGCGCGTCCCGTCGGCGCGACGACCTCCCGAGGTTGGGGCTGGCTGTCCGACTCTGAATTAGCTTCGGATCAGATCAGCTGCTCGCGCCAGGTCGCCGGGGCGCGTTCGCTTCCGATTTCGAGACTGTCCGGCAGATAGGTCGGCTCTCGCGCGCCTACCTCGCGCGCCCAGCGCACCATGGCCTCAACACCCTGGCGCAGCGTGGTCGTATTGCCGAAACCAAGGATCTCTTCGGCCGCGTCGTGCGCGCAGTAGGCGTTCCTGACCTCCAGCGGTCGGCCCGGCATGTACTTCGGCTCCAGGCCGGCCGGCCACGGTCCGCCGTCAAAGAACACGTCTCGAACGACGTCCGCAAGCTGGTTGATGGAGACGTCCTCCGACGAGCCGACGTTGAAGATTCGTCCGTTCGAACGGTCGCTGAGGCCGCCGTCCACCATCACGGGATTCGTGTCGCCGATGTACGAGTAGGCGCGGCGTTGTTCCCCGTCGCCGTAGATGTGGAACGCGCGGCCCCGCAGCAGCGAGTTGATGAAGATCGCCACGACGTTGCGATAGGGATCGGCCAGGTTCTGGCGCTCTCCGTACACGTTATGCGGGCGAAAGATGGCGTAGTCAAAGCCATGGACGGCCGACAGGTGCTCGGTGGCGGCCTCCATGGAAGCCTTCATGGCCGCGTAGATGTCCTCCGGAAGGCGCGGCATCGATTCGTCGAACGGCGCCTGCTGCGCGCCGTATACGCTCATCGAACTGACCAACACCATCTTCGACAGCCCGCGTTCGATGGCCGGGACCAGCGTGTTGAGATAGCCGACCACGTTGTTGTCCATGGAACTCAGCGGGGTGAACTGGCTGCGCCCCTCAGTAGCGTCGGCCGCGTAGTGAAAGATGACCTCGGGATTCGACGATTCAACCAGTGCGGCCGCCGCCTCGCGGTCGGCCAGATCACACTCCACAAACTCGGCGGACGGGTTGACGTTCTCCACGTAGCCGCCGATGAGGCTGTCAGCAGCGGTGACCTCATGGCCGTGGTCGAGCAGTCGGTCCACGGCGTGGCTTCCCATAAAGCCGGCCGCGCCGGTTACCAGCACGCGCATGGGCTGCTTCAGCGCACTCCGATCAGGCTCCGCGAGTCCGGTGATGTGGCGCCGGGCGTCCGCCGCGCCGGGTGGATTCTAGCCCAGCGCCAAAGGCGAATCGCCTCATCAAGCGAAGGTGCGGCACTCGAAAGCTGACCTGCGAGTACTGCAAACGCTACGCGGGACGACGTACAGGGCGAATCGCGCGCTGCTGGAGCCCAGGGTGGGATTCGAACCCACAACCTGCGGTTTACAAAACCGCTGCTCTGCCGACTGAGCTACCTGGGCGTGGTTCGATTACGAGGGTACTTGGCCAGCCGGCACGACGCTCGCGACGAAGAAGCGGAACCGCCCGAACGAATTGCCCCCGGCTACGCCTGGCTGCGGATGAAGGAAATGAAGTTCTGCAGTTCCTGCTCGGTCAGGTTCGGGAACGCGGGCATCCCGCTGCCGCCTTGCATGGCCTGCGAGCGAATACGTTCCTCGGGCAGGTCGTCAGTCGTCCGCCCGGCCAGCTTCGGGCCAATCCCGCCGCTCAGATCGGCGCCATGACAAGCGATGCAGCCCAGCGCCGTGAACTGCTGGCGGCCCGTCTCCGCAGCACCGCTGAGCGGGCCAATGCCTGTTGGCGCGGTTCCCGCGGACGCGACCTCGGTTGGCGCGGCGGTCGCGACGGACGTGGGCACGGCGGTCACGGGCGTGACGGCGACGATTGCCTCAGCCACGCGCGGCGTGGGCGACTCCACCGCCGCTGCCGGTGTCAGATCCGGCGGCATGGTGATCTGCGCCACCGGGGGCGCGACCACGACCGCGCTGGTGGTAGCCACCGGGCGGCTTTCCCCGCACGATGCCAGCGCGCCGGCGAGCAGCAGCGAGACAGCCAGCGCACCAAGCAGGCGGCGGCTGGGACTGAAGCCGGTCATGCGGTCACGGTCTCCTCGGGCGCAGGCGCGCCGTCGGTTGTGATTGTATTCACAAAGTCGGTCCGCCGCTAATCCTCGCGGTCAGCTCTGGCAGCTTGTGAACGGCTATTCCTCGTCGCCCCGCAGGGCCGCCAGCACCGTCAGGTCCTCGAGCGTCGTCGTGTCGCCCACCACCTCGCGACCCGCCGCAATGTCACGCAGTAGGCGGCGCATGATCTTGCCGCTGCGCGTTTTCGGCAGCGCGTCGGTAAACCGCAACTGCTTGGGGCACGCAAAGCGACCAAGCACCTGGCCAACATGCGCGATCAGCTCGGCCTGCAGTTCGTCGCTGCCCTCGAACTCCGCGCGCAGGGTGACGAATGCCGAGATGAACTCGCCCGTGATTGGGTCCGGCGCACCGACAACGGCCGATTCGGCCACTGACGGATGGCTGACCAGGGCGCTCTCAACCTCGGCCGTGCCTATGCGGTGGCCCGAAACGCTCAGCGTGTCGTCCACGCGGCCGATTACCCAGTAGTAGCCATCGGTATCGCGTACGGCGCCGTCGCCGGTCAGATAGCGGCCGGGGAATTTCTCCCAGTAAGTCTCGATCAGCCGCTCGCTGTCGCCATATTCGCCGGGATGTCCGGGCTGGCCCCAGCCTTCCTTGTAGATGCCGCGAAGCATCGACGGCCAGGCGCGCTTGATGATCAGCAGCCCGCGCTGCCCATCCGGCACCGGCTCGCCGTCTTCGCCAACCACCGCCGGCTCGACGCCCGGGAATGGCAGGGTGGCGGAACCGGGCTTGAGGGTTGTTGCTCCGGGCAGGGGCGTGATCAGAACTCCGCCAGTCTCGGTCTGCCACCAGGTGTCCACGATCGGGCAGCGTCCACCGCCAATGACCCGGTGATACCAGAGCCAGGCGTCAGGGTTGATCGGCTCGCCAACGGTGCCCAGCAGCCGCAGGCTCGACAGGTCGTGTCCCTGCGGGTGGTGGTCGCCCCAGCGCACGAATGTGCGGATGGCGGTAGGCGCCGTGTAGAACACCGTGACCTTGTACTTCTCGACGATTTCCCAGAAGCGGTCTTCCGCCGGATGGTTGGGCGCGCCTTCGTACATCACGCCGGTGATGCCGTTGGCCAGGATTCCGTAGACGATGTAGCTGTGCCCGGTGACCCAGCCAATGTCGGCCGTGCACCAGTAGATGTCGTCGTCCCTGAGGTCGAAGATCAGCTTTGACGTCAAGGCCGTGTAGACCATGTAGCCGGCATGGGCATGCACCACGCCCTTGGGCTTCCCGGTCGTTCCGCTGGTGTAGAGGATGTAGAGCGGGTGCTCGGCGGGCAGGTGCGCGGGCGGGCAGTCGTCGGAGTGGCCGTCGATTGCGTCGTCCCACCAGATGTCGAGCGCGTCGTCCCAGGCAATCTCGTTCGCGCAGCGCTTGAGCACGATCACACTTTCGACCGAGGGGCAAGCATCGTCGGCCAGTGCGGCGTCCACGTTGGCCTTCAGCGGAATCACGCGTCCGCGCCGCCAGCCGCCGTCGGCGGTGATGATCATGCGGGCGCCGGCGTCGTTGACCCGGTCGCGAATTGCGTCCGCGCTGAACCCGCCAAACACGACGCTGTGCACGATGCCCAAGCGCGCGCAGGCCAGCATGGCCACGGGAAGTTCCGGAACCATGGGCATGTAGAGCACGACCCGGTCGCCGGATTCCAGGCCCTGAGCTTTCAGACCGTTGGCAAAGCGCTGCACGTCGGACAACAGGTCGGCATATGTGACGACGCGCGTGTCACCAGGCTCGCCTTCCCAGTAGTAGGCCACCTTGTCTCCGCGCCCGGCTTCCACGTGCCGGTCCAGGCAGTTGGCGGAGATGTTGGTCTCGCCGTCCACGAACCACTTGACGAAGGGCGGCTCGCCCTCTTGCAGTTGCGTCCACGGCTTGAACCAGGTGAAGCCGTCGGTGATTTCGCGCCAGAAGCCTTCGGGATCCTCGAGGCTTCGCCGGTGAAGCTCCTGGTAGGCCTCGAACGACGGGACGTGCGCGGCCGCGGCAAAGTCCGCCGGAGGGGCGAATAACTCGGTTTCCTGGGAAGCCTGATGCGTGTCCTGCGCCGCCGCCATCGATCACCCTCGCCGGTCTATCGGGTTGGCCCGAGCGGAACTGAGGCTAGAGAGCGGCCTCACACCCGTCAACCCCGAGCCCGCCGACACACCTGCCGGCTTCGTCACCCCCACGCCCTTGAGTCGCGTCTCCAGCAACTCTCAGGCCGTAGTTATGTCAACATACGTCGGGCTCGACCAGGCCATATGCCCATCCAGTTGCAGCACACGCACGTGGTACGCGTGAACGCCGTCGAGCGGCACGGAGTCGACCCAGGACAGCTCGGCGTCCAGGGGACCGCCGTCATGCGGCAGCGCTTGCAGACGCAGGTGCGCCCCCAAACCCTTCGCCTCCACGAACAACGGACCGTCCTCGATTCCGGCCAGAGGCTGCGTGACAGCCAGCGGCTCGGCGACGAACTCGATGACGGGATCCGTCGCATCGGCCAGCTCAAGCCACACGCCGTCGTAGTCGCCCGCAGTCTCGCTGGTCCATGCCACGCGCTGCCCGTCGCCCCCGATCAAGCCCTCTTGCGGATGGTCGAAAGCGAACGGCGAGACGTCATGGATCCGCGCTCCCTGCACGGTCAACTCACCATCCCATGTCTGCTTACGCCCGCGCGCGATCCGCAGATTTCCGGTCCAGGCCACCAGGACGTGCGCTGGATCGCCCGCCGGCGTCCACCGATGCACCGGCTCGCCGTCCCGGTAGACCGCGATCTCGATAATCGGCGCTGTGCCGTTGACCCGAACGTCAACCGGCACGGCACCGTTCGCGGCGGCATCGGCGCCCATGCGCGCGCCGGCGATTTGCGTGTCAATCAGGATCCGTGCGCCGGTCGTTCCATGACAGTGACGCGAGTGCAGGCCTTGCCAAATGCCATCACGAGTGAGAGCCGCCGCGCGAATGCAGGCGAGACCACCGTTCACCGGCATCTCGTTCGCGTTGGCCAGCGTTGCCCCCGGCCGTCCCATGTGGTCGTCGCTTCCCCCCAGAAAACCCACACGAACTCCGGTCGCCAACGCCTTTTGCAGGAACCACTCCGAGGTGCCGTGCGCCGAGTGCACTTCCACGACCGGCTCCAGCGTGGGGTCGATCCATCGCAACTCCGCCCGCCTACCACCCACGTGCGGCAGCAGCATCACGTCATCGCGTCCGCGAAACCGCGCGTAGAGTTCGTCCAGATTGAGAGCGTCCTGCTCGGGATTCAGCGGCCGGCGGTCTTCGATTAGCCAGCGCCCCGAGCGCCAGATGTCATCAGCTTCGGGAATCCCGCGAAATATCACGTTCCGGTCGCCGCCGACCTCGGTGTTGCCCGACCACTCGTAGCCGTGAAAGCACACGAACTCGCCGTCCTCGTGAATCGCCTCTACCTCCCGCCGCAACCGCGCCCAGAACTCGTCCGTGATCTGGAAGTCGTTGCCCTGGTGACAGGTGAAGTCGGCGCAGGCGGTGTATCTGGCGTAGTGGAAGTAGTCGGCCGAGGGGTTGGTGCCCACGGTTTCGCCGCTTTGCCCATGCAGGTCGCCCCACCAGCGCCGCTCGGCCGGAAGCTCGGCGCCAACCCGGATCGGGTTGCTGGTGGCTCTCAGACCGCTGGTCTGGTCCGTGACCTCCAGTCGGACTACACCGCAGTCCTCCAGCGTTAGATTCTGGACGGGGATCACGGGCCCCGTGCCGGCTGCCGCGCCGCGCACGTCGTGGCCTTCACCGACTCCGACCTGTAGGGAGGCGCCGGGCGCCTCGGCGGGATTCCCCCAGACGTCTTCGAATCGCGCATGCGCCGTAAACGGCTCGCCGGCCTTCACGTCGCTGGGGGCAATGGCCACCAGCCGAACCGCCGGCCCGGCAACAACCGGAAACGTCAGGAAGCCGTCCAGGTCCAGGTACTCCTGCGCGCCTTTGCAGTCAACCGAGACCTGGAACTCGAAAGCCTTCACGACCGTCACCGGCGCGCGGATGCCAAGGCTTCCACCGGACGTGTCACCGAACGTCAGCTCCACCCGGTCGCCCGGCCACAGCCCACCATCGTCGGTGTGTACGGTGACGGCCGGTACGAAGGGCCGCCGGTGCCCGCGCTCATTGAAGCGGGCCACGGGCCGCACCGTACCCTCCGACACGGTACGAACCGCCAGATAGCCGGGTGCGGCGGGATCTTCAAGCTGCGGCTCCCCCAAACCCGCCTGCGCCCGCCAGGAAACCCTTACCGCCCCTCGATCGTCCACCCCAACCGCGCCGGCCGTGTAGACAATCCGGAACGTCACCGGCTCTCCGGCCACGCCCGGCCCGTCGATCTCCAGCCTGGCAGAACCAAGAATCCTGTCCGAGATGTGACTAGCCATTGCGTTCAGCACCGGGTGCGACAGAGGCCGCACATTCTGCATCCCACAGCCGCTCTGCCACGCTGTGCGCCAGACCTCACGGACCCGCCGCCGATTGCGAGTTGCCGTGGCTCATGGGATGGGCCGCACGCCAAGCACACCCTCGTAGACCCGGTAGGCAACTTCCCGGGTGTCAGATACCGACATGTGGACGACAGGTATCAGCGCCGCTTCCCACCAGTCGCCGCGCAGGCGCACCGCGAGCGACCAGGTGCCGGGCCCCAGTCCTTCGCCGGACGCTGCAACGGGTGCCCAGGCGCCGTCCGCGTCCTCCATGACCAGGCTCGTCGACCGCGGATCGAACTCGAACGCGCGAGTCTCCCTGGTCTGACCGGGGATGATCTGTCCCGCGTACCACTGCGCCGCTGCGTGCGTTCGCCCATCGGCCTCAAACTCTCCGGGGAACGCCCATGTGGACTCATCCACTGGCACAACCAGCCAGTCTTGACCTATCCAGCGCTCCGGCATCCGGTCGACGAATTCAACGGTGAACACAAGTCGCCCACTGTCGGCCATTGAATCCGACACGCGCACGCTGAATGACCTCGGTGGCGGCCCCATCACCGGTGCTACCGCGCCAGCCGGTGCATACACGGCGATCTCGTCGTTCCACCAGATCGGCTCACGCTCTCCAGGCGGGAAGCTGGATGGCGCCAGGCGCGCTGACGTGACGATCAGATCCGGCAACTGGCGGCCCAGCGGTCGCGTCGCGATCTGCGGGCGGCTGTGCCAGGTCGGCGTCGGTCGAGCCTCACCCAGAAGCTGCGCATGCGAGAGCACGACGGCCGCCCGAATCGAGTTTGCCGGCTCCAGCGACGGCGACAGATAAGCCGTCACTGTCGCTGGAACCGCTCGTCGCAGTGCCTCAAAGGACTCGCCTGGTGGGACCGTCTCCATGTCAACAAATGCCTGCCGCACGCGGTAGAGCGAGTCGGTCCCGTCGCGTATCTGCAGCGCAAACAGGTCGGGGTCGCGCAGCCAGCGCCTGGCCCTGGCCGGCAAGCCGGACACCCAGTCGTCGGGAGCATGGACGTACGAAATGCCAAGTCGCCGAATGGCTGCTGGCTCAAGAAAGTCGATCGCATCCAGGTAGTCGGGACCGAACCTCGGGACGAACTGCACGAATCCCGCGTACGCCGACGCATTCGCGCGGCCTGTGACGATCGTCATCTCCATTGGGTTCGGTGAAAGAACACGAGAGTCAACGACTGTACGGTCGCGGATATAGGCCGCAACTCCTTCCGACATCGGCTGCGGAAGCACGAAACGGTCCGATATCTGCCAGTCCACGTTCGGGTCGGGCTCGGCGTTCGCTATCGCCGGCCCCAGGGTCACTGCAACGCCCAGGTTCTTCACCGGCGCTGCGGCGGTCGGCCACGTCACAAGGGCCAGCACGACGGCGCCGGCGGCGAATTGCCAGCGCGGCTTCAGCGTGCCGAGCCGGTGCCCGAGCGCAACCAGCAGGGCGAGCAACGCGAAGTTGCGGGCGTGGCCGTCCAAGCGCACCACATCCAAGGAAAACTCGTACCGCACGGTCAGGGCGGCAAGCAATAGCAGGCCGGCGGCTGCCGCCAGCGACAATGTCAGGCGACTGCGCCATGCCAGCAGCAATGCCGCACCTACAAGCGGAACGACTCCCAGTTCCAGCACGCCCAGGCCGCCGGACAGATCCGTAAAGGTGCCCACGGGCCGCCGCCCCCCGGCGTCGGCAGTCCATCCAAGTGACAGGCCGGACCCCGTCGACCCAATCAGCGCGTCGGTTATTGGCCCGCCGGCCAGCGCCAGCAACAGCGCCGCTGACACCGGGGCGGCGGCGGCTCGAGCCACCCCGCGCCGGTCCACGGAACGGTCGCGTCGCCAGGCATCGAAAAGCTGGAGTGATTCCCAGACGGCCCAGAGCCCCAAGACGATCGGAGCAATGATCTCGTCCACAAGCCCCAGAAACGCGACGAGCACCGCCAGCAGCAGGCGGGCGGAGACCCGCGCCTCTCGGTCGGCCGTGACCCGCTCCAATACCACCAGGGCCAGGCCATAGGCCAGCACGAAGTGAGGCTTCCAGACGTTCGGCGGAGACGCGTCAACCGCCGCGGTCCAAGGGAACCGTGCGGACGGCCAGTAGATTTCCCCCAGCGCTGCCCGCAGGCCGGCCTCCGGCACTGCCACAACACTTGGGACCTGCAGGATTCCCGGCGGCGCGATGTTGTGCAGTTGGGTCCAGAGGCCGAACGACAGCAGCAGTGGCCACGCCACCAGCACGGCTATCCACGATCCGCGCCTGAGCAGCAGGGTCCCGGTAATGAGTGCCAAGCTGGTCCAGGCGTATGCCTCAAAGAGCTCCGTCGTAAACGCCAGGTCGGGACCGAACGGCGGCGCCAGCAGCCCGATGAGCATGTCGGCGCCGTAGTGATAGGGGGCCGGCAAATTCGGATGCCACTGAAAAGCGGGTGGAAACACTCCGGCCCGAATTGACGAAGCCAGACCCAGGTGCAAATAGGCATCCACAATCGACAAAGTCTGGCGACCAGCCAGCACGACCCAAAACAACACCAGTGCCGCGAGGCCAAAACCGAGGAGCCGTCGAGAGGACACCTTTGCGGCGGATGGATCGCGCCAAACCAGCCAGCCGCCAACAACCGCCACGACCACCCAGCCCACGAGTGCTCCGGCGACTCCGGAAGCGATGCGCATGACAAAGTTGACCAGCAATCCCCACAAGGCCGGACCAATTAGCAGGCCCTGTGCCAGCGCCATTAGTTGGTCGCGCTGTCGCAATGCCACCCGAGCCACGACATAGCCAGCGCCGGCCAACACGAGCAGCTCCACGACCAACAGCACCAACCCGGGAATCACTGCCAGGTCAACCGTCATTGCGCCAGCCGTGCGTTCAGTTCGCCTTCATAAACTTCAAACGTGACATCGCCGCCTTCGGCGACCACAATCTTCATCACCGGAATAAAGGCCGCCTCGTGCCACTCGCCTCTCAACCGCAGGGCCAGCGTCCAGAGGCCAGGCCCCAGCCCTGGGCCGGACGATGCAACTTCTGTTCGCCTGCCAGTTTTGTTACGCACCACCAAGTCTCCCGCGCGCGGGTCAAACTCGTAGGCGTGCGTTGCCTTCGACTGCTCCGGAGTAATCTGCCCCCCGTACCACTGTTGGCCCTTGTGCCGCCCGTCAGTCTCAAATTCGTAGGGAAATGCCCATGACGACGCGTCAACTGCCGATATGAGCCAGTCTTGACCTTTCCATCGATCAGGTGCGTGGTTTGCGAAGTGAGCTGTAAAGGCGATTCTGTCGCCGTCAAAGTCCACAGCTGTTATGTGCACGCCAAAGTTTGGTTTGAGTCGGGGCGGCGGATCCATCAGCGGTCTGATTAAACCGTCCGGTGCATAAACCGCGAATTCATCGTTCCACCAAACAGGCAATAGCTCCGTCGTTTTGTCGTAGACAGCAACGCCTCGAGGGAGGATGAGGACATTCGGAATCAGTGAACCTGGGCGAGCGGCTTTCATCGGTATCAGTGGGTGAACGAGAGACGCTACAGTCGTGACATCTAAGTCGGCAATCAGTCGAGTATGGCCCAGCAACGAGGCTAGTTTGATCTTTGTCAATGGATCGTGTCGCCCCGCCAGAATAACAGTGGCTGACTCGGGAACGGCCTGTCGAATCGACTCAAATGATTTAGGAGAAGGCATAGTGTCAAGATTCCAGTATGCGGGAAGAACACGATATAATGCGTGAGCTCCATGCCGAATCAATAGTTCGAATAGCTTTGGATCTTCTAATGACCCTTGCGCATGCTTTGGCAACTGGGCCACCCAAGCATCGGTGGCATGGATATAGTCAAGACCTAATCGCCTAACAGCCGCAGGCTCGAGTGACCATAGCACGTCCTCATACTCGGGACCTCTTCTCTCCACGAGGTGAACGAATCCTGGAAAGCCAGAGGCGTTCGGCCGACCGGTCGCAAGCGTCAACTCAGTAGGATGTGGGGAGAAAATCCGAGCGTCCGCACGCGTATGGTCGATAATAAACTCGATCAGCGGATCAAGTTTCAAGGCACCAAACTGCCGCGCGTGAAGTGGAGGCAGTGGGAAGGGCTCATAATCGGCAATCTGGTCAGGGGTTACGGGTGTGATTGACTGGCGACCAACTCCAATGCCATACAGTTTAGCTGGTTGACCGGTGCGGCTGAGCGTGGCGTTGGACAAGGCGATTCCGTGGCTCAACTGGAATCCAAGGGTACGGACCGGAAGTGCGATCGTGGGCCAGACCATCAGTGCCACCGCGAGCGTGCCGACCAACATTCGCCGGCGAGGATGTAGCCGGCGCATGCATTGCGCGGCCGCCACTAACAAGGCAAGTAGAGCGAAGTTCCCGGCGTGTCCATCCAGACGCGTGTCGTCAGGCGTAGCGAGACTCGACTCCAACAACACCGTAGCGCCCACAAATGCACCACAACCAATGGCTAGCGAAAGGACCAGCCGGTTATTCGGACGCAGAAACGCAGCCGCGACGGCCATGACACCAGGGCCGATGCCTATCAACGCCGCCCCACCGAGCCGTTCGTTGAGAGTCGTCAGAGGCCTAAGGCGACCTGCGTCGGGCAGCCAGCCGACCCCCAATTCACCCCCGGCCGTGCCCGCCAGGACGCCGGTGAGTACTCCTCCCCCCACCGCCAACAACACTAATCCTACAACTAAGCCCGAGATGGTCGGCCAGACACTCTCCCTGAATTCGGTAGATGTCAACCGTGCCCGCACGACCCGGTCCGCCTCGATCAGGACCCATAGTCCAAGCACGACTAGCGCCACTGCCTCATCCACAAGACCAGCGAATCCCACAAGTGCAGCCAACGTGAGATTTCCGAACCACGAAAGCGATCGTCGTTTAGACGACACGCGTTCCAAGACCACGACAGCCAGTCCATATGCAATCGTAAAGCGAGGGAACCAGATGTTCGGCGGCGACCCATGCGGCTCGGGCCAATCCCAAGGCCACGCCAATTCTGGCGCATAAAATTCAATTAACGACGTTCTTATTCCAGCTTCAGGGATTCCAGTCAATATTGGCATCTGCAGTATAGAAGGCGACAAGGCATCCAATTGTGTCCATACACCCGCCGACAGCAACAGCGGCACAAACACAATCACACTAGTCCATCCACCCATGCGGCGTATCATCGCCCCAACAAGCAGGGCCATCGCCGACCAAGCGTAGGCTTCCAACACTTCAGTCGTTAGGGCCAGATTCGGCCCAAAGGGTGGATCTAATAACGCTACCAGCAAGTCAGCTCCATAGTGATATGGGGCTGGCTGCCAAGGACTCCAAGGAAAGATCGGAGGCCAATTCTGGGCCTGAATTGGAGCAGCCAGTCCAAACCGGATATAGGCATCGCTAACGATCATTGTTTGTCGGGCAGCCAATACAAATCCAAAAACAGTCAAAGCAGCCACAAAAAAACGTGCAAATAATGGCAATCTTATCTTCAATTCTGACAAGTCTTTGCATAATAAAATGCCAATCATAATCACCACTAGACACGCCCATCCAGCCACCGCTCCGGCACGTCCCGGCAGCGCATGTAGAAGAAAGTTGACCAGCAATCCCCACAACGCCGGTCCAATTAGCAGGCCCTGTGCCAGTGCCATTAGTTGGTCGCGCTGCCGCAATACCACCCGAGCGATCACATAGCCGGCGCCGGCCAGTGCGAGCAGCTCTACGGCCAACAGCAGCAACCCAGGAACGACCGCCGGGTCAACTGTCATCCAGCCAGCCGCCCGCTCAGTTCGCCTTCATAGACCTCGTAGGACAAACCACCGGATTCACCAATTACAATCTTCATCACCGGAATGAAGGCCGCCTCATGCCATTCGTCCCGAAGTCGGACGCCCAACGTCCAAGTCCCGGATTCCAGACCTTCACCCGAAGAATCAACCTCGACAAGACTCCCTCGTGTGTCTCTCACTGACATCCGGCCCTGTCTAGCGTCAAACTCATACGTAAAGGACGCCATGGACTGCCCGGAGGCGAGCTGGCCTCCAAACCATTGCCGGCCTTTGTGCCGCGCATCCGTTTCAAACTGGTGGGGCAATGCCCACGGTGATCCATCGCCTGCTGTAACCAACCAATCCTGGCCGCTCCACCGGCCCGCCGTCCGGTCCGAAAACACCACCGTGAACGCGATCCGGCTGTCCCTCACGTGAGTCTCAGTCAACTGAACGCTGAATTCGTTCGCCGGCGGGTCCATCAATCGCCGAATCTCGCCGGATGGCGCATACACCGCAACTTCATTGTTCCACCAGATTGGCTTCCGCCGCTCGGGAGGAAAGGCGGATGGAAACGCGCCCCGCGCGGGCATCACCACAAGGTCGGGCCTGTTCGTCGCAAGCGGCCCAATAGGCATGGGCAGTTCCGTCAACAGATATACGCCAGAAAGATCCAGGCTTCCCAAGGGTTGCGCTTCCGGTATAGCCATCGTCAGCCGAATCGCGGCCCGTCGAACGGTCGTCAGTTGCTGAGTGGCTGGCGCCAGATAGACCAGGCTCGACGCCGGCACGGCCCGTCGAAGCGCCTCGAACGAAGCCGGCGCATAGGTGGCATCCAATTGCAGAAATGCAGGCTTAATACGGTAAAACGTGTGTGTCCCGTCCCGAACCAGCGGCTCGAACATCGCCGGATCGCTCAGCCACCCCTGCGCGTATCCAGGCAGCCCTGCAGTCCATGTATCCGTGGCATGGACGTGTGTAAATCCGAGGCGCCGAACAGCGCTCGGTTCCAAATGGCGCCGTACATCGTCGAACTCGGGACCCCTAAAGGGCAGAAGGCTGAGATGACCCACCGGCCCCAAGGCGTTCGGTCGACCAGTGGCGGCGGTCAACTCGTGCGGATGCGGAGAAAAAACTCGCGCATCGACGGCCGTTTCCTTCTGTGTAACGTCCGAGATGGCATCGGATATCCCTGGAGCCAGCACATGCCGCCGTGTTCGAACGCTCGGATCCTCAGCGTCGAACCAGCCAGACTGGGCATTGGCGATCTCAATCCCGTGCCCTAGTGAAAGCGGAATCCGCCTAATGGGTTCCGCAACCGTCGGCCAGATAACCAGGGCGCCAAGACAACTGACGGCAGCTATCCGCCAGCGTGACCCAATCCCGCCGAGTCGAGCACCTAGAGCAACAACCAAGGCCAACAGCGCCAGATTCCGCGCATGCCCGTCCAGACGAACCACGTCGCCGGGATGGGCTGAATGTTGAACCGTGAGGGCGGCGAGCACGAAGACACTGGCGCCAATAGCCAGGAGCAGCACCAGGCGCCGGCGGAAGTCCAACAGCAGCGCGCCGACCGCGACTGGAATGACCCCGACACCCAGTACGCCAACGCCGCCTGATAACGGCGTGATGGATCCGAACAGGAGGTGATTGGTCGGATCGTCGCGCCACCCAAGCGTCAGGTCGCTTCGCGGCGCCCCGGTCAGGAACCCGGTGAGCACGCCACCGCCGGCAGCTAGCAGACCCAACGAAAGCGCTGGTCCCCAGGCTGAACGCAGAACGGTTTCGTTGCTGATCGACCCCGCCTGCCGGGCTCGCACAAGATTGAACGCCGCCAGGATTATCCAGAGGCCAAGTACGGTCAGCGCCACCGTCTCGTCGACCAGTCCGAGAAACCCCACCAGCAGCGCCAGCCCCAGGAGCAACGGCCAGCCTTCGTCTACCCGGCTCGTTAGGCGTTCAAGTATCACGACCGCCAGGGCGTAGCTGAGCAGGAAGGGCGGCTTCCAGATATTTGGCGGGGTTGCTTCCGTCGGCCAGGTTTTCGGCAGTTCCGCCACTGGCCAGTAAACGTCGGTCAGCGCCGCGCGGACTCCAGCCGCCGGGAGGCTTATTGGGATCGGGACTCTGAGAATGTCCGGAGCCTCCGCGTACCAGACCAGGGTCCATGCTCCGGTCGTCAGCATCAGCGGTGCCGCTGCCAGCGCACCGAGCCATGACCCGCGCTTTCGGAGCAACGTCACAGTTACCAGCACAAAGCTGGTCCAGAGATAGGCGCCGATCAATTCGGTCACAAACGCCAGATCGGGCCCAACGGGCGGCGTCAGCAGCCCGATCAGGAGATCTGCGCCAAAGTGGTACGCGAGGGGCACGCCTGGATTCCAGGCCAACTCTGGTGGATACGCCCCGGCCCGAATCGTGGCAGGGAGCGCGGTATGGATCGCGTCGTCAGGGATGCCCAAGAGTTGACGACTGGCCAGCCCAAGCCAGAAGAGCGCCAAGGCTGCCGTGCCAATCCCCGCAAGCGTTCGCGGCGCCACCCGAAGCTGGGCTCTCCCTCGCCAGGCGAGACCTACGCCGCCGGCAAGGATTACGACCCAGCCAGCCATGGCGCCCGCCAGCCCCGCAAACGCGTGCAGCAAGAAGCTGACGACAAGCCCCCAGATCGCCGGCCCAATCACCATCCCCTGTGCCAGCGCCATCCGATCGTCGGTTTGCCTCAGCGCAATTCGAGCCACGACGAATCCAATGGCCGCAAGCACCAGCAGTTCCAATGCCAACAGCGACAGCCCGGGCAGCACCAGAGGGTCAATTGTCATTGAGTCAGCCGAACTCCCAACGTCCCTTCATACGCCTGATACGACACCTCGCCCGACTCGGTTACCACAATCTTCAAGACAGGAATAAAGGCGGCTTCATACCAGTCATGCCGCAGCCGCACACCCAACGTCCAGGTGCCTGCGTTTAGCGATTCGCCGGATGACGCAACCGGCGAGAGTGAACCGTTGTGGTCCCAATGCTGCAGTCGGCCCGCCTGCGGGTCGAATTCGTAGCGGTGTGTCGCGGTCGCGTCGGTGGGAACGATTTGCCCCGCATACCACTGCGTCCCCCGATGTCGGGCGTCGTTTTCGAACTGGTCTGGAAAGGCCCAAGGCGACGAGTCAACGGCGGTAACGAGCCAGTCCTGTCCCACCCAGTCATCCGCTGCCTCGTTCAAGAACGCCACGGTAAAGCTGACCTTTCTTCCATCAGCCTTCACGTCGGACAGCTGCACGCGAAAGGGATCCGGGGGCGGGTCCATCAGCCTTGGCACGGCGCCGGCAGGCGAATACACGGCCAATTCGTCGTTCCACCAGATCGGCGCGCGCTGTCCGGGCGCAAGGGCCGAAGGGGCCAGACCGCGCAGGGGCAGCACGACCAGGTCCGGCACCGCATCGTCCACCGGCTCGCTGTGGAAGTTTGACCGATAGTGCATGCTGATGTGTGTCTGCAACTCGCCAAATAGCCGAGTGTGCGAAAGCGCCGAAGCGGCCCGCACCCAGCTCAGTGGCTCGCTCGACGGCGCTAGGTAAACCGAGGTGGATGCGGGTACCGCTTGACGAAGGGCTTCAAACGATTCAACGGCACTGTCCTGTTCGAGAAACGCCGAGCGAACGCGATAGAACGCGTCGTCGCGACCACGGATCAGTAACTCGAATAAGTCAGGATCTCGCAGGCGGCCTTGCGCCCGTTCAGGCAATCGGGCGACCCAGCGGTCCGACGCGTGAACGAATTCAATGCCCAGCCGCCGCATCGCCCCCGGCTCCAGGTCGCGGATTGCGTCCTGGTATTCGGGGCCCTCGAAATAGAGAAACTGCAGCGACTCGACAAGCCCCGAGGCATTGGGGCGACCCGTAGCGATAGATAGGTCATTCGGAGTGTCCGACAGGATTCGAGCATCCACCGGTGTCCTCGCCGTGATATAGCTCGCCACCTCAACCGACAGCGGCTTCACGATGACGGTCCTATTGAGGTACGGGTTGTGAAACTTCTCGGGATCTTCCTGCGCGTTGGCAAGTTGAGGCCGGCGGGTGAGGGATACCTCCAGATTCCGGACGGGCTCTGCCACGGTCGGCCAGAGCACCAGGAGGGCGCCGAGGGCAACCACGGCGTGACGCCAACGTGGGCGCAAGACTGACAGTCGATGCGCAGCGGCCGGCAGAAACGCCAATAGCGCGAAATTTCGCGCATGCCCATCAAAGCGAACGATGTCGTGTTGCCCAAACTCGTATTGCAGCACGAACAGGCCGACAAGTGACGCCGCGCTCCCGCCGGCCAGCGCCACCACGAGGCGGCTCTTCCGATGCAGGAGCACGGCGAGGCCCAGAATCGGAAGCGGCCCCAGCCAAAGCAGCCCAAGCCCCCCCGGCAACATCCGAGTGCTAACAGCCGGATTGCGGCTCACCGCGTCACCGTTCCAGCCAAGCGACAGGCCCGATCCGGCGGTTGAACCAATCGCGCTGGTAATCACACCGCCGCCCACCGCCAGCAGCAGCGCCGCCAAAGCCGGACCGCTGAACGCGTCGATGACCGCACGGCGCCGAGCGGCGGCCGGTGCCCTCCACGCCCTACGCTGTTGCCATGCTTCCAACCCGCCCCACATTGCCAGCGTCAGGAGCGCAATGATCTCGTCGACCAGTCCCTGGAATCCCAGCAAGACCGCAAGCGTGAGCACGGTGGCCCACGACCCTCGATCGCGACGGGTGCTCCGCTCGAGGATCACCAGCGCCAGCGCGTACGCCAGCACGAACAACGGCTTCCAAACGTTGGGCGGTGACGCCACAGATTCAACGAATGACCACGGCAACGCCACCGGCGGCCAGACGACGTTGAAGAATGAGGATCGAATGCCCGCCGTCGGAATCCCTCCCGGGATCAGCGCCTGCACGATGCCCGGCGGCTCATCGAGCACCAGGGTCCAGATGCCATTGCTCAGGAGCAGTGGAGTCAGCGCGACCGCGGCCAGCCAGCCGCCGCGCGCTCGCAGGAGGCTTCCAACGATTAGCGCCAGACTGACCCAAATCCATGCCCCAAGAACCTCGGTGGTAAACGCGAGGTCAGGCCCGAACGGCGGCGCGAGCAGGCCCACGATCAGGTCCAGCCCGTGGTGGTAGGCGGCCGATACGCCCGGATTCCATGCAAACGCCGGTGGCCAACCACCAGCCCGGAACTGTGCGGCCAGCGTCAGGTGATTGATGTCGTCTGGGATAGCCAGCATTTGCCGGCCGGCCAGCACTACCCAGAAGAGCGCCAGCGCGGCCGCAGAGAACCCAACCGCAGCTCGGACCGGCAGCCGCAGCAATGTCGGTGATCGCCAGGCCAGCACAGCGGCCAGCGCACCCACGATGGCCCACGCCGCGAGTGCGCCGGCAAGGCCACGCGCCAGATGCATGGCGAAATTGGCGGTCAGCCCCCAAATGGCGGGCCCGATTACCATCGCCTGCGCCAGCGCCATCAGGTCGTCGGACTGTCGCAGCGCCACCCGGGCGACCACGTATCCCAGCGCCGCCAGCGCGAGCAGCTCAACGCCCAGGAGAAGCAGGCCCGGAATGACAGTCGGATCAACCGTCACTCAGGCAACCTCCGTCAAGGGCGCCGGTTGCCCCATCGTCCCTTCACGTGACGACTCGAGGCGTCATGTCGGCACTTCCGGGCGCAACGATCAGCCGAGAAACAGCCGGTACTCCCCGCCTCGGGGGTTTTCCACGTCGGCCGGATACAGGAGATTGCGTGAGGCGCCAAGCGCTCGCGCGGCGATGGCGCGATTGATTTCGGGCACTTGTTCCAACTCATCCAGTTCAGACAGGGTCAGGTATTCCGCTCGGTCAACTTCGTCGCCGGGCATTGGCTCGCCGGCCTCCGGCCGCATGAGAAATACGACGTACGTACTGTTCGTGGAGTCCCGGCGGCTGCGAACGGCCAAGACACCCTGGACGGAGGCTTCCACTCCGGTTTCCTCGTGCACCTCGCGCACCACGGCCATATCCAACGTCTCATCGCGTTCGACGAAACCGCCCGGAATTTGCCAGTTGCCCCGCCCGTACCGCGAGGCGCGGCGGACGAACAGCACGGAGCGACCGCGGACCACGGCGCCGCCCACCCCGACGTTGTAGCCCTGGTTATATTGCTCAAGGCCCATCAGCGCGTTTGCCTCACTCGTGCTCGCCCACCCGCAGCCACCGATTATGGACTACGGGCGGCAACGCATACTCAGGTCGCCGATGTGGAGACCGCAGCCTGGCTAGGTACTCGACAACCGACCATCCGCCACGTTGTAGTCCACCACCCACGCTCCCTAGAATCAAAGTGGCGCACGACGCCATTCCTACTACTGGCTGCCGAAACCATGCTCTTTGACTTTCAGACCCACACGTTCCTCAGCGACGGCGTTCTGTCGCCAATAGAACTGCTGCGCCGGTGCCATGTCACCGGTTACACGGGCATAGCTATTACCGACCATGCCAGTCCGGCGAACGTGCAGAGTCTCGTCGAGGCCCTGGCCCGCGATTGCCGGGAGGCGGAGAGGGCCTGGGACATGGTGGCGCTGGCCGGCGTGGAGCTTACCCACGTGCCTCCGGCCGCGATCGACCGGGTGGCGCGTATGGCCGCGGAGGCCGGCGCGGAGTTCATCGCCGTTCACGGCGAGACCATCGTGGAGCCGGTAGCCGCGGGCACCAACCGCGCGGCCCTGGAGTCGGAATACGTGCATGCCTTAGTACACCCAGGCCTGCTAAGCCCAGAACTGAGCCATGTCGCTCGGCAGAACGGTAAGTTCGTTGAACTCTCGGCCCGGCGCGGTCACTCGCTAACCAACGGCCACGTGGCCAACGTGTGTCGCGAGGCGGGAGCGAAGCTCCTCGTCAACAGCGACGCACACGAACCCGGCGACCTGCTCACCGAGGCGTTGGCCCGCCGGGTTGCGCGCGGCGCCGGCCTGGACGCCGATGAAACCGAGACGGTGCTCGTGGACAATCCGCTTGAGCTCTTGGCTCGGCTGGGTCGATCCATCGCGGAAGGCGCCTGAGCCTGATGGCCGATACCACGGTCCTGCGAAACGACCCGCGGACGGCGCCGGAACACGACGAGATTTCGGCGCCCGGACAGTCTGCCGCTCACGACGACGGACCCGTCGAGGTTGACCTGCCCGTGCTGCCCCTGCGCGGCGAAACCCTGTTCCCAATCCCCGATACGGTGAACTCGTTCGTGGTGGGTCGCGAGCAGTCCCTGGCCGCGATCGAGGAGGCCTTGAGTCGTGACCGCCGCGTCCTGGCCATCAGTCAGCACGATCCCGACGCCGAGACCGTGACCTTTAGCGATCTGCACGAGGTTGGAACGGAAGCCAAAATCGCACGCGTGCTCAAGTTGCCCGATGGCAGCACCAGCGTGCTGGCCGAAGGCATCCGACGAGTGCGAGCCATCACCCCGGTTTCCGAACACCCATTCATCCGGGCGATCGGATGGGTTGTGGAGGAACTGAACGAAGCGCCGGCCGAAGCCCGGGATCTGATGCCGCTGACGCTGGAACTGTTTCACAGCGTCGTGGAACTCAACGACACGACGCCTGACGAGGCCTATATCCGTGCGATGAACGCGGAGACGCCCGGCTTGCTGGCCGACATCGTGGCGGCCTCGCTCAACCTGGTGTCGGGCACCCAACAGGAACTGCTCGAGATTCGGGAAGTCTCGGAGCGCCTGCGGCTCGTGCACACCGTCCTCGAGGAAGAGATTCGGGTGCTGGAACTGGAGCGCCAACTCCGCGACGACGTGCGCGAGGAAGTGGACAAGGACCAACGTGAGTTCATCCTGCGCGAACAGCTGCGGACAATTACGAAGGAACTGGGCGAGACCAGCGCGCAGAACACCGAGATCAGCGAGTTTCGCGACAAGCTGGAAGCCGGGCGCTATCCCACAGCCGTGATCGAGCGCGGACTCAAAGAGATCGAGCGTCTCAACGCCATGCCGCCGGGATCACCCGAGGCGAGCATGGTTCGGAACTACCTGGAATGGCTGATTGAGCTTCCCTGGAAAAAGCGCACCCGCGACAACACGGACATCAAACGAGCGGCCCGGATCCTCGACGCGCATCATCACGGCCTTGACCGAGTCAAGGAGCGGCTCCTTGAGTACATCGCCGTGCGACGACTGGCGCGGCAGTCGCGGAGCCCGATTCTGTGCTTCGTTGGTCCACCCGGGGTAGGCAAGACGAGCCTTGGACAGTCGATTGCCCAAGCGCTGTCGCGCAAGTTCGTGCGCGTCTCGCTTGGCGGCGTTCGAGACGAAGCCGAAATCCGCGGACATCGCATGACCTACATCGGTTCCATGCCGGGTCGCATCCTGCAAATGATGCGCCAGGCGGGCACCGTCAATCCCGTGTTCATGATCGACGAGCTTGACAAGCTCGGCGTGGACTTCCGAGGAGACCCTTCAGCCGCACTGCTTGAGGTGCTTGACCCCGAGCAAAACGCCGCATTCAGCGACCACTACCTGGAGATTCCCTACGACCTCAGCCGCGTCATCTTCATTGCCACGGCCAACTCCCTGGAAGGTCTGCCCCCTGCGCTGATCGACCGGATGGAGGTCGTGGAACTTCCGGGCTACGTGGAGGACGAGAAGCTCGCGATTGCCGAGCGATTCCTGGTTCCGCGGGAACTCGAGGAGCACGGGCTTGAACCGGAGGCCGTCCGCTTCGAGCGCGACGCGCTCACCCGCATCATCCGCGAATACACTCGCGAAGCCGGGGTGCGCGGCCTCACGCGATCCATCGCGGCCGTCGCACGCAAGCGCGCGCTGGCGCGCGCCGAAGGCACGGATCGGAACTGGGACATCCACCCCAACGACGTATCCAACGCGCTTGGGCCGCCTCGTTTTCGCTTCGGAGCGCCCGAGAGCGAAGCGAGCGTTGGCGCAGCGATGGCTGTATTCAGTACGCCGGCCGGGGGTGACCTTTCGCCGGTTGAAGTTTCACTGGCCCAAGGAGACGGCCAGATCCTACTTACGGGGCTGCTGGGCAGCGTAATGAAAGAGTCGGCGCACGCGGCCCTCACCTACGCTCGAGCCCGGGCCGACCGACTGGAGCACAGCGACCGTGATTTCGCCGAACTGGACGTGCATGTGCACGTGCCGTCCGGCGCCTTGCCCAAGGATGGGCCGTCAGCCGGCCTGGCCGTTGTGGTGGCGCTGATTTCGGCACTCACGCGCCAGAAGGTTCGCCACGACCTGACATTGACCGGCGAGATCACGCTGCAGGGCCGGGTGCTACCCGTTGGCTCCATTAAGCCCAAGGTCTTGGGCGCGCACCGAGCGGGGGTTCGCACGTTCGTGTTGCCGCAAGGCAATCGGCAGGACCTCGCAGAACTCCCCCGACACGTGAGGCAGGACATCGACTTCATTGAGGTCGCAACGGTTGAGGAAGCGCTGCACAGTGCGCTGATCGACGGCAATTAGCTCACCCGTCAACCACTGCCGGGCCGCGTCTGGCGTCACCCTGCGGCTATGCTGACGCGCAGGCAGCGGTGCCCGCGCCTCACCCCATCCCGGAATCGTTGATGTTCGGACCGTTCAACGCGCTGCTTGGTCTCTTTTCACGCGACCTCGGGATTGATCTAGGTACGGCCAACACACTCGTTTATGTCAAGGACCGGGGCATTATGCTCGCGGAGCCGTCCGTCGTGGCGACTGACATGCACACGTCACGCGTGCTGGCCGTCGGCGCCGAGGCCAAGAAGATGGTCGGACGGACGCCGACGAACATTGTGGCCAGTCGTCCCCTACGGGACGGCGTGATTGCGGACTTCGACACCGTCCACGCCATGCTCTCGTACTTTATCGGCCAGGTGCACGGCGAACTGCCAATCGCGGCGCGTCCGCGTGTGATCGTGGGCGTGCCTTCCGGCGTCACGGAAGTGGAAAAGCGCGCCGTGCACGAGGCCAGCCTGCAGGCCGGCGCACGCGAGGTATATCTGATTGAGGAGCCAATGGCGGCCGCTATCGGGTCCGGGCAGCCGATCCAGGAAGCCAGCGGCAGCATGATCGTGGACATCGGTGGAGGGACCACCGAAGTCGCCGTCATTTCGCTGGGCGGCGTGGTGGTAAGCCACAGCATTCGCATCGCCGGCGACGAGATCGACGAGCAGATCGTCGACTACTGCCGTAACTCGCACAATCTGCTGATCGGCGAGCGCACCGCCGAGGCCTGCAAAATCGCCATCGGGTCGGCGGCCGCCGGGGTCCAGGAAGAAACGACGCTCGTGCGGGGACGCGACCTGCAAACGGGCCTCCCGAGGCAGGTCGAACTGACCGAAGGCCAGATTCGCGAAGCTATCAGCGGCCCGGTCACCGAAATCGTGGAGAACATCAAGCTCGCCCTCGAAGCCACGCCCCCTGAATTGCTGGCCGACGTGATGGAACATGGCATCGCCGTCGCGGGTGGCGGCGCGCTGTTGCGCGGGCTGGACAAGCGCATTGAGCAGGAAACCGACATTCCCGTTCACATCGCCAACAACCCGTTGGAAGCGGTGGTGCGTGGAACCGGCGCCTGTTTGCACAACCTTGAAGCTTTTCGCGAAGTGTTCGTCGCGGAGAACGCCGCGCCCTACGTGTAGTCGCCATCGGTATGCGCGGCGGACAGCGGTCAGTCCTCCTGCTCCTGATTCTGGTTGTCGCCGCCATCGTGCTGGCCATGCTGCGCAATACCGGCGCCGGGTCCACCATGCAGGGTGCGGCCCTGGCCGCCATCGCCCCGGTCCGCTCAGCTTTGACGGGCCTGGCTTCCGGAGCCGCCGCCGCGCTAACCGATGCCCAGCAGTTCAACGATCTCCGGGCGGAGAACGAGGCTTTGCGCGATGAAGTCGTTCAGTTGCGTTCGGCGGCCGCGGGCGTGCAGGCCACGCGCCGGGAGAACGAAGCTCTGCGCGCTGCCCTCGACTACCAGCGCCAAAATACCGAGTTCACCCTGCTGACCGCGCGAGTGGCCGGGCGCGACAGCGTTGACGTGCTGGACACACTCATCATCGACCGTGGCGCAATGGACGGGGTGCGCGTAGGCATGGCCGTGATCGCCAACGGCAACCTCGCCGGCCGCGTGCTGACGGTCACAACCAGATCGGCCGACGTTCTGCCGATCCATAGCAGGCAAAGCGCCGTCAACGCGGTAGCGCAGGGCGAGGATGGCGTGGCCGATGGCATCGTTGAGGGCGATGACGCTGGGGGTCTGCTTTTGACCCGAATTGAGCCTGACGCTCCCCTGGCGATCGGTGATCTCGTCGTGACATCCGGCCTCGGCGGCGGCTTTCCCCGCGGGCTGCCCGTCGGTCGCGTCATTTCCGTGTTTGCGTCGCCGGAAAACGTGTTCCGCGAAGCTGCTGTCGAGCCGTTCGTGCGGGCCGAGCGTGTGGACGTGGTCCAGGTCGTTCTGGAGCGTGCGCCGGGGTCATCATGACCACTGCCCGGGCTCCCCGACCCCGGCGCGGTGGCTGGATACGACCCGGCGCGATCGGCGTCGCGCTGCTCATCGTCGCGCTCAGCCTGTTGCAGACGTCCGTCTTTCCGTCCTTTGCCATCGCCGGCATTCGCCCGGCGCTAGTCCTGATGGCTGCGATTGCGCTCGCGACCATCAGCGACGATGCGCGGGCCATGTACTGGGGGTTCGTGGGCGGACTCCTGATAGATCTCCTGTCGGCCACGCCGCTGGGCGTCAATGCCCTGCTCTTCACGCTGCTCGTCTACATCATCGGCGGACAGGGACGGCAGTTCGACCGAACCAATCTACTGTTTCCGGTCGTAGCCGGCGCCGCCGCCACGGTGCTGTACTACCCGTCTATCGTCCTGGCACTGCAACTGCTGGGATTCGACATAGACTGGGGAACGCAAGTCTGGGATCGGCTGCCGCGCGCCGTGGTCGTCAACGCCGGGGCAACCGTGCTGCTCTACCCGGCCATGCGTGTGGCCGAACGGTGGACGCGCCGACGGACCGGAGCGCGTTATCTGGGGCGTGCGCCCGGCGGCCAATTCGGCTGATAACTGGAGGCCAGCTTGGAGGCGCATTCACGCCCGACAGCCAGAACTGGCGCCGGGCAGCGGCGTATCAGCGGCACGCGGCGTGCGCTGCTGCTGGGTGGTGCCGCGCTCGCCGGTAACGCCGCGCTGGCCGGCCGTCTTTGGCAGTTGCAGGTCGTCGAGTCCGACACATATCGCGAGCAGGCGGCCCACAACCGAGCCCGGACCCGACCCATCCAACCTTTGCGCGGGTTGATCTACGACCGGAACCGCGAGCCGCTCGTCGCCAACGCCCCGGTCTTCAGCGTCTGGCTGGCCCCGGCCGACCTGCCGCCTGAGCGCGAAGGCCCGGCAATGGCCAACCTAGCCGTGTTGACGGGCGAGCGCCTGGAAGACCTGCGCTTCAAGCTGAGCCAGGCGCGCCTGGCCCCGGATACGCCGGCGCGCCTGGCGCGTGCTGTCCCCCGGGAGTCGGCGCTAACGATCGAAGAGCGCCGACAGGAGCTGCCGGGAATCTCCGTGCGCACCAGCACCCGCCGCGAATACGCGCATGGCGACGTGTTGGGCCACATTCTCGGATTCACCGGACCCATCCCTGCCGAAGAGGTGGAAGCGTATCGGCAGCAAGGCGTCCGCTTCGATGAGGACATCGGACTCGCCGGTATCGAGCGCAGTCTGCAGACCAGGCTGCGGGGTCGAGACGGCGAACAGCGCCTTGAGACCGATGCCTTTGGTCGCGCGCTCCACGAGCTGTCGTTCACGCCGCCGCAGGTCGGCCAGCACGCCGTCCTCACGATCGCGGTCAACGAACAGCAGGCCATCCGCGAGATTCTGGCCCGCCATCTCGCCCTCCGCGAGCGCGGCGCCGGCGCCGTGGTCGTGCTGCGGCCGGATAGCGGCGACATCGTGGCCATGGTTAGCCTGCCCGACTACGACAGCAACATCTTTACCCGTGGCGCGTCGTCTGAGAGCTTCGCACTGTTGGTCAGCGATCCCCGCCGGCCGCTGATCAACCACGCCATCTCCGGGCTGTACCCGCCAGGCTCCACCTACAAGGTCATAGCCGCCAGCGGCGCGCTGGAGGCCGGTGTGGTGTTGCCGCAGAGCAAGATTCACTGCGACGGGCGCCTGATTCTGCCCAGCGGCTGGGCGTTCGACGACTGGCTGCCCCAGGGACACGGGTTCGTGGACCTGCAGCGCGCCATCGCCGAGTCCTGCAACATCTACTTCTACAACGTGTCCGGCGGCAACCCGTACACCCAACTGCAGGGCCTGGGCAACCGGCGCCTCGCCGAGTTCGAACGATCATTCGGCTTCGGCGAGCGCACGGGCATTGATTTGCCCGGCGAGGCGTCCGGCCTCGTCCCCACCTCCGAGTGGAAGAACAGGAATCTGCAACAACCGTGGGTCACCGGCGACACCTATCACGCCGCCATCGGTCAGGGCCTGGTCCAGGTCACCCCTCTCCAAATCGCCTCTATGTACGCCGCCATCGGAAACGGCGGCCGCGTGATGCGTCCGCGCCTGGTTGACCGCCTGCTCGACCAGCATGGCAAGGTGGCCGAACGTTTTCCGCCACGGGTACGCAGCATCTTGCCGGTCAGCGACACGAACTTGCGTCTGCTCCAGGCCGGCCTCTACCGCGCGGTCAACGAGCCGCAGGGCACGGGTCCACGCGCGCGCTCTTCGCATACGGTGGTGGCCGGCAAGACGGGAACCGCCGAGTACAGCGGAGCTCGTGACGCCGAAGGCCGTCTGCCCAGCCATGCCTGGTTTGCCGGCTACGCCCCGGCCGAGCAGCCTGAATACGGCTTTGCCGTGCTGGTGCGCGATGGCGGCGAAGGCTCCTTTGCCGCCGCGCCCATCGCGCGCGACATCGTGGACTATCTGATGACGGGCGACATGCCGCCCTTGCCGCAAGAGCGCCCGGACTTCATTTCACCGGATCATCGGCTCTAATGCTGGTTCGGCTGGCGCGCATCGAGTGGGCGACGATCATCTCCACCATCGCTCTGGTTGCTTTCGGCGTCCTCATGCTCAGCACGACCGCAGAGCCCGACTCCACGGGGCTGGAGAACCAGGCCGTGCAGAAGGCCGTGCTGGGCGCTGTCGGCCTGGCGTTCGCCTTCGCCATGGCCCAGGTCGACTACCGCGTCTTGCACGGCCTGGCCGGGCCCGTATTCCTGCTGGGCGTACTCGCCCTGATCCTGGTCCTGTTGGTCGGAGACTTTGACCTGGGCGCCCGTCGCTGGTTCGAGCTTGGCCCCATCGTCATTCAGCCGTCCGAGTTCATGAAGCTCGCGGCTATCGTCGCGTTCGCAAAATATCTGTCGGACCGAAGCGACTCGACCCGATTACTTCGTACCGTCATGGTCGGTCTAGGTCTCATGCTCATTCCCGCAAGCCTCGTTTTCTTGCAGCCGGATTTGGGCACCGCGCTCATCTTCAGCGCCATCTGGATGGCCATGGTTTTCGTTGCCGGCGCCCGCTGGTGGCACTTGCTCACGCCAATCGTTATCGCGCTCGCCGCCTTCCCGTTCGCGTGGTTCTTCGCGCAGGACTATATGCGGCAGCGCTTCGTGACCTTTCTCGACCCGGGCAGCGACCCGCTCGGTGCCGGCTACAACGTGTTGCAGGCACGGATCTCCATCGGCTCCGGCGGCTGGTTCGGTCATGGCCTCGGACAGGGCTCGCAGTCGCAGCTGGAGTTTCTGCGCGTACGGGACACCGACTTCATCTTCGCCATGCTCGGCGAACAGCTCGGGTTGGCGGGAACGATGGGGCTACTGGCCTTTTTCACCCTGCTAATCGTTCAGGCCCTGGTCATCGGGCTGCGAGCCCGCGACATGTTCGGTCGCCTGCTGGCCATCGGCATTGCCGCCATGCTCTTCTCCCAGTCGTTCGTGAACATTGGAATGAACGTCGGCCTCATGCCAGTCACCGGCATCACCCTGCCGCTGGTTAGCCTCGGCAAGAACTCCCTGCTGGTCACACTGCTTTCGGTCGGCATCTTGCTCAGCATTCATTCGCACCGAGGGGCAGCGCCCTTCCGGCAGCAGTCGATGCATGTGGTTCGAGGATCTCTTCCGGCGGCGGGTTCGCGCGGCGGCCTGGGCCGATGACGGGCCGTGCACGCGTATCCGTCCCCGCGTCCTCAGGCAACCTGGGCGCGGGCTTCGACGTGTTCGGCCTTGCGATTGATGTGCGCGACGAGTACCAGTTCGAGCCGGCCAGCCGCGACTCCATCGAGCCGGCGGGCAAGTTCTTGAAACACGTCCCCCGCGACACTCGGCGCAACCTGGCCTTTCGCGCCTTCAGGTCGCTGGCGCCGGCCGCGGCCGGCCCGTACAGGTTGCGCGCGGTCCGCGAGATTCCGCCGCAAGGAGGCCTGGGCGGCTCGGCCAGCGCCATTGTTGGCGGACTCGTCGCCGCAAATCACGCCTTCCGTCGCGGTCTGGACGACGATGAGTTGCTGCGCCGCGCGACCGAAATCGAAGGCCATCCCGACAACGTGGCCGCAGCGCTGCTGGGCGGCCTGGTGTTGACGGTCCAAACCGAGGAGTCTTTGCACGCGGTGCGCGTCCCGTTTCCGAACGACATTGGAATCGTCGTCGTTGTGCCTGGCTACCACGTGCCCACCGCGCGCGCGCGGGCGGTGCTGCCAACCGACGTCCCACGATCCGATGCGGTTGCCAACCTCGGCCGCGCCGCCATGTTGATCGCCGCATTGCAGACGGGGCGCTACGCGGAATTGCGCGTGGCGACGCAGGACTTTCTCCACCAGCCCTATCGGGCCGAACTCAATCCCGCACTCGAACCCGGAGTCCAGGCCGCCCTCGATGCCGGCGCCCACGGCGCAGCCCTCAGCGGGTCAGGTCCCACCCTCATCGCCTTCGCGCCCAAGGACCGCACCATGCGCGTGGCCGGCGCCATGGCCGATGTGGCAATCGATGCGTCGTCGGGCTGCGAGACCTACGTGGCCAACGCCGCCGAGACTGGTGCCACCGTGATAGAGCCACTGGCCTCAACATAAGTCGACGCGATTCGTATACTCAGGCGCGGCAAGGATGAGCCGCGTCCGCAGAGGACGCGGGAGCTGGGAGGCACCATCCGCGTGGACGGCGCGCAGATCTGCGCAGGTACCGTCTCGTCCCCCTACCTCAGGTCAAACGCCCCTCTGAACGACCGGCTCCCGGCGCAGCGTTGAACGTGACCCTGTCCGCACCCGGCGCTGCCACTGACCACGAGACGATTGTCGTCTTGGACTTCGGCGCGCAGTACAGCCAACTCATCGCTCGCCGCGTCCGCGAATTGGGCGTCCGCACCGTGCTCGCCCCCTGCGACCAGCCCGACGCCCTGCGAGAACCCAATCTGCGCGGCGTCATCCTTTCCGGCGGACCCACCAGCGTCTACGACGAAGGTGCCCCCCAACTGCCGTCAACCGTGCTGGAAGCCGGCGTCCCCGTCCTCGGCATCTGTTACGGCATGCAGTTGCTGGGCCACACCCTGGGCGGCTCCGTCGAACCCGCAAACGACCGCGAGTACGGGCCGGCCCGCGCACGCATTACCGACAACTCCCACCCCATCTTCCGCGGCGTACCGAACGAGATCGACGTCTGGATGAGCCATGGCGACGTCGTCGCCGAAGCGCCGCCCGGACTGCGCCCCCTGGCCCGCACGCAATCCTCGTTGGCGGCCATGGGGAACGACAACGGCGTGGTCGCCGTCCAGTTCCACCCCGAAGTCCGACACACCGACCATGGCCAACGGCTGTTGCGCAACTTCGCTGTCGACATGTGCGGCTGTCGCGGTGACTGGGTTGCCTCTTCGATCATCGACGAGCGCGTGGCCCAGATCCGCCGCCAGGTCGGCGACGGCCACGTCATTTGCGGCCTCAGCGGCGGCGTCGACAGCGCCGTCACCGCCGCCCTGGTTTCCCGCGCCGTCGGCGACCGGCTCACCGCCATCCTCATCGACACCGGCCTGCTGCGAGCCAATGAAGCGGCCGAGGTTAAGGCGACATTCGAAGAAGGCTTCGACTTGCGCCTCGTCGTCGTCGACGCCGCCGACGAATTTCTCGGCGCCCTCCGCGGCGTCACCGATCCGGAGGCCAAGCGCCAGGTCATCGGCGAACGCTTCGTCCGCGTCTTCGAACGCGAGGCCGCCCGCATCGCCGACGCCGACTTCCTTGCCCAGGGAACCATCTACCCGGATGTCATCGAGAGCGGCGGCATCCACGGCTCCGCCGCCGTCATCAAGAGCCACCACAACGTCGGCGGCCTGCCCGACGATCTCGAATTCGAACTCGTCGAACCCCTCCGCGACCTCTTCAAGGACGAAGTCCGCGCCCTGGGATCCCAACTGGGCCTCCCCGACGATCTCGTCTGGCGCCAGCCCTTCCCCGGACCCGGCCTCGCGGTCCGAGTCGTCGGCGAAGTCACCGCCCCCAATGTGGCGATGCTCCAGCAGGCCGACGCCATCCTGCGCGCCGAGATCTCCGTGGCCGGCCTCGAGCGCCAGCTCTCCCAGTACTTCGCCGTGCTGCCCGGCGTCCGCACCGTGGGCGTCATGGGCGACGGCCGCTCCTACGGCGAGCTCATCGCCCTGCGCGCCGTGACCACGGACGACTTCATGACCGCCGACTGGGCTCGCATCCCCGACGACATCCTCGCCCGCATCTCGGCTCGAATCGTCAACGAGGTCCCAAGCGCCACGCGCGTCGTCTACGACGTGACCTCAAAGCCCCCGGGAACGATCGAATGGGAATGAAGATCCTCGTCGTCGGCAGCGGCGGACGCGAGCACGCCCTCTGCTGGCGCGTCCGCGCCGACCGTCCCGCTGCCGACCTCTACTGCGCCCCCGGCAGCTCCGCCATCGCCGGCATCGCCACGACCGTCCCCCTGGCCGCGGACGACGTTCCCGGCCTTGTTGAATGGTCCATTGCCAACCGCCCCGACCTGGTCATCGTCGGCCCCGAGGACCCCTGTGCACTGGGCTTGGTTGACCGCTTGGCCGAGGCCGGCGTCCACGCGTTCGGTCCCAGCGCCGCCGCCACTCGCCTCGAATCCAGCAAGGCCTGGACCACCGAGCTTCTCGACCGCGCCGGCGTCCCCATTCCGGACTCCGCCATCTTCGAATCGCCCGGTGACGCCCACGACTACGTCGACGACTCAGGCAATCCCCTCGTCGTCAAGGCCGACGGCCTCGCCCTCGGCAAGGGCGTCCTGGTCTGCGACACCCCCGACGAAGCCCACGCCGCCATCGACGCCGTCATGATCGAGCGCAAGTTCGGCGATGCTGGTTCGTCCGTCGTCATCCAGGAACGCTGCTACGGCCCGGAACTCTCCGTCTTCGCCATCTGCGCTGGAATCAGCTTCCGGATCATCGGCTCGGCCCGCGATTACAAGCGCGCCTTCGACGGCGACCGTGGCCTCAACACCGGCGGCGTAGGCGCTTATTCGCCGGTCGCCGACGCGGACGACGAACTCCTCCAGGAAGTCGCCGACCGGATCATCGGCCCCACCTTGCAGGCGGCATCAGACGCGGGAAGTCCGTTCACCGGCATGCTCTACGCTGGCCTCATGCTCACGAGCGACGGTCCCGTCGTAATCGAGTTCAACATCCGTTTCGGCGACCCGGAAGCCCAGGTCATCCTGCCCACCATGCGCGGCGACCTCGTCGCTGCCATGCTGGCCGCCATCGACGGCGACGTAAGCAAGGTGGACCTTGCGCCCGACGGCACGGCCGCGGTCTCGGTGGTCCTCGCCTCAGGCGGATATCCGACTTCATATGAGACTGGACACAGGATCTACGGTCTGGACGCCTTACCGCTCGGCGCGTTGGCGTTTCATGCCGGCACCGAGACCCGCGACGACGGGCTCTACACAGCAGGAGGAAGAGTTCTTGCAATCGTTGGCACAGGGCCGGACGTTCCGGCAGCGAGGGCAAACGCGTATGCGGCGGCGGATCACGTGACCTTCCAGGACAGCCAGTGGAGAACCGACATCGCCGCCACCGAACAAGCGCCTGTCGGCCAGTCGCGAATGGCGGTGACTTCATGATCCCGCGCTACTCGCGACCTGAGATGGCCGCCGTCTGGGACCGGCAGATCTACTTCGAAAAACAGCGCGACGTGGAACTCGCGGCCGTCAACGCCTGGGCGCGGGCGGGGCGAATTCCGGTCGACGACGCCCGAAAGCTGATGCAGGCCAGCTTTACCCTCGAGCGCATCGACGAACTCGAAAGCGTCAACGACCACGAAACCAACGCCTTCGTCGACGCCCTGGCCGAATCCGTCGGCCCCGAATCCCGCTGGCTGCACCTCGGGCTGACCTCCAGCGACATCCTGGATACCGGGTTGGCCCTCCAACTCGTCGACGCCAGCGACCTGCTCGATGGACGCCTCGCCGAACTCGAGGCCGTCCTCACCGACCAGGCCTTGACCCACAAGCACACCCTCATGATCGGCCGCAGCCACGGCGTCCACGCCGAACCCATTACCTTCGGTCTCAAGCTCCTCATCTGGCTTGGCGAAGTCCGTCGTCACCGATGGCGCCTTTCGGAGGCGCGCGAGCACATCGCCGTCGGCAAGATCTCCGGTTCCGTCGGCACCCACGCCAACGTCCCGCCGCACGTCGAAGACTGGACCTGCGAGGAGTTGGGCCTGGGCGTGGCGCCGGTCTCCAACCAGATCGTCCAGCGCGACCGCCACGCCCACTTCGTCTGCACGCTGGCCCTCATTGCCAGTTCGCTCGACAAGTTCGCCACCGAGCTTCGCTCGCTGCAGCGAACCGAGATCCGCGAAGCCGAAGAACCGTTCGAAGCCGGCCGCCACGGCTCCTCCTCCATGCCCCACAAGCGCAACCCCTCGCGCCTCGAGCGCGTCTCCGGCCTCGCGCGCCTCCTGCGCTCCCACGCGCAGGTCGCGCTCGAAAACGTCACGCTCTGGCACGAGCGCGACATTAGCCATTCCTCGGCCGAGCGCATCATCCTTCCCGACGCCTGCCTCGCCCTTGATTACATGCTCTATATCTTCATCCCGATCGCCCGCGCCATGCGGGTCTACAACGACCGCATGGCGGCCAACGTGGACCTCACGGGCGGCCTCATCTACTCCCAGGGCGTGATGCTCGCCATGATCCACGCCGGCATGTCCCGTCAGGACGCCTACGAGATCATGCAGGAACACGCCACCGCGTCCTGGGAAGGCGGCGCCAGCTTCCAGGACGCCGTGCGCGCCGACGCGCGCGTCGCCGCCCTGCTCAGCACGGAACAGCTTGACGCCGCGTTCAGTCCCGCGCCCCATCTGCGCTGGCTCGACACGGCCTACGAACGAATGGGCTTGGAATCCGCGCCGGAACCGACGCCGGCAGTAGCACAGGAGGTCACCTCGTAGTGAGCGCAACCATCACCGAAACCGCACTGTCAGGACTCACCCTGCTCAATCGCGGCAAAGTCCGTGACATTTACGACCTGGACGACCGGCTGCTGATCGTCACCACCGATCGCATCTCCGCCTTCGACCACGTCCTCCCGGACCCGATCCCCGGCAAGGGTGCCGTGCTCACCGGTATGTCCGAGCACTGGTTTGGGCTGACATCCCACATCGTGCCCAACCACCTCATCACCACCGACGTCGACGAGATGGGGCCCGAGGTCGCCCCCCACCGCGACGCCCTCCGCGGCCGCACCATGCTGGTCCACAAGGCCGACCGGATTGACGCCGAGTGCGTCGCCCGCGGCTACATCACCGGCTCCGGCTGGGTGGACTATCAGCGCGACGGCGAAATCTGCAGCATCCCCATCCCCGCCGGCATGCAGGAAGCCGAGCCCTTCGACGAAACCCTCTTCACCCCCGCCACCAAGGCCGAATCCGGCCACGACGAGAACATCGGCTTCGAGGACTTCCGCGCCATCGTCGGCGACGTCGCCGACCAGCTCCACGACCTCACCATCGCCGTCTACGAATTCGGCCGCGACTACGCCAAGGAGCGCGGAATCATCCTGGCCGACACCAAGTTCGAGTTCGGCTACGTCAACGGCGAAATCACCCTGATCGACGAGGTCTTGACCCCGGACTCCTCGCGCTTCTGGGATGTGCGCGAATACCAAGTCGGCATGTCGCCGCCCAGCTTCGATAAGCAGATCGTGCGCAACCACCTGATCGCCACCGGCTGGGACCGCGAACCGCCGATCCCCAGCCTCCCGCGCGAAATCATCGAGCGAACGTCCGCCCGCTACCGCGAGGCCCAGGAACTGCTGGCTGGATGACCGGCCAGCGCTTCCGGGTTCGCGTGGCTGTCCAGCTCAACGCCGGCGTCAACGATCCGCAGGGTCTGACCGTCCGCGGCAGCCTTCACGATCTGGGCTTCACTGAGGTGAACGACGTCCGCATCGGCAAGCTCATCACCATCGAGCTGTCGGCGGACAGTGAAACGGCAGCCGCCGAGCGCGCCGAGGCCATGTGCCGCCAGCTCCTGGTCAACCCGGTGATCGAGTCATTCGCCATCGAGGCCCTTGAGCCCGTACCTGACGAAGCCGCTCAACCCGCGTGAACGCCGCCGTCGTCGTCTTCCCCGGCAGCAATTGCGACGCCGATACGCTGCACGTCCTCGGCAACGTGGTCGGCCTGAATGCCCGCTACGCCTGGCATGCCGACACCAGCTTCGGCGACGTCGACCTGGTCGTGCTCCCCGGCGGCTTCAGCCACGGCGACTACCTTCGCACCGGCGCCATGGCCGCCCGCGCCCCCATCATGTCGGCCGTGCGGGACCACGCCGCGCAGGGCCGGCCGGTCCTGGGGATTTGCAACGGCTTCCAGATCCTCCTGGAAGCCGGCCTGCTCCCCGGCGCCATGCTGCTCAACGACAGCACCCAGTTCCGCTGCGAGTGGACCCACCTCCGGGTGGAATCCACCCGCACGCCGTGCACGTCCGCGGCCAGCGACGGCCAGGTGCTCCGTCTGCCCATCGCCCACGCCGAGGGCAACTACGTCATTGACGGCGACGGCCTTGCCCAATTGCACGACCAGGATCGCGTCGTCTTCCGTTACGTCTCAGAGGCGGGCAACCGCTCGCCCGACGCCAACCCCAACGGCGCCATCGACGACATCGCCGGCATCTGCAACGTCGGGCGCAACGTGGTCGGCATGATGCCCCACCCCGAGCGTGCCTCCGAGGCCGAGCTTGGCGGCGAAGACGGCCGTGCCATCTGGGATTCGCTCCTCGCAGCGGCCGGCGCATGACCGTCACCCCCACCCACCAGCCGCCCAGCGACGAAACCCTGCGCGAAGTCGCCCTCACCCGCGACGAATACCATTTCGCCGCCGATCTCCTTGACCGCCCGCCCAACCCCGTCGAGCTCGGAATCATCGGCGGCATGTGGAGCGAGCACTGCGGCTATAAGCACTCTCGCCCGCTCCTCGGCCGCCTTCCCAGCGAGGGCCCGCAGGTCCTCATTGGCCCCGGCGAGGAGAACGCCGGTGCCGTGGACATCGGCCACGGTCTCGCCATTGTCATGAAGGTCGAGAGCCACAACCACCCCAGCGCCGTCGAACCCTTCCAGGGCGCCGCCACCGGCGTCGGCGGCATCCTTCGCGACATCTTCACCATGGGCGCGCGCCCCATCGCCCTCCTGGACAGCCTGCGCTTCGGCCCGCTAGACGACCGCCGCGGACGCTACCTGGCCAACGGCATCGTCGGCGGCATCGGCTGGTACGGGAACTGCATGGGCGTCCCCACCGTCGGCGGCGAGGTCCAGGTTTCCGCCTCCTACCGCGGTAACCCGCTCGTCAACGCCATGTGCGTCGGCCTGATCGAGCACGACCAGCTCACCAGCGCCGCCGCCAGTGGCGCCGGCAACGAGCTCATCCTGGTCGGCGCCGACACCGGCCGCGACGGCATCCACGGCGCCACCTTCGCCTCCGTTGACGATCCCGAAGCCTCCCACCGCGGCGTCGTCCAGGTCGGCAACCCCTTCATGGAGAAGCTGCTCCTCGAGGCCTGCCTCGAAGTCCTCCAGACCACCGACGCCATCCTGGGCCTCCAGGACCTGGGCGCAACCGGG
>JAJDZD010000012.1 GCA_022824865.1 Chloroflexota bacterium | reverse complement strand
TTAGGGGGGTTCGGCGGCCGGCGGTCCCGAGTACCCCAACAAAGCCCGTACCGTGTAGCATCCCCACACAGGGTTTCGGCAGTCCGCTGACGGCGGTAGGAGAACTCAGATGGCAGTCGCGGAACCACAGTTGCGCACACTCACCCCCGAGCAGGTCGACCAGTTCCACATCGACGGTTACCTCGCGATTCATGATCTGTTGGACGCCGACGAAGTCGCCGACCTCGCCGAACGCGCCGACCTCATTGCCGCCGGCAAAGCCGACCACATTCCCGAGACCAGCATCCAGCTCGAACGAGTCTTCCGCGAAGGCGAACGCGAAGTCGAAAACCAGGTCCTTTCCGTCCGCAAACTCTTCAACCTCGCCGTTTACGACGACCTCCTCTGGGGCCACGTCACCAACCCCAAGATCGTCGACGTCATCGCCGACCTCATGGGCACCGACGACATCAAGCTCTACGGCGACCAACTCTTCATGAAGCCCCCCGAGATCGGCGCCGCCCAGGACTGGCACCAGGACTCCGCGTCCTGGCGCGACATCCTGCCGATGGACCTGGTGACCGCCTGGACATCCATCGACCACGCCACCACCCAAAACGGCTGCCTCAATTTCGCCCCCGGCACCCACCGCTGGGGGATGCTCACCCGACCCCGCCTTGAGCCGTTACTGCCCGACCTGGGCACTGACGAATGGCCGGTTCGGGCAGCGCCGTTGGGCCCGGGCAGCGTCAGCTTCCACCACAGCCTGGTGCTCCACCAGAGCAACGCCAATACCTCCGGCATGCGCCGCCGCGGCTACGCCACCCACTTCATGCGGGCCAGCTCCTACAAGGACGAGGAAGTGACTGACGCGCCCAAGATGCCTCCGTTCAAACAGGTTCGCGGGCGCTCGTTCCCCGGCCGCGTGTGACCGGCGAGGCGCTCTAAAGCGAGGGGGCATTCATGAGTTCTCCGCACCGCACACTCAGCACCGAACAGGTGGACAGCTTTTGGCGGAACGGCTGGCTGGTTGTCGAAGACCTGCTGTCACCGGACGACGTTTCGCGGCTCGGCCAACGCGCCGACCAAATCGCCCGTGGCGAGACCGACGCCGCCCCAGAGCGAGTGCAGGCCGAAAAGGTCATTCGCGAAGGCGAAGCCACGGCCGCCGCCCGCGAACTCGAAATTCGCAAGCTCTACTGGCTGGCCGGCGAGGACGACGTCCTGCAAACCCACGCCCGCCACCCAGGCATCGTTGACGTTATCGCAGACCTTCTCGACACCGATGACCTAAAGCTCTACGCCGACCAGCTCTTCATGAAGCCCCCGGCTATCGGAGCCGCCCAACCCTGGCACCAGGACTCCAAGTCCTTCATCGACATCTACCCGATGGACCTGGTCACCGCCTGGGCCGCCATTGACGACTCAACCCTTGAGAACGGCTGCCTCGAGTTCGTCTCGGGCAGCCACCTTTGGGGTCTCCTGAGCAACGACCAGATGGACGAGCACCGCTCGCTGATCGGCAACGACCCCGCGTACATGCCGGATCCGGCGCCGCTACCCTCCGGCAGCGTCAGTTTTCACCACAGCCTCACTTGGCACGCCAGCCGCGCCAATACCAGCACGGCCCGCCGCCGCGGCTACGCCGTCCACTACATGCGCGCCGACTCCCGCCGAGCATCGGTCCTCGATGCACCGAGAGTCCCCCCGCCGCTCCAGATCCGCGGCCGCTCCTTCGAAGGCTGCGTATAGCCGGACTACGACGTTTCGGGAATCGAGACGGCCTGCCGCATCCCAGTCTCTGACGATCGGTAGGCGGCTTGCACCGCCTCGTTCACCCACATCCCGGCTGCGTTCTCCAACGGAGGCGGGCCGCCGGTCAGGCACGACTGGAAGAACGCGCTCGTCATCAGGCTGTACTCGTCGTTCCTCGCGTCCTCGTTGCTAAACGTCCAGGACTTGTGCGGCGATCCTGCGTGATCGCCCTGATGCGACATCCACTCCAGCGGTTCGCCTCGACCTGTTCCGCCCGGGTTGAACCGAAGCCAGCCATCCCGGCCCCACAAGATGAAACCGGAGTGACGTCCCGAGCCGTACTCCTGACGGGTGACGTAATAGCCGGCACTCAGATTCCCCACCATCCCGCTCTTGAACTGAACGGTCACCGAGGCCGCGTCTTCAACCGGCAACGGCTCGCCGCCCACGACGCCGGTTGCCGCGCTGACCGATGCAAAGTCATCACCCGTGAGATACCGCATCAGATCGAGGTAGTGGCACCCCAGGAACGTCAGATACCCGCCGCCGGAGCGTGCCTTGTCGAAAATCCAGCCCCCTTGCAGCGTCTCCCACTGATGCGTCCGATCGTGATCGGCAATAAACCACGCCTGGCACGCAAACAGGTCGCCCAGCAGCCCCTCGGCCACGATGCGCCGAGCCTCCTGCGTAATGGCCCGCTGGCGGGTCACGTACGCAATTGAGAAGTTCAGGCCCGCGTTCTGTGCTTTGCAATAGATTCGCCGGTAATCGTCGATGTCGGCGAACCCCGGCTTCTCGTGCCACACATGGCAACCGGCATCCAGCGACGCCTCAATCATCGCAGGCATCCGCCAGGCTTCGAGTGTCACGAGGGTGGCGGCCGGCTTGAAGTCGCTGAACAACGCGTCGGCGTCCGTATAGGTGGCCGTGACCCGGTCGCCCACGGCCTCCTTGGCGGCGTCGAACATTTCACCAGTAGCGTCAAGCACGGCGACTTCGCCAACTTCGGGATTCCTGGCCGCGGCGTACAGGGACCCCAGGTGATTCCCAGTGGGTTCGATGATTAGCGCGACGCGCAGCGAATCGCTCACAGGACGGCTCCCGACAGGCGCGCCGCCAGCCGCGGCGCGGTAGGCCCGAGTGTGCCCCGCTTCGCTATCCCTTGCCAGACACGCGCGCGATCGTGATATCGGCCGCGCGTGTCCAGACCTCGCTGAAGACCAGCGGCTTCGGTCGGCCGCGCTCGACGCCCGGTGGCTCGACCGCCCCTTCGCGAAGTTCGTTTCTGTCGCGCCCGCGAACCTCGTGATACCAGGACAGCTCGCTGGTGGCTGGCTCGATTGCGCGCTGCAGGATGAACTCCACGCGATCGAAGCTGCTGAACGCCACGCCGGCCAAGAAGACTCGATCAAGCCCATGCCCGTCCCAGGTAGCCAGATCCGGGACGATCACCGGCTCCGTGCAGACCTGGAACGTCTCGTTCCCCTTGTCGAAATTGATGAGTTCGATCGGGAACTCAACGGTCACGGTCAGGTTCCGAGCGTCGTCGCGATACGAGCAGACCGCATTCAGCAGCGCACCGTCCGTCGTGGCCTGGATAACCGCAGGCACTGAAGCCAGGGGCTCGGCGTGCGCGAAGTGCTGAATGTCGACCTCAAACTTCGCATAGTGCTCTGCGAGGGAGTGACGTCCGACGGACTCGGTGTCCGTCGATGGCCGCCTTCCAATCGGGACTCCCAGCGTTTCGGAAAAGACCGCCCGGTATTCGCCGCTCGGAATCTGAAACAGGTTGTCGCTGACGATGGTGTACTCGGCCCGGCAGGGAGCAATGACGTAACACGTGAATGGTTCGCCTGCATCCGGGCTAATCGTCAGTCGCGCATCTGCCTTGAGGCGCACGCAGATCACGTCGCCTGGATCGGCCAGCAGCCCGCCCGTGTACTTGTAGATCGGGTCGGGTTCGTGCGGATGGTGCGTCCAGGTCAGAAACGACCGCGAGAAGTCAATCATGTCGGTCTCCGGCTGAGGTGTGGACGGCGAGCATAACCGCGTGCGCCGCGTGCGCTCGACGACTGGGCCTACCTGATGCGAAGCGACCGGAGCGGTGTGATTCTTAGTTGCGCGCTAGAGTCTGATGCAGCCTGTCGGGGAGATCAGGATCTTGAAAATCACGGGGCTGGCTTGCGACTTCATTAACGACGGCTCGCGGAACTGGCCGATCGTGCGCGTCATGACCGATGCCGGGATCACGGGTATCGGCGAGGCCTATCCGGTCGGGCCCGACAAGGCGGTCGCCGAGACCGTCCGGTATTTCGAGGACTGGGTGCTTGGCTTTGACCCATTTGACGGCGAGCGCGTCTGGCATGAGCTGTATGCGGGCAGCCGTTTTCCGACTGGCTCGGTAATCACAGCCGCGATCAGCGGCATCGATCAGGCACTTTGGGATATCAAGGGTAAGGCGCTCGAAACGCCGGTCTATCAGCTGCTCGGCGGCAAAGTCCGCGACCGGATTCGCGTATACCAGTCGGCACGTGGCGATACGCCGGAGGCCATGGGCGAGCACGCCAGGCAACTCATCGAGACGTACGGCTACACGGCGCTCAAGATCGGCCCGTCCGGACCGGATGGCGACTCGGATCCGTGGGGTGTTCAGCTCGACACCGCCGAGCAGCGCATGGCGGCGGTGCGCGAAGCCGTGGGTGACGCTATCGACATTGGCGTCGACCCGCACGCCAAGATCCTTGAACCCGCACGTGCCCTGGAGATGGCCGAGCGCATCAGCCCGTACCGACCCTTCTTCTTTGAAGAGCCGGTGCGGCCCGAGCAGTTTGAGCCGTTGGCCAAGCTGGCCCGAAAGTCGCCGATCCCCATCGCTACCGGGGAGTGTCTCTATACGAAGTTCGAGTTTCAGCGGCTGCTTGCCAGTGGCGCCGCGGACATCATTCAGCCTGATGTCTGCGTGACCGGCGGCCTGACCGAGATGAAGAAGATCGCGGCCATGGCCGAAGCGCACTACGTGAGCGTTGCACCGCACAATCCGCTGGGGCCGCTGGCTACGGCAGTAAACGTTCACTTCGCAGCTACGGTGCCGAATTTCCTGATCCTCGAATACCACGCCGACGACTCGGGTGTTCGTGCTGAAGTGCTGGACGAGCCGATTCAACTGGACGATGGGTACGTGTCTATCCCGGAACGGCCCGGATTGGGCGTGGAACTGAGCGATGGGATCCTGGAGAAGTATCCCTACCGGCCGTGGCGCCGAGGCCGTCCCACGAAGGCGGACGGCATGCTGGCCTTCATCTAGAGGTGCAACAGTTCGTACGGCGTCTTCGGAGACTGGGGCTGCTCCTACTCCTCGTGGGAGCGACCGTCGCTACCGAGCTGCTAGCCGGATGCGGCGAGAGTTCGCCAACTCCTGAAGACTCCGGCGGGCTATCCGCCGCCGCCTTCGACCGCTCAGCCTTCGACGCGGTGGTCGCTGGCGGTGAAGTGTCCGTATCGGCTCGCCTTTCATCGCCGACGAATGACGGTGAGGGCGACGTGCGGGTTGAAGTTGATCGACGTCCTTACGACATGACCACTCGCCTGGCCGTTTCGATTACTCGCGAGTCCGGGCAACTGGCCTTCGAAGTGATGGAGGTCGGCGACCAGACCTACTTCCGACTGGGACCAGCGGACGGCGATGGCGAGTGGATCTCCACAGATCGCAAGGCCACCGGCACCGACACACCCAGCGTCGAGTCCCTGGCGGCGGCCTTTCCAGTGGTTGGGGACGTCGTCGGGACGGTTCGCGCTGAGGGTTGGGTCGAGCAAGGCGCTGAACCGTGTCCCTCGACCGGAACCTGCTTTGTTCTCACGAATCCCGGCTACGAATTCGCCAGCCTCTTTGTCGACTCGCAGTCTTATCGTCCGGTGCACATTCGACTGGCGAGACCCGGCATGCGGGCGGCCGGCGAGATCGAAATAGATTGGGTGGCATCCGCCTCAGTCGCGCCGCCGGAGAACGCCCGGGGAGTCGACGCAACGGAGTTTCAGGCGGAACTCGGGCCGGTCCTGCAGGCGCTGGGACTGTAGTGGTGGACGGTTCCTCAGGCGTCTAGGGCGACTCTGAAATCAGCGTGAAGCCGTTTACCACGCCGTGGTCGATCGGACCGGCGTGCGCGGTTCGCCAGAACCGAATGAAGGGACGCAGGGCCTCGGGTATATCGTCTCGATCTGACATGTCGCCCGCCATATCCACGGTCTTCACCGCGTCATCCAGATCCGAGTAGATGTGAATGCTGCCGTAGTCGTAGTCGCTTGGCGCCAGCGCGTGGGTGTCCGCCTTGAAACCACGCAGCAGCAGGATTCGCTCGATGCCCCAGGTTGGCGGTGCTTCTCGAAACGCCTCTTCGAAAGCTGCCGGATCGGCGTCGTCGCGTAGCTTGTAGAAGCGGATCGAAACGTACTGCGGCATCGCGGTTCCTTTCCAGGATCTGGCCGCGGGCGGCTATCCCAGGTGTTCGCGTAGTACTGAGCCGGCGTGTGCGAGCGTGGCCGGGGCCAAAAGACCGAAGTTGTACACCATCACGCGATCCGGCTCGATCTCGCGCAGCCGGCGTGCTCGTGCCGTGAAGCCCGGGCCGTGCGGATCGACCTCATGATGCGCCGTCTGATTGACAGTGATCTCGATGTCGGCGCCGCTATCGCGCACTGTGCCCACCTGCGCTTCGGCGACCTCGGCGTTATCCGTGGGATCCGAAATCATCAGCGCACCGATTGTGTCCAGCAGGTCGGCGAGGCGCAGACCGTGGTTGGCCCAACCGAGCGAGGCTTCGCTGATGCCCACCCGCACGCGGCTGCGCCGTAACGCGTGGCGAATGGCTTGCACCAGTCCTGTCGCTGCCTGCTCACGCGCTTCCAGGTAACCCCGAAACTCCTCGTCGGCTTCGCAGCGTTCCGCTACTTGCGCGGGCAGGTCTTCGTCAGCCGCGGCTGGACCCGGTACAGCTTCAAGGCGTTCGCGAAGTTCGCGGGCTACGGATGAGCGCACGTCCTCCGGATCGACGCCGTGGGCACGCGCCGCCGACATGGAGTGCTCGTTGAAGCACAGTCCCGCCAGGAACTGCGTCCACGTGTCCATATGCACCAGGATTCGCGGGCGTACCCACCCGTAGGTGAAGTTCGGATAGCCGACGTTCTCCAGCGTCAGGCCGCTAATCGAGTATTGGTCGCAAAGGTCGGCCAACATTTCGGGCAGGTAGCTCTGGATGTCCGGATGAGCCGGGCACGTCGCGGCAAAGCTGCGGTGACCGAACGCGTTCTCGACCGCGGTGTCCGGATACGCACGCGCAAGCCATGGCTGAAACATCCCAATGACCCAGGCGTTGAGTTGCATTCCTCGGGACTCGGCGCCACGGGAGGTCTGTTCGTAGACCGCCAATACCTCGGGCTCGGAGAAGAGCGCTGGCTTGATCCGGCCGTAGCGCTCGGCGCGGGCCGGAAAGTAGACCGCCCCCTGTTCCGAGTAGAACTGGGAGCGCCGGCGATTTCGAGGCGAGAAGGTCGATATCGCGTGGTAGTTGGGGCAGAGCTCGACTGCGTCATACCCGTGCGCCACCAGCCAGTCCAGCGCCGTCTCCACGCCTTCGTCGGCCAGGTCCCAGGGATACGCCCAAACGGATAGTCGGGGGGGCACGGTACGCTAGCTCTGTTGCGAACGGCTCATCCTAGGCTACGGGTTGAGTTGCCGTCGCTCTGAAGGAAAACGTCGTAGTGAACGTATTGATGGTGGGGTCCGGCAGCATCGCCGGATTCCACTCGCGCGCCCTTCGCGAGCTGGGCCACACCCTGTATCACGTGGTTGGACGCCGCGAATCGCAGGTCTCCGAGTTTGCCGCCGAAGCTGGCTTCGCGCGGCATGGCATCGACCTGGAACGCGGGTTAGACGATCCGGCGGTCGACGTCGTCGTCATCACGTCGCCCAGCGACTTTCACCGCGCACACGCCGAAGCAGCGTTGGAGCGCAAGCTGCCGACGTTGCTGGAGATTCCCGTGGCCACGTCGCTGGCCGACGCGATAGCGATACAGGAAGCTGCCCACTCGGCAAACACGCCGGTCATGGCCGCTCACACTCGTCGCTTTCAGCCGGCCATGCTGCGCATGCGCGCCATGATTGCGGGCGGAGAACTCACCGTTCACCACGCGCTGCAGCGCTACGGATTCATCCGTCGCCTCAACGTGAATTGGGTGGGTTACCAGCGAAGCTGGACCGACAACCTGATCTGGCATCACGGCGGCCATGCCATGGACGCCTGGATGTGGGTGTTGGGAGTCACTGAAGCCGAAGTCTCGGCGAAGCTGGGTCCCCCACATCACCACCTCGAGATTCCGATGGACATCTCGATAGCTCTGAAGACCGCCAGTGGTGTCGTAGGGAGCATTTCGCTGTCCTACAACACTCACCAGGCGCTCGACGACGCCTTCTTCATCGGCGAGGAAAACACAATCGCGGCCAACTATGCGACAGGGACACTTGTCGGCAAGGACGGGTTGATCTTTGACGCCGGGATGACCGAGGTCGTGCCGCACGACGTCATCACGGCCCAGGACCGCGAGTTCTTTGCCGCGCTGGACGAGCAGAGGGAACCAAACCCCACGATCGCCGATGTCCTGCCGAGCCTACGCGCCTTGCAAATCGTTCAGGACATCTACACCGCGGAGTACGGCGAATGAGTGAAGACAGTCGACCCGGCCGCGTCGTTTATCTCAATGGCGATTGGGTACCGGAGCGCGACGCCGCGATCTCCATCTTTGACTCGTCCCTCGTCTGGGGCGATGCGGTGTTCGAAACCACACGTACCTTTCTGCACGAACCCTTCCGGTTGGACGCGCACCTGGAACGGCTCGACGCGTCGCTGGGCGCCTCGGGTGTGCCATGCGACGTTTCCATGGACGAACTCGCCGGCCTCACCGGCGAACTCATTGAGCGAAACCGGGAGGCCTACGATCCCGAAATCGACTTCTCAATCGTGCACCAGATTTCTCCGGGGGTCCTGGGGCGCTACCGAAGTTCAGTCGCACACACCGGCCCCTCGGTGTTGATCTACACCTATCCCCTAGACGGCATGTTGGGCGAATTGGCCTACTTGTACGACGAGGGACTGAATGCCGTGGTGCCGCGCCAGCGCGCGATACCGTCCCGCCTGCTGGATCCCAAGATCAAGAGCCGGTCGCGCCTTCACTACCAGGTCGCCAATCAGGAAATCGCCGCCCAGGCAGCCGACACCTTTGTGGTACTGCAGGGCGAAGACGGCTTCATCACCGAGGGCACCGGCTCGAACTTCTTCATCGTGCGCAACGGCGAGCTGCTGACGTCGCGCGGCCACAGCGTGCTTCGCGGCGTCACCCGCGACACGACCCTGGCGCTGGCGAGTGAGCTTGGTATCCCCGCGCGCGAAGCTGACTTCGAGCCCTACGACGTGGCCACGGCCGATGAGGCCTTCTTCACAACCACGCCCTACTGCCTGATATCGGCCACACGCTTCAACGGGGCGCCAATTGGCGATGGCAACGTGGGGGCGATCTATCGACGCCTGGCGGATGCGTTCAGCGAGGATGTGGGCGTGGACTTCATCGCCCAGGCCAGGCGCTACGCCGAACTGATCGCCTGAGCGCATCTCTCTGGACCAGGCGAGCGCCGCGCCATCGTATCGGAAGGCGCGGCGCTCGATTGCGTTCAGCCCGATTCGCTCTCCTGGCTGAGATTGTGCAGATAGAGCCCAGCGCCGGCAGCGATCAGCCCGCCGACGATCGGCCCAACCCAGTAGATCCAGATCGAATCAAAGTTAAGGGCCACGATGGCGGGGCCGAAGGACCGCGCGGGATTCAGCGCGGCTCCGGTCAGGGCTCCACCTACGAGCCAGCTGGCGGCCAGCGTGAGACCGATGGCAAGCCCGTGAAAGCCCTTCGTCGCCTTGCCACTCACCGCGGCGCCAATGATCACTGACACGAGGAAAAACGTGAGCACTGCTTCGAGTAGAAGCGCCTGTCCCGCGCCGACGTCGGCTCCCGGCAGGGGGAGCCCATAGTGCGTGGCACCCTTGGCGCGAATCGCGGCATGCAGCAAGGCGCCAACGACCGCGCCGGCAAGTTGCGCCACGATGTAACCGGGAAGTGAGCGCCACTCAAACTTGCCAATGGCAGCCAGCGCGATGCTGACGGCCGGGTTGATATGGCAGCCAGAGGCGGCGCCGATTCCGTAGATCAACGCGACCAGGATGAGACCGTGAGCCAGGCCGGCCAACACGACGCCGCCCGTGCCGCCGTCAAGCGCTTCGAACGCGACCGCCGCGCTCAGGGAGCCGATGAAGATGAGCGTCAGCGTGCCGACAAACTCGGCCAGCCAAGCGCGTGGTTCAATTCTCATGTATTCCCTCCTATTGGCTCCTGCCGCTTACAGATGCTTCGGTTCGAAAACCAGGACGCCCTCTTGTATCAGATTTGCTTCGAACCCGTGATAAATACTCTAGCCACACCTCAAGTGCTCGGAGGTCACCAAGTGCTTGAAAGTTCACATTCTTTGGCGAGTAGCTCCATGCGCCTGGGGACTCACGTTCTCTGCAGGGCCCTCAGATCAACCCTCGCGCTCTGGGTGCTGCCGCGTGGTCCCAGGGCGTGATCCACCGTTCATCGATCTCCATGCCCCAGCCCGGTGCGTCACTCGGCCGGATGTAGCCGTCTTTGGGAACAGCCAGTCCTGGAGTCGGCCACACATCTTCGAGCGGTATGCCGGGATCGCTGCCCATCCAAAACTCCGCCATCGGCGACTCCGGCATTGAAATCGCAAAGTGCTGTCCCCAGGGTGTGGCGACGGCTGCGTGGGGAATCGTGATGATCCCGGCTGCTTCGCCGATGGTGTAAATCTTCAACGCTTCCGACAGGCCACCGCACCACATCAAGTCCGGCTGCAACACGTCCACGGCCCGGTGCTCCACGAGCTGTCTGAAGGTCCATCGACCGTGGTGATCTTCGCCCGTCGCCAGCGGCACCCAGTTGATGGCCTTTCGCAGCTCGATATGCCCCTCAAGGTCCGTTGGAATAAGCGGCTCCTCCAGCCAGCGCAGGTTGTACGGACGCAATCGCTCGGCCAGCCTGACCGTGAACTCCACGTTGAAGCTCATGACCGGGTTGTACATCAGTTCGGCATTGGGGCCGACTGCCTCCCGGGCTCTCGCAATGTGCTCCTCAACGAGGTTGATTCCATCGATGCCTTCGTCATAGTGCGCGGGATTCGAGACTTTGAAGCACTTGAATCCGAGCTCCTGCGACCAGTCCAGATCGTCCGAGGTGCAATACACCAGCGCCTTCTCGCGGCAGGGACCCCCGATCAGCGAGTACACCGGCTGACCCAGCAATTTGCCTTTGAGGTCCCACAGCGCGAGATCGATGCCTGACTGCGCGACTGTTGCGATCCCGCCCGCGCCAAATCGCTGGGTTGATCGCCACATCAGATCGTTCAGGAACTCCAGCGCCAGGCAGTCCCGGCCTTCCAGCAGTGGCCCGAAGTGGAAGTCGACCAGGGCGGCTACCGGCTCGCCGAAGCTGCACTCGCCCAGGCCCCACGTTCCATCCTCGGCCGTCACCTGCACCCACACCCGTTCCCAGGTATTGGCGCCCGGCATTCGACCGTGCATTCGAGAGAACTCCGGGTACTTGTTGATCGGCAGCGCGCGCCGTGCATGTGAATTCCACCCGGGCCGTCGTGGCTTCGACGTGGGAGGCGTTCGCGGAATGTTCAGGTTGACGGCTCGTACCTGCGTGATTCGCACGGTGTTACCTCCGAGGCTGCGGGTCAGGCGGCGGCTGGCGCTTTGGACGCGCTTGGTGGTCCCTCCGCCTTGATCGCCTCGAGAAGTCCCATCATCTGGCCGGTCGCCAGGGCTCGGCCACGGTGTCCCCAGGGCGTGTCATCCACCATTTTCGGCACATGGTCATCGATCAGGAACCCAGTGAAGCCTGCGTGGTACAGGGTTCGCATGGCGGCGGCAATGTCCACGTTGCCTTCGCCGAGGAAGCACTCGTTGAAGACCGGAACCGTGCCCTGCACGTCCCGGAAATGCACGTAGAACAGGCGGTCCTCGGACACGAAGTGATGCATGGCGGCCAGCACATCCTCGCCCATCTCCGACCAGCAGCCCATGCAGAAGTCCAACCCGTTGTTGGGGCTGTCAGCGATTTCCATGGCTCGCCTGAATCCATCGAACGAGCGCATCAGGCGAGCCACGCCGCCGAGTGACGGGACTGGTGGATCGTCAGGGTGCAGCGCCAGCCGCACACCGCTGGCTTCGGCCACGGGCAGAACGGCGTCGGTAAAGCGCGCGTAGTTGGCCCACATCTCGTCGGAGCTGAAGGTTCGGCCATGCGTGGGCGAGTTGGAGGTAACGGTCGCGGCGTCGAAAGCCGTGGCCACGGCGCCGCCGCGGATCACTTTGGGCTCCGTGCGCCATACGCCGTTGGGCATCCAGTGGTAGCCGAGGATAGAGATTCCCGCCTCGCCAATGTGGCGAACGGTCGCCTGGTAGTTGGCGATCTGCCGGTCGGTGCCCTCAAGACCAAGCATGGCCAAGTCATAGAAGTGATGCGGAACGTTCTCGATGGACTCAATCTTCAGCCCGTGGGCCTCTACCCGCTGGCGCAGCCGCACCAGGTCCTCGACTTCCCAGCGTTCGCCACCCGGCAGGCGCGGTGAGTTGAGGACGATGCCGCTGACCCCCATCTGCGCGGCGAACTGCAGGATGTCCGGCGTCGGCTCGCTGAACTGACCCGTCGCGATTCGCATTCCCTCTGCCATGCCATGCCTCCGACCGACAGCGCGCATTGCAGGATGACGCGCGTCGCGCGGCTCAGCATGCCACGGAGCGGAAGGCCCAATCCCGGGCGCAGGCAGCACACGTTGTGAAGGCTGCGCGTCAGGGCTCGGCGACTGATTCAGCTGGCGGACTGCGTGGCAGAATCGAACGTCCGCGGCAAATGTCTGTTCGTCTGATTCTGTCCCACGCGATTGACCGGATAGCCCGCGCGCTCGTCCTGAACAGTCTGCGCGGCTGGCAATACGGACGACTCGAGCTGCGCCTGCCTGACGGCGCCATATTCGCTGTGGGCGACCCGGTACGCGGTGGGATTGCACGGGCCGAGATTCACGACGACCGTGCCTTTACGCGGATGCTCGTTGGCGGATCGACCGGCGCGGGCGAGGCCTATATGGACGGACTGTGGTCCAGCCCGGATCTCCGAGGCGTGCTGAGCGGAGCGTTGGCCAATGCGCAGCGAGTGCGGTTGGATGCCGCGATGTCGCTGCCGCGCCGGCTGCGTGATCTGTGGCGCCACACCCGCCGACGCAATACCCGCGCGGGCAGCGAGCAGAACATCCAGGCGCACTATGACCTCGGGAACGACTTCTTCAGGCTATTCCTGGACGAGTCGCTGGCGTACTCCTGCGCGATCTGGGACGGCTGCGACGATTTGGGCGAAGCCCAGCAGGCCAAGTTCGACCTGGTCTGCCGCAAGCTGGATCTCGGGCCGGGCGACCGCGTGCTGGAGATCGGCTGCGGCTGGGGCGGCTTCGCTATCCACGCCGCGCAGATCACCGGCTGCCATGTCGTCGGGATTACCGTGTCGCGTGAGCAGCATCGGCTAGCCAGCCAGCGGGTGGCTGCTGCCGGGCTGGATGACCGGGTGCGAATCGTCTACTCGGACTACCGAGACGTCGAGGGGACGTTCGACAAAGTGGTCTCGATCGAGATGTTTGAAGCCGTTGGCCGGGAGTATTGGGACGAGTTTTTTGCGACGTGCGAGCGCGTCCTGCGGCCCGGCGGGGCCATGCTGCTGCAAACGATTGGCATCCAGGATCGCGATGCCGCCCTCGGGATGCGGGCCTCGGGCTGGATCAGCAAGTACATCTTTCCCGGCGGTGTCCTGCCGGCGGTGGTCGAGATTCGGCAATCGGTGCGGCGCGGTGGGCAGGCTCTGGCGGTGCGGGCCATCGACGAGATTGGGCCACACTACGTGCGGACGCTCGATGAATGGCGACGTCGATTCTGGCGGGCCGAAGCACGAGTACGATCGCTCGGTTTCGATGACCGCTTCATTCGGATGTGGGACTTCTATCTCGCGTCCTGCGCCGCGAGTTTCGAGACGGAGACCGTTCGCGACGTTCAGGTGCTGATCGAGCGAGCCGAAGCGCCGGGTTCTGCAGCGCGCGCCGGCGCGTAAGCACCGGCGCTGCGTGCGAGCCGCCTAGGTTCCGGACGATGCGACTTGCCCTGTTTCTATGGTTGCTTGTTCGCGCCTGACCCTCGAGGGCGAGCTTGCGAGGCGACCGCGCTTTGCGCATCCTCGATTTGGACGTATCGTGGCCGCCGCGCAAGCGGCGCGGCACACAGGGGGATGACTGGCTGGTGACGGATACAAGCCTTGAGCCTTCGCGGGAGGGCCTGACGCTCAAGAAGCTCAAGATTCCGAAGCGAATCGAGCAGCGCTATACGGCCTGGCAGGCCATTCGGCACAACTGGGGCTTCATTGCTCTGCATCTCGGCGTGCTCGCGGCGTTCATCGCCGGTGTCAGCTGGCCGGCCGTCGTGGCCTGCCTCGGGTTCTATTGGATGCGCGTCTTCTTCATTACGGGCTTCTACCACCGATATTTCTCTCACCGCACGTTTCAGACCACCCGGGTCTTTCAGGCTGTCATGGCGCTGCTGGGCACGTTGGGGATTCAAAAGGGTCCCTTGTGGTGGGCGGGCCACCATCGCTTTCATCACCGGCACTCCGACGAGGAGGAGGACGTGCACTCACCGCTCAAGGGCGGGTTCTGGTGGGCACACATCGGCTGGCTGCTCGCCTACAACCGCGACGACACCCGCTGGGAAGAGGTAAAGGACTTGGTCCGGTTCCCGGAGCTTCGCTGGCTCGACCGGTGGTATTTCGGCAGCACGCTGCTCTACGCCGGAGGCACGATCGCGCTTGGATTCTGGCTGGAGCGTGCGTTTCCGACCACGGGCGTTACCTGGCTTCAGATATTCGTGTGGTGCTTCGTGGTCAGCACGGTGATGCTGCTGCACACCACCTACCTGATCAATTCCGGCGCGCACATGTGGGGCAGCCGACGCTTTCCCACCAGGGACACCAGCCGAAACAACCTTTTGCTCGCGCTGATCACGCTGGGCGAAGGGTGGCACAACAACCATCATCGCTATCCCGGCTCCGAGCGCAACGGGTTCTTCTGGTGGGAGATCGACGTCACCCACTATCTGCTCACCATGTTGAGTTGGACCGGGTTGATCTGGGACTTACGACGACCGCCGGCGCACGTGTATAACGAAGGCGCCCGTACGGTCTGACCGTGAGTTGACATAAATGCGCGTCGCCGTCAGCGGCTCTTCCGGGCTGATCGGGTCGGCGCTTGTCGCCAACCTTCGCGCTGGCGGACACGAGGTCGTCCGCCTGGTACGACCAGCCACCGGGAGCGTACAGCCCGGCGACATCAGTTGGGACCCGCAGACCGGGGACGTCGATCATTCCGGGCTGGAGGGCACGGATGCAGTGGTGCATCTGGCCGGCGAGACGATCAGCGCGTTGCGGTGGACAGCCAAAAAAAGACGACGAATCAGGGAAAGCCGGGTGCACGGTACGGACACGCTGGCGAGAGCCATCGCGGGCTTGTCGCGAAGGCCTGAGATTCTCGTCTGCGCTGGCGCGACTGGCTACTACGGTGACCGCGGCGATGAAGTACTGGACGAGGCAAGCCCACCGGGACAGGGATTCCTCCCTGGTGTATCCGTCGAATGGGAATCCGCAACCCGGCCCGCAGCCGAGGCCGGAATCCGGGTTGCGATTGCTCGATTGGCGCCGGTAATCGATGCCCGATCGCCCGTTGTGGCGCGAATGCGGCTTCCCGTGATGCTTGGGCTTGGCGGTTGGTTTGGGTCCGGCCGGCATTTCTGGCCATGGGTTGACCTGGCCGACGTGGTGGGCGCCATTCGGCTGGCCCTTGCTGCGGAGACGCTGAGCGGGCCCATCGTCGTGGCGGCGCCGGAGAATGTGACCAACCGAGAGTTTGTACAGACGATGGCCCGAGAGTTGCGACGCCCGGCGATTCTTCCGATACCCTCGCCGATGCTGAAGGTGGCGCTTGGCGATTTTGCGCGGGAAGCGCTGCTCTCCAGCCAGCGGGTCATCCCGCGTAAGCTCCTGGACATTGGCTATGACTTCCGGCAGCCCCAACTCGCTCCGGCGCTACGCGCAGCGCTTCGGTCGGGCTAGCCGCGGGGATTGCGCATGACGCTTGGCTGCCGAAAGGCATTGCCTTAGTGCTCCGCCAGTTTCGGCAGGCGGCGCAACTGTGGATCGGGCGACGCTGATGGGCAGACAGCTTCGTGGAGGCATCGCAGTTCTGCTGGCCTTCGCGCTGCTTGCATTTCCAACAGTTGGCGCCGCGTCCACTCCCGCTAGCTTTCCGCTCCAACGAGGCTTCTTCTACACGCAGACCGGCGGCGGGGGCGGTCTTGGTTACGCGGTCGTCGACGCGCGAGACGCTCAGTTCTGGACCGCCTACGAGGAACTGGGAAGTCATGAGACTCTTGGTTTTCCGATTTCGCGGCCCTGGCACGAAGCGCCGTTCGTCTACCAAGCCTTTCAACGGGCCGTACTTCAGACAGGCCCCGACGGCGAAGTTCGCCCAACCAACATTTACGACGTGCTGTCCGCGGCGGGACATGATCGTTGGCTGCTTGACTTCAAGGGCGTACCCCCTGGCACGTCCCTACCCGCCGAGGCCGGACCGCTGGCACGGCTGGAAGCGCTGACTGCCGCCTCGGAAATCACCGACTTCTGGCGAGCCGCCCCAGACGCTCTTTCTCGATTCGGACTGCCGCTGGGATACAGGTCCATACCTGAGGGAGGCGTGCTGCGATCTCAGCGAGCCGTCCTGCGCCTGCACGAAGGGAAGGTTCAACTGGCTCCGGCCGGCGACCACTTCAAACAGGCCGGGATGATTCCCGTGGCGGCGACCATGCCGGTGGCCCCGCCGCGCATTCCCCGACGACTGGTGGAAGCCCACAGTCCCCTGGTGACCAGCGTGGCCTTCGACCCATCAGGTTCCACATTCGTTACCGGTGGATTTGACCGTCGGGTCGTGATCTGGGACCGGACGACCCTGACGCCGATTCATGAACTCGAGGGCCACTACGACGGCATCTACGAAGTCGCCTTCTCGCCTGACGGCGCGCTGGTCGCCAGCGCGTCGGAGGACGACACCGTGCGGCTCTGGGATACCCGCTCGGGCGAGCAGGTACAGGTGCTCCAGGCTGACGAACGTTGGTTTACAAGCGTGGCCTTTAGTCCGGACGGAACGCTGGTGGCTGCGACGACCTACGCCGCGGCCCATGTGTGGGATGTGGCGACCGGTGAGCACATTGCCGAGTTCGACGACATTGACGCCTGGTCGAATGGCGTCGCGTTTACACCCGACGGCGGCGGCCTCATAACCTCCGGTTGGGCCAGGGCGGATATCTGGGACATGGCAACGGGCGAGCGCCTGCTCGAGTTCGTCGAGCAGCACTCGCGGGCCGTGCTATCCCTGGCCATCAGCCCCGACGGCACGCGCCTGGCAACTGGCGCCGACGACAACACGGCCGTGCTCTGGGATGCAACTAACGGATCGGCGCTGGCCACGCTCGCTGGACACAGCGACTCCGTGTGGCAGGTGGCGTTCAGCCCGGACGGGCGTCGAGTGGCCACCTCCTCGAGCGACGGAACGGTGGGTGTCTGGGATGTCGCCACTGCCAGAAGGTTGTACAGCCTGACTGGCCACACGACTGACGTGCAGGGGCTCAGCTTCAGCCCGGACGGCGAGATCCTGCTGTCGGGGAGCTGGGACGGCGACGTTGGCGTGTGGCTGACGGCCCTCTCGGAACTGGCCGCCGAAACCGCCCTGCCCGCGCCGGTCAATGCCGTGGACTACAGGCCCCACGGTACGTCGGTGGCGGCCGTCCTGGATGACGGCTCGCTCGTGATCGTCGGGACCGACGGCGCGATCCAGGCATCCATCGCCGCTCACGACCGACCGGCGCGAGCCGTGGCCTATTCGCCGGACGGACTCTTCGTGGCCTCCGGTGGAGACGACGGGCGGGTGCGGATTTGGGACTCATCCCAGGGGACGCTTCTTGCAGAGGCTCCAGTCGTGCCGGACAGCGTCACCGCGCTGACGTTTGCAGCGGACGGCTACCTGTTGGCCGGCGACGCCCGCGGTGTCGTCCGCAGGCTGGATCCGAGCAACGGAGCCGAGAACTGGGTGGTAATTGGATCCGGTCCCGTCACGTCGCTCGCCACGGATGGAACGGACCTTGCGGCGGTAGGCACCTATCGTGAGGTCTTGCTCCTGGATGCAGGGACGGGAGTCGAGCGGCTCCGATTAACGGGATTCGACGACTGGATCCGGGCAATTCGCTTCGATCCGCAGGTCGCCGAAATGGCGCTGGCGGACGGCGACACGATCAAGATTCTGGCAAGTGGCTCCAACAGCCTGCTGCGAGAGATCGAGCCGGAGGTGGGACTCATCACGTCGCTGGCGTACGGACCCGACGGGGGCGAACTGGCCGTTGGCGCTTATCAGCTCGCTCTTCGGCGCGACCCCACCGGCAGCCTGAAACTCGGACGCGCCATCGATGCGCACATCGACTGGATCCGAGCGCTTGCCTACAGCCCCGACGGCGCGCTGCTGGCCACGGTCGGGGACGACCGAGCCCTGCGCTTCTGGATTACCCGCGCGGACTGACCCCGCCGGGTCAACGGACGAACGCAAATCGCTATCTGGCTGACAGTCCTCACGGGGCTGGCAGTTGCTGCTGCGGGCGCGTGGATCTGGTTGCTGCTCGGTCGCGGATGGTATTGGCGAACCGACGTGCAACTGCCGACATCGTTGCCGGACGTGGATCCGGACCGCTGGCCTACCGTGACCGCGGTCGTGCCTGCGCGCAATGAAGCGGCCGTGCTTCCGTCCACCCTGCCCACGCTGCTGGACCAGGACTATCCCGGCCGCTTGGAGATCGTCGTGGTGGACGACTCCAGCACTGACGGTACCGCTGACGTTGCTGCGGGCCTAGGCGCCGATTCCACCGGTCTTGGATTACATGTCGTCGCGGCCTCTCCACTCCCCGATGGCTGGGCCGGAAAGGTCTGGGCCATGCACACCGGCGCGACGTCCAACTTGGCCCGACGGTGCGAGTACATCCTCCTGACGGACGCGGACATCGCGCATCCGCCCGATCTTTTGCGGCGGCTGGTCGGCATGGCCGAACACCGCAATCTGGACCTTGCATCGGTTATGGCGCATCTGCGGGCGGCCACGCCGTTCGAGCGACTGCTGGTACCGGCGTTTGTGTACTTCTTTGGACTGCTCTACCCCTTTCGCTGGTCCAATGACCCCAAGCAAAAGACCGCCGCGGCCGCCGGTGGCTGTGTGCTCGTGCGCCGGCGAACACTTGAGCGGATCGGTGGTTTCGAGTCGATCCGTGGCGAGATCATCGACGACTGCGCCCTGGCCGCCCGCATCAAGCAGGCTGGCGGCCGCACCTGGCTGGGACTGGGGCGCGACGTCCACAGCGTTCGCGGCTACGCCGGACTATCCGGCGTCTGGCACGTGGTGGCGCGGACGGCCTACACCCAGTTGGCCTACTCGCCAATACGACTCCTGGGGACAGTCGTCGGGCTGCTTCTGACATTCCTCGCGCCGCCGATCGCAGTCGTTGTCGCAGGCGTCGGTCTCTTGGCCGGAGCCGCCCTTGAGCCGTCGCTGACGGCACTCGCGGTTGGACTTCTTGGATGGGGCCTGTTGACCTTTAGCTACACACCAATGACCCGCTGGTACGGAGGTTCGGCTATTCGGGCGGCTACGCTACCGCTCTCCGCTGTCCTCTATGTCGCCATGACGCTGGACTCGGCACGCCGGCACTACGCCGGCGTTGGCGGCGGCTGGAAGGGACGAACCTACAGTCGCTAGCGGAGCGGAGCCTGTTCGGCCGACCACCGGCCAATATTGTGGCCACGCCGGGAGACGGGAGGCTAGGTGTTCACCCTGGCCGGCTGTTTGAAGCCACACGTCCGGTCTAGACTGCGGCGCCCGCGCCGCCGGAGCACAGCCCATCCAGATCGATACCGAGCAACTCCTCGACGACGGCTTCGTGATTCTGAAGAACGTCGTTCCACCCGAACGGCTGGACGAGTTGCGCGCCAGCTTCGAAACGCTGGTGGACCGGCAGCAGGCAAATTGGGCACGAGATCCCGACGACCCGGGCTGCTTCGCCTACGCGGCCAAGCAGCCTCGCCTCGCGTTTCAAACCGTCATAGATGCAGCGACGGCCAACTCGGTGGAGTTCTGTCTCCACGAAAACACGCTCGGTGTTAGCCGGCAGGCGCTTGGCACCCGCGACGTGGGACTGAAGCAGATGATCCTGCTGTGCAATCCGGAGGTCGCCTATGGACCCGACTTGTGGCATCGCGATGTAAGCCACGGGCCAACAAACAATGCGCCCCTGGCGGGTTTACAGGCCGACATGCTGGCCAACGGTCCAAGCTCCGTGCAGTGGAACATCCCGTTGTACGACGACGATGTCCTGTGGGTCGTCCCCGGCAGTCATCGGCGTCTGAACACGGCACGGGAGAACCAGGAGCTATTGAACGACCCGCGCGCCAGGCTGTCGGACTGTACGCAGGTCAGGCTCGAGGCCGGCGACGGCGTGATCTACATCAACACCATCCTGCATTGGCCCAGCAACTACAGCACCAGGCTGCGGCGCATCGTCCATCTCAGGTACACCTCGTTCGGTGGCCAGTCGTATCCGTATGGCTCCCGTTTCCTTTGGGAGCCGGGTTTCGTCACGCATCTATCGGCGGAGGGACAGGCGGGCCTCCGTCGGTTTATTGAACTGGCTGAACGCGAGGATGATCGAATCGAATCGTTCTACCGTGCGATTCTCGACCGAAATCCGGAAGCATTCCGGAAGGCTCTGGCCCTGCTGCATCCAGGCGTCACCGGGCGGATGGTCTGCGTGGTCCTTCTGTCGAAACTGGCTCGCCGGATGGGCGCGCTCAAGCGCCCGGAACTAGCCAACTTTCCGGAACGCGAGCGCGCGTCAGCCGTAGGCGAGCAAACCTTCAGCATCAGCAACCTCGAGGCCCTGGCCCGGCGCTTCACCCCCGCCGAAACGAAGCTGCTTGGACAGCGCTTCGCACCGCTGGACGCCCGGCTCCAAACGGAGACCGAGCACTTCGTGCCAAGCCTCGCGAGCAAACCCTCCCGCTGGGCGCAAGAGCACATGCCCGCCGATTTCGACCTGGACGACTTCATCGAAAGCTGGAGCAACGCCGCCTAGCCTCAAATCGAACCAATTTGAATGGTGTATGGCAGAGCCGGCGCGATGCGGCCATCACGTAACAAGTTTGGACGCTGGTCGGGGCGGCCGGATTTGAACCGGCGACCTCCTGACCCCCAGTCAGGTGCGCTACCAGCCTGCGCCACGCCCCGAGTGCGCGAGTCTATCAGCGAGCGTCCGAGGCAGTTCTCGGATCGTCGGTCGCCACCGCCTGCCGCAACCGTCGCTGGCGTCGCCATATGTCCCACGGCCACGACGGGCCGTTGACATACGGACGAATGTCATCCCAGGCGACGCGCCGGCGGGCCGCCACTTGCTTTCGCTGCTTCAGCACCTCCCCCAGCGAGCGCAGCCCGGCCAGCCGCCCGCGCAACGCCGCCAGGCTCCGCTGGCGCGTCATCGTGATCGGCAGCGAGGCCAGGTCGTAAGCCACCAACAGCGGCCCGTACATCAAGAGCGCTCGCGTCGGGTGGTTCTTGGCGATCGTCCAAACCTTGTTGCGACCCAGGTGAAACGTCTTGAAAGGCGACTCTTCGGCACCCGTAGCCGAGTGCGCATGAACCACCCGAGCTTCCGGAACATAGCGCGCCGTCCAGCCCAACCAACGGGCACGCCATGCCAGGTCCACATCCTCCAGGTAGGCGAAGAACGTCGGATCGAATCCGCCCGTCTCGTCCAGCAACGCCTTCCGGTACAGCGCGGCACCCGCACAGGCGCCGAAAATCTCCCCGGCGGCATCGACACCAACCGGCTCCGCGTTGTGCCGGTCCCAGGCGATGCCCAGTACATCGGTTACCACGCCGGCCGAGTCGATGATGTTGGGATCCCGGTCCAGCACGATTCGGCTGCCGAACGACCCCGCCTCGGGATGCTCATTCGCGGCCTGAACCAGCGACTGCAGCCAGGCGGGATCGGGAACAGCGTCGTTGTTGAGGGTGGCAACCAGTTCCGCTCGCGCCAGTCCAAACCCGATGTTGTTGGCCTCGGAGAACCCGTGATTCGAGTCCAGGCGCTCCAGCACGACCTGCGGATACTCGCCGGCAATCCACTCCGACGTACCGTCCGTGCTGCCGTTGTCCACGACGATGGTCTCGAACGTCACTCCGGTCTGGTAATGCAGTGCTGGCAGGCAGCGCTCAAGGTGGCGCAACCCATTCCAGGTCACGATCACCACCGAAGCTTCGGGCCGGTCGCTCACCATGCGCGCAGTCTTTGCCTGCCGGCTGTCCCAGCGCTCAGAGACCCTTGACGGACCGCGTTTAGGATTGCGCGAACACTATTCAGCATGCGGCTCGATATGCAAAGGCAACTCCGGTCAATCTCTCCCACACAGCTACGCACGTACGACACCTGTCCGCTCCAGTATCGGATGCGTTACGTGGAACGGATCCCAACCTCCGACTCGCCCGCGTCACTTGTCGGCCAGGCGGTCCATGCCGCCCTCGAGCGCAACTTTCAGGAGAAACGACGCGGCGGCTATGACCTGGATCTGGATGAGGCCGCCGAAATTTACGACGACGTTTGGGACGCTCGACTTCCGCCCGGGGCTGCATCGGGACCAGTGTCAGACGAGTTCGAGAACGCCTACGCGTCAGGCCAATCAGTCCTGGAGCTCTACCTGACCGAAGTCGCTCCCCGAGTCATTCCGCATCTGATTGAGCACAGATTTCGGTTCGACATTCCAGCTGTCCAGGTCCAACTCGTCGGCACCGTCGACCTCATCGACCGCAACGGCGTGGTGATCGACCACAAGACCTCGTGGCGGGCCTACCCCGAGACATATCCCGATCGGGACCTGCAACTCCAGTGCTACGCGATCGGCTACGGAGTCTTCAGGGCCGGATCTCGAATTCGTCCAGGCTGCCTGCCCGCGCCGTTCTTCATTCCCCAGGTACGGGTGGACGTGCTGGTTCGCGAAGATCCGCCATTCGTCCAGCAGCTACATGGGACATACGGCCGCGAGGACCTCGAACAGTTTGCGGCCCGAGCAACTGAAATCGTTGTTGGCATCGAGGCGAGACAATTCGATCCATTCTGGCAAGCGCCGAATCGCCCGGAGGACCCTCAGGTCTGTCGCCGCTGTTCGTATGCCCTGATCTGCGACGCGTCCCTCGTACGCGACGACCTACTGGAGGACGGCGGCCAGGATTGAAACGAGGAAGAACAGCGTTGACGCGCCAATCGTGAAGTTAAACGTCAGCCGGTCGACCCCGCGCCGGGCATGAAAGAACGAACTGTCGCTTCCGCCCAGAGCCGAGCCCATGCCTGTGTTGCGCAACTGGATCAGAACCGCGGCAATCACGATCACGGAAAGCACCAACTGGGCAAGCTGCAAAGGCGCATTCATCAGATCAGGCAGTCTCCGGGGCCGCCGAGCGTCCGTCGCTGACGGCCATGGTGGCGGCAATCTCAATGGCCATCTCCATACTATCCGCCCGCGCCACCCCTTGCCCGGCAATATCAAAGGCCGTGCCGTGGTCCACGCTCGTCCGGATGATGGGCAAACCGACCGACACGTTCACGCCGTCAAAAAACCCGGCGACCTTCACCGCCACGTGTCCCTGGTCGTGATACATCGCCACCACCCCATCGAACGCTCCATTACGCGCCCGGTTGAACACGGTGTCGCCCGGCTCGGGCCCGGTCACGTCTAGGCCGTCGTTCCGCGCATCGTCAATTGCCGGCCGAATGAACGCATCATCCTCGTGGCCAAAGAGACCGCCTTCTCCCGCGTGCGGATTGAGGCCGCAGACGGCAATCCGCGGCTCTGAGACCGCCATCATCCGCAGCGTCTCGTTCAGCAACCCAATCACATGGCGCACGTTCTCTCGGGTGACGCGGTCAATGGCTTCGCGAAGCGAGACGTGCGTGCTGTTATGGATGACCCGGAGCCCAGGCGCCACCAGCAACATGCGCGCGCCGGGTGAGTCCGTCAGATCTGCCAGCAACTCTGTGTGCCCCGCGTAGTGGTATCCGGCGGCGTTTATGGCGGCCTTGTTGATTGGGGCGGTCACAATTGCCGCAACGCGGCCGTCCAGCGCAAGTTTCGTCGCCTGAATGACCGCCTCCGCCGCGGCCGCGCCGGCTCTGGCGTCGACCATCCCCACTGGCACGTCACTCAAGTCCCGTCCCCAGGGGTCGTAGACCTGAATCTCATCGCCCCCTTGGTCCAATGCGTCTACGTTGACGGCGGCGGCGGTGACACCCACCGCATCGGCCGCCCGATCCATAGTCCGCAAGTCACCGACGACGACTGCGCGGCAGGCTCCCCGGATCTTCGGGTTCGCCAGCGCCTTCGCCGTGATCTCAGGTCCGACACCCGCCGGGTCGCCCATGGTGACGGCAATCAGCGGACGCTGGTCGTTAGAACCTGTCGTCATGCTGCATGGCTCACCTCGGAGCATAGGCGCCTGAAGGCGGTCGTCAGAGCGTCCGGACCTCCCATGTTCCCACCCTTGGTGACCACCGACGCCACCCGTCGAGTCCCGCGCACCGCATGCCCACCGGGCACACCCCACTCGATCTCGCCAAGCACCTCGATCGCATCCACCTCCAGCGCGTCCAGTGCGGCGCGCGCCGTATCTCCACCGGTGAGAATCAGGCCCGGCCGATCGACGTCGCCAACGATGGCTCGGCAAAGATCGCCGACGCACCGTAGCTGCCGCCGGCGTTCCTCCGGCCGCGGCGCCGTTCCCTCAAGCGTCGTATCGAAAATCGTCAACCGGTCGTTCGACTGGTGGAGGCGGATCTCTCGAATCGCGGCTTCAATGTCCGCTCCACTTCGAATTCGCACCCGCCGTGCAAACCCCGTGGCCAGCGCGCGCTCAACCTGTACTGCGGTATGCGCGCTCGGCGTACCCACCACGGCGGCCACGCACGCCGAACGTCCCAGGTCCGCAGGCTGGTCTGAATCCTGATCCGCTCGCGCCAGGTGTTCGGCGAGCCCGGCCGATCCCGCGCTGATGCGCCCGTCGGCCGAAGCACGCAGCGCCGACGCGATGGCTTGCAAGTCATCGTCCGTCTCGACATCCGGCGCCAGGACCTCGACGCCACTGCGGCTCGCCCTGGTCAGTTCGGCTGCCAGCGCCTCCTGGCCTCCTCGGACGACGGCCAGCGGCACACCCTCGGCCTTGAGGCCGCCGCTGTCCCGCAGCAGGGCTGGTATATGCGACTCTCGAACTGGGGTTACCGGGTCCTGTCCCGGCGCTGCGTCGGCAACCGGCACGCCCTCCAGCCGGTGTATTCCATCGATCGTCGTGCGGCCGCCGGTCGGATAGGCGGGCGCAAACACAAGCGGCCCCGATCCAACGGCCTCGCACAGCGCTCGCAACTCGGCCCCAATGTTCCCGCGTAGCAGCGAATCGGTTTTCTTGTAGATCCGTGCCGACGTTCCGCAGGGCAGCGTGTGAAACGCTGCCCTTACGCTCGCGGCGGCATTGGCGGCCGAAACGTGCCTGGTTTCCGTGCTCAGGGCAACGACTGTTCCGCCGGTTGGCCAGACGCCGGGACGGGTCGAAACCATGGTCTGCCGACCGGCCTTCCGAAATTGCAGCGCCGTATCCAGCGCCCCGGTCAGGTCGTCAGCGATGACGGCCCAACGCTCCATGCCTCAGGCCACCAGCGGCAGCGTGTCCGGTGCGTGCGTCAACACCCCCACCTGCGGCGTGGTGCCGCTCGTCCGTGCCAGGGCTGAAAGCGCGGTCTCCACGTCCGGCGCCGTATCGAACCCCAGCGCCGCCGCCTCGTGCGGGGCGATGCCGTCTGATACCAGCACCACGCGCGCGTACTCCCGAACCCTGGCCCAGGCCACGGCTAGCGACGCCGCCACGCGGTCGTCGATCTCGTTGCCTTCATAGCGTCGCAACAACTCATCCGCTGGCTGCGCCGTGTACTCGAGCATGTCGGGGTGCGTCACGGCCACGCCTTCAGGGCACGGCGTCACCACGATGATCGTCCCGCCCGGCCGCACCATCAGCATCGCCGGATACAGGCTCTTGTGGGCCTGCCAGAACTCAATGTCGCAGGGGTGCGACCCGGCCACCACCGCGTCCAGTCCGGCAGGCGCGTGAACCCCGTAGATGCGCCGGGCGTCTTCGACGGTCCGTCGATAGGTAGGCCGCGTGGCGCCAAAGCGAGCGGTGACGATCCGCCCGTCGGCGTTGAGCGTCACGTTCAGCACGTGCCGCATACCGCAGCGCTCGGCGATCAGCTCCATCTCGGCGCGTACCGGCGTGTCGACTCGTCCGAGCAACGGCGTCCGCGCCCTGGCGCTGAACATGTGCGTGGCCGCCGTCGTGGCCGCGCCCGAAACTCCCGGCTGCACGATCTTGGCCCCCGCCGAGAATCCGGCGATGTGGTGAGGCACCACCGCGCCGGTCCCAATCACGATGTCGGCCTCGAACAGGTGCTCGTTCACCTCGATCGGCGTTCCGCTCGGCGTCACGCCCAGGTCGCGCAGCGGCGCCGTGCGGTGATCGTGCTGCGTGACCCGCACCCGAGCCAGCACTTCGTCCCCGACCTTGTGCCTGACCTCGGCATCGGTCATCGGCCGGTGGGTACCCAGCGCAATCATCACCAGGATGTCGTCCGCCGCGATTCCCGCGGTCTCCAGGTCGTTCAGGATCGGCGGCAGCAGCAAATCCGCCGGCGTCTCCCGCGTGATGTCGTCGATCAGGACAAGAGCGCGGGATTTACCGCGCGCCGCCTCGCGCAGCGATTCAGACTCGATTGGGTTTTCCAGCGCTTCTCGAATCAGCGCTCGGGGATCGCGCGCCGGCGGTGTGGGCCGGGGCGCGTAGACACCCGAAACTTCAACGCCCATGCTGCGAACGGCAAGCGTCTCCTCGCCGTACGGCAGGTCGAATCTGCGGATCATGCCGCTAGCACCCGTGGCCCGCTAGGCGGCCACCACCGGATTGCTCAGCACCCCCACGCCTTCCACCTCGATCTCGATCACGTCGCCCGGCGAAAGGGCCGACGGCCCCGCACAGGTGCCCGTGTAAATGCAGTCGCCCGGCCTGAGCGTCACGCCCTGCGAGGTGTAGGCAATCAGGGCGGCCACGCCAAATAGCAGGTCGTCCGTGTTGCTGTGTTGCTTCACCTCGCCATTCAGCCTGGCCATGATTTCGAGGTTAGTCGGGTCGAGATCGGTGGCAATGCACGGTCCCAGCGGCGCGAAGGAATCCATGCCCTTGCTCATCAGCAGCACGCCCGTGGCCATTTCCTTGACCTGCAGGCCGCGCGCGCTCACGTCGTTGCCGCAGCTATAGCCCAGCACGTAGTCCAGGGCCTCTTCCTCTGAGACGTTGCGGCACGTCTTCCCGATCACCGCCACCAGTTCGGCCTCGTAGTGCACCTCGCCGAACGGATCCTTCTGCAGGTCCGGGTCGTTCATCGACTGGGTGAACTTCGCCGGGTCCGGCAGCACGATCGGCGCTCCGGGGCCGGTGATGGCCGAATTCGGCTTCATGAAGAGCATCGGGAACTTCGGAATGGCGTCTTCGTCGTGGCCTTCCAGGATGTGCGCCAGGTAGTTGGCCCCTACGGCGATCACGTTGCCTGGATCGACCGGCGCTAATAGCTCCAGGTCATCCACCGTGCCGACCTGAGCCCCAACCTCGTAGTCGCCGAACATGTCGCCGCTGACAGCGTAAACGGCGCCCGACTCCTTCAGAGAGCCAAGGGCCAGTCCGGATTCAGTCGCGTAACGAACGAATTTCATTCCGAGGATCCGTTGTGTGGTCCGCGTGTTGGCCCGAAGGCTAGCACTACGTGCCCGCGGTTAGAGGCCGAAGAACCGCACCAGTTCGGCCCGCAATTCGTCGGGCGCTTCCAGGCTCGGCCAATGCCCGACGCCCGGCGTCGAAACCACCTCCGCGCTGGCCAGTCGGGCGGCTAGGATCTGCAGGTCACTCTCGCTTACCAGCGGGTCATCGGAGCCGCGTACCAGGAGCGTGGGCGCTTCGATCTCGCAGGCCTCCTCCAGCAACACCCGTCGAGCGTTGCTCGCGAAACAGCCGGAAATCACGTCTGTGTCCACCCCCGCCGCGGCGTCGCGCATGGCGTCAAAGTGTGCCTCGGCCAGGTCCTCAACAAGACCTGCGCGAAGCCAGGCGTCGGCTGTGTCGGCGTCCCATCCAGCCTCGGTGATCCTGTCCCGTCGCCCCAGTGTTGCCGCCGGATTGCTGTCGAATCCCGCCGTCGAAATCAGCGCCAACTTCGTGACGTGGCTTGGAAACCGTGCCGCGAAGTTCAGGGCCGCCAACCCGCCGTAAGCGTGCCCCACGATTGCCAGCGGCTCGGTCTGACCCTGCGCGTGCAACACGCGGTGCACCAGGGTTGCCGCGTCGTCGACTGAGCCTGTCGCATTCCCGCGTTCGCTCCTGCCGAAACCGGGAAGGTCGAGCACAAACGCGCGGCACGTGTCGGCCAATCCCTGGGTGACCAGGTCCCACGCCGCGCCGCCCGGCCCAACGCCGTGAATGAACAGGACCGTGGTGCTGCCGCTACCTCGCACGTCCAGTGAAACGCTGCGGTTGTCAACGCTGACCAACGGCATTGGGCTATGACTCGCCTTTCAAATCCAGGGCGTCGGCGTTCGCAATATACGGCAGTCCGCGAAACCGGCCATCCAGGTCGAGCCCGTAGCCAACCACGAATATGTCCTCAATCTCGAATCCGACCCAGCGTGGCTTGACTTCCATGAGACGACGCGAAGGCTTGTCCAGCAGAGTCACAACCTCGATTGAACGTGGGCCGCGGGATTCCAGCAACGCCAGCGCGGCCGCCGCCGTACGGCCGGTATCGACGATGTCCTCCACGATCAACACATCCCGTCCGGCGATATCACAGCCCAGGTCCTTGACAACCTTTACCTCTCCGCTCGACTCGCGACCGTCATACGAGGCGAGCGCCAGCGACTCCACCCGATGCGCCGCGGTCAGGGTGCGCGCGAGATCGGCGGCAAAGATGAACGCCCCGTGCAGCACCAGCGCCAGGACGGGCTCGCGGCCCGCGTAAGCCGCCGAGATTTCCGCCCCAAGCTCACGAACACGGCGTGAAATGGCATCGGCGGAAATAACCGTCGGCAACGGCACGCCGGACACGTCGCCCGCCGATGCTTCAGCGATTGTCACGTGAATCCGAGACGCCTCGATGATGGGCAAAACCGTTTGGTTCAATGGCGATCTGCAAAAAGTGTGCGGAGTCTTGCCGTGGTGCCGCAAACGCCTTGCCGACGCTCAACCGGCGAATGCGCGAAATCCGTGACCACGCTGCCTGACTACCTTGAGCCCGGACTCGACATCGTGCTCGTCGGCATCAATCCCAGCGCCTTCTCCGTTCAAGCTGGCCACTACTACGCCAGGCCCGGCAACCGATTCTGGAACGCCGCTTACCAGGCCGGCCTGTTTGACGAGCCCTTGGCGCCTGAGAACGACGCCCGGATCCTGGAGTTCGGCATCGGACTCACCGACGTCGTGAAGCGCCCGACGCGAACGGCAAATGACCTTCGAGCCGCCGACTACCGCCGCTGGGCGCCGGTTCTCAAGGAGAAGATCAGATGCTTCCGGCCCCGAATCGTCTGCTTTCAGGGCATCGACAGCTATCGCAACTACCTCAGGCATGGCGAGAGTCTCCCCGCACCGCCGCGTCCAAGGCCGGGACGACAGGCCCGCGGGATCGAATCGTCAGTGGTATTCCTTGTTCCGAGCCCCAGCGGTCTGAACACCCGCTACTCGTCTGAAGACCTCGTCCGCTGCTACCGACAGCTCGGAGCGTTACGAGACGAACTGAAGGGCGCATAACGAACCCGCCCGGCCCGCGTGCCGTCTAGCTGCTGCCCATCCCCGCCGTGCGTTTCAGGTCGTCCAGCGCGCGCCGTGCCTGCTCCAGCGTGGATCGCGCCGCCGCCCGCCCGCGGTGGTATTGGATGATTGGCGGCAGAACACGCGTCTCGACGATCGAGTCCACGCGCTTGTTTGTCCGCTCCAGCTTTGCAGCGGTCCGTCGCAGTCCGCGCCGTACGTTTACCGTGGCTTCAACGATGGCGATGGCCCCAAGAACTCCGGCCACGAACGCCGCCAGCCCAATGATCAGCCCCTGGACGACCAGGACGATGATTGCGATATCCCGTGCGGCTTCCATCAGCCTCTACCGCGGCGTCTCCGGCTGCGTCGGCGACGGCGACCGCGCGAGCGCTGGGAGCGGCGGCGCACCGCCGCTTCAGCCTCGCTGGCCGCCTGCTCGGCCGCGCCGCGAATGGCGCTCAACCGTTCCGGCAGCGTATCCATGATCTTCTGTGCCCGCTGCGGCGCGGCAATTGTTCCTATCGCTCCGCCCACAAAAAACCCGGCGGCTGCGCCAATGATGATCCAGGCCATGTGCGATTCCACTCATCTCCACCAGCGCAGCGCCATCTGCAGAACCCGGCGGAACTTCCTGAGGGCGCCCGAAGTAGAACTCGTGCCGTCCTTGACGACGTCACTGACCAATTCCGTGGTGTCTTTGACCGTATCCACCGTTTCCCGAGCCGACTGAATGATCGGCGTGACATCAGCCCGAATCGCCGCCAGCAGACGCCAGACCAACATTCCGGTAATGAGGATGACAATCGTTGTAACGAGCGCCACGGCCGCCAGTACCACCACTGCGATGTCGCGAACGCCGGCTAGGTCCATGCTCAGGCTCGTGAAGGTGTGAGGCGACGCAAAGGCCGACCGATCATGCGTGCTACGAGCCGCAGGCGCACGCGCCGCCAGGCCTTGTCAACCATGCGTCGCTCCGAGCGTGTTATCTGCCGCCGGCCATAAGTGGCGCGAACATAGGTTTCCGCGACAACTTCGGGCGGGGCGGGAAGACTGGTGGGCGCTTGCGTGACGGGCGCCGGAAAAAGCTCGGCGGCGAGCTGGCGGCCAAGCTCCACCGGCGTGAACCCGCGGCTCGTATTGTACCCAGCGCGTCCGGCCCAGCGGACCATTCGCTCATAACGTCGGCTCACGGCAGATTGCGGGCTCCGGATCAGGTCGCGCACGAGCGACCCGAGCAGATAGAGCGTCCCCAACGCGACGAACGCGACGCCAATCATGATCAGCGCCAGAACCGCTCCACCGAGGTTGGCCAGGAACTCTTGAACCGGATTCGTGCCCTGGGTTGGCTCCAGCGGCTGGAAGTTGCCCACGTCCATGTCCTCGAGTTCGTCCAGGAAGTCATCGACCACCGACAAGTCGGCGGCGTCCGGATTCAACCCTTCGCCTTCGACGCCTTCGGTGGCGCCGCCGCGCACCTCGGGAGCTCGAAAGCCGGACGGTTCAAACAGCACCCATCCGTACGTTGGGAAGAAAACCTCCACCCACGTGTGTGAGTCGGTGGGGTTCACGATGTAGCGCTGGGTGACCGGATCGAAAACGCCCTGCGCATAACCGGCGGCAACCCGAGCCGGGATGCCCATGGCTCGAACCAGCACCGCCATGCTGGAGGCGATCTGCGTGGCATGTCCTCGACGCAGATCAAAGAGGAAGTAGTCGGTGGCGTCTCGGTCCGGCGGCAGCGGCTCCGTGTCCTGGGCGAACGGAAAGCGCCGCATGAAGAACTCGGCGGCACGCGCGCGGTCGACGGCCGTCTCACCGGTCTCCGCCAGGCGGGCGGCAAATTCCAGCACCCGCGGCGGCATTTCAGGAAGCTCGATGTAGCGCTCGGCCCATTCGGGGTAGACCGTGGGCGCGGTCCGTAGCTGCTGCGTCGTCGCCGCCGCCAGGGTCGAGTCCACGGAGTACACCAGCCGCTGACCGACCCGGCGAGTGGCGCGAATTGAGGCGTAATCGTCGATGGCCACCTCACGCTCTACAACCTGCACCTGGTACGGGCGGTTGAGTCGTAATGCGTCGCCCGGCGCGAACAGAACCGCCGAATTTGAGTCCAAAATCTCGATATTCGAGCGCGACGCTAACCGCGACTTCAGGTTCAGGCTCTCGGTTATCGGTTCGTTGGCTCGGCGTCCTTCCAGCAGCCGCATCGTGCTTCGCCACCCCTGCCCGGTATAGGTGTCGAAGGTCTGACCCCGCCAGTACGAGGGCACCGTGCTCTCGATGATCAGCGTCTCCTTGCGCGCAAACGGCTCGGGTCCCGTCAGCGCCAGTGATTCGCGTCCAGCCAGCGTGGAACCCGAGGGGTTGGATACGCCTCCGAACACGCGCTGGATGCCGGCTTCCACATTGCCCCAGCCGTCGCCCATGTAGGTCCAGAAGGCCTCGGCCAGGGGGTTCCCGGCCGCCCGCGGCAGGATCAGCGCCAGGAAGACCACCGCGGTGATCAGCAGGGCGCTCACGATCAGAACGGTAGGACCAAGCTCCTCGGAATAGTCGGTCCGCGTGTCATCCCAGCGGGATTCCAGCCAGGCCAGCCGCGTGTGCACCGTCAGGGCCAGCGCGGCTATCAGGAACACCGCGAACGGCGGCCAGTCCGGTCCCACGTAGGTGATGTTGACGGCGATTGCCAGTGTGCCGGGAGCGATGGCCAGGTAGGCGTTGCGAAGCCGGAACGCCGCCCAGGCCGCCGTGTATCCCATGCCCCACGCGGCCATGGTCATCCAGAAGAGAAACACGATGTTGTCGCGGCTGACCTGGAAGGCGAAGGCGGCCTGGAACCACGACTCCAGGCGGAAGAACAGGTCCTGGAACAGTCCGGCGCTCTCGCCAACGGCCGTTGCCAGCGGTTGTTCGCGCACTAGGTTTCCGGCTTGCCGCAACTGCACCCACTCCACGGTCTCGCCAAAGAGCAGGACGAAGTTCCGAACGCCATCCAGTGGTCCTGGAAATGCCTCCGAGGCCACCACGTACGCCACGACGAGGTCGCTGACCATCCCGATGACGATGATCCAGACTGACGACAGGCGGCTGCGCGACAGCGCGAACCCAAACAGGATCGCCACCAGGGCGACCGACAGCAGCACCTCCGTACCGGGCGCCCAGCCCACGGTGTGAACGCTGATCAGCGGCGCGAGCGTCGTCGTGGCGATCAGCGTCAGCGGCAGCCATGCGGTACGCGGCAGTTGCAGGGCCCGCGCCAGCGGACGCGGACGGCTGGCTGCGGCTGCGGTCATCGCGCGCTCATGCCGGAGCCAGCGTCACCGGCCGCCGCTGGGTGCGTTCGAAGTCCGCCAGGTTGCGGCCGTCGGCTCGGATCATTTCAAAGCGCATCCCTCGGTCGACGCTGACGAAGCCGATCCCCGAAGCGGCCGCCGCTTGGCTGAGCCCGGCGTTCGACTCCGCGGGCCCGAAGGTCGAGGCGTCCAGCGCCACCGCCATCGGGTAGATCGCGCGGTGGCCGAGTTGCGTCAGGCTCGTCAGCCAGCGCGAGTCCGCCGAAGGTGTAATCGCCACTAGGCTCGTCCCGCGACCCAGCCCGGCCGCGCTGGCGGTCAGAAACTCGTGGAACGGCGCGGTGCCCGTGGCCTGCACCACCGCCAGCGTTTCCAGGATTCGCCAAAGCTGCTTGAGACCCTTCTGCGGCTCGATCAGGTAGCGTCCCTGGCGGCTCAGGGCTACGAACCCCACCGCCTTGTTGTCGCGCACGAACTGATGTGCCAGCGAGGACACGATCTTGACGCCGTATTCCTCCGTCGATTCGTCGCCGTGTCCGGCCTGCACCGACCGGTCCAGGTCTAGTGCAATCCATAGGTTGGCCGTCGGTTCGAGATCGAATTCCTTGACCAGGAGCTGTGAGCGCCGCGCGCTGGACAGCCAGTGAATCCGCTTGAGCGGGTCGCCGGGCTGGAACTCCCGTATCCCGCCGGCGTCCGACGTCACCTGGTGCGTTCGGATCGACGACCGCGAGGTGCCAACCATCGACCCGGCCGGGATTTCCACGTCGGCCATGATGGAGATTGGCGGATAGACCACGATCGTATTTCGGGTATCGATCCGCCGTTCCGAGGCAAAAATCCCAAACGGGTCGCCAATCCGCAGATCGGTCGGTCCCAGGCCGTACAGGCCGCGTCGACTGGCGACGCCCCGCGAAATCCAGCGCTTGCGCTGCCGCGGACCCAGGCTTTCGGCCACCGAAGCCTGGTAGCCCGGCAACTCCGAGTGGTCGTCCACTTCCACCAGCAGAATCGGCAGGCGTCCGGTGTTGATGAGCTCGAAGTCTTCCTGGACCTCGTCCCCGACCGTGATCTGGTGCCCGCGCAGCCGGCGGCGCAAGTCCAGCGAGCGGGCGGCATTGCGCGTCCACATGTACGAGAGGATCACCAGGCCGCCAAGCGCGTAGAGCAGCCAGTACGCGATCGGCGAGGTCGTGACCATCGCGGCCACCAGCAGCACGCCCAGCAGGATCACGATCGACGGCCGCTGCAGGGTTACCGATGGCCCAGCTTCGGACGGTGCGCTTGCCACAGGCCCTCCACCGCCCATTTCAGCGCCGGGTTTACCCCCCCGGCGCCACTGCAACCTTCAATCAGTATGCGCGGAATCGGCGGCGCTCGCCTACCCAACTCGTGTGATGCGCGTATCTGGCCAATGCTCGCACCACCCCGTTCGTGGTGAGCCGGTCCGGAGTCCGTCGGAGGATCGTGTCGAACCACAGCCCCGGATGCGCCAACCGCCTCCGTTCAATCTTTAGTAACGGCCTGCCGCAGCCCGCCCTTCTCCGTTCGTACGCCCCCGTAGTGTCCATGAGCGCCTCTACTACTCACTAGCCTCAGATCGGAGTCTCCACCTCCTACCCCCTTCCCTGACTGCCCGCTCGAATCTAACTATGCTCTCCGCGGCGACTCCCTAGATTCCCGCTTCCCACCCAGTCATGCCCCCAAGCACCACCCCAATCAGTGTCACCAGCACACCCCTCGTCCGCCTGCTCAGCACCGGCCCCGAACGCGTCTCTCTCGAGGACGGCCTGCTCCGCTTCGGCGACGCCCAGGCCACCCCGGTGGGCGCAATCGACAACATCCAAACCCATCGCTCCTGGTTCTGGACGCGACTCACCGTGCGCCAGGCCGACGGCGCCGAGCACGCCATCGGCGGGCTCGACCGCGAGGAGGCCGAGAGGCTTACCGCGGCGGTACTCACGGACGCCGCCCATGTCGCCCGCACGCTGGCGCCGCACCTCATACAACTCAAGAACCGTTTGAATCGCCTCAATGCCGGCAGTCGCTACGCGCGGGAGTCTCAGACCAGCGGTCTCCACGCGGACATCGCCACCACCGTCGAGCGCGGATACGGCGCCCTGACCCGGTCCTTCCTGCCCGCGCCGGCGGCATTGGCGCTGTCTCGAGTCCAGCCCGTCGCCCGCCCCCAGGACTTCGAGGCGGCCCGGGAGCAGGCCAACGCCCGCTTCGTCACCGCCACCGTTCCCGCTGTGACCCAGGCCGCCCAGGGCGTGCTCGCCTCGCCCCCAACCGCCGAGCAGGCGGAGGCCATCGCCACCGACGAAGACACCACGCTCGTGCTCGCCGGCGCCGGTACCGGCAAAACTGCCGTCATCACCGGCAAAGTCGCCCACCTCGTCCGCAACCGCGGCGTCCCGGCGCGCCAGATCCTCGTGCTCGCCTTCAACCGCAAGGCCGCCCAGGAGATCCGCGAACGCCTGCCCGACGACCTCGCCGGCGCCCACGTCGCCACCTTCCACGCCTTCGGGCGCCGCGTCATCGCCCAGGTCGAATCCGCCCCCACGCTCTCAACGCTGGCGGAGGACGAAGCCATGCTGCCCGCAGCCATCGACCGCATCCTCGTCGACCTGGTCGACGATCCACGCCAGAGCCGCGGGCTCGCCGACTTCATCACGCGCCACCGCGCCGGCTACCGCTCCCAGTTCGAGTTCAAGACCCCCGGCCAGTACTACGACCACGTCCGCCGCATCGAGTTGCGAACGCTCAGCGGCGATCTGGTCAAGAGCTTCGAGGAGCTCGAAATCGCCAACTTCCTCACCCAAAACGGCGTCAACTTTCACTACGAGCGGCCCTATCCCGTCGAGACCGCCTCCCCCCGGCATCGCCAATACCGGCCCGACTTCTACCTGCCGGACCACGACCTCTACATCGAACACTTCGCCCTGGACCGCCAGGACCGCCCGCCCGATGGGTGGACCGGGTACGTCGACGGCGTCCGCTGGAAGCGCGACATCCACCAGCAGAACGGGACCAGGCTGATCCAGACCTTCAGCTGGCAGCAGCGCCAGGGCGTGCTTCGCCAGGCACTGCGCCAGCAACTCCAGGAGGCGGGCGTCACCTTCCAACGCGTCCCGGTCCGGTCACTGCTCCTTGAGCTGGGACGCTGGCTGATCTCTTGGCTGGCGCAGTTGATGGCCACGTTCCTCAACCACGTCAAGACCAGCGGCGTCTCCTTCGACACCCTCCGTCAGCGCGCGCGTGACTCGCGTGATCGCACCCGTAGCGAGGCCTTCCTCGACATCTTCGAACAGGTCAGTGCGCGCTACGACAAGCTGCTGGGCGAGGAGAAGGACTTCCACGACCTCATCAACCACGCCACCACCCACATCCGCAACGGTCGCTGGCAATCGCCCTACCGCTACGTGCTGGTGGACGAGTTCCAGGACATCTCGGCCGGCCGCATGGCGCTGCTCCGGGCGCTCAGGGGCCGCGGCGTCGCCTACTTCCTCGTCGGCGACGACTGGCAATCCATCTACCGCTTCGCCGGCAGCGACGTCGCCCTCGTGCGCCAGTGCGGACACCACCTCGGGCACGTACGCGAGCGCGCGCTCAGCTGCACCTTTCGCTTCGCCCGCGGCATCATGGAACCCTCCACCGCGTTTGTGGTCCGCAACCCCGCGCAGACCCAGCGCACCCTGCGCCCGGCCCAGGGCGTCCACGACGGCGGCGTCACCGTCATCGCCACCGAAGATCCCGCCCACGGACTGTGGGACGCCCTGCACGACATCCAGGCGTGCGAAGGCGCCGCTGGCCCGCCGCTCACCGTCCTCGTCCTCGGTCGCTACCGGCGCAGTCAGGGTGCACTCCCTTCGCCGCGTCAGGGCCGGCTGCGCCTCGACTTCAGCACCGTCCATGCCGCCAAGGGCCGCGAGGCCGACTACGTCGTCGTCCTCGACCTCAGGGACGCCCGCTTAGGCTTTCCTGCCCAGCACGAGGAAGATCCCCTGCTCCGCCTCGTCCTGCCGCCTCCTCCCGGAGGCCATTACCGTCACGCCGAGGAACGCCGCCTCTTCTACGTCGCGATGACGCGAGCCCGTCGCGGCGCCTACCTGGTGGCCGACTCCCAGCGCCCCTCCGCCTTCGTCAACGAAATACTTCGGGAATCCACAGGCCTGCGCCGCCTCGGCGAGTTCAGGCGGGACAACACACCCAGATGCCCACGCTGCCGCACCGGCACCCTCGACGTGTCGAGCACCGGCCAGAGCATGACCTGCCTCAACGCTCCCTTTTGCAGCTACCGCGCCCCCCGCTGTCAGCGCTGCCGCCGCGGTTTCCTGGTTATTGCCGGTCGCTCCTCCCGCTGCACCAACCCCACCTGCCAGGCCAGCCCGCCCGTCTGCCAGTCCTGCCGCGCCGGCGTCATGGTCATCCGCAAAGCCCGCAGGGGCGCCTTCCTCGGCTGCACCCAATACGCCTCCGACCAACCCTGCACCAACACCCACCCCCTCCCCCGCCGCCTCTCGTAGGGCCGGGCCTCTGACCCGCCCGTATTCCGCTCTTTCGTAGGGCCGGGCCCGTCACCCACCCGTCTTCCAGTCGCGGCTACTCGTAGGACCGTTCGTGGTGAGCCGGTCCGGAGTCCGTCGGAGGACCGTGTCGAACCACACCCCCCATGCGGCGCCCCCTCCTCATCCCCATCTTTCGTAGCAACTGTGTTGGGTTGGCAAGTCCTAGGGGGTCAAGGTGGGGTCCCAGAGGGTCTCGTGCTTGCACAGGGCGTTGCAGAGAACCAGCAATTTGCGCATGCAGGCGGTGAGGGCCACCTTGGGTTGCTTGCCGGCCG
>JAJDZD010000031.1 GCA_022824865.1 Chloroflexota bacterium | reverse complement strand
CTTTCAGCGCGAGCGTCGGCCGCGTCGAGAATCTGGGCTAATCGTCTCCGTCGGCGAATGCAAACCTCGCAAGGGATTCGACCTGGCGCTCGAGGCATTTGGGCAACTGAAGTCCGAGGGCGTTGCCGACCGATACGTAATGGTTGGACCGGTCAATCCGTCCTCGCCATACGTCGTTGGGCTGCGCGGCAGGATCCGCGAGCTGGGGCTTGAAAGCGACGTCACGCTGACCGGCATGGTCAGTGAGGACGAACTCGTGGACTGGTACTACCGCGCGCGTGTCGTGACGATGCCGTATCGGCTGGCGGGATCCGACTTCGACGGCTTCGGCCTGGTGCTGCTGGAAGCGAACGCCTGCGGGACGCCCGTCGTCAGCGCCCGCGACTCCGGGGCCGAGGAGCCGGTCGTGCACGGCGAGAACGGTCTCCTCGTACAACCGGATAACGTTCCAGCCTTGACCGATGCGCTGCGCACCGTGCTAACCGATGCGACCAGCTGGCAGGCGCTGGCCGAAGGGGCGCGACGCCGGGCGGCTGCCATGTCGTGGTGCCGATCCGCGCAGCGGCTGCTGGATGTCTATGCCGACGTGCTGGGGAGTCGCCTGGAGGCGCGAGCGTGAGTGACCCCGCGGTTTCCGAGGCCCGCACGGGCGATCTCGAGGACCGAGCCCTCCGCGGCGTGCTGTCGCTCGCGGTGCGCGAAGGCGGCATGAAGCTTGTTTCGTTTCTGGGCAGCATTGCGCTCTTCCGCCTGCTGACGCCGGCGGACTTCGGGGTCATCGTTCCGATCGCCACGTTCGCCGGCCTGGTCAAGCAGTTTGCCGATCTCGGGCTCCAACCCAGCCTGATTCAGCGCGGCAGCGAGCCTCAGACCCGCGATCTACGAGCGGTATTCACTGGCCAGTTACTCCTGGTTCTTACAGGTGGCGTTGTCGTCTTTTTTGCCGGGCCATTTGTGGTCGATGCCCTGCTCAATGATCAGATCGATCCCTGGATGACCCGCGTGTTCGCCTTCTCGGTCTTCTTCACGGCGTTTCGGATCGTGCCGGCGGCGCTGCTCGAACGACATCTGCAGTTTGGCCGCCTGGCTGCCGCCGATATTGCCGGGACCCTCTTCTACTACAGCGCCGGCATCGGTTTCGCTATCGGCGCAGCCGGCGTGTGGAGCCTGGTCATTGCCCACGTCGGCGCCAGTCTGGTCTCGACGCTGGCCGTTGTGATGGCGCGTCCATGGTTGCCGGTGCCAACCCGTAAGCTACGCGTCCTGGCCCCGCACGTTGGTTTTGGAGCGAGATTCCAGGGATCGCGGCTGGCGATCACGGTCAAGGACTCGCTCATCCCCCTATTTACGCCGCGGGCGTTTGGGGCTACCGCAACCGGATATCTCAATTGGGCCAATCGCGTATCAGCGCAGCCGCTGGCGCTGACGCAGTGGGTTGCGCGCGTGAGCCTTCCGACGTTCGCACGAATCCAGGACGCGCCTGAGCAAGTTCGTCGAGGCGCCGAACTTACGTTGAAGTGGAATGCCATCGTGACGTTACCCGGGTTCGCGGCCGTCATCGCCTTTGGTCCGGAGATTGCCAGCCTCATCTACGGCGAACAGTGGTTGCCGGCCGTTCCGGCCCTACTCATCTTGGCGGTCAACAACGCGCTCATTCCCATTAACGGTTTGATCACCCCCATTTTGAACGCGGTGGGCAAGACGAAAACCGTGCTGATCGTGTCGATTGGATGGGCCGCTGCCGCGTGGGGCCTTGCCGGAATCCTCACAGGACTTGGCGCCGGATTCCTGGCGGTTCCGATTGGACTGGCGGCGTCGCAGGGGCTGGCTGCCCTGGTCTTGCTGCCAATCGCGCGCCGTGAATTCAATCTGCGGCTCTTGCACCACCTGGTCCGTCCGCTCGCCGCCGCGATTGGGGCCGGGCTGTTTGGACGCTTCATCCTGCTGCCTATGCTGACCGACGCGGTATTGCTGATTCAGGGCGGCATCGTGGTCGTACTGGTCTATGTGGGAATGCTCTACGTCATCGATCGCAGCGCGCTGCGCTCCGAACTGGGCGCCCTGTGGCGACGGCGCTCCCCGGCAGTTTGAGCGCACCATGCGTGTCTTACTGATCGGGCCGCACTGGGACACCGGGCTTTGGACCGAGTACTGCGGCCAGGGTCTGCGCGCCGCCGGGCATGATCTTCGGATCTACCGCTATAGCGAGCGACTTGAGCGGCCGGTTGGTCTGCGGGCGCGAATTCGCCGGCGGCTGTCTGGACCCGATCGATTTCATATCGGCCGCGTGTTCGAGTCGGCCCGGGCTGACAACCTGGAGGTACTGCGGCTCGCAGCGGAACTGCGACCGGAGTTCACGCTGGTCCTCAAGGGTGAGGTTCTCGTTCCGGAAACCGTTGAGCGCCTGCGCAATCTGACCAACGGGCCAGTCGTTCAATGGTGTGGCGACGACCCAAGCTGGTTTCCGAACATTATTGGAGCGGCGCATCTCTACGAGCGCTTCTATCTGGCGGATCCCACCTACGTCGCGGATCTCGAGCCGCGCGGCGTTCGCGCGAGATTCATGCCGCATGCCGTCGAGCCGTCGGCCTGGGCAGGGCACGACGCGGACGACATGCCCGTGGATGTGATCTTCGTTGGCGATTCGCGGCACAACATGGGTCACCTGCCGGCCAGCCGGTCCAGAGTCGACGTTCTGGAAGCGGTCGCTCGATCCGGCGTGCGTCTGGCCATCTGGGGCCGCGGCTGGGAGAAGCTAGAGGCCGAGTATCGGGCGCGTGAAGCGCATCGCGGTCTAACGCTCCTTCCAGCGTCGGCCGTGGCGCGGGCCTATCGCGGCGCCAAGATTGTGTTGAACGTCCACCATGCCCAAATGCGCGAGGGACCGAACATGCGGACGTTTGAGATCCCGGCCGCGGGGGCATTCCAGCTCACGGACTTCAAGGCTCAAATGGGTGACCTGTTCGAGATTGGAACCGAGCTTGCGGTCTACCAGGATGTCGATGACGTAGTACCAACAATTGAGCGATACCTGAACGACGAGTCCGCGCGGAACGCCATAACGCGAGCTGGAAAGATCCGGGTCGAGCGGGATCACACGTACGAAGTCCGCATGCGGCAGCTGATCGACGACGTACGCGATGGTTAACGATCGGTTTCCGACGGCGCTGGTGGCTCGAAGCGATGCCGAATTGCTGGGTCTGGCGTTGCGCGCGCATCCGCATCAGCCGGCCATTGCGCTTTGGCGGGCAACCGAATTCGCCATGCTGCGCGACATCAGATTCGCCGCACCCGTGCTGGACCTCGGTTGCGGAACCGGCGAAGTCGCACGCTCGGTGTTGCGATCGCACTGGCCGGTCGACGGGCTTGAGCTTGTCCAGGCCGAGACTCGGGTCGCCCACGCATCAGGCGTATATCGGTCTGTTATGCGAGCAGACGGCACGAAGCTGCCGTTGGCTTCAGCCACGTACGGCACCGTATACAGCCATAGCGTGCTTGAGCACATCCCGGACGACCTGGGCGCCGTCAAGGAGGCCGCACGGGTATTGCGGCCTGGCGGGCGTCTTGTGTTCACGGTTCCCGCGCCGGCCTTTGCCGATCGAATCGAGTCTGAGTCCGGATCCGACGCCCTGACGGCAACGAACGTGCGACTTGGCCACTTTCACTACCGCTCGCTTGAGGAGTGGACGTCGCACCTCGACCGCTTGGGCCTGACCGTGGTCGCCAGTCGGGGGCATCTGCCGCACGAAACACAACGAACCTGGCGGCGGCTGGACGAACTGATGGTCCGGGAGATTGCCGGACGACGTGTGCTGGACTGGTTTCGCGGCCTGCACCGGCGCCGGCTCGTGCCGATGCCGCTCTGGGTTGGCTTGTGGTGGATGTTGCTACGGCGGCCGTTTCTGCGGTCCGCTGACGAACCCGGCGGCCAATTGATCGTGGCCGAGCAGCCTTCGTGAGCGACCTGCGGGTTCTGCACCTTTCCCCAACCTGGTTCGGCGACGAGTCGGTGCGGGGCGGCGGTGAGCGCTATCCGCTGGAACTGGCAATTGCCATGCGGAAGCGCACGCCGACTCGTCTGGTCTCGTTTGGCGACAAGCCCGCAACTCGCCGGGTGAACGGGTTTGATATCGAAGTGCATCGAACCTGGCGGCGGCTGCGAGGACGAATGTACGACCCGATCGGTCCCGGATTCCTCCCCGCGCTTTCATGGGCGAATGTCATTCACTGCCACCAGGCCAGGTCGGGTCTCACGGCACTTGTCGCGCTGATTGGGCGTTCCCTAGGCAAACGAGTCTTCGTTACCGATCACGGTGGCGGAGGGGTGAACTGGGTTCGCCGGCTGCGCATTGGTCGCTGGATCGACGGCCAGCTGGCGCAGAGCCGATTCGCGGCCGCCACCCTTCCTTATGTCGGGCGCCGAACGGAGGTGATTTACGCAGGCGTTGATACGTCCAAGTACTCGCCAGGCTGCGAAAAGTCGCTGGGCCGGGTCGTCTATGTGGGCCGCCTGCTGCCGCACAAAGGCATCGAGACAGCGATTCGAGGCTTACCGGCTGGCGCGTCGCTGGACATCTACGGGCGTCCATACGACGCGGACTACCTCGACTTCATTCGTTCAGAGGCGTCGTCCCGTCAAGTGAGGATCCACATCAACGCGTCGGACGACGAGGTCATCGCCGCCCTGCAGTCGGCCTGCGCATTTGTCATGCCATCGGTATATGAGGACTACCGCGGACGCCATCAGGCCCTGCCGGAACTGGTGGGCCTGGCGCCTTTGGAAGCCATGGCGTGCGGGACCGCGGCGGTGGTCTCAGACGTGGCTGGTATGCCTGAGATCATTCCACCGGTCGGAGGCATCGTTGTGCCGCCGAGCGATCCCGACGTGCTGCGGCGCGCCCTGGCGACACTTACGGCATCGGTCGAAACGGCGTCGTCGCAGGGTAAGGCCGCACGAGAGCACGTGGTGTCCCGCTTTACGTGGGCGGCTGTGGCCGAGCGCTGTCTGGCGGCCTACACCGCCTAGAATCGGTTCGCCGATCCGTCGGACCGCTTCACATGCGCATCGCCCTTCTTGCTGACACGTACCCCCCTGAGAATCGCGGTGGGGCAGGGGTCGTGGTTGAGCGACTGGCTGGTGCCTTCGTCCAAGCCGGGCATGACGTTTGCGTTATTGCAACCACGTCGGGGGCCGGGTCGATCCGTGACCAGGACGGGGTGCGCGTGCGTCGGCTGCGATCGCGCTATCCGGAGCGGTTTCGCAACACGGTAGCCATGGCCAACCCAATGGTTCTACCGGGCGTCGATCGGGAATTAGGAGAATTCGGGCCGGATGTGGTGCATGCCCACAACGTGCATCAGCACCTGTCATTTGCCTCGCTCTCCGTGGCTGCCCGATTTGACGCGCCGGTGCTCTACACAGCCCACGACTACCTCCTGTTCTGCTGCATCAAATTCATCTGTACGGGCGGGACGGTCGACTTCCGCCAGCGCTGGTTCAACTGCGCCAAGTGCCAGCGATTCCGCTGGAATCCGGCGCGCAACCTGGTCATCGACCGACAAATGGCCAAGCATGTGAAGCACCTGTTCGCCATCAGTCGAACGCTGCAAACCGCGCTGCGCGCCAACGGATTCGGGGGTGCCGAAGTCGTCTACAACGGTGTGGACCTGGACTGGTGGGGCAGCGGTGATGGGGCGGCGTTTCGGTCGTCGCACGAGCTGGACGGCGCCCCGCTGGCGCTGCTGGCGGCTCGCGTCTCGCGCGAGAAGGGCGCCGAGGCGGCGCTGCACGCGCTGGCACGGTCGCAACATCGGGATCTGCGCTTGCTGATCGCCGGCGAGAACCCGCGCTACGCGCCCAAGCTCAAGCGGCTGGCCGACGAGTTAGGAGTAGGAGAACGACTACTGCTGCCGGGGTGGATGCAGCCAGAGGCCCTGCGCGATGCCTATGCAGCCGCGAGCGTGACGCTGGCGCCCTCAACGTACCCCGATCCGTTCAACCTGACGCTCATCGAATCAATGGCGGCCGGGCGCCCGGCCATTGCCTCCACGCTCGGCGCTGGACCGGAAATCGTGAAGGACGGCGCCTGGGGCTACACCGTAGACCCCAACGACGCCCTGGCCCTGGCTGACCGGATCGACCTAATCGTAGGCGACGCCGAAAACGCACGGGCACTGGGTACGGCCGCGCGCCGGCGCGCGGCCTCCAGGTTTTCTCTCCAGCGACAGGTCGATCTGACGCTGGCGCGTTACGCCGCTGTATTGACCGCTCACACGTGAACCAAAGCCGGCCGCGCGTCCTTCAGATCGTTACGTCGCTCGCGGTCGGTGGAGCGCAGCGCCATCTCCTTGAGCTCTTGCCCGGCTTGCGCCAGTTCGCGGACATTGACTTGGTCTACTTTCGCGATCACGACTTGCGGCCGGAGTTTGAGGCATGCGTCGAACGCCTAGCTCATCTCCCGATGGCCGGACCGTTTGGCGCCGTGCGGCTACCCCACCTGGCGGCATTTATCAGGCGCGGGCGATTTGCGCTCGTGCACACACACCTGCTGCGAGCCGACATGTACGGCGCGCTGGCGGCGCGCGCCGTCGGCGTTCGCGCCATCGTGTCCACCAAGCACAACATCGAATCTCGGCTCGAATCGTCGTCGGCGCGGGCCCTGCATGCGCTGGCTACCCGTCCCACGCGGCGCACCATCGCCATTTCAGAAGCCGTCGCACGGTGGGCGAATCAGCATTTGGGGATTCCGCGACACCGGATTGAAGTCATCCGATACGGTCTGGATCCCGCGCCCTTCAGCGACCTGGATCGAGAGGCCGCGCGTCGGGAGCTTGGATTCCAGGCGCAGGTTCCCTTGGTGTTGTGTCCTGCCCGGCTCGATCCGCAGAAGCGCCACGACGTTCTTCTGCGCGCGTTTGCGCAGGTGCGACGGGACATCAGCAACGCCCAGTTGCTGTGCGCCGGCGAGACACAGTTGGGCGGACCGGACTACCGGACTCGGCTGCTTGAGCTTTCCGCCGAATTGGGGCTGCGCGACGCAGTGCACTGGCTCGGCGTTCGTTCCGACATGCCCAACCTGATGGCCGCGGCCGACCTGGTGGTGCTGGCGTCGGACTGGGAGGGGCTTGGACTAGTGGTTATGGAAGCCGCGATGGCAGGTCGTCCGGTCGTCGCGACCGCCGTCGGAGGCGTGCCGGAAATCGTGAAGCACCAAGTCACCGGGCTGCTGGTTCCTCAGAGCGATGAGCAAGCGCTGGCCTCGGAAATGACCACGATGCTGCGCAGTCCGGACCAACGGGCGCGAATGGGCGCTGACGCGCGACGACATGCCGCCCAGGCGTTCGACCTTGAGCGCATGCGCGCTGCCACGCGCGCGCTCTACGCCGAGGTTTTGCAGGAGGCCCGGGCGTAACGGCGGCACGAACCCGCCGATATACTCTCGCAGCGCGCGGCTGACGCGCTCTCTTCACGTGGGACTTTGATGCCAGAGGCCAGCGGCCGCCCAACGACTCTTGTTACCGGGGCTTCTGGGTTTATTGCTTCTCATCTCTGCGAGTCGTTGCTTGCGCGGGGCCATCGCGTGGTCGGCCTCGACGGCATGACGGACAGCTACGACCTTGACCAAAAGCGCGCAAACCTCGACACGCTCCGCCAGCACGCAGGCTTTGAGTTTGTGGAAGCCCACGCCATGGACTCCGATCTCGACCTCGACCAGGTGTTCGATGGCGTGGAGTACGTGTTTCACCTGGCGGCGCGCGCCGGCGTCCGCGAGGGTTGGACACCGACGAACTTCCAGCGATACATGCAGGACAACAGTCGCTCGACCCAGCGGCTGGCCGACGCCGCCTTGCGCGCTGGCGTCAAGCTCTTCAGCTTCGCGTCCACTTCCTCCATTTACGGCTTCAATCCCAGGATGCCGACGCCGGAGGACCATCCGCTGGAGCCCCGGTCGTTTTACGCAATGACCAAATTGCTGGACGAACACCTGCTCGGTTCCTATCACCGTCTGTTCGGTCTGCCGGTGGTGATGCTGCGCTATTACACGCTGTTCGGACCGCGACAGCGGCCCGACATGCTTGTCCACATTGGTCTGAAGGCCATAGCCACGGGCCAGCCGATCACGATCTACGGGGATGGTGAACAAACGCGGGAGCTCACCTATGTGGCCGACGCGGTCGACGCACAGGTTCGAGTGCTTGACGCGCTGCCGATTGGCGAGACCTTCAACATTGGCAGCGGTCCCACGGCCTCGGTTAACGAGTTGATCGACACGATGGAACGGGTCGTGGGCAAGCCGGCCGAGCGAATCTACGCTGAGGCGCACCCAGCCGACCAACTCCACAGTCAGGCCGACACCTCCAAAGCACGCCGCGTGCTTGGGTTTGACCCGTCCACCACGATCGAGGAGGGAATCGCGGCGGAGTACGCATGGATGCAACAGGCGGTGCTGCGCTAGCGCAGCCGATGTCCGACCGGCCGATTCGAGTCCTCCAGGTCATGGAGGCCACGATTGGCGGCACCAAGCGTCACCTGCTTGATTTGGCGGCGGCTGCTAATCGCAAGTCGTTTGAGTTTGAAGTGGCGTGTCCCCGTGTGCGCTCCGAGCCTCGCGGAGATACTTCGTTCTTCGACGACATGTCGGCGCTGCAGGTTGAGATACATGTCGTGCCCATGGTTCGAGCCATTCGACCCATCCGCGATCTACGGGCGACCTGGGATCTCGTGAAGCTGCTTCGCCAGGGGCGTTACGACATCGTGCATACCCACAGCACAAAGGCGGGTGTGGTTGGTCGAGTGGCGGCTGCCCTATTCCCTCAAGTGCGAACCGTTCACACGCCGCATGGGTTCTACTTCCTCAACTTCGACTCACGGCTTACTCGCACGCCGCTGCGATGGCTGGAAGTGGTGCTGGGACGCGTAACCGCGAATCTCATCGCCCTGTCCGAAGGCGAGAAGCAAGTCGCCGGCGAAATCGTGGCGCCTCGGAAGATTCGAAAAATCCCGCTCACCTTCGCGCCGTTCGAACCTGAGCCGCGCGCAGAGGCCCGCCGACGACTCGACCTGCCCGCTGACGCGCCGATCGTTGGAACCACTGCGCGTTTCACCGAGCAAAAGGCGCCGTTTGACATCGCCGAGACGTTTGCGGCGATCTACCGAGAGCGTCCCGATGCTCGGTTTCTCTGGACGAACGACGGTGAACTACGCACGCAGGTGGAAGCTCGCCTTCGTGCGCTGGGCGTCCACGAGGCGACGGCGCTTCCCGGGTTTGTTACCAACGCACGGACCCTATTAACGGCTCTGGACGTTTACTTGCACATGGCCCGCTGGGAAGGCGTGCCCTACTCGATCATGGAAGTCATGACGGCGGGCGTTCCAATTGTCGCCGCTCGGGCCGTCGGTACCACCGACCTGATTGAGCACGGTCGCACCGGGCTCTTGGTCGATCCTGGCGACATTCCAGCCGCCGCCACGGCAACGCTGCGCTTGTTGACACACTCGGACGAGGCTCGCACGCTTGCAGTGAATGCTTGTGCGGCCGTAGCGGTGTATCACGACGCCGGTGCGATGGCCCGCGCGACGGAGGCCGTATACCGCGAAATGGTGGGAGAACGCTGAGGTGAGAGAGCGCGCGCGCCTCTTCGGCGGCACGCTGGCCGTCATAGACATTGCGCTCACGCTCCTGGCGCTCTATCTGGCCGACATCCTTCGGCACACCCTGCCGATTGGCGCCGGCGACGCCAACCTTCTTTCCTGGCTAACGATTCGCGAGTACGTGGTCGTCGGATTCGTCTGGGCATTCTTCTTCCGAATGGTCCACCTTTACGATCACCGGCGGCTGCTGCGGGTCGTGGACGAAATCCGCGTACTGATTCCGGCCATCATCTTTGCCACCATCGTTCTCTTTGCGGCCTTTTTCGTCCTCAAGGTCGAATTCCTTTCACGACTGCTGTTTCTTTACTTCATCGCGCTCGACGCGCTGCTGCTCATAAACCTGCGCTGGCTGCTCAACCTCGTGATGCGAAATCGCCGAATCTCCGGCCGCGGCGCTACTCGGGTCCTGGTGGTCGGCGCCGGACCCGTCGGCGAACGCGTTGCAACGATGATTAGGGAACGTCCGTGGTCAGGTTTCCAAGTCGTCGGATTCGCCGACGACGATGCGGACAAGCTTGGCGAGAGGATTCACGACGCCCGAGTGTTGGGTGCCTGTAACGAGCTTGAGGATCTGATTGAGCGCTATGAGGTGGACGACGTGCTGGTTGCCTTGCCAATGCACGCCCACGAGCGGATTCGCGAGATTGTCGTGGCGCTGGATAGCGTTCCTGTCAAAGTCCGGCTGGTCCCCGACGTGTTCCACCTCACGGCTGGGCGCGCGATGGCCGAGGACGTGTGGGGCCTCCCCTTGATCAGCGTGCGGGCTCCCGTCATCACCGGCTTCGACCGCTTCGTGAAACGAGTGTTCGACCTTGTCCTGGCCGGAGTGTCCCTTGTGTTGATGGCTCCGCTGCTCGCCGTCCTGGCGCTGGCGGTTTACCTGGACGGCGGACGGCCGGTCGTTTTTGCCCAGCGGCGCGTTGGCGAGACCGGCCGAATGTTCACAATGTTCAAGCTGCGCACGATGGTGCCGGACGCCGAGAGCCGCCAGGAAGCCGCTCTGCAGGGCGGAGCCGCAGTCAACGCGGTCTACAAGCCACTCAACGATCCACGGGTGACCCGCGTCGGGCGCTTCCTGAGACGAACCAGTCTGGACGAGCTACCCCAGCTTTGGAACGTGCTGCGCGGCGAAATGAGCCTGGTTGGCCCGCGCCCCGAGCTTCCCTGGGTCGTCGAGCGCTACGAGTCCTGGCAGCGACAGCGTCTGGCGGTGCTACCCGGGATTACCGGCTGGTGGCAGGTAAGCGGTCGAAGCGAGCTTCCCCTCCATGAGAACGTCGAATACGACCTCTACTACATCCAGAACTACTCGCCGTTGCTCGACCTCACCATTCTGCTGCGCACCCTCTGGGTGGTCGCCCGCGGGCGGGGTGCGTATTAGCTGGAAGTCCGCCCGAAAACGCGGCTCAGGCAGCCCAACCCTTAGTCACGGTCACGAGGATCGAAGCTAATGGGAATGGGCTCAGACAACCAGCATCCGCCCCTCATGCGCGCTCAAAGTGAGCCAACTGTCGGTTAGTCGTCCTCGGGGATCGTGCGACCGTGGCTCAGGCGACCTTCGAAGGTGTAGAAGGGGTCGTCCTTGGCTAGTGGCAGCGAGACGGTCGTGCCGGTTTCCTGAGATTTATACACAGCGCGCGTGAACTCGGCGTGGTGATGGGGCACGCGCAGGGGCGCCGGCGTGGACGAATCGCCCAGGATCGACTCCAACCAGATCTGGCTCTGGTACATCTCGGTGGCGCGCACAGGTGCGTCCGACACCTCGGCTTCCAGCGTCTCCAGCCGCTGAACCAGGGACGGGTCGTGATTTGACCCAAACCTCACGGTGGCTTCCCAGCCGTTCTCGCGCGAGCCGAGCATCACTGCAGGCGCGCTGGGCGGCGAGTACTCCTGGTGCAGAACCATCGATGCCTCGCTCCCAATCACCTCGATCCGATAAGTCGGGTTGAGCGGGTTGTTGTGATGGAGCAGCGAAGACTGCACCAGGCCACGAGCGCCGTTGGCGAACTTCACGAGCGACAGCGTCATGTCATCGGTCTCGATGTAGCGAAGCATGGCGCCGGCATATGAGGTCACTTGAACAATCGGCGAACCGACAACGAAGAGAAAGGGATCGATGATGTAGCGCCCGTGGTGGAACACCGACGTTCCGCCCTCCCCACCCCAGGTTCCGTGCCAATGTGTGGATCGGAAATAGGGCGACTGCGGTCGGAAGAGGTTCAATTCCACGCGGGCCATGGCCATCTGGCCCATCAGGCCGCTGGCGACCGCTCGCTGGGCGTGCCGCATGCCGCGGCTGTAACGCGAGCCGACCTGCACATGCAGTTTGATGCCTGACGCGTCCGCCGCTTCAAGCATGGCGTCGGCTTCCTCCACGCTGCGAGCCATCGGCCCCTGCGTGAAGACGTGGACGCCTTGGGCGGCGGCCTCGACCGTCGGCCCGCCTCGTACTGAAGGCGCCGTAAGTAGCACGATGGCGTCCACGTCGGCCCCGGCCAGAAGTTCGGTATGACTCGAAAACTGCTGGATTGAATTCGAGGCGGCGTCTTCGGCCGACTCGGCCTTGGCCAGCGCGTCGTCTCGCTCGGCTTCGCTGCGGGCGCCCGTAGCAATGGCGTGCTGGCGCGCGGCTTCGGCTCGATAGCCGTGCGTCAGCCCCTCAGCCCGATCGCGTGCCAGCTCTGGGACTAGATCCGCTACCGCGACGACTTGCGCCAATTCGTGGAGCCCGAGATAGATGTCTGTATAAAGGCGCGAGATTCCGCCGCAACCTACAAAGCCAACTCTCAGCGGTGCCGTTGCCATGTCATCGTCCCCCGGAGCCCGACTCCAGCCGTATCGTATCGGAGGCTAGGCGCGCCGCACCCCGGCCGCGACCAGCACCGGCCAATCGAAGCGGCGCGAGCCCGCCGTCTCGCGCACGTTGAAGGCTTCGCGGACCTTTTCGCTGCCGTTGAATTCACCCCAAAGCTGGCATCGAAGCTCGTCGGATACGCCCGTTCGGCTGCACCAGGAATCAAAGTCCTGCTCGGTGCGCGTGTGAACGGTGTGCTCAACGACAAGCCCGGCTCCAGTCATCAACTGGAGCACTTGGGCCGCGTAGCGATTGCAGACGTGGGAGGGATCGCGCGCGAGTTCAATTGCGTGCATGGTCTCGGCCACTTCGGCATCGTCAGGTGAGATCGTGTCGGCGATCACCACCCGTCCGCCGGTCCGAACCACGCGGGCCATTTCCGACATGGCGAGGTCGCCGCTGAGATAGTGATGAAAGGCATGGCGGCAGGTGACGACGTCGAACGTTTGCTCGCCGAACGCCAGCGCGTGCGTGTCGGTCTGAACGACTTGGAGGTCCGTGGGCGATGTGGCGCGTGTGTGCCGCAGCATGTTGGGGGCGATGTCCGCCGCCACCACGCGAGCGTGAGTCTCGGCCAGGGCATGGGCGGTAAAGCCGGTGCCCGTGCTCACGTCAAGAACCAGATCGCCAGGACGCGCCTGTGCCAACTCGCGCGTGAGGTCCAGGGTCGGGCCTTCGCGATGGCTCGCCGACTGCGCATATGCGGCTACGCGGTCGTCGAACGCCGCCTGGCTCACTCCTCGAAGGTTTCCAGGGTCTCCGCGATCGACGCGTCGAGGATGTCCAGCATTTCGTCAATCTCTTCCTTCGTTGAGGTGAGCGGTGGCGCCAGGACATACGTGTGGTCCCCCATGCGCCCGATCAGGCCATTGCTTCTGGCGGTTCGGCCCACCGCGCGGCAGAGCAGGTTGTGGTCGGGATAGGGCGAGCGCGTGGCCCGATCGCTCACGAACTCCACGCCCTGCAACATGCCGATTCCGGCCACACGTCCGATTTGCTCATATCGAGACATCAACTCATCCATACCGGCCCGGAGCTGCCGGCCGCGTTTGCGGCCGTTGTCGAGCGCGCCGCCCTCCACGATCTGCCGAACGGCTTCCAGTCCCGCCGCGCAGGCAACCGGGTTCCCGGAGTAGGTGTGGCCGGCGTTGAAGTGCACGCCGTCGCCGAGTTCGCCCCAGAACGCGCTGGCAACGCGCTCGGTCATCATCACAGCAGCCAGGGCCGCGTACCCGCCACTGATGCCCTTGCCGACCGACATGATGTCGGGGCACGTGTCGTACACGTCCGCCGCAAACAGCTCGCCGAGTCGACCAAAGCCCGTGATGATCTCGTCGAAGATCAGCAGCACGTTGTGGCGATCGCAGACCTCACGCAGGATCTTGAAGTACTCGATCGGTGGCGCGATCAAGCCCTCGGCTGACATCACAACGGGATCCGCAATCAGCGCGGCGACCGTTTCCGGACCCTCGCCCACGATGACGTGGTCTACGAGTTCGGCGCAACGGATTGCGCTCTCCACTTCATCGGGCCCAAACGGGGAGCGATACCCGTCCGGCGGGAGGACGTGCACGAAGCCGGTCGGAAACGGCTCGTAAGGCAGCTTGCGTGACGCGCCACCGCTGGCGGCCAACGCGCCCATGGTGGCGCCGTGGTAGCTCTTGTAGCGCGAGATGATCTTGTACTTGCCCGGGTTGCCCGTTTGCGCATGAAACTGCCGCGCGAGCTTGAAGGCTGTCTCGTTGGCCTCTGAGCCGCCGCTGGTGAACTTCACGTGGTTCAGCGGCTCCGGCGTTATCTCAGCCAGCCGCTCCGCCAGCGCAATGGCCGGCTCCGACGCTGCGTAGAGCGGCAGGGTGAGCGCAATTCGATTCAGCTGCGCGGTCATTGCGTCGATGATTCCCTGGTTGCGATGGCCGACTTGAACTGCCGCGACGCCGGCCAGTCCGTCGATGTACCACTGCCCCGTGTGGTCGCGAACCCGAACGCCGTCGCCCTCGACGAGGACCAGCGGGTCGTCCATGAAACTCTTCATCTGGTTGAAGTCGACAACCAGGTTGTTCAGGCCCGGATAGGTATCCGTGATAGGCGTGTCCGGCAGCTTCACGTCTTGCATTGGTGCCTCGGTCCCCCGCGTCATTGGCTGAGACTACGTGCCCCGCGCCCGCTTGTCGCGCCCCGCCAAACTTGATCGGGTACCGTGAGGCCGCTCGCAGCTTCCTGAATCGCAATGTCTGACGACCGATTCCTGGCTGCTGCCCAGAGCGTGGCCTCCAGCATTGCCGCGATGGCGCGCCCCGCCGTCGGCGGGGCGCGCTGGGAGACGCGCAGCTACACCGGAAAGTCGCAATACTCCACCGCCGTCTTTGGCGGCACGACCGGCGTGGTGTTTCTATTCGCCGATCTGTTTCGGGTCACCGGCGATCCGAAGGCCCGTGAAGTGGCTGAAGCGGCGGCGATGTGGGTAGAGGGTCAATCCAAGGCCGACCTCCGGGATCCAAACGGCGACGCCGGCTTGTACTTCGGCATGTCGGGCCACGGCCAGATGTGCCTGCACCTGTACGAGACCACCGGACGCGAACGCTGGCTGAGGGACGCGCAGGCGCGTGGCCGTGCGGTGGCCCGCGCCAAGTGGCCGGACGCGCACGTATTGAGCGGGTCGGCCGGCAGCGTGATATTTCTCCTGCGCCTGTACCAGGCCACGAGCGATCAGAGCGTGCTGGATGCCGCGGTGCGCGCCGGTAACCACATTGTCCAGACGGTTGAACGCGACGCGGAAGGCGCGCGCTGGGACTGGCTACGGGACGGGCAGCGCCGCTTCAGCGCCGGGTTCGTCCACGGTGCCAGTGGCATCGCCTATGCGCTGGCGGAGCTCTGGCGGTTTACCGGCGACAATTCGATCAAGGATCTCGTGTACGACGCCTGGAACTGGATCGAGGCGGTCGCGCTGGAAGACGATCGCGGTATCTGCTGGAATCGCTGGCCGGGCGATCCGCACCGTCCGCGTGTGCAGTGGTGCCACGGGGCGCCGGGCATTGGGCTGGCCGCCGCCCGCGCGGCGGAGATTCTCGACGACGATGAATTGCGCCGCTTCGCCGAGCGCTGCGCCCACGCCACCCTCGCCGCCGGTGACGTCCGCAACAACCCCAGCCAATGCCATGGCTTGGCCGGCAACGCCGAGCTGTTCATCGAACTTGCCCGAGTGACAGGAGACGATCATTGGCTGGCTCACGCGCGCGCTTTTGGGGACCAGGCGCTCGCCTATCGAGAAGAGCATGACGGCGAGGTGCGATGGATGGGTGACGAGCCGGGCAACTACAGTCCGGATTTCATGCTTGGGTCGGCCGGGCTCGGGCACTTTTTCCTGCGGCTCGCACGACCCGCCGAGGTGCAAATGCCGCTCATGGTCCGACCGCATTCCACGGAGGAGCGTCCAACGTGAGCAAGCAGCCTGTACGTCTTGGAGTGCTCGGGGCGCAGCACGGTCACGCCGCGGGCAAGTTGCGCTGGCTGCGCGATCTCTCGGAAATCGACCTTGCTGGCGTCTACGAGCCGTGCTCTGCCACTCGCGCAGCAAACGAAGCCGAGCCCAACTCAGCAGGGGTTCCCTACCTGGACGACATCGACCGCCTGCTGGACGACTCGTCGGTGCTCGGAATCGTCATAGGCGGCGCCGAGCGCCAAAACCCCTCCTATGCCCGCCGTGCGCTACAGGCCGGTAAGCACCTCCTGATGGAAAAGGCCTGCGGCTGGACTCATGCTCACGTAGACGAACTGACTGGTCTGGCCGAGTCGTCCGGACTGCTCTTCCAGATGGGTTTCAACAACCGGCTGACGCCGCACTTCCGCCGCGTGCTGGACATGGTGGATCGCGGCGAATTCGGCGATATCTACCGCGTGCGCTCGCACATGTGCAGCTTCTATCACCCCTCGGCCGACACCTACCTGGGCCGCGACCGCTACTTCAACGGTGGCATCTTTTACAACCTTGGTTCCCATGCGCTGGACATGGCAATGGCCGTGCTGGGGACGCCTGCCAAAGTCCACTCGTTCTTGCGCTGCGACCGCTTCACCGACTCGGGCTACATCGACAATGCAACTGTCGTGCTGGAGTATCCAAGCGCTATCGCCACCCTGGAAGCCAGCCACCTCGAGACCGAGCAGGTTCGCCCGCGCAGTTTCGAGGTCTACGGCTCCGAGGCTCAGGCCATCGTCTCTCCTTGGGCATCCATTGGTGACCGCGCGCCGGCCGTAGCGATTCACCGCGGCGGACCTGGAACCGGCGCGGACGGCTGGAAGGTCTACGGCAGCGGACGCGAAGCGCCGTTCCGCGACGACGTCGAGCACTTCGTGGCCTGCATCCGCGGCGATCACGAACCCCGCTTCAGCTACGCCCACGACCGAGCCGTCCACCACACCCTGATGGACATCTGCGGAGAGACCGATGTCGAGGAAGAGGTCGCGTAGCGCCGCTAGTTGACTTCGTCCTTGGCGTAGACGAGTGGGCGGCGGATGTCGTAGGCGCCGGGATAGCGGACCTTCAGGGACCCTTCGTTGATCGCGGCTTCGAGGGGGGCGAGCTTGGTCTGGATGGGTACCTGGACCAGCGTGTGGGTGCGCGCGCTTTCGTAGAGTCCCATCAGGATCGATTGCGACTTGATCGCGTGTTCCGCGTTCTGGCGATGGTCGTCGATGTCGCCGTTGAGCCAGGCCACAAGCTCATTGGCCTGTTCCAGCATGAAGTTCGGCTGCACGCCGTCCCAGGGCTCGTGCAGGTCGCCGCGGCTGCCTGAAATCAGCTTGAGGCCGAAGGACATCGAAATCTCAGAAACTTCCGGCTCCAGGATCAGCACCCCGTCGTCGCCGGTGACCACGAAGGCGCGGTTGCCGACAGTGCCGGGCGGGCCGATGTCGTTGTCGTAGACGATCCGGGCGCCGCCTTCAACCGCGGCGATGCAGAAGCACAGGTCCTCGCAGACGTAGCCCCGCTCGTAGCGGTCCGTCTCGCGCTGCACCTGGCCAAGGACCCACAGCGGTTCGGGGTCGCCCAGCACATAGAGGGCGCGGTCGATGAGGTGCGACCCCTGGTTGAGCAGGCCGCCCTCTTCCACGCTGACTTTCACCGCCAACGGCTTCCCGATGGCGCCGTCGGCGATCAGGCCGCGGGCGCGTTCGAAGGCGCGCATGTGGCGGCCCTGGTAGCCGCAGAGCAGCTTGATGCCGGCGGCGTTACAAGTAGCCAGCATGGCGTCGGCTTCGCCCATCGAGTTGGCCAGCGGCTTCTCGGAGATGATCGCCTGGACCGGGTAGCGGGCGGCCAGCAGGGTCATCATGGGATGCAGCGCCGCCGGCGTGGTGACGCTGACGATGTCCAGTGACTCGGTCTCCAGCATTGCCGTGGCATCCGTGTAGCGGCCGGGCACGTCGTACTGGTCCGCAACTTCCTCGAGCCGTGGCTCGTCGATGTCGCAGACCGCCGCGACCTCAACCCCGTCGGCCTCGTCGAACCCGCGAACGTGCGACTGGCCGAGATTCAGTCCGATGACTCCAGCGCGGTATGTCGTCATGTCAGCGGCCCCTAGTCTGGCGTGGCGGACTTGTGGCGGATGTCGTAGTGACCCGGATAGCGAACCGGCAGATCGCCGGCGTCGATCATGGCGGTCAGCGGCGACCCCTTGGTCTTGAGCGGCAGCCGAACCAGGCTGTGCGTCCGGGCCGACTCGTAGATACCCATCAGGATCTCGAGCGTGTGGATGGCCAGGTTGGCGTCGCCGCGGTGCTCGTCGAGCTCACCGGTGGCCCAGGCCGCCAGGGCATCAAGTTCGAGGGTGCGAGCGTCGCTGAACTCGGCCTCGCTGGCCTCGATGGTCTCCCAGCCCGAGGCGCCGTGGCGCAGGAGTCGAATGACGTTGCCGGCGGTCCCGCCGGCCAGCCAGATCACGCCTTCCGTCCCGGTAATCACGCGCAGGTCGCGTTCCAGGCCTTCGGGCGGCGTGTCGCTCTCCATTGAGAGGCGAATGCCGCCCTCAAACTCCACCAGCAGTCCCGCCAGGTCCTCGGCCGGCCAGCCGCGCTCGTAGCGGTCGGTCTGGCGCTGCACGTTGGCCAGCACCCACAGCGGCGTGGGGTCGCCCAGCATGTACTGCCAGTAGTTCAACTGGTGGGTGGCGATGTTCATGAGGCCGGCATCCGGCTTGGGCGGCCCGGCGAAGGCAGTAATCACCTGGCCGATCGCGCCGTCGGCGATGAGTTGCCGGACTGTCTCGTGCCGTGGCATCCAGCGACCCTGGTGGCCGATGGCCAGCTTCACGCCGTTCCGCTCGCACGCGGCCAGCATGGCGTAGCCCTCGCCGGTGCTGCTGGCCATGGGTTTCTCGGAGACGATGGCCAGCGGCGTATAGCGCGTGGCTGCCAGGATCGTCATCGATGCGTGGAGTTGCTGGGGGGTGCCGATGCTGACGAGGTCGGGCTCCTCCTCGCGCAGCATGGTTTCGTAGTCGGTGTAACGGTTCTCGACATCGAACTCGTCGCCGAACTCTGCCAGCGTGTTGGGATCGATGTCGCAGACGGCGGCAAGTTCGATTCGGTCGCTCGCCAGGTAGCCCATGGCGTGGCTGCGGCCGATGTGGCCGCCGACGATGACGGCGCGGAGAGGTTGGGCGCTCACGAGTTCCCCCCGCCATAGTCGACCGGGGCAATTTTCATGCCGTGCCGGATGTCGTGCCAGCCCGGGTTGCTGACCGGCAACGCGCCGCTGTTGATCATCTCGACCAGCGGCGAGGACTGGGTCTTCATGGGTAGCTGCACCAGGCCGTGCGTCCGCGCCGACTCGTAGATGGCCATCAGGATTTCCTGCGTTTGCACGCAGAAGTGCGCGTCCTGGTAGTGGCCGTCGATTTCGCCGGCGGCCCAGCGTGCGAAGGCGTCGATTTCGCGATGGCGGGCCGCCAGGTAGGTGTCGTTGTGGAACTCGATTTCTTCGACGCTGCCGTCGCCGCGCTGAATGCGAATCCCGATCGGGTCTTCGGCCACCGTGCCGGGCGGACGGACTTCGCCTTCGGTCCGGACGTAGAGGGTGCCTTCGTCGCCGATGAAGGTCAGCCGGTGCTTTTCGACCTGGGCGCCGCCGGGGGTCTCGCCTTCCAGGATCAGGCGCGAGCCGTCGGCGAAGCCGACGACGCCGACCGCCATTTCCTCGCAGGGCCAGCTGCGTTCCCAGACGTCGGAATTGCGCTGGATGTTGCCCATCACCCACTGGGGTTCGGGGTCGCCCAGGATGAAGAGCGCCCGGTCGCAGCCGTGGCACATCTGGTTGAGCATTCCGCCCTGGTCGTACCAGCCGTGGACCAGGCGCACCCTGCCGATGGCGCCGCCGGTGATCAGCTCGCGCGCTTCCTGGATCTGGGTCAGGTAGCGCGACTCGTGGCCGATGGCCAGCTTGACGCCGTTGCGGTCGCAGGCGGCCAGCATGGTGCGGGCCTCGCCCATGTTGTTGGCCATCCCCTTCTCGCAAAGGATGCCCTTGGGCGTGTACTGCGTGGCCGCCAGGACGGTCATGTCCACGTGCAGCGGCTGGGCGGTGGCGATGTTGACGAGGTCGGGTTGTTCCTCGCGCAGCATCGTTTCGAAGTCGGTGTAGCGACTCTCGATGTCGTTGGCGTCGGCCACCCGGTTGAGGGGGACTTCGTCGATATCGCAGAGCGCCACCAGTTCGGCGGCGTCGGAATGCATGTAGGCGTCGGCGTGGTTGCGCCCCACACCGCAACCCACCACGACTGCCCGCAACGTTTCAGCGGCCATGCGCAGGCCTTTCGCACCTCTGGCGCGCGCCATATTGATCAGGTCGTGCGCCCGCGGTCAACCGGCCGGGCCGGCGGAACGCGGTCCAAGAGCGCATTGATGCGTGGGGATGAAGGGGGGAGCGGTGGCGCGTGGGCCGGGGAGGGGAGTTTGCGGGCGGCGAAATGGGGGTCTCGCGCGCAATAAGAGTTTTTCTAAAAAACTCTTCGGTTTTTTCGGGGCACATTTTTGGCGGGTTTGGGGGACGAGTGGCGTGGGGGTGGATAGCCGGGGCGGAGCGGCGAGGCGTGTGGGCAAGGGAGCGGGAAGCGTGCGAGAGCGGCGCGACGGGGAGACGGGGGGACGCCGCGGTGGATCGATGGTCCGGGCGGGTAGGAGGGGACGGGCGATGGACCGAAGCGGAAACAGGAGCAGGGCGAGCCAGGCGAGGAGCATGTCTACGATGGTTGCGAGGCTTACCCGGACATTGTATACTATCTGGGAACGGATGGCAATTGGGAGTGGGGGGTGGCTGGTGACGAAGGCGGGTGTTGAGTTGCCGGAGTTCTGGGGGAGCCGGGGACGGCGGGGTGCTGGCAGTGACGTCAGTGCCAGCACTGCAATCAGGGCATGCGTTGATGGCAGGGCAGGCAATGCCGGCAGGGATGGCGGTGGCAGCAAGGCGTCGGCGATAGGGACCAGGGGTGGAGGCGCTCTTGAGGAGGTCGAAGTGTCTGGAGTTGGCCGTGCGGAAGACCCGGCGGCGTTCGTGGTGATGAGGAGGTCGTGAATCCTCGCGCTAGTCGTTGGCCGTCGAGCGGTCACGTTCGAGCCAGCCCTCGAGGCGGGCCACGCGCTCACCGAGGCTCCGAACGTCACGCCAGAGGGCAAGAACGAGCGCGGCCAAGACGCCCCCAACAACCACGTCGCTAATGATGCTGGCGTCCATGGGCGGTTCCTCCGTGACGGGGGTTCCGGTACCCCGCCGGTCAGGTGATCTCACGACAGTGGTCAAAGAACATCCGCCCTGTTGGATTGTAGCCGGGGGAAGGGGAGAGGAGAGAGAAGTGAGAAGGAGGGGGAAAAGAGGAGGGGGAGAGCACCTGTGTTGGGGTGTCAAGGGTTAGGGCATGGTGGGGGCCTACATGGTGCGGTCCCGACGGAGGGCGTTGCGGATGATGAGTAGCTTGCACAGGCAGGCGGGCTCGACGAATTGCCGGCTCGCTGCACTGTGAGTAGAGTTCGCACACTTATTGTACGCCTTACGTAACGCATTATAATGATCCGCAGTTTCAGGGATCGGAGCACCGAGCGCTTCTTTCAAGGGCGGCGCGTCAGGTCGTTCCAAGGGTTTGCCGATCAAGCTGTGCGTCGACTGACTGTTCTAGACAGCGCGCAGTCCCTGCAAGACCTGGCTGGTCTTTCCAGCAACCGTTTAGAAGCGCTGTCGGGCCGTCGGGCAGGTCAGCACAGCATCCGGATCAATCGCCAGTGGCGAATCTGCTTTCGATGGAGCGACGACGGACCGATTGACGTGGAGATAGTGGATTACCACCGATGAGGAGCGAACGGTGAGTGTGAGCAATGGGATGCGGGCGGTGCATCCGGGTGAGGTGTTGGGGGAGGAATTGGAAGAGCTCGGCATGTCGGCCAGTGCGTTGGCCAGGGCGCTGGATGTGCCGACCAATCGCGTTACGGCGATTCTGAACGGACAACGAGGAATCAGCGCCGACACGGCGCTCCGCCTGTCTCGCTACTTCGGCACCACGCCGCAGTTCTGGTTGAATCTCCAGAAGACGTTCGAGCTGCGCGTGGCGCAGACCGCATCGGGGCAGGAGATCGCTGAACGGGTCCGACCCCGAGCGATGCCCCAACGGACGTAGACCGTGGAGTTGATGGAACGACCTCGCGTCGCGGTCGTGACCGGCGGGGCGAATGGGTTGGGGCGGGCTTCGGCGTTGCGGTTGGCGGAGGACGGGCGGGCGATTGCGATCTGGGACCGGGACGCGGCCGCCGCGAAACGGACGATGGCGGAGCTGAACCGGCGCGATGCGAAGGCAATGGCGGTGGAGGTTGACGTGGCTTCGCCGGAGTCACTGGAGGCCGCACTGATCACCACCCGCGACTTCCTTGGCCCGGTCGACATCCTGGTCAACGCCGCAGCAATCATCGGCGTTGACGCCAGCGTGCTGGAAACGCCGCTGGACGAGTGGGACCGGGTGCTGGCGGTCAACCTGACGGGGACGTACCTGGCCTCGCGGCTGGTGGTGGGCGAGATGGCGGAGCGGGGGTGGGGTCGGATCGTGAACTTCACCTCGGGCGCCCGGCATGGCACGCCGGCGCTGATTCCCTACGCGGTAAGCAAGGCGGGCGTTGTGCCGATTACGCGGGCGTTCGCGCGGGAGTTCACCTCGCGCGGGGTGCTGGTGAACGCCGTGCTGCCGGGCCGGGCGCTAACGAACATGGTGGTTTCGCGAGTCCCCGAAGAGATCGTGCGCAATCCGCCCGTCGCGATCGGCCGCTACGCGGATCCGGAGGAAGTGGCGGAGGTGGTGGCTTTCCTGACCAGCGAGCGGAATACGTATATGTCCGGGGGCGTGGTGCCGGTGGACGGGGGAGGCTGACGATGCGACTTGGGATTTCGGGCACGTTGCTGCCGGACGACCTGCGGAACCTGACGCCCGAAACGGCGCGCAGGTTGCGCTCGTGGGGATATACCGGCGTGTTTACGCGGCTGGGCGGGAACGACCCGCTGAATCCGCCGTCCGACGCCGAGTGCCGGCGCTTTTGCGAGATCCTGGCCGACGCGGGGCTGGACCACTACATGGCCACCGGCTACTGGCAGAACCTGGTGCATCCCGATGCCAGGACTCGCTTGAAGAACGTTCGGGTCCTATGTGCAGGGCTGCGGCTGGCTGGTCGGCTGGGCGCGGCCTGCATCGATACCGGTCCCGGCAGCATGAGTGACTCCGGTCCCTGGTCGCCGCATCCGGACAACTGGGCGCCCTGGGCCGAGGCGAACCTGGTCGACTCGCTGGGCCGGGCCGCCGAGGTCGCCGCGGAGGTTGGGGTGCGGATTCACCTGGAGGGGCACCAGCTTGTGACCCTGCGTGACGCGGCGGTCACTCGCCGGGTCGTCGATGCCGTCGGGTCGCCGTGGGTGCGGGTGGACATGGACCCGGTGAACTGGATCACGCTGGATACCTACTACGACACGGGAGCGGCGATCGATGAGATGTTCGACACGCTGGGCGAGCGCATCGGCAGCGGGCACAGCAAGGACATCGACCTCTGGGACCGGCACACGGTGCACCTGGATACCGTCACCACCGGTCAAGGCGCGATCGACCACCAGCGCTACATGCGGCGCCTGGAAGCGCTGGACCCGGAGATGTACCTAATAGTGGAAAGCTGCTCGACCGAGGACGCGTCGGGGGTGTACAGCTTTCTGGCGGACCAGGCGACGCAAGCGGGCGTGGCGGTGAAATGAACCCGCGTCGCGCCCCAGGTCGAGGGTCGTGGGTCACGTTGATGGCTTGACGCCGCGCGGGGACCTCCGGTCAGCCGGCGTCGGCGCGGTCCGCTTGGTTCGGGTCCTGACAGGTAAGGATGCCCGCCAGCATGGGGCACGACGGGGTCATGATGCCCTGTAGCATGGATATCTACACCGGATTGGGCAGGAGGTCGCGATGGCCGTGATTGACGCTGCGCCGCGATTGCTAACGGCCGACGATCTGCTCCGGCTTTATAGCGAAGGCGTGCGCGGCGAACTAATCCGGGGGGTGCTCTGCGAGACCATGCCAACGGGAATGGAACACGGTGAAATCGTGGTGAACCTGGCGGCGGAACTGCAGACGTTCGTAAAGCCCCGGCGGTTGGGGCGCCTGATGGGCTCGGACTCGGGCGTCTGGCTGGAGCGCGACCCGGACACGGTGCGGGAACCGGACATCGCCTACTTCTCTGCCGCAAGGATTCCGCCAGACCAACGGGTGACCGGCTACGCGGACGTTTCGCCCGACCTGGTGGTGGAAGTCGCCTCGCCCGGCGACAGCCGGCGGGAACTGCACGACAAGGCGCTCATGTGGCTCAGCTACGGCGCGCGGCTGGTCTGGGTGGTGCATCCCGAAACGCGTACGGTCGACGCATATCGCGCGGGCGGGGGCGTGACGACGCTGACGCAAGGCGACGCCCTGGACGGCCTGGACGCGTTGCCGGGCTTCAGTTGCCCGGTGCGCGACCTCTTCGACGCGTAGCCTCGGGTTCTATTCCTACTGCCCTTCCGGAGACGTTGGCCTCGCTGTGGCGGGCGCTCCGAAGACCCTTAGTCCGGCGCCGAAGACGCTGGCGGCCTCTCCCGAGGGAGAGGCAAGGTTTAGCTCTCAGTCGGGACTACTCGGGTAGCCGAAGGAGGAGAACCGGCGATGCCTCAGGAATCGCGGAAGGCCATGATTGTTCCGAGCTTGCGTTACCGCGACGCGGCGGCGGCGATTGAGTTTTTGTGCGACGTGTTTGGGTTCGCGAGGCGCCTGGTCATATCGGGCCCGGAGGGAACCATCCGTCACGCCCAACTCACGCTGGGCGACGGCATGATCATGCTGGGGTCGGCGCAGAACCGGGACTTCGGCCCGCACGTCCGGACGCCCCACGAATTAGGCGCCAACACGCAGAGCGCCTATTTGATCGTGCCCGAAATTGACGCCCACTATGAGCACGCCAAGGCCGCCGGCGCGGAGATCGTGCTGGAAATCCAGGACGCGTCCTACGGCGGCCGCCTGTATTTCGCGCTGGATCCCGAGGGCAACCTCTGGCACTTCGGGTCCTACGACCCCTGGTCGGAGTCCGCTTAGGCCAGAATCTCGCTCATGGTCTTGCGGTAGAAGGGCGATTGCACCGGCCCGTCCAGCAGCGGATCGCCGGTGGCGCGCATCCAGTCGATGACCCTGGCGCCGAGTTCGGCCTGGATGGCGGCGGTTTCGGGGTTGCCGGCGAGGTTGGTTTGTTCGTTGGGGTCGGCGTGCAGGTCGTACAGCTCGATTTCGACATGGTGCGAGGGGTCCATGCGGCCGGCCAGGTCGCGGTAGGCGCCGCTGCCGGCGATGTCGCTGGGGATCTCGACGCCGAGGCCGGTCTCGAAGTTGCGGATGTACTTCCAGCGGTCGGTGCGGATGCCGCGCATGGGGTCGTAGTAGCTGTGGTAGGTCTTTTCCACGAAGAGTTGGGCGTGGCCGGAGGCGGTGCCGGCAGCCAGCGGCAGCAGCGAGGTTCCGTGCAGGTAGGGCGGTTCTTTGGCGCCGGTGAGTTCGATAAGGGTTGGGACCACATCCAGGTTGCTGACCATGCCGGCCGGCGCGACGCTGCCGCTGAAGGGGCTGCCGGGCAGGCGGGCGATGAGGGAAATCTCGATTCCGGGGTCGTACAGCGTGCATTTGGCCCGTGGGAAGGCGATGCCGTGGTCGCCGACGTAGATCACCAACGTCTGGTCGAGCAGGTCCCGGTCCACCAGGATTGCGAGCAGCCGACCGATATAGGCGTCGGCGCGGTTGACGCAACCCTGGAAGTCGGCCAGGTCGGCGCGGGTGTCGGGGGCGTTGACCAGGTACGGCGGCACCGTGATGCCCTTCGCGTCGTAGGGCCGGCCGCCGAAGCCGTGGCCCCCCACCCGGTGGGTCTCGCCAAAGCCGACCTGCACCACGAACGGGCGAGAGTCGCCGGCGTCGATGAACTGCGTGACGCCCGTGACGATCGAGTCGATGTCGCGCGTCTCGTCGAAGACGTCGTTTCCGATGCGGCGCGGGTCGCGGGAGGCGTGTTCGACGCCCCAGTGGCCGCTGCGGTAGCCGGCGGTGCGCAGGATCTGGGGGATAGTCTGCTCGTCGGGGTGCAGATCCCAACGGAAGTCGCGATGGGTGAGGCCCATGGTGCCGTTGGCATGGGGATAACGGCCGGTGGTGAGGCTGGCGCGGCTGGGCGAGCACTGCGGGGCGGTGGTGTAGGCGTTGAAGCGCGCGCCCTCGGCCGCCAGGCGATTGAGGTTGGGGGTGTCGACGGTGGTGACGCCGTAGGGCTGGATAAAGCGGCCGGTGTCGTGGGTGGTGATGATCAGGACGTTCGGCGGCATGGGGCATTGCTTCCGAGCGGGGGGCTGGGGAGTCTAGCCAGCGGTGGCTCAGACCGGTGCCATAATCGCGGCGTACACTGAACAGTTCGCGGAGGGATTGGATGGCTCATTACATCAGCATGGTCAGCATGTCAGGCGAGCCGGCGGAGCCGGGAACGGTGGCCGACGCGATTGGCGAGGGCGCGCCCGAAACTCGCAAGTTGGTGGAGGCCCATGGCGGCACGCTGCACGAGGTCTACCTGACCATGGGCGCCTTTGACGTGCTGATGGTCATGGAGTTCGACAGCACCCAGGCCTGCGCGCAGGCGATGCTGGCCATGCGCGAGCAGTTTGGCGGCGTGACGCAGACGATTGAGGTTTTCCCCGAGAGCCAGTGGGGTGAGATTGCCGACGGCGTCTGAGCGACGACGGTGGCGGGTGACCTGACGGTGGCCGATTGCCTGCCGGCCTCAATCCCGGACGAGCGGACGCTGGACGAGGTGATGTCGCGTCCCAGTTCCGGCCTGATTGAGTCCATTGCTCGGGGGACCGGCGATCTGCTGGTGTTGGGCGCCGGGGGCAAGATGGGGCCGACGGTGGCCCGGATGGCCGGGCGGGCGTTTGAGGCCGCGGGGCGTGAGGGCCGGGTAATCGCCGTGTCGCGATTCAGCGATCCGCCGGCCCGGGCCGGGCTGGAGGCCGCGGGTGTGACCACACTGGCGGGCGATCTGTTGGAGCCGGGGTTCCTGCGCGAATTGCCGGATGCGCCGGACATGGTCTTCATGGCCGGACGCAAGTTCGGATCAACTGGCGCGGAGCACCTGACCTGGGTCATGAACGCGCATTTGCCGGGGTTGGTGGCGCGGCGGTTCCGGGAGGCGCGGTGCGTGGTGTTCTCCACAGCGGCGGTGTACCCGTTCGTGCCGACCGACGGGGCCGGGGCGGACGAAGGCGTGGAGCCGACGCCGGTTGGCGAGTACGCGCAGTCATGCCTGGCGCGGGAGCGGATGTTCGAGTACGCGGCGCAGCGGTGGGGGACGCCTTCGGCATTGATCCGGCTGTCGTATGCGCTGGACCTGCGGTACGGGGTGTTGCACGACGTAGGGGTCAGCGTGCGCGACGGCCAGCCGGTGAATGTCGGCATGAGCACGGCGAGTGTGATCTGGCAGGGGGACGCGTGCGACCTGATCCTGCGGACGCTGGAGCACACCTCGGCGCCGCCGCTGACGCTGAACGTGTCGGGACTTGAGCCGATTCGGATTCGTGATGTTGCCGTCACGATGGGCGAGCTGCTGGACGTTGAGCCGGAGTTCGAGGGCACTGAGTCGGACAGCGCGCTGTTTGTTGACTGCCGGCGGATGGCGAAGCTGGTGGGCGAGCCGATGACGCCGCTGGCGACGGTGCTCGGCTGGACGGCTGACTGGCTACGGGCCGGCGGCCGCACGCTGGACAAGCCGACGCATTTCGAAGTGCGGGACGGGAAGTTTTAGGCGTCGCGAAACTGGTTGGGCGCCGGCGTGCCGCCGGCGATTGGGCCTCGCGCCGTAATGGCCGCCAGACCGCCGCCAGCTTGAATGCGTCGTGCCTGGTCCGCCTTGGCGGCGTGGTCTATGGCCTCGGGGTCGACGATGGCGTACAGGTGTCCCTGGAAGCGTTCCAGCAGCGGGGCCGCCCGGGGCTCGGCGGCCAGGTCGCGGGTTTCGTTGGGGTCGGTTGTGAGGTCGAAGAGTTGGGGCGGGTCGCCGACGTGGTGGACGTACTTATGGGTCGCGTCGCGCAGCATGTACATGGCTTCGCGGCAGCCGGAGGCGTGGTACTCGCCGAAGATCGTGCGTTCGGGCAGCGGGTCGCCCTTAGCGGCCGGCCAGAGCGACCGGCCCGGTAGATCGGCGTCCGCCTCCGCGAGCGAGGCGCCGACACCATCCGCGATAGTCGGAAACAGATCGACCAGCGAGGCGGGTTGGGGGACGACCCGGCCCGGAGCAATGTCCGGTCCGGCCATCAGGAACGGTACGGCCGAGGCGCCTTCGTACATGAGGTTTTTGCCCCACATGCCGTGGTCGCCCAGCATCTCGCCGTGGTCGCTGGTGTAGATAACGCGGGTCGAGGTCTCCAGCCCCTGGTCGGTTAGCGCAGCGAGGACCGCTCCAACCTGGCGATCCAGGTACGTGCACATGGCCAGGTATGTGGCGATGGTGCGGCGAATCAACGTCTCATCGAGCTGTTCGTTGGGCGACTGGATGCGTTGCTCTCGGATGTATTCGATGTGCGGGTGGTGCGGCCAGTCGGGGGACCGGAAGTTGACGGGGAGTTCCATGTCTTCGAGCGGATAGCGGGCGATGTCCTCCGCAGATGCGACGAACGGTGAGTGGGGCAGCGTGTAGGAGACCCAGAGGCACCAGGGGGCCTGGTGCTCCCGGGCTTCGGTTGCCAGCCAATCGATGGCCTGGCGGGTGGTGGCGGCGTCGTAGCGCATGTACTCGGAATCGCCCACGCGTGGGTTGGCGGCGGTGTTGAGGTAGTTGCGCTGGCGCGGGACATCCGGTCGAAGCGAGCCGTAGAGGTCGCCCACGCCCTCCTTGACGTGCATGGGGATGCGCTGGTCGGGGAAGCCGGTGTCGTCGTCGGGCCGGCGGAAGTGCAGCTTGCCGATGGTGGTGACCCCGTGGCCCTGCTCCGTCAGCCGGTGGCCCCAGCTTGGGCGCTGGCCGGTGTAGGGCGCGGCGTTGTCCCAGACGCCGAGCTCGTGGGCGTAGCGGCCGGTGGCCAGGCTGGCGCGCGACGGCACGCAGATGGGGAAGTTGCAGTAGGCGGTGTCGAACCGGACGCCGCGCTGGGCCAGGGCGTCCAGGTTGGGCGTATGCGCCAGCGGATGGCCGTAGCAGCCGGCGGCGGAGCGCCGGTGCTGGTCGGACGTGATGAGCAGGAGGTTCAGCGGATCGACGGTCGGCATGCGGATGTCCAGGTCGCGCTCGGCTCCACCAGCGGCGCGGCCAATGTTAGTCCGGTGTGATTCGTCGAGCGGCCAGGAGGAGTAGGAGGCGCCAGGCGAGGAGCATGGCGGCAACGAGGCTGATGGAGACGATGGTGAAGGTCCAGGAGAAGGTGCGGTCGGTGAGCCAGACGCGCAGCATGACGGCTACGACGCCGCAGCCGATCCAGATGAGGGGGACGCGCCAGACGGCGAGGCGCAGGCGGGTGAGGGTGGAGAGGCGGAGGGCGCCGAGCCACGGGGACGCGAGCAGCCAGACGCCGGCGAAGGGTAGGCCGGTGCGCCAGAACGCCGCGATTTCGACGCTGCCGTGCTCAATGGGCGTGAGAGCAATGAAGAGGACGAAGACCAGCGCGTCGCCGATCACGGCGAGCGCGATGAGCACGTGATGGCGGTCAGATAGAAATGTCACGTGCGGTTTTTTGGGCGCGAGGCCAACGCGGAGAGTCTTTCAGGGAATCGGCGGCTGCCCAAGACTAGTCGGGGTGGCCGTTGGGCGGGTCATACAGCCCGTCCAGCCAGCCAAGCCTCGTGACCGGCTGTTGGTACCGGGGATGGGATTCGAACCCATACGACCGAAGTCCCGGGATTTTAAGTCCCGTGCGTCTACCGTTCCGCCACCCCGGCAGCTGGCGTGCGGCGCTTGAAGCGTCCGCCTCACATGCTAGCCAGCGAATCGTCAGCCGGTGGCGCGGCTACCACGCAGATGGCTTGGTGATCACGCCGTGGACGTCGGTGAGGGTCGGAGGCAGCTGGCTTCTGCGGAGATGGCTCTTCCAGAGGCGACGCACGTAGGTGGCTGAATCAACCAGGTCGTTGTGGGTGCTGGTTTTGGGGTCGGGATTGACGACCACGACGCGGAGCCCGAGGTCGTGGCTGACATAGCGGATCGGTGAGGCGAGGTCGGAATCGTTGGAGACGACGACGGCCTGCTGGTAGTCGCCGGTGAAGCCGCCGACGAGCAGGCGGGTGGCGAGGTTGACGTCGGAGCCTTTTTCTTCCGTGTCGCGGATGCGGACGTAGGCGGGGTGGCCCGGTTTCGGCCTGGCCAGCGGGCGGTACTTGATGCGTTCGCGGAATTCGCCGAAGTGGATTTCGAGACCGGGCAGCGTTGCCAACGCTCTGAGATACGCATCCTGCCGTTCGGTTTGATGAGGGTCGTTGGGACGTGGTTTTACGAGGGCGGTGAAGTAGCAGATTCGCTGAATCTCATCGCCGGGAAAGAGCGTCTGCGCGAGTTTGCGCAGGTCCAGCCACTTGAAGGGCGTGTGCTTGACGGCGCGGTTATAGAGATTGAAGCCGTCAATGTAGAGGTTGGTGAGCACGCGGGCGCCTCCATCAGCCAGAGACCGCCCGAGAAAGACAGAGACCGCCCGGTGGGGCGGCCTCGACCCTGCCACCTAAACGACAGGGGGGGTATGGACCATGTGTACATTATGGTCAGCGGGCTGTCAAGGATCCGGGTCGAGACTGAGGGGCCTGCAGGCCCCGCTGAGTACGCGGTAAGGAACCTGAGGGGCGACCTCGAACCGAAGTGGCGGGTGGACTCCAAGCATCGGGTGCGCGCCGGGCTCGCGACGACCCGGCGGCACGTCGATCAGGTCCTAGCTGGCGGCACCTTCCTCGGCGAGGCCGCTCTGGCCCCTGTACATCCCGATACCCAGGGTCAGGAGGCAGATGGAACCGAGGAACAGGAAGACGTTGTTGACCAGGAGGAGTCCATTAGGATCTTCCACGCCTGCAAACATGATTATGATGAAAATTAAAAGTCCGCCAAGTCCAAACAGGGCAAGTCCGTAGGAGGCGATCTTATTTGCATTGAGGTTCTGAAAGCGGCTGATCAGACCGGCACCGAGGAAGAACGAGGCAAACGGGAAGAGCGTAAGGAATACCACGAGAACCGCGGACATACTTGTATGAACCATGAGGGCGCTTTGCTGCAAGGACGCCTGTAGCTCGGAACCGGCCGGCGCAGCGGCGGCTTGCTGCGCGAGGTAGACGACGTAGTGCCGCATCCCCAAGCCGACGACAATGCTGCACCATTCAACGATCGAGACGAAAACTCCGAACCTAAGGAAGGTACCGCTAAGCCCTCCTTGACTGGTGGCAAGCGGGAAGAGAGCCAAGACACCGAAGCTCGTGAGCATCATCCCGAGAATATTCAGGATGGTCATCAGATGCGAGAGGGTGGGTGCATCGCCCATTGCGCCAACGGCGGCCAAAAAATCGGTTTGGTCCACGGGATTGATGAGGGCGATTCCGGGGTGGAGCAACGAGGAGACGATGGTGAGAATCACACCGACGATCAAGGAAATCCCTGCGTACCGGGTTGCCATTCTTCATCCGCCCTTCAGTATCAGCCCAGCGTCTCTAACGCCCACTTGACGCCTGTTGGCGAGCGTAGCACCCGCGCCAAAGGGCAACAACCGCCGGCAACGCACCCACCTCATCTGTTTCTTGGGCAACTAATGGTCCAGTTATGGAGGGTGGGCAAATTGACCGAACTTCACAACGGTCCGAGCCCTGTCGTCTTGCAGGCTCCATCAGGCGTAGACTCCTGGTGCGGCGCGCTAACGCGGGGTGGTGACAACGATGGCTGAGCCAAGAATCGCGGTGGTGGGGTGCGGGGGCATGGGGCATAACCACACACGGGCGGCGGTGCAGGAGTTGGGCGCGCGGGTGGTGGGCGGCTGCGATATCAGTCCGGAGGCTCGCGAACGATACCGGCAGGCCTGGGGGACGGACGACGTCTACGAATCCTGGGACGAGTTGTATGAGAAGACGCGCCCGGACGTGGTGTTCGTAACGACGCACGGGTCGTTTCACGCGCCGGCCACGATTGCCGCGGCTGAAGCCGGCTGCCATGTGTTTTGCGAGAAGCCGATGGCGCTGTCGCTGGCCGAGTGTGACGCGATGGTCGAAGCCTGCGACCGCAACGGCGTAAAGCTGGCGATCAATCACATCAAGCGGGCCAGCGGCTACAACGGTCTGGTGCGGCACCTGATCGCGTCGGGCGACATCGGCGAAGTGTTCGCGATCCAGGCCTATAACAAGGGGGCGCGTCCGTCGGCCACCGAGATGACGGAGATGGGTACGCACATCGCGGACTGGTCGCGGGTGTTCGCGCCGGACGTGGAGTGGGCGCATGGGCACGTGACGGTGGGCGGGCGCGAGGCGACGGCGGCGGACATTAGGCCCAGCACGGAGATTCACGGTAAGCACGTGGACAGCGGCACGGTGATGGGAGAGCGGATGTTCGCGACGTACGGGGCGGCGGGCGGCATCAATATCAGCATCAACTTCTGGATGGAGGCGGACAACGACGACCGCTCGTACGGGCTGGACATCTTCGGTACGCAGGGGCGCTACGCGCTGCGACAGAGCGTGGACACGCGGCTGTTCCGGCACTACGGCTCGCACATGTCGCCGGTGTACAACCACCAGTGGGAGCACGTGCCGATGCCCTCGGAAGACGCGCCGACCGGTTATCCGCTAACCAAGGCGGAGGCTCGCGACCGGCTGCAGGGCATCATGTTCCGGGACTTGTGGGAGGCGATCCAGGAGGACCGGGAGCCCGAGTCGAGCGGGCGCGAAGGCCGGGCGGCGATGGAAATGATGCACGCGGCCTGGGAGTCGCACAGGCGACGGGCGCGGGTGGATTTACCGATGACGGTTCGCGAGAACCCGCTAGACGTGTGGGCGGCGGACTCGGCGCGGGGCGCCGGGTAGGAGTTGCCGGCAATGACATCGGCGGTTGACCTGGACTTTCGGCCGGAGGTTCCGGCGTTTGATGCGAACGCGGCGCTGGGGCGGCGGCATGACCGGCGGGTGGCGGTGGATGACGCGGCGGGGTTGCTGGCGGAGATGGACCGGGCCGGGGTGGAGCGGGCGCTGGTGTATGCGCCGCACGCGGCGGCGTTCGACTCGGCGGAGGGCAACGCGGGGCTACTGGAGACGATTGGCGACGAGTCGCGGCTGGTTCCGCAGTTCGTCTGCAATCCGACCTTCGACGACCTGGACGCGACCGCGGCGCAGATCGAGGCGGCCGGCGTGCGGGCGGTGCGGATGGTCCCGACGCTGCACCACTATCCGTTCAGGTCGTGGGTGGTGGGGGAGTGGCTGGAGTGGCTGTCGGCGCGCGGTATCCCGCTGTGGCTGCCGGCCAGCTACGAGGCGAACTGGCACGACGGCGACGACCTGGACCCGCACGCGGTTCACGAGACGGTGCTCCAGTTCCCCGACCTGCACGTAGTGCTGTGCGAGGTGCACTATGTGCAGGCCTCGTGGGCACCGCCGCTGCTGCGGAGCCTGCCGAACCTGTCGATTGAGGTTTCGAGGTACGTGATCGTGGACGGGATTGCGCGGCTGCTGGAGATCGTGGGGGCGGGGCGGGTGCTGTACGGGTCGCGATTTCCGGAGCAGGCCATCGCGCCGCAGCTGTATCACCTGCACCGGTTGGGGCTGAACGAGGCCGACCTGCGGGCGGTCTGCGGGGGCAACCTTGAACGCCTGCTGGGGATGTCGTCTGATGGATAGCCCGGTCATCGACTTTCATAGCCACGCCGGTAGCTGGGGCCGCTACGGGGTGGACGCAGACTGCGACCTGTACCTGAAGGTGATGGATGCGGCGGGGGTGGACCGGACCTGTATCAACTGCATCTGGTTCGGCGATGCCCGTCGCGGCAACGACCTGGTGATGGAGTACGTGAAACGGGCGCCGGACAGGTTTATCGGCGTGGCCTTTGCGACGCCGCACTATCCCGAGGAGGCGGTGCGGGAACTGGAGCGGGCCGTGCATGGGCTGGGCATGGCTTACGTGAAGATCTATCCGGACTACTTCGGACGTCCCAACGACGATCCGGCGTACTTTCCGATCTACGAGTGGGTGGACGAGCAAGAGATGGCGGTGATGTGTCACGCGACGTACCCATTCGATCCGCCGGGGACGACGATCGAGGGGCGGTTTACGGCGCTGAGCGATCGCTTTCCCAACGTGCGCTGGGTGATGGCGCACACGGCGGGGGCGGTGGACGCGGACGCCGCGGAGACAGCGCGCACGCTGCCGAACGTCTACATGGAGACCTGTAGCTCGCGCACGACGCTTGGGGCCACCGAGTTCAACGTGGAGCGGGCGGGCGAGGACAAGGTGCTGTACGGCTCGGACATGGCGCTGATGGACGCGCGGCAGCAGATTGCGAAGGTCGTGACGGCGGACATTCCGCGGCGGGCCAAGGAGAAGATCCTGGGGTTGAATGCGATCCGTCTGCTGCGGCTGGACGATCCGTCAAAAGGGGGAGCGGCATGAACGAGCGAGCGGCGGCGCAGACGGGGGACCGGGCGGCGATGCTGGACCTGGGGGCGACCCACGACTTCGGGGATGACGACATAGCGGAGGTGGCGGAGGTGCTGCGGTCGGGTCACGTGGGGCTGGGGCCGAAGGTGGTGGAGTTCGAGGAGGCGTTTGCGGCGCGCCACGGGGCGAAGCACGCGGTGACGGCCAGTTCGGGCACGGCGGCCATGCACGTGTGCATCGGGGCGCTGAACCCGGAGCCGGGCAGCGAGATCATCGTTTCGCCGTGGACTGCGGGCGGGTCGATCATCGGGGCGATCCTGCACAACTGCGTGCCGGTGTTCGCCGACGTGGACGACACCTACACGCTGGATCCGGCGGACGTGGAAGCCAAGATCACGCCGCGCACGCGGGCCATCATGGCCGTGCACCTGTTCGGCAACCCGTGCGATATGAACGCGCTGCAGGCGATTGCCGATCGGCACGGACTGGCGCTGATCGAGGACAGTTGCCAGGCGCACTTCGCCGAGTCGCAAGGGCGGGTCGTAGGGACGGTCGGCGATATCGGCGGGTTCAGTTTCGGCGGAAAGCACCTGTCGGCGGGCACCGGCGGGGTGGTGCTGACGAACGACGAGGCGCTGTGGGAACGCGCCATCCTGTTCCGCGACGGTGCGCTGCCGCGCGACAACGGCCCGCTGCACGGAATGCCCTACGCCAACTACTTCCTGGCACCGAATTACAAGATGGGCGACCTGATGGCGGCGGTGCTGCGCACGCAACTGGAGAAGGTGGACGGGTACATCGAGCGAAAAATCGCGACGGCCGAGGCGATTATCGACGGGCTGTCCGACATGGACGAGATCACGCCGCAGCGGGTGCGGCCCGGCGACCGGCATACGTATTGGGTGCTGGGCTTCACGCTGGATACCGACACGCTGGGGTGTTCGGCCTGGGACTTCGCCGAGGAGGTCGGCCGGGCGGGGGTGCCGCTGGGCGGACCGTACGTCGGGTCGGGCCGCGAGGGTCCGCTGTACCGCAACCCGTTCCTGGCGGGGCCGCACGGCTACGGCGAGAGCCGGTTCCCGTTCGACTTCGAACGCGAGACGCCGATGGACTACACGCAGGTGGTGTGCCCGCGCGGCGAGGACATCATGGGTCGCGGCGTGGCCTTGCAGATGACGCCGAACATCAGCGAGGCGGCGGTGGAGACCATCGTTTCGACGGTGAGGAAGACGACGGCTGCGTTCCTGGCGCGCCGCTAGGTTGGTCGTGTGGGCCGATTCGGCCCGCCCGGGTGGCCTGGAGGCAGCGAAGTGAAGACGTTTGTGCACGAGTCGAGCGTTTGGCTGCCGCGGCCGCTGGATGAGGTCTTTGAGTTCTTCTCGGACGCCTCGAACCTGGAGGTGATTACGCCGCCGTGGTTGAAGTTCAGCGTGGTGACGCCGAGGCCGATCGAGATGCGGCCGGGGACGTTGATCGATTACCGGTTGCGGTTTCGGGGGATTCCGCTGCGGTGGCGGAGCGAGATTACGGAGTGGGCGCCGCCGCACCGGTTCGCGGACGTGCAGGTGAAGGGTCCCTACCGGCAGTGGATCCACGAGCACACGTTCGTCGAACAGGACGGCGGGACGCTGGCCGGGGACCGGGTGGAATACGCTGTGTGGGGCGGCGCGCTGGCCAACTGGTTGGTGGTGCGCCGGGACGTGGAGCGGATTTTCGACTACCGCAGGCAGACGCTGACGGCGATGTTCGGCAGCGGGGAAGATTCGTGAGCCTTCAGATGCAAAGGAGCCGCTGAGCAGTGCGACTGGCAATCATCGGCGCGCAGCACGGGCACGTGCTGGGGATTACGCGGCAGCTCATTGCCGAGGACGGCGTGGAACTGGTGGCGGTGGCGGAGGCGGAAGACTCGGTGCGCGAGGAGACGGCGGCGGCATTCGGGGTTCCAGGTATCGAGGATTACCGGAGGTTGCTGGACGGATCGATCGACGCGGCGGCGCTGGCGCCGATCAACAACGAGAAGGGCGACGTGGCGGTGGCCTGCCTGGAGGCAGGGGTGAGCGTGCTGCTGGATAAGCCGGCGGTGACGACGCTGGACGACCTGGACCGGCTGGAGGCCGCGGCGCAGGGCGAGGCGGCGCTGAGTTGCGCGTTGACGCTGCGGTTCAGCGGTCCGTACCTGGCGGCCAAGCGGGCGATCGAGGCGGGCGAGATCGGACAGGTGGTGTCGTCGATGGCGCAGCGGCCGCACAAGTGCGGGCCGGCGCGGCGGCCGGGCTGGTTTTTCGATCGCGACTTGAATGGCGGGGCGCTGTTGGACCTGTGCATTCACGACGTTGACGCGGTGCGCTGGCTGCACGGGAGCGAGCCGACGGGCGTGGCGGCGCAGCACGGGGCCACGCGTTTCGCCGAGTACCCGACGTTTGCGGATCACGCGGAGGTTTGGCTGCGGCTAGCGGACGGCGGGTCGGCGTTTCTGCGGGCCTCGTGGCTGACGCCGGACAGCGCGCCGTATCACGGCGACTGCCGGATGCTGATCGAGGGGACCGAAGGGTCCATAGAAATCCGGACGACGGCAGAAGACTCTTGCACCATCGACTATGGCGGGAAGCAGCGGACGCTGACGGACTTCGAGGGGCCGTCGCTGGATACGCCGACGGCGGACGCGCCGAACGCGCTGGCGCAGGACTTTATTGCCGCCGCGCGGGGCGAGACGGACCTCGCGATTACGGCTGACGACGTGATTGCGTCGCATCGATGGACTCTGCTGGCGCGGGACGCGGCGGATAGCGGGAATCTAGTTACGGGACAGTAGGTCCGGCGGCTATGGTTCGATCAGTCTGACGCGGCTGGTAGATCACAAGGGAGCGTGTGATGGCCTGGGAATTCGAGCAGCTGGACGGTCCGTACGGGAATGTCACCGAGGGGCCGGCCTGGGACGGTGAGGCGCTGCTGTTCACGAGCATCCAGCAGAGCCGAATCATGCGCTACGACCCCACGACGGGCGAGTCGACGGTCTACCGCGAGGGCACCAACTACTGCAACGGGCTGATTTTCGATCCCAGCGGCGTGCTGTACGGCTGCGAGGGCGGCGCGCGGCGCGTGGTGCGCTACAACGACGATGGGACGACAACCGCGCTGACGGACGGGTACGAGGGGCAGCGGCTGAACATTCCCAACGACCTGGCGATCGACAACGTGGGCCGCATCTGGTTCACCGACCCGTACTACGAAGGCGCGGCGGGGCCGTGGACGGAGGATCGAGGGAACAAGGATTTGGACCATGACTCGGTGTACCGGCTGGATCCGCAGGATGACGGGTCGTGGGTGACCAGCCGAGTGACGTTCGATACGACGCGTCCGAATGGGTTGCTGTTCTCGCTGGACCACTCGGTGCTGTTCGTGGCGCAGAGCGGTCGGAACGAGGACGAGTACCGGCAGCTACGGTCGTACCCGGTGAACGAGGACGGCTCGCTGGGCGAGATGACGGTGCTGCACGACTTTGGCGCGCACCGGGGCATCGACGGCATGGTCCTGGACACCGACGGGTATATCGTGGCGACGGCGGGTTGGGACCAGGGCGGGCCCGGGTCGTCGATCTACGTGTTCACGCCGGACGGCGAGGTGATCGAGCGGCACGACGTGCCGGTGGCGAACCCGACCAACTGCACGTTCGGCGGGGCCGATCTCTCGACCCTGTACGTGACGAGCATCGGCGGGTACCTGCTGCGGGTGGAGACGGAGCGGCAGGGGCGGCTGCACTATCCGCCGGTGGGGTAGGGGCCGATCGTCGGTGATGGCCAAAGTGCCGGGGTGATTTCGCGGCGCGTTGTTCTGGCGGCTGTGGCAGGCGGGCTTGTCCTTGGTGCGTGCGAGCAGGGGAGTTCGCAGACGACCGCGCCGCTTCCGACAGCCACGCCAGCTTCGACGCCCACGCCTGAGCCAACGCCCACGGAGACTCCGGGTGCTACCGCGGACTCCACGCCCGTTCCCGCGCTGCCGCCGCTGCCGGGCACCGGGACGGACGGGCAGCCGATTCGGACGCAGGCGTATGCGCTGGCGGACTATGCGACGGAGGTCGCGAGCGATGGGAGCCGAACGCGGCGCGGGCGGGGTTCGGAGAGCTCGATCGTGTCGCTGCCGGGGGGCGAGAGCTTCTATGTGACCTTCAGCGTGACGCTCAACTTCGGGATTGTGCAGATTGCCTGGAGCTCGGTTGGCGGCGATTCGAGGGACGCGACTCCTGAAGCCGGCCGGACGCCGTCCGGTGAGCCGGAGTCGGTCGCAAGCGGAACCGCGCAGATCGCCCTGGACGACGGGACCGCCTTGATTGGTCCGGTCAGGACCGCAATTGCGCTCCAGATCCAGTCCAGTGACACCGGGTCGCGGTGGTCGCTGAGGTTTGCGCGCGTCGAGCGTCAGTGATGTTGCTGAGAAAGAGGCGGGCGTAGGGAAGGGCCGCGGGCGGGGGGGTGGCGGCGCAAATTGGTGGGGGGTGAAGGGGGGAGCTGTCTCAGGCCAGCCCCCCCCCCCCGGGGGGGCGGGCTGGGCCGAGACAGCGTGGGGCGGGGTTTTGGGGCGGGGCGGGGGGGTAGTCGCGG
>JAJDZD010000061.1 GCA_022824865.1 Chloroflexota bacterium | reverse complement strand
CCTCTGAAGACCGAACGATGCGCACGGAGACAAGCTCATCCTTGCCTCCCGTGTCGCAGGCTGCACAATCCGCACGGCCTGACGCCGACGATGGTAGCACCCACTCGGTCCGTGGCCGTCATCGGTACCCGACGGGAAGACGGCACGGAAGCGCCGTGCCTAGGCCGACGCGAAGAGTGGTGGGGAACGCCGCCCCAGGTTGCGCGCCGTTCCGAACAGCGTGCGCGACGGCACGGTCTCCAGCCGGATGCCGCATCCGTCATGCACGTAGCGGCGTGGACCGTCTTCCACGACCAGGGTGTAGTCGCGCATCCGCCGATGCAGGTCGCTCAACACCAGATCGACGACCGGAAACTGGAATCGCCAGGTAGCAACCAGTTGGCGAGGTGTCCTGCCGGGCTCAAAGCGCAGGCCGGCGCGCGCCGCGAATACCTCCCGGTGCACCTGGTGGCCCCAACTCATGAACAGCCGGGCTTCGCGCGTCCGCCGGCCTAATACATGGGCCGAGCCATGTCGCAGCGTTTGCCGGGCCACTTCGCGGAGCACCCGATCTCGTCCTCCGGCCGGATGCCGCAGGGCGTAGCGATAGAGCCGGCCAAGCTTGGCTATCGCCATGCGGTCGGTTGATGTCTCTGGCGCCGCGGCCTCGGCCGTGGCGTGACCACTGGCCGTTTCAAGGCGCAGCAGGGCGCAAAACTCATCGGGCAGTCGCGACATAGGGCGCTCCTTTGTAGGCCACGGTTGCTGTTTGAACGTTCCAAAGCCGATGGACGCAACGGGTCATCCCAGGACGTCCTCCCGCCAGGCGTAGCGTTCGCTGTCCATGCGGGCGCTCGATCCCAGTAGAGCGGCGTGTGTGAGTACGGCGTCGCCAAAGCGCGCGCGAACCTCGTCCATCGCGGTCTCCAGCGGGTGTCGGTCGCGTTCGCTTCCTGACCGCAGCGTGAGTTGCCGTGGGGGCTTCGAGCGGACGCCCGCTACGTGAACCCCGGCCAGCCGATAGAAAGCCCCGTCGCTCGTTTCACCCAGCAGCAGACCCTGAGCCGCGCTGAAGATGTTCCGGGCCTGGTCGGTTGGCGTCTTCAGCGTGACTTGCCGGGTGATGGTCCGGAAGTCGGCGTAGCGCAGCTTCAGCACGACCGTGCGGCCGGCCAGCCGCTTGGCGCGCAAGCGGCGCGCGACGTGATCGGCGAGTTGCCGCAGGTAGCGCAGGACGAGTGCGTGATCGTCCGTGTCGCGGCTAAACGTCACCTCGTTGCCCACGGACTTCGCCGTGCGTTCGGCCTTCACATCGCGGGCATCGATCCCGCGTGCCAGGGCGGCGGGTTTGCGCAACTCGCCTATCCGCTCCGGCTCATGCCGTGCTAGGTCGCCGATCGTACGGATGCCGCGGGCGGCCAAACGCACTTCGCTTTTCGGGCCAATACCCCAGACCATCCGCACCGGCAACGGGTCCAGGAACGCCTGCTCCGTGCCGGGGGCTACGATCCGTCGTCCGTCGGGCTTGGCCAGCGTCGAAGCGATCTTGGCGACCGACTTGTTGGTCGCGATGCCCACGGAAATCGGCAGATCGACCGCTGCTCGAACCTCAGCCCGCACGTGCTCGGCGATGTCGTCAGGCGTCCCGTAACGCCGCTCGCAGCCCGTGACGTCCAGAAATGCTTCATCCAGCGACAGCGGCTCCACCAGCGGCGTATACGTACGGAAGATACGCATGACCTCAACGGACACATCGGAGTAGAGGCGCATGCGCCCCGGTACGAATTCGGCGTGCGGGCAAAGCCCGGAGGCCTGGCGCAGCGGCATGGCCGAGCGCACGCCATAGGCGCGGGCCTCATAGGAAGCGGCCGCCACTACGCCCCGGGCATTTCGCGGACCGCCCACGATCACCGGCCGCCCGCGCAACGCTGGCTGCTCACGCTGCTCCACGGACGCGTAGAAGGCGTCCATGTCTGCGTGCATGATCACGCGCTGGCCCAGCCAGGCGCCGGGCAGGCGGTTGCGAATCGTAGTCGCGACGGGCGTTGCATTCATGCCTGCATGATACCGTACAAAATACGTACGGACAAATTACGAACGAGCTGTCCGCAGGCCGACGGTCGGCCTTCAGGACAGACTGGATGCTCCGCGTTGACCCGAGGACGTGTTCCCCCTCAGCCCGACGGCTGGTACGCTTCGCTAAATGCCGTTTCGAACCAGCGCCAGTTCCTGCGCGCTGAGTTCTCCATCGGCGTGTTCCAGAACGCGGAGAAAGGCGGCCTTGGCCGTCGCGGCATCTCCGGCCATTTGATGGGCGCGAGCCAGGGCGAAATCCCAGCGGACAGAGGTTCGATCCGGCCGACTGGCTTCCAGGCGCGCGAGCGCACGACGCGCCGCGGCTGACGACGCTTCAACGGCTAGGTCGGCCAGCACGAGATCCGCGGTTACGGCTGCGGTGGGCTTGAGCCGCTGGGCGTGATGCAGCGCTTCCAAAGCGCCAGTTGGATCGCCGGCCTTGAGGCGCGCGCGGCCCAGCGCCTGCCAGACGGCGGAGCCATCCGCCCCGTGCTCCACGGCGGTTTCCAGGCAGCGCGCGGCCGATGCGTGGTGGCCCTCGGCGTCCAGCGCGGCCGCCACGTTGCGATAGAGCCGTGGTCGCAAATCACCGCCGTCCGATTCCCCGGTCGCCGTGTCCAGCGCGAGATCAAAGGCCTCGCGCGCCGCCGAGCTGTTGCCCTCGGCGGCGTAGCGAACCCCCAGGCTGGCCAAATGCAACGCTGATAACCGGACGTCAGGGCTCGGGGCGGCGGCGTCGACCGCCAGCAGGGCGCTCTGTGCGGCCGCATCAACGGCGCCCGCCGCCAGCAAGTCCGCAATGTCGTCGCGGCGATCCTGGATGTCCGCCACGGTCGCAGCCGCGCTAGAGCCGCCGCATGATCGAGGTTACCCGTCCTTGGACACGAACATCGTCGGCGTAGATCGGCGCCATGTCGGCGTTGGCTGGTTGCAGGCGGACCCGATCGGCCTCGCGGAAGATTCGCTTCAGCGTCACCGCACCGTCGTCCAGCATCGCCACGCCGATCTCACCGTCGCGGACTGTCGCTACGGGTTCCACGATCACGATGTCGCCGTCGCAAATGTGGTCGTCGATCATGCTGTCTCCGCGTACGCGCAGGGCATAGGCGCGGCTGTCGGGCGACATGTCGGCGGCCACCGCGATGGTGTCCAGGCGCTCCTCGTAGGCATCGATCGGGGCGCCCGCGGCAATCTCGCCCACGATCGGCACGTTCACGATCCCGCCCGGCATCCCGCCGCTCAGAATCTCAATGCCGTGCGACTGCCCTGAGCGCCGGATGTACCCCTTGCGCTCCAGCACTTCCAGGTGCTGTTGCACGGTGGCCGGCGCGAGCTCAAGGACGGCGCCAATCTCGCGAACGCTGGGCGTATAGCCCTCGTCCTGCACGAATCGCTCAATGGTCTGCAACACACGGTGCTGGCGCTTCGTCAGCGGATCGCCCATCGCAAGCCGTCCTTACGCGCTTCTGCGGTGCCGACTCCCGTGTGGCCCGTGCCGCGAGTCGCACCTGGAATTTCGGGCAGCGATCAGAAAATACCGGACAATAAACGAACGGTCAAGTCGAAGTGCTGCCTGACTCCAGGAAGCTCGCCTCGCTCAGGCCGCCTCGATCCGGATCGCCGTGCCCGTGCGAACCCGCCGCAGGGCGTCAATCGGCGGATCGCTGATTCGCCCCACCACATTCACCGGACTGGCCGCGCGAACCTCGTTCCCCTGGCTGGCCGGCGTGCGGCCGAAGAACACGCAGAACGCCATTCCCGGCGGCCAGTAGGCCAGATCGCCGACGTCCACCACGTCCGAAGCGTCCGGTTCCTGCTCGGCCTGCACGCCGATGTCGAAATAGAACTCGTGCCCCCAGGTGTTCACCGTCCGCGCAATCGGCAGCGCGTCCCAGATGGCGTCGGCCGTGGGCGTAGCCAGTAGCTCGCCGTTCATCTCGATGTCGCCAACGGTGATTCTGATTGGTCGAGGCATGAGGGACCACGTCGAAGGGCCGGCAGAGTGACCTTAGCAGTCGCACCTCGCGGCGGCGCCTAAGTGATCTGCGCGACCTTCTCAGCGTACTTCTGCACCGTCGTTGCAAACTCCGCGTGACTCCACGTCAGCGGGCTCACGCTAAGTGGCGCGCCCGAATACGGATGCACCTGCTCGGCCAGCGTGCCGCTCGGCAGAGCGCGATTTGCCACCCAGGCCAGGATGTCGCGAGCCGGCGTCAAATCGGCCTCCGATTCCGCCAGCGCCACGTACCACTGCGCCAGCCACAGCGTGCAGATGAACCAGGGATTGCCAGGCACGTTCCCGATGTCGTCGCTGACCTGGTGGTAGTAGTCGTTCTGGTAGCGCGCCACGCCGCCCACCTGCGTCTTCACGGTCAGTTCGTCGCGCACGCTCTCCATCGTGGACCGCACCCGCGATTCGCCCGCGTCAAACATCCCGAACCGCCAGACGCCATGCACGCTGGCGTCCACGTTCAGGTCCGGCGTCAGCGAACCGTCCTCGTTGACCTCGACCCGCCGAATGAACCGCCGGTGCTCCTCGCTGTACAGGTGCTCCAACGTCGCGGCTCGGATCTCGGACGCCGCCGTTCGATAGCGTGAGGCCGTGTCCAGTTCGCCGAACCCCTCCGCAAACTCCGCCGCCGCTTCGAGTCCCGCCCAAACCGATGCAACGGTGAACGTGTGAATGCCCAGGCGTTCTTCCCACAGGTCCCACGAGGCCGCCGGCAGACCGCTCGGTTCATGGCGATACCGGACCAGGAAATCCGCCGACGCCTTGATCAGCGGGGCATAGACGCCTCGGATGAACTCGGTGTCCATGAATCGCTGGTTGTACAGGCGCAGCGCCCACAGCACCAGCGCCGTTTCGTCTTCCTGGATCGGCAGCACGCGCTGCCGGTTCGCGTCCGCCCAGGGATGCCAGCTGCTGCCCGGCGAGCCGTCCGGGTGGTACTTGTGCAGCATGAACCCGCCCGGCTGCAGGGCGCGCCGGCAGAACTGGAAAAAGCGACCGGCCAGCTCGCGTTGGTTGGCCCCGATCAGCGCCTCCGCCACCAGCGCCCCGTCCCGCGGCCACATGTAGCTGTAGGTGTCGCGTCCGAACTGCAGGATGTCGCTGTCGTTGGCCGCGATAATCGCGCCGCCGTCGTCGATCTGCGTGCGCACCACCAGCATGCTCCGGCGGTACAGGTCGCGGCTGGCCGGTTCCATCGGCCAGAGGTCGGTCGGATCGCGGGTGACCCAGTACGACCAGTAGTCGCTGGTTCGCTGGATAAAGCTCTCCGGCGTACGGTCGACGATCGTGTCGTTGTGGTCCTTGGCGCGAAAGAAGTCGTCCGAGGCCACGATCCAGTAGTGCGCCGTGCCCTCGCCGCCGCCCGCAACCGTTACGCGTACGGACCCGATACTGTCCACCTGCCCCTGGGCGATGGGGTTGCCTTCCAGGCGTCCGTCTTCGGCGTCCAGCCAGGTCCCCTGCGAGGCGTCTTCGGACTTGCCCCCGACGCTGTATTCGTCGAATCCAACCTTTTCCCCGACCTGGGCGTTGCACAGGAAGTTCACGTTGCGCTTGTAATGCACGATTCCCTCGGTCCACGGGTCGAAATAGGCCGTGTCGCCAATCCCGTCCCGCTCCAGCCAGAAGTCGGCGTGGAAGTAGAGGGTGAACGTACGCTCGCGATTCGCCCGGTTCTTCACGGTCACGTGGCGCATAAAAATCGGGCGGTCAAAGTCCACGGCGTCCGCGCACGTCAACGCCACGCCGAGCCGCGAATTCTCGAGTCGAACATTCGTGGCCAGCGTGTTGTCCGCGTAATCCAGCTCCCGCAACCATTCGTCGTTGCTGATCCACGAGAACTGCCCGTCCACGCCCACGCCGAATCGGCAGGCGCGCCCGCCGGTCTGATTCTCGGAGCCAACCCGCGGGTAATAAATGTCGCGCACGCGGTAGCGCGAGTCGAAGTTGACCAGAAACGATCCGTTGCCCAGGGCCAGGTCGCGCGGCATGGCGTGAGCTCCATTACTCGAAGCGCCTGGTCCATTGTCGCAGTTGCCGGACGACGCGCGCCGCGTTGACACCGGTTTTCGGCGCTCCCTAAGCTCGCCGCGCTGCCTGCTCGTTCGTTTGGGAGTCGACGTCGTGGCCGACCGGCACAAGATCTTGATCACGGACTACGTCTGGCCTTCCACTGATCCCGAGCGCGAGGTTCTGGCCGAACTCGACGCCGAGGTCGTTGAAGCCGACTCCGGCGACGAAGACCGCCTCACCGAACTGGCCGCCGACGTCACCGGCATACTCACCTGCTTCGCCAAGGTCACCGAGCGCGTCGTCCGCGCTTCCCCACGACTTCGGGTCGTCGGCCGCTACGGCGTCGGTACCGACAACATCGACGTTGACACCTGCACGTCGCTGGACATCCCCGTCACCTTCGTGCCCGACTACGGCTACGAGGAAGTCGCCGACCACGCCATGGCGTTGCTGATGGCGCAGGCCCGCGGCATTTCAGTGCTGGACCGCAGCGTGCGCACCGGCGAGTGGACCAACCAGCCCGCCCGACCCATGCACCGGATGCGCGGCCGCGTGCTCGGAATCCTCGGCTACGGCCGCATCGGCTTCGCCCTGGCTCAGCGCGCCATTCCGCACGGGCTCAAGATCCTTGTCCACGATCCCTACATCACCGCCGACCGCGTGGCCGACATCGGCGCCGAACTGGTCGACAAGGACCGCCTGGTGACCGAATCCGACTTCATCTCCGTCCACGCCCCGCTCACCCCGGAAACGCACCACACCATCGGCGAGCCCGAACTGCAGGCGATGAAGTCGACCGCTTACATCATCAACACCGCGCGTGGACCGCTGATCGATGAGTACGCCCTGGCCCGCGCCATCGAGGGCGGCTGGATCGCCGGCGCCGGAATCGACGTCCTCGAACAGGAACCCCCGCCCCCCAACCACCCGCTGATCGGCCTGGAGCGAGCCATCGTCACCCCGCACGCGGCTTTCCTCTCCGAGGAATCGCTCCTGGAACTGGAACGCCGCGCGGCCCTCTCCGTCGTCCGCGTCCTCCAGGGCCGGATGCCCGAATACGTCTGGAACCGCGAGGTTCTGAAGCGCGTCAGCCTGGCCGAGGAATAACGACGCTGCGAGGCGTCACGTCTACATGAAGTTCTCGTAGAACCAGGCCGAGCCGACGCCAAGGACGGTTCCGACCACGATTCCCACGATGTCGACCGTGATATCGCCGCTGAAGGGTGCCAGGGACGCCGTTCCCTCCTCGGCGCCCTGCCAGACCCACCAGCGCGCCAGCAGCCACCAGAGGGCCACACTCCCGACGAAGATCGAAATGCGCAGCCGAAGGCGTCCGCTTGGACCGCTGCTGGCGCGTGGCCGCACCATCGTCCCACTCGGCCTTGCAGCACCGGTGGCCTGCCTGGCCTCACCGCCGGCGTCCGCAGTCTCTAGTTCGATGATGGAGCGCGCCTGCGCCCCGGCCGGCGCGTAGCTCACGATCGCCAGCGCAGTTGGGTACGTCCGGTAGAAGTAGTACCGATACACAAAGGTGAGCGGTAGTCCGACATAGAGCCCAAGGCCGATTACCGCGCCGGCCTGGGCGATCTGCTGCAGCGCCAGCACCACCAGCAAGACGATGTACAGCAGCCCTTGGTGCAACAGATATTGCTGATCGGACGATTGGACCTTGAACTCTTCGCGCACCCCCTCGCGCCGCCAGCGCCATCGCTCGATAACGCCCAGCCCGACTCCCAGGACGCAAAGCAGTAATCCGGTAGGAGCCGCACCAAGCACGGCCAGAACCGCGGCGGGGACTATGGCCGTGAGGAATCCAGCAACGGCGATGGCCGGCCACGCGGCAATCGCGGCTCGCAGCCGCCCGCGGTATTGCACGAAGGCTCGTCCGGCCTCGTGGGGCGCGTATCCGGCGTTGATCAACGCCCGCACCGCAACTTGTGTGTGCTGCGGGTCTTCAGGTCGGCCCTGCTGCAAGCGCGTCAACACTTCGGTCACCCTTAGATGTTCGTCTTGGTATCGATCCTATTGTCAGCTATTCGAACTCGAACCGCTAAGCCGCCCGGATCCGCAGGTCTACCGCGTTCCGGATCAGGGTCGGCAGCAGTTGGCTGTCGTGCACGATCTCCCCAAAGCAGGCTCCCAGCGGCCGCCCGTCGATTCGCGGCATATACGCGCGCTCGAACTCGGTGCGCAGCACCCCCACCCCGAACGCCAGCACCTTTGTGGCCTGCCCGCCCGGTCCGTTGCGGTTGCGTCGATCCAGGTCCGTCAGGACGCGGCGCAACTGCGCCGGATCGCTGCTGATCCCATCGGTAATCACGATCACGCTCTTCAAGCCGGCCTGCGGCTGGATGTGCGTCAACGCCCGCCGCATCGCTCCGGCGTCGTCCGTCTCGCGATGGTCCAGCGTGTAGATGGTCCGGACGATCTGGCTGTGATCGCGCGGACGGTAGGCCGCCTCCGAGGGAATCCCGGCCGCCGTCCAGACACTCTGCTCGAAGCGCCAGTGCACCACCGCCTCCGTGCTGAAGCTCAGCACCGCATACGGAATCCGCAGCCGCTCGTGGATCTCGATGAAGATCACCGCCGCTTCCACCAGCCGGTCGAACTTCTTGGTCGGAAACCCCCGCTGCACCATGCTGCCGCTGATGTCGAGCAAGATGGCGCTGGCGAAATCCCGCTGCCGGTCTTCCCGCGCCACCCGCACCCCGCGCAGAAATGCCGAGGCCGGATCGGTCACCAGCCGCTCGGGATGTTCCAGGTCGATCTCGCCCGTATCTCCCCGCCGCTGCTTCCTCGGACGCCGCCACGGATCCACCGCCCCATGCCGCCGCCGGTCCATGATCTCCGCCAGGCCACGCCGTCTCCCGCTTCCATGAATCGACTCCCGGATCAGCGGATCCAGCTTGCGCACCGCCGCCAAGTAGTCGAATGCCTCGTAATCGACCTGTGGTCCGCGACCCTTCCGCAGATACGAGATCAACCCCGGGTGCCACGACTCCCCGGTTGAACTCAGGACCCGGTCTCGGACCTGTCGCCGGCTCCACCGCCGACGCTGGCCCTGAGTCACCGAACTCGGGGCTCGATCTTCCGGAGCTTGTCGGGCGCCATCCCGCCGCCGGCTCTGCAGCGGCTGAGCCATTCCTCCCGGCATCTCCTGTTCCCGCTCGGCCGGTTCGTCGCTCTCGGCGCTGGCGCCTTCCGTGCCGGTCAAGGCGCCTGGTTCCCTTTCACTCGCCGTCTCGGACTCGTCCTCCAGAGTCTCGCCCGGATCGCTGTCGTCCGGCGCGCGGGTGTTGGGACGCGCTCGTTCGGCCGCCTGCCGCCGGGCCTCCTGTTCCGCCATCACCAGCGTGCGGTACGCGGGCAGCACGTCGTCGGTCAGCTCGTCCAGCAACCCCGAGACCTGCGCGCGGCCTGCCGCTCGCTGGACCGATTCCAGCGTCGCCTCGAAGGCCTTGGCGGCTGGCCGATCCAGCACCGGCGCCGCCCGGCTGCTGGGCCACTGCCGCTCCGTCCAGGCGTGAATGTGTGCGTCCAGAAACTGGTGGTGCAGCGGCACGCCCCCGGTATCGCGGATGCCCTGCATGTCGCTCATCGGCTCCAACTCAACCCCGCGCCCGTAGAGCCGCTTGAACAGCCGCCCGATGCCCGGGTATCGGGCCATGTGCAGACGGTTCACCCGCATGTCGTTGACCACGTTCACCAGCAGCGTCAGCGCTGCGGCCGATACCGCGGCGTCGGCGTGAAGCTCGATCCAGCGTGCCGTCGCCATCGCGCCTGCCTTACCCGTAAAGCGCACCTCGGCCGCCTCGTGGACCAACCCCGCCACCATCAGTTCCGGTGGCCACTCCGAGAGCAGCGCCCGTGGGTAATCGACCACCTCCCGAGCCGGGCGGTACGCCCACCAGGGTCCGGCTTCCAGGCGCACCGGCAGGTCGCTCAGGATCAGCCGGCCGGCCAGCTCGAACTGTTCGGTCGTCAGCCGACCTTCGTCAGACCAGGCCATAGCCGGCTAAGGTCGCTTCCAGCACCGCGCGAATGTCGTCGCCGGCCCCGTCCAACACCCCTCGCCGCAACCAGCGCACGAACGTGGACGAATCGTTGCCCGCCCGGGCGCTGGTCACCAGTTCGGCCGTCGTCAGGCTCACCCGCTCGGCCGCCGCCCCGGCCAGGTCCGCCGGCACGTCGTTCAGCGGGTGACGCGTGTCTCGATCCCAGGCGCCTGAAAGGATCGCCCGACCCGTGGCCGCCAGCTCCGCCGCCGAATGCAACAGCGCCGAATCAATCGCCTCGTCGGCTACGAACGCCAGGATCGCCGCCTCTTCCTCAAGCGGCGGATAGTCCATCCGGATCACCGCCCCAAAACGGTTCTCCACCGCCTCGTTCAGCGGCTTTACGCCGGGCCCCTCCGCGAACCCCGTCGCCACCAGCCGGAAGTCCGGATGCGCATGCACCACCCGCCCGTCCGGCAGCAGCAGCCGGCCGCCCTTGTCGAACAGCCCGTTGATGATCGAGTGCACGTCCGGATACGCCAGGTTGTACTCATTCACGATCACGAACAGCCCTTCGCTGGCCGCCTCCAGGAAACCCTGGATAGACCACGTGGTCGCCCCACCCGTCAGCCGCCGCGCCGCCGTCAGATCCGTCTTGCTGGTCTCTCCCGTCAGGCTGAACTCAACGGCCGGCAGGTTCCACAGGTGCGCCAGCGTCCGCGCCATCGCCGACTTTCCACAACCCGTCGGCCCTCGCAGAAACACCGGCCGCCCCGCAACCAGCGCACCCTGGGTCAGCCGTAGCGCCTGCCAGCTGGACGCCGTAAGACACGGCAGCACGCTGGAGGTCGGCGGCACCTGCCCCAGCGACGACGCCAGGTTCAATCCGTACTCCGCCCGCAGCGCCCTACGCAGGTCGCTGGATGACGCGCCATTGACGCCGCTAGTGCTCTCGACCAGTGGCGGGCGGTCGTCTCTCGCGCGAATGCGCACACTTTGGCCGTCGGCCAGTTCGAGCGTTGCCCCAGATCCGTTGTCGACGGGAGCTGACGCGTCGGCCGTCTTTGGCGCTGGCAACGCCACCGCCGCCCCTGCATCCGGTCGTTCGATTTCCAACAAGGCCTGCCGCAATTCCTCGGGATAGGCCGTCGAAGCCACAGCCCGACCCAGCGCCTGCCGCGTCGTCTCCGCCACCGGCTCCATTAGGTCATCCGGCGCTATCGAGAGCACCGCCTGCGCCCCGATCTCAGCCAGCGGCAGCCCCGTCGCGTGCCCCAGCGCCAGCCAGTGGACCAGCGAGCGCGTCGAAATCCGGTCCCGCATGGCCCCGCCCAGCTCGGCGTGCCCGCGCAACTGGCTCGCCACCCCCACCAGCCGGTCCACGATTGAAGGGTTGGCCCGCAGGTCCAGTGCCTCCGCCAGTTCCAGCCGCCCGAACTCGAAGGCCACCGCGTCGGCCTCCTCCTCCGGCGGCAAGAACCCCATCGGAATTGCGCCGAGCCCCCACCCGAAACGCCGCTGCAGCGCCCGCCCAATCTCCGCGGCCCCCACGTAATTCGGATTGGCCGTGGCAAACACCCCGAATTGCTCATGCACCTCGATCTCGATGTTCCCCAGGTCCGTCCCCGAAATCACCAGCCGACCCGTATCCATGGCCTGCGTCAGCGCGCTCACCAGGTCCGGCGGCAGCATGTTGATCTCGTTGATCAGCAGCTTGTGCCCGTGCAACATCGCCTGCACCGCAGGACCCAGTGCCGCCACCGTCGACTGCCCTGTCTCTCCCCGCACGACCTCCGTTCGCTGAAAGAAATCCGCCAGCGTCGTATCCCCGCTGAACGTCAGTTCAACGCACGGCTCGTTCGCCAGGTGGCAATACGTCTTGACCATCGTCGTCTTACCGCAGCCCGTCGGCCCGGTCAGCAGCACAAAGGTGCGCAGATGCGGATTCGCCTCGATCTGCGCCATCCGCTGCAGGATCTCCGCCATCGAGGCCGTGATCCGGATAAACACCTCGTCCCGTGTCGGCACCAACCGCGACGCATCCGGCGCCTCGTCCCCGAACCCGCCCAATTCCTCGCGAACCTCCGCCGGCACCTCCCGAAAACGCCCCATTCCCAGGTCCCGCCGCGCAAACCGCTCACCCAGGATCTCGAGCGCCGAACCATCGAGAACAATGTGCTCCCCAAACACCGCGCGCCCATCGCCCGCCGGGCCACCACGGCCCTCGACGGAATCCTCCGCGCCAAACAGGGACCTCAGAAAACTCTGCATCACCAGGCTCGTCCACCACGCGCCGCCCGCATTCTAGGCGCGCGCCCGGCCGGCTCATTCAGCGGCAAGCGCCGCTCTCCGTTCGAGCGAGTGTGATACGTTGAATCCGATGCCCGACCCCGCCGGAGCGTCGCCGCATGAGCGCCGAAGCGTGGACGATTCTGGGCACGGGCGGGGCCCTGTTTGTTGGATTGGCTGGCTTGGCTGTCGCCATCTGGCGCAGCCTTCACGCCCGTCTCGAATTCATGGCCCAGCAGCAGGCTGAGGTCTTGCGCGATCTGCGCGCCGAGCAGGCTATGGCCTTGCAAGGGCTACGCGCGGAGCAGGCTGCGGCCTTGCGCGATCTACGGGCTGAGTTGGATGCGCGCTTCGACGCTATCAATGCTCGCTTCGACAGCGTTGATGCCCGCTTCGACGGCATTGATGCCCGCTTCGACAGGATGGATGTCCGCCTCGACGGCATGGATGCCCGCTTCGACAGGATGGACACGCGCCTCGATAGGATGGAAGAGCGCCAGTACGAAATGGCGCAGGCCCTGGCCCGTCTCGGCGGTCCGGTTCCTGAGCCAGTCGTCAGGGAGCCTGCCCCCTGACCCTCGAAACCGCCGATCTGCTGGCCATCGCCGGCATGGTGCTAACTCTGCTGCTAGCCGTCGTGGGCGGGACACTGGCCTGGCTGAAGTCCGACATCCGAGACCTTCGGACCGAGACTCGCGCCGAGATTCGCGCGGTAAACGCGAGAGTTGACGTCTTGACCCAGGCAATCCTCGCGAGCGCGCTTGTTCGCAATCCATCCACCGGCCCGTCTGAGACAGCTGCTCCGCGTCCCTCGACGGGAACGGAGTCCACGGCGACCGGCTAGGACGCGAACCCTCGTCGGCTGCTGCGGTAGTACAACCGACGGCGACCTCATGGCTCTGTCGGTGGAAAGCCGCCGGTTAACTGTGTCGCACACCTCTGTGGTCAGAACAGCTGGTGAACAACGTAGAGTCCTATCCAGTTGGCCGAGCTACCCGCCCGTACACCTCCACCGTCCGCGCCGCACACCGCCCCCACGTAAACGTCTCCACCGCCCGCCGCCGCCCGTTCTCGCCCCAGCGCCGCATCCGTTCCTGGTCGCTCAGCGCCTCATTGATCCCCCACGCAATGTCCGCCGCATCCGCCCCGTTCACGTGGATTCCGCACTGATTCGGCCCGTAATTCAGCACCTGCTCACGAAAGCCAACTACGCCCCGTGCCCCAACCACCACCGGCTTCCCGCATGCCATCGCCTCCAGGCACACGATCCCGAACGGCTCATACGTCGACGGCAACACCACCAGGTCGGCCGCCGCGAAATGCGCAATACGCTCGGTCTCCGAAACCCACTCCGTCCGCAGCGTGACCCAGTCCTCGATCCCAAGCCCCGCCACCAGGCTCCTGATCTCCTCGTCCTGATCCCCCGTCCCCAGGGCCACCAACCGGGCATCCGGATTCGCTGCCGTCACCCGCGGCCAGCCCTCCACCAGCGGCCGTGCCCCCTTCACCCCCGTCAGTCGCCCAATGAAAAACACCACCGGCGCATCGACAGGCAACCCATACCGCTCCTTTAGCTCGGGCCCGCCCGGCGCGTCCGGCGAGAACTTGTCCGTGTCCACCCCGTTCCAAACGCCATGCACCCGCTCCGCGTCCCAACCGTGCGCGATCAGGTCGCGCACCATCGCCTGGCTCACCGTGATCGTCGCCGCTGCCGCCCGTCCCGCCGCTGTCTCCCACTGCGACACGATCGGCGAAGGCCCGCCCGGCTGCCGTCCCCACTCGGCGCTGTGCACGTGCAACACAATCGGCGCGTCCACGTGCCGCGCCAGCGTCAAGCCCGCCGGCGCCCCCAGCCAGTCATGCACCGCAATCACGTCAAACGGATCCCTGTCGTGCTCCGCCCGCACCGCGTCGGCCCAGAGGATGTTCGTCGAGTACAACTCCCCGAAAAACGCCCCCCAACTCGACGCCTCCTGGTTGTAGACCCCCAGGTACGTCGGGCTCAGGTCCAGCTGACGCGCCCAATGCGTATCCGGCTCCGATTCCGGCGCGTCCCCGTCCCGCAATGCGGCAAACACCTGCACGTCGTGCCCCGCCGCCCGCAGCGCCGGCGCCATCGCGCCCGAGTACGTCCCCAGCCCGCCCACCACGTGCGGCGGGTACTCCCAAACCACCATCGCAATCCGCATTGAGGCCAATTCCGTCCTATGGCTCAGCGGATTGCGCTAGGCGCAAGCATCCAGCGCTCGGCGCTGCTCCGCATCCAGGTCCCAGCCCACCGATCCCGCCAGCTCCGTCACCCGCTCCGGCCGGTCCGTCTTCGGAATCGCAATCACGGCGTCCTGTCCCACAAGCCAGTTCAACATCACCTGCGCCGGCGTCCGGCCCGTGCTGCGGCTCACCTCGTGCAACACCCCCGACCCCGTGTGACCGTCAAAGTCCGCCAGCGCCAGCGGCGTGTGCGCAATCACCGTCACCTGCGTCTCTTGGCAATACGCCAGCACGTCGTCCGCCACGTCGCGCTCGAACATGTTGTACCGGATCTGGTTCGACACGATCGGATACCGTCGCGCCGCGTCCTGCGCTGCCTTCAGCTGATCCGCCGAGAAGTTGCTGACCCCGATGAACCGGATCAGTCCCTCGTCCACCAGCCGCTCCAGCGCGCCTATCGACTCGCCAATCGGGATCGAAGGATTCGGCCCGTGAATCTGGTATAGGTCGATCACCTCCACGCCCAACCGTTGCGCACTCGCCCGCGCATGCACTGGAACGTCGGCCGCGGCCAGGTTCCTCGGCGAGATCTTGGAGGCGATAAACGTCTGATCCCAGTGCCCCGCAAGCTCCTCCCCCACCAGCAACTCGGCTTGCCCGGGTTCGTCGCCCCGTGCGTTGTACGACTCCGCCGTATCAATCAGCCGCAGCCCGGCTGCCAATCCCTTGACAAGCACGTCCCGCCCGCCGAAATAGCGGGCCGTCCCCAGCCCAATCTTCGGCACGGTCGTTTGTGTCGGCCCCAGGTAAACCTCGTCCATTCCGACCTCGCTAGCTGATCGCGTCGATGAAGTTGATGTACACCCGCTGGTGCTCCCACAGCAGCCGGTCCGCCCCCAGCCACATCCACTCGCCCGGAGTGAAATAGGCCGAAACGTCCGCCTCCGAGCCTTCCTTTCCGACCCACTGCAACCAGTGCAGGTTGTCCGACTGCAACAACAGGTACGCCAGGTCGATCAACGCTGGATCTTCCGTCAGTTGCGCCGTCCCGTACGCCGCCGCCATCAGCCGGAACACCGCCTGCTGTGCATGATTCCCCAGGAAAAACTCCAACCCCCCGTGCTGCCCCGCCCAGGTCGCCGGAAACGGTGACAGCGGCAGCTCATGCGCGCCGCTGCCTAGGGCATCCACCGCCCCGCTCGGCGTAAGGCACCGCACCCCGCGCTTGGCCAACTCGTCCGGCAGCGCGTCCAGGAACTCGAAGATCCCCGTGTCCACGTTGTGATGCTCGCCAAACGTCTCGAAATCCCATGCCAGCGTCACCAGGTCCCCGGGCGTCGAAGCAATCCAGTCCGCGTAGCGGTCCGCCGTCAGCGGCCAGCCGTCCCAGCCCTGGTTCGAGAACCGGTACCCCACGTCGTCGCTCAGGTCGAAGTGCCGCGCCAGCAGCGGCAGACCGCCCCGTTCCTTGTACAGGTGCGCCGCGCTCCGCCACTCCATGATCCAGGGCCGCCCGTCCACGAATCCCGCCTCGAACCCCGTTCGGGCCAGCGTCCGCGCGATGTCCGACGACATCAGCATCTCGGTCGTATCCGCCACCTGCGGCCGCTTTCCGCACAATTCCTCCAGCCCCGTGGCCGACCGCTCCATCCCCCGCGCAAACAGTGGCAGGTCCAGCAGCATGCTCACCGCATGATTTGGCTCCGTCGCCACCGGCTCGCAGTTCGCATGACCTAACAAGGCCTTCAGTTCTCCCAGTAGCTCCGGATCCCACGTCTCGAACTGCGGCAGCGTCGACAACGGAATCCCCAGCCCCAGCGCCAGCCCCCGGTCCAGCAGGTCCTGCCAGAGCTTGATCGCCGGCCGGTAGCACCAGCGCGCCACCTTCTCGAAATAGAACTGGTTCAGGTCGTCGTCGAACAGCGCCGCTTCGATCGTCGCCGCGTCCGCCCCATGTGGAATCGGAACCGCCGGAATACGCACCCTTCGCGGCTGGTGAATCAGCGTGTAGATAACCAGGGTGTCGGCGATTGGACGTGCGCGATCGTGGGGGTGGGGCGGCCGGCTGGCGCTCCCCGAATGCTAACCGACCACCACGTCCTGCCCGGCCGCCAGGTGGCGCATCCGGGTCAGGAATATCGGGGTCACGGCTTCCCAGGTAAACAGCTCCGCTGCTCGACGCGCGCCGGCTCGAATCGACGCGTTCAGCTTCTCGTCGTCCTTCAGCTGCAACGCAAACCGCACGATCTCATCCGGATCCGCCGCGTCGTCCAGCACTACGCAGTTCTGCAGTGGCCGCGCGTAGTCCTCGCCCGTGGACCCCACGTACGCGATCCCGCCCGCGGCCATTGCTTCCAATCCCACAAGCCCAAACGGCTCGTACCCGCTGTTGGCCAGCGTGCCGTCCGCCGCGGCGTAAAAGACCGGCAGGATTTCGTCCGGCACGAAGAACCGCAGGTCCAGCACCGCCGCCTCCGGCGCCGCGCCCAGGGCCGTGGCTATCCCCGCCACCGAGCGGTCCTCGGTTACAACCTCCGCGCGGTCCAGCCCCCGCCACACCATGTGCCGGTAGAGTTCGTCCCCATGGGTCTCGTAGGCGCCCGGCTTGATTACCAGCCGGGCGTTGAGCCCTTCGGATCGCAACCGGTGCATCGCCTCCACGGCCTCCAGCCACCCCTTGTCCGGATCGGTTCGACCCAGCTTGAAAAACCACAAGTCACAGTCCATCGCCCGCCGAAAAGCCGCCACCGCGTCCGGATCGACCGGCTCCAGTCGCTCCTCGGGCACCCCGTTCGGAATCACCACCGGGTTGACCCCGCAGTCCCACATCTGGTGCTTGACGTACTTTGACACCGCTGCAAAGTCCGCCACGTAACCAATCCGGTCCCAATTCATGCGGTTGAACGACATGTCGTTATTCGCGTTCCACACCAGCACGCAGTTCTGGCGAATCCCGTTGAAGTGCAGGGAATCGCTCAGCCGCGAAAGCGCATCGGCCGTGTGCCACTCCTCCGCCATCACCACCACCGTGCGCCCCTCCGCCACCGCCGGCGTCGCGATCTCGAACGTCACGTGCGCCGGCACCGAGTCCTGGAAATCGTGGACTTTCTCGATCTCGGCTTCGTACACCCCGCCCCGGTGATGTTCACTGAGCCACTGGCACCATCGGTGCAAATGCAGTCGCCCGTCTTCTTGCACCTCATGTCCGGGCCGTTCGGGATCCCCAACAAAGATCAAATGCGTGTTGAACCCCTGCCGCGCCAGCGACCGTGTGAACTGCGCGACCCGCACCCCCAGGCCTCCCGCCTGCGAGTAGGGTTGATCCGGTCCCTCGAATGAGAGAAACACGATCTCCAGGTTTTCCGGCGTGAAGTTCGGCGGCACGGACAAGTCTTCGGGTGTGCTGTGCGACAACCGGCACTCGGCTGCCCACACAGATGGCATTGCCAACAATCTTAGCCCCGCCCCAGCCCTCCCCTGCACTTCAACCCAAAGTGCGGATGCAAGTTCTACGCCCTCGCTCTCCCGAGGAACACGTCGTCTTCCCCCTCTCCCTGTGGAGACCCTTCTAAACGCCCCTCGCCCCCTCTTCTCTCACCTCTCACTCCTCTCCGCTCACTCCTTCCTGCTTGGTGAGGGGTCTTCCGCGCAACCAACCCCGGGTTGTTCAACGGTTACTCGTGGAGGTGAGCAACTGCATTGGGACGCACCGCTCTTCACCCTCTCCTGGGGGAGAGGCAGATTCGGGCGTCTTCGGCCGAAATCGGTGAGCAACTGTGTTGAGTGTCAAGGGTTAGGCCATGGTGGGATCCCACATCGTCTGGTGCTGACACAGGGCGTTACAGATCACCAGCAGCTTGCGCATGCAGGCGGTCAGGGCCACCTTGGGCGGCTTGCCGGCGGC
>JAJDZD010000071.1 GCA_022824865.1 Chloroflexota bacterium | reverse complement strand
TCTGACTGGACCTAGGGGCCGTCGGGCTGTCCCGGCCCTACGAGTTCCCCCGGACGATCCGAGGGTCCTGCAACATACAAGGGGCCGGTTTCTAACCGGCCTCTTCCGGGCAACCAACCCCGATCCGCCCCGTTCGTGGTGAGCCTGTCCTGAGCTTGTCGAAGTGGCCGGGCCGCCGTCCCCGGCGGACCGCGTCGAACCACACCCCCGGATGCGCCCCCGCCCCTAACCCCATCTTCCAGTCGCCCGCCGACCGACGTGTACGATTGCCGCGTGGGACGCACACAGGTCTACTTGGGCGAGGAAGAGCTCGCTCTATTGGATGAGGCCGCCCGCGCCACGGGCGCCTCGCGCTCGGCGTTGATTCGGCGAGCCGTGCGGCGCACGTTTGGTCCCCTCTCAAAAGCGGAAAAACTGCGAGCCCTTCAGACCAGCGCGGGCAGCTGGTCGGGACGCAACTTCACAGGCGCGGAATACGTCGACGCCATCCGCGGCGACCTGAATGAACGTCTCCGCGCGCTTGGCATGGATTGAAACTGCTCGATACCTCGGTCGCCATCGACCACCTGCGTGGAGTCCAGGCGGCCAATGAGCTGCTACTGCAACTTGTCGATGCGGACGAAGCAATCGCCGCCAGCGAAGTCGTTCGATTTGAACTGCTTGCCGGCGTGCGCGACGACGAAGTGGACCAGCTTGAGCAGTTCTGCGCCACGATCGAGTGGGTGCCGGTCGACGAGGATGTGGCGCGAGCCGCGGGAACGCTGGCGCTCCAGCATCGGCGCGCTTACCAAGGCATCGACGACGTCGACTACCTCATTGCGGGTACGGCTCTGGTGCTCCAGGCCGAGATCCTCACCACCAACGTCCGGCACTTTCCAATGCTCCCCGGTCTCAAGCCGCCATATTGAATATAGGTGAGTCTCAGATTCGCTTATGACTACGCAATTCCGTCCCTGACGCACCTCAACCGTTCGTCGTGAGCCTGTCGAAGGGCGACCCAGCCGCACCCAAGCCATCCCAGGCACCCCACCCTGACCAGGTGCTCGCCATCTCAGTCCCCAGCCGTTCGTCGTGCCCTCCTGCTGTCAGCGCTGCCGGGGCGCGGCTTCTTGGTCATCTCAGGTCGCTCCTCCCGCTGCACCAACCCTTCCTGCCACGCCGGCCCGCCCGCCTGCGACTCCTGCCGAGCCGGCGTGATGGTCATCCGCAAAGCTCCCAGAGGCTCCTTCCTCGGCTGCACCCAATACGCCTCCGACCAACCCTGCCCCAACACCTACTGCCTCCCCAGGCAAACTAGCTGGCGCCTCACCCCACCGGCCCCCGCTCAACTGGATCTGGCCCATCCCTTCGCTCACAGGTCGCGACACCCTATGGCTTCCCAGCGTTCGTCCCTCGTACCGCTTCTCCGCCATCCACATCAAACCAGTCGTCCGGTAGCTGCGGGACAGCCCAACTCGCATCCGGCCGCCAGTCCGGCCATCCATCGCAAAATGGCCGCCCACCGCTCTCGATTGTGCGCACCACGCGCGCTGCCTCCGCTCGTATTGACGCTGCCTGCTCCGCGCTAAAGAACCCTCGGGCGATCAACGCCTCAAACTCGTCCGTGTCCTTCCATGTCCACGACATGTCTGGTCGCACCACAATGTCCAGAACATAGTCGTGAAGTTGGACGCCTTGACGAACACGACGAAGCGGCGACTGCAGATTCACGTACCAGCGCTTGAACTCCCAATCCGAAGACCAGAACAGCCACACCGCATGCCCGGAGTCAGGAGGAGTGAGCGTCAGCACATGGCTGTGCGATGGCGTGACGACGTCTCTGAACTCTCCCAGGTTCGGGTCAACCCCACGGATCATCATGTCGATCCGCTCTGAAAAGCCCAGAGATCTGCGGTTCGGGTGGCCCCGCGTGGCAATCGTCACGCCCGGGTGCGAATACAGCGCCAGGTGCGTCGGCGTGTCCTCAACCACCGTCACCGGCCGCGCGCCGGCTATCCCCGGCCCCCACCTCTCGTACTGGACAATCTGATCGCCCGGCTTCCAGCGCATGAGCTTCCTTCATCCGGGAGTTTGTTACTCGCCAGTTCTACCAAACACTCCACACGCACCCAGATCCCACCAACCCCAACTTCCGCGCCACCGCCAACGACGCCCCATTCGACCACGACGTGCTGTACAGAGGAATCCGCCCCGACTCTCGAACCGCCAGCGCCCAGGCAGCCGTAACGAGCGGAGCCAGCCCACGGCCCCGCCAATCCGCCGCCGTCTCAACCCCCGCTTCAGCTGCCTCGTCCGAGCGCCGTGCGCTGAAACAAACACTCACCGCATACCCATCCTCCACCGCCCCGACAATCGGCGCGCACCCCGGGATCTCACTCGCCGTCCACCCAGAAAAATGCCGCTCCAACGCTCGAACGTCCTTGATCAAAACGACACCGGCAGGCCGGGCGATCCGCTCCCGAAACACGAACGAAGGCCCGGAATCCACCCGACCTTTCAGCAGCGATCTGTACCGCTCCGCGTGCACCGGCGCCTGCCGAAAATCCCCTGCCGGCGGCTCCCTCGCGGCCAGCCCATCCAGTTCCTCCGCCACATCACGAGCCACATCCGCCCGCACCGCCCACGCACAACGTTCCCGATCCCGAATCAGCGAAAACAACGGCCCTGACCCCGGCACTGTCTCCCGTGTCCCGACAATCCGCCTCGCCCCATCCAACACAAACAACGTGCGCAACTGAAGCTCAGGCGTACTCACGACGGACTGTGCTGCGAACGTTCCGGCGGGAGAGTCCACGTTGAAGCTCCCCCCATTTCGGCGTGTCTCATGAAACTCGCAGGCTCACGTGGCGTGTCAAAGCTGTCAAACAGGCCCCGAGGCCGCCCGCGAAACGCTAGCTGGTGGTCCGCCTACGGCGCCAGGGCTTCCAGTTCAGGTCCAGTCGACGACGACCACCGGTCATCTCACGCGCGCGGAATCCGTCAATGCGGGATCTGCTTGTGCGTCTCCCGACAGACGACCAGAACCTCGCCTCCCTCCATCCAATCCCCCTGAAGGAAATCAGGGGACGTCGGATCGCCTCGCAGAACCTCCCGGCGACGACGTTATCCACCATCTCGTTGAGCCGTTCGATTTCGCCTTCGGCTGACTCGTCGCACGCGTCGCAGCCACAACTCGGAAAAGGCTCTTTGAACCACCGCCCAAATCGGGCGTTAAGACCCGGAAAGGTCGAGAACACCACGGCAATTGGGGCGGCCTCGGGGTCCCTGGGATCGAGTCGCACATGCGGACGTGCAGGTTCAAGTCCCCGCTCCAGTTCCGCATCCAGACCGTAACCCTCGGTACGCTCGACGTCGTAGTCGTTCTCCAGCCGGCCGAGAATCTCCAGCATGGCCGAATGCAACGGTCGAAAGCGCTCGGCGTTGGTTACGCGGCTGTACGCCGGATCCGGAGGCGGTCCTGCTTTCGCATGTTTCGCATATCCATACCAACCAGACATCTCCCTACGCCGCTAGTCCAACGCCCTGCACCACGGCCCCCATCGCCGCTCCCGCCAGGATCAGCCACAGCGAGTTGACCTTGGTGAAGATCAGCACGCCCAGCGCCGCCAGCGCCGCCAGGATCGTCGGGACATCCACAAGCGCCGAGCGTCCCAGCAACACCATCACGACCGTCATCAGACCCACCGCCGCCGCGTTGACCGCGTCCAGGATCGGCGCGGTGATGCTGGACGACCGCAACCGCTCAACCAGCGGATGCACCGCCGCCACGAACACGAACGACGGCAGGAAGATCGCAACCGTTGCCACCACGGCGCCGGGCACCCCGGCCAGCAAAAACCCGATGAACGTGGCCGTCGTAAACACCGGCCCCGGCGTGACCTGCCCGATCGCCACGGCATCCAGCAGTTGCGTTTCCGTCAGCCACCCCATCCGCTCTACGAAGTCGGCTCGCAGAAAAGCCAGCAACACATAGCCGCTGCCGTACAGCACCGCGCCGATCTTCAGAAAAAGCAGTCCCATCCCCAGCAGGCTGAACGTCGTGGGCGCCGCGCTGACCACGCCTACGCTGGCCAGCGGCGCGAACAGCACGCCCGAAATCCGCCCCGTCAGCCAACGCGGACGCTGCAACACCGCTCCTATCGCGCCGCCGCCGAACAGCAGCAGCAGCTCGTTGACCCCCAGCAGCCCCAGCACAATCACGCCCGCGGCCAGCAGCGCTGTCTGCCAGCGGCGCACCACCACGCGTCCCAAGCCCCAGATGGCCTGCGCCACGATCGCGATCACGACGGGCTTCACGCCGTACAGCACCCAGGTCACCGCCGGCGTCGATCCGAACTCGACATAAACCCACGCCAGCACCGACACCATCACCGCGGCCGGCGCAATAAACGCAATCCCCGCGCCGGCAAGCCCCCGCCAGCCCGCTCGTTCCCGGCCAAGATGAATCGCCATCTCGGTGGAATTCGGTCCGGGAATCAGGTTCGTGACCCCCAGCAGATCCAGGAACCGGCGGTCCGTCAGCCACTCCCGCCGCGTCACGAACTCGTGCCGCATCATGGCAATATGCGCCGCCGGCCCGCCGAACGCCGTCAGCCCCAGCCGCAGAAAGAGCAGCGTGATCGTCAGCGGACGTTCGATGTGCGGAGTCCTCGCGCTAACAGTTCAGCGCAGTTTTTCCCGGCAGCCGCGCATTCTGCACTAAGCTCTATGTCATGAACTCCCGATTCACCGCCAATCCTCCGCGTCTGGCATCAGCCTTGGTCGCGCTGGCGATCCTCCTAATGGGTCTGGCAGCCGCCGACTGCGCCGCGACCGTCGAGCAGCCCCTCGCCACGCCCACCCCCGCCCCCGAGCTCAAATTCGAGATTCAGACGGAAGAGGCCGGCCCCAGCCGCACCAACGTCATCCTCCTGGTGACAAACATCGGACTCACCGACGTCCTGCTCCAAACCTCCCTGACCCTGCCGGAAAACGCCGGATCCGACCGCGACTACAGCCCCACCACCCGCGCCAAGATCACCAACGAGGGCGGACGTGAGATCGGTGCCAGCGCCCGCGAAACCAAGACCCTCACCTGGGTGCCCGAACGCCTCCGCGCCGGCGTCACCCTCCGCTGGGAGTCGGCCCTGCGCTGCCTGGTCGAAGAGCCGATGCGCGTGTCCGCCCGGATCACGTCCGTCGAAGTCGGCAACGTCAGCGAGGCCCACTTCGACGACCTCACCACGGACGCCGAGGTGACCTGCCTGCCCCCGCGCCGACCGGGAAGCTAGCCGCCCGGCACCGCCGGCACCACCACCTCGGGCCGCGCCGGTAGATCCTCCGGCCGCAGCGCAATCTCGGTATCCGCCAGTCGCCGCACCTCGCGGCCAACCAGGAACCCGGTCTCATCCAGCGGTGCCGTCGGGTGTCCCGGCAGGCGCGACGTCCGGTAGTGAATCGGAATCGTGATCGCCGGTCCAATCTCATCCATCGTCGCGGCTGCCGTCTCGCCGTTGATCGTGAAGAAACCGCCCACCGGGATCAGCAGCACTTGGTGTCCGCGGCACTGCGCCAGCAGGTTCGTATCCAGCCGGTGCCCCAGGTCCCCCAGGTGCAGCAGGCGAAGCCCGCCCACCTCAACCGACATGAACGCCGTACGTCCGCGCTCCCGGCCTTGCGCTTCGTCGTGATACGCCCCGCCGATCATGCTCAGCGTCACGTCGCCCACCGTCACCGTTCCGGGATGCCAACCGTTGTCCGAGATGCCCCGCACGACCTTCGGCGTCCCCGGCGCCAGCCCCACGTTGTTGTGATCGGCGTGCTCGTGGCTGACCGCGACTAGGTCGATCGGCGGCAAGTCAGGCACCGGATACCCGAGCTCCACGTTAAACGGGTCCAGCAGCACCTGCACCCCGCCGGGACTGCTCAGCAGAAACGTCGCGTGGCCCAGCCAGCGCAGCCGCGTCGGTGGGCCGCCGGACTGGGACGAATGTTCAGAGTTCACGCCGACCCTCCAGCGCCTGCGCGATCGTAGCCGCGTCAACGTACTCGATGTCTCCGCCGGTCGCGAGCCCTCGGGCCAGCCGCGTGACCCGGACCCCCAGGTCGCTCAGCCGCTGCCGGATCTCCATCGCCGTGGCGTCGCCCTCGATCGTCGCGTTCGTCGCAATCACCACCTCGCCGATCCGCTCGCGCCCGGCCCGCCGCACCAGCAGATCGATCGTCAGATCGTCCGGCCCGATCCCCTCCAGCGGCGAAATCGCCCCGTGCAGCACGTGATACAGCCCGTTGAACCCACCCGAGTTCTCAACCGCCACCAGGTCCAGCGGGTCCTCCACCACGCAGATCAGCGCCGTGTTGCGCGTCGGGTCCTGGCAGATCGCACACGGGTTGCTGTCCGCGAAGTTTCGGCAGCGCTCGCACGTCTGGATTCCCTCGTGCAGCGACGCAATCGCCGTCCCTAGCGTCCGCGCCTGCCCTGACGACCCGCGCAGCAGGAAGAACGCCAGCCGCTGCGCCGTTTTCGGTCCCACCGTCGGCAGCCGTGTCAACTCCTCGATCAGCCGCGTGACCGCGCGGGGCAGCGCGTCCGCCACGCGCTAGCCCAGGCCCGGAATCTTCAGCCCGCCGGTCAACCCGCCCAGTTTGCTCTTGGCCAGTTCCTGCGACTGCTCCATCGCATCGTTCACCGCCACCAGGATCATTTCCGACAGGAACTCCGCGTCCTCCGGATCGATCACAGACGGGTCGATGTCAATCGAGACCACCCGCTGATCCCCCGTGGCAACCACCTTGACCGCGCCGCCGCCCGCCGTGGCTTCCACCGTCATCTGCTTCAGCTCGTCCTGAACCTTCTCCATCTGCTTCTGGAACTGCCGGAACATCTTCATCGACATGCGTCAACCTCCGTTTGCCGAGTTCTCTGGAATCGGCGTTGCCCCATATTCGCGCATCGCCACCCGCACCACCGGATCGTCGTCCACCGGCGTCCTGGTCGACGGGCGTCGGGCCGGCGTCGACGCGCTGCGTTGTTCGTTGCGAATCTGGATCGGACGCCCAAGCACTTGCGAGAACGCCCGTGCCACCTGGCGCAGCGCGTCCGGTTGCTGCACGCGGTCAAACAGGAAGCTGCTGCGGTATCCCAGCGTTACCGTCCCGTCCGCAAAGTCCAGCACCTCGGCTTCGCCCACGTACGGCGCGATCTCGCGCGCCTCCTGGCGAATCACCGACACCCATTCGTCCTTGCGGGCGGAGATCATCGCGGCGGACAGCTCCCCATCCGCGGCGGCCGTGCGCCCTGCCGGTACCGGCGCCGGTGCTGGTTGGGGCGGAGCTTCCGCCGGAGCGGCCGCCGCCTCCACCGGCCGCGCGGGCGCGGGCGAAGGACGAGCCACCGGCTCCGTCCCGCTGGCTGGCGCCGTGGGCGCCGGGGACTCCACCGGTTCCGTAATCGAGAGCACCGCCCGCGCGAACGCCAGTTCCAGCTCCAGCGTGGCGTCCACGCCGGTCCGCGACGGCGGGTCCGGCTCCGCAAACACCTCCAGCGTGCGCACGATGTCGCGCAGGCTCGAGCTCTCCGTGCGCCGCGCCAGCTCAAACGCCTCGTCCTCCGTCAAATGACCCACGGCCGTCGTTTCCGGTGACGTCTTCAGAATCAGGATGTCCCGCAGGATGTCGATAATCTGCTGTCGCAGCGTGTTCGGGCTTGTGCCGTCTTCGATTGCGCGTTCGATCGCCTGCAGTCCTGACGCCGCGTCACCGTCCATCAGGTGGCCGAGCAATTGGATCACCGCGTCGCGCCCCGTCAGCCCCAGCATTGAGTTCACGGCATCCCCGGTGGCCTCGTTATCGCTATAGGCCAGCGCCTGGTCCAGCAAGCTCACCGCGTCCCGCGCGCTGCCGCCGGCATTGCGAGCCAGCGTATGTAGTGCGGCCTCCTCGATCTCGGCGCCCTCCGTCTCGGCAATGCTGCGCAGTTGCGCGGTTAGCTCCAGCACGCCGATTCGCCGGAACGTCAGGTGCTGCGTCCGCGACCGGATTGTCGCAGGGACCCGGTGCGGCTCCGTCGTCGCCAGCACGAACAGCGTCTGTGGCGGCGGCTCCTCCAGCGTCTTCAGCAGCGCGTCCTTCGCTGGCGCCGACAGCTGATGGACCTCGTCGATGATGTACACCCGGTAGCGCCCGGCCCCCGGCGCAAACTGCGTCAGTTCCCGGATCTCCCGGATGTCGTCGATCCCCCGGTGCGAGGCCGCGTCCATCTCGATCAGGTCCAGGAACGACCCGCTGGCAATCGCCCGGCAGTGCTCGCAGCTGCCGCACGTTTCCGCCTGGATACCTTCCAGGCAATTCACCGCCTTCGCCAGCAGCCGCGCCGCCGTCGTCTTGCCCGTCCCTCGTTCGCCCGAGAACAGGTACGCGTGACTCAGCCGGTTATGCACCAGCGCGTTCTGCAGCGTCCGCACCACGTGTTCCTGGCCAATTAACTCGTCGAACCGCTGCGGGCGGTAGCGGTTGTACAGCGCTTGGAACGATGGCGGACGCGACGCGGCCACGGAAGCCTCCCGGCATGACGTGAGCGCCATGATAGAGATAGAGGCCGCGCACCCGCCGTCGAACCGCCCAACAACGCCTTACCGTCGGGCCGCGGCTCCGGCCAGGTGGACTCGCGGCGCCCGAAGGGGGCTTCGTACCGCTGCTTCCTCTCGGACCTGACGGGGTTGGAAGGCCTTCGTCGCACGAGGCCCGGCGTTCAATACCGAGCGTCGGCGGCAGACACGTTGCGGAGGGACCTCGGGCGGGGATTCAGCCCGCTATAGCGGATTGCGGCTCAAGGGCACCGCTAGCTCCCCACCTAGCGCGGCCTCATTTCGATACTGGCACGCCCCTCCCCCCCGGTCAACGCCCTGCCTTTTCCCTTCTTGTCATTCCGACGGTACTCCGAGGAATCTCGGCTTCTTCTTCTCCGTCCGAGGCTAACCCTCCCGTTCGTGGTGAGCCGAGCCGGAGTCATTCGGAAAGCCTGCCCTGAGCCTGCCGAAGGGACCGTGTCGAACCACACCCCCAGCCGGATCCCCCTCTTCTCTCACTTCTCTCCCCTCTCCCCTTCTTCACCCCATTGCCCCACCCGCCTTACCCTCTTACCATAAACGTAAGGAGACAACCATGATCGTCAAAATCACCTCCAAGCGTCAGGTCACCTTCCCCAAGCGCGTCCTGGACGAACTCGGCGTCGGCCCCGGCGACCGGCTCGAGCTGCTGGAAGGACCCGATGGCTACCTGCTCAAGCCGCGGCGCATCGACTACTCCAAGCTCGGAACCCTCGCCGACAAGATCAAGCCCGGCACCCCCCCGTTCGACATCCGCAAATTCCGGGATGACCGGGAGCAAGGGCGCGGCCCTGCGCTGCGGAGGTGACCCCGACCGGCAGGCTTGGTGGCGGTGCCCGGGCGGGCACGGCCAGTCGCTACGGAGTCGACACCTCCATCCTCGTCAGATTGGTCGCACGGGAGCCCCCGGCGGACTTCCAGCGCTGTCTCAGCCGGCTGAGCGTCCTGGTCGACGAACGAGGATGCGAGATATTGGCCTCCAACCAAGCCATTGGCGAAGCCTACGCCGCCCTCATCCACCATTACGACCTTTCCAGCGCCGACGCCCGGGCCGGGCTGCTGGGAGTGCTGACTTGCGGCCTCGTGGCTCCCCTTAACGGACACACAGTCATCCAGGCCCTCTACGCCGCCGGCCCCGGCCTCTTCGACCGCCTCATCGCCGACGACTACGCCCGTGCCGGACTACAGACGCTTACGCTCGACCGCCAAATGTCCTCGCTCCCCGCAACACAACTGCTGGACAGGGTCCGCTGATCCCTGCCTCCCCTGAAGCGCTGCGTCCCCTGTCCGGTCAATTGCTCCCAACACCCGCCCCTCGTTCGTGGTGAGCCTGTCCTGAGCTTGTCGAAGTGGCCGATCCGTAGTCTTTCGGCGGCCCATGTCGAACCACCCCCCCAGATTCAGCAACCAACCCCTTCTTCTCCCCATCTCACTCCTCTACCCTTGTATGTTCCCGAAGCTCTGGATTCGCCAGGGTGACAGTGCAGGGGCCGGGACAGACCGATCTGCCCTGGGTGGTTGGAGACCGTGAGAGAGCAGGGTCGTCCCGGCCCTGACGCTGGCGCAGAGCCCGAACAGGTGCCGGGGCCGTAACTACGAGCCCGAATCTGCAAGGCAGGGCGTGTCGCCAGCGTGGCCGGAGGGTACCCAATGGCAGC
>JAJDZD010000022.1 GCA_022824865.1 Chloroflexota bacterium | reverse complement strand
CTTAAGGGGTTCCCGGCCGGCGGTCGCGAGATTTGGCGGTTTTGGGGGCGGGCGAGCGGGTCGGGTTGGGAGTTGCAGCCCGGACACTTCCAGTGTACACTGTTGGAGGGTTGGCGGCAACCGGGCGGGTGGCGGGGCGCATACAATCCCGCCAGTTGCGGATTTGGCGTTTTGGGGATGGTGAGTTGTGTCGCACGAAGCTCGATTGAGCGAACTTGGGATCACGCTGCCGGAGGCGCCGACGCCGATGGCGGCGTACGTACCGGCGCTGCGGACGGGGGATTTGCTGTGGATCGCGGGTCAGCCGCCCGGGGGCGACTGGCGCGGACGGGTGGGCGAGGACTATGACGTTCCGACGGGCGCCCTGGCGGCGCGCGACTCGGGGCTGAATATCCTGGCGCAGGTACGCAAGGCGGTGGGCAGCCTGGACGAGGTGGAGCGTGTGATCAAGGTGGTGGGGTTTGTGAACGCTGCGCCCTCCGAGTCAGGGACCCACTTGGTGGTGAACGGGTGCTCGGAGTTGATGCAGGAGGTGTTTGGCGAGGCGGGCCGTCACACTCGGTCAGCCGTGGGCTGCAGTACGTTGCCGATGGATATTCCCTGTGAGATCGAGGCGGTGTTTCAGCTGCGTAGCTGAGCCTTCCTCCGCTTAAAGTTTACGAGCGGTCCACCTAGTGGACCGCTCGTTTGTTCGCGGCAATTTCGGGCGCGGCTAGGCCGTACCCGGGTGTCACGCGACGTTACCCGGCGCTCACCTCACATACGGCAGCGCTCGAAAAGCCACGACTAGCATCACCCATATGTATCACCCCCTCAGCGTTTCGGAGTTCACGGCACAACGCCGGTGTCCGGTATGGGGACAGTATAAGGGGAAAAAGCGGGGGAAGAGAAGAGGAAGGTGAGGGTGAGGGCGTTACGGTCTCCGAGTCCAGTGTGACCGCAGCGCATCATCGGGCGATCTCACCGGGGCCAGGCAAGGTCTATACACTCGTCGCGCGGTTGATCTGCCGAGGATTCGAACGGTTCCATGCGCGTAATCGCCCTCGCCGCCCGCCCCGGCGACGCTGAGTTCGCCGTTGGCGGCACCCTGGCGCGCCATCGCAAGCGCGGCGACGACGTCACCATCGTCACCGTGGCCAACGGCAACTCCGCCCTGGACGGCGTTCCGCCCCGCGAACTGGCGACCCGCCGCCGCGCCGAGGCCGAAACCGCCGCCGAGCGCCTGGGCGTTGACCTCGTCTGGATGGACCACTCCGATTTCGCCGTCCAGAATGACGCCGTCACCCGCGTCAAGGTCGTCGAAATCCTCCGCGCCCGCCAGCCCGACCTCGTCCTCGTCCCCGCCCCACTTGGCAACGTCCTTGACTCCGAGGGCGCCTGGAACCTGGCCCGCGCCGCCATCGAAATGGCCGCCGCGCGCAACGTCCTCTGCGAAGGCGATCCCCTGCCCCAGCCCCCCGCCCTGCTCGCCTACGAACGCGCCTGGACCGCCGGCTTCATCCCGACCGAGTTCGTCGACATCACCGATACCCTCGACGCCAAGCACCACGCCCTCGACGCCCATGCATCCCTGGCGGCCGTCCTCCGCCAAAACTACGGAGTGGAACTCGGCGAAGCCGCCGAAACCGTTGCTGCCTACCGCGGCCTCCAGGCCCGCGTCGCCTTCGCCGAAGCCTTCCGGGGCGACCCACGCCTCGGCCCCCTCCCAACCCGCCGGCTGCTGCCATAGCCGCCGGTCCCGCACCGGCGCCCGACGCGCCGGCCGATCTGCGGGCGCTCTTCGGACCACGCGGCCCGCTCGCCGAGCACCTATCAGGCTACGAGCCCCGCGCCTGCCAGGTCCAGATGGCCGAATTCGTCGACGGCGTCGTCGATGAGGGCGGCCGCGGCGTCGTTGAAGCCGACACCGGCACCGGCAAGACCCTCGCCTACCTCGTTCCGGTCTTACGAGCCAAACACCGCGCAATCGTCAGCACCTCCACCAAGGCCCTCCAGGATCAGCTCTGGACCCATGACCTCCCACTCGCCGCTCGCGTGGCCGGCGTCGCTCCCAAAACCGCCCTGCTCAAGGGCCGCGCCAACTACCTCTGCTTGCTGTCCCTGGACGAACAGGCCCAATCTCCCGACCTCCTGCTCGGCGAACGGCTGACCAAGGTCCGCGCCTGGGCCTCCACCACCGCCACCGGCGACATGGCCGAACTCGGTGCCGACGCAACCCCCGACGCCATGTCCAACCTCACCCGCGGCGTCGACACCTGCGAGGGCAACCTCTGCCCCTTCCATGGCGATTGCTGGGCCGAAAAGGCCCGCGCCCGCGCCGGTCAGGCCGATGTCGTCGTAACCAACCACCACCTCGTATTCGCCGACGCCAAGCTTCGCCGCGCTGGCGGCGAAGCGGCTGGCATGCCCCTGCCGCCCGACGGCGTCCTCATCCTGGACGAGGCCCACACCCTGGACGAGGCCGCCACCTCGTCCTTTACCGCTCATCTGGACGACGGTCGCGCCGCCCGCATCATGAACGCCCCCCGCGTCCGTGAGTCCCTGGGCGGCGAACACACCCGCGCCATGGCCGCCGTCGTGGCCGCCAGCGCCCGCGCCTTCGCGGCACTCAACCGAACTGTGGGCCTCAACCGCACCACCATCACTGACGAAATCGGCTCCGGCCTCACGCTTGCCGAATCGGCTCACTCCCTGCTCGAAGCCTGCGAAGCGATTGAGGACCAAGACACCCGCGCCTGGGTCGCCCGCCGCATCCACGAACTCGCCGCCGACGCCGACCGCGTCTTCCGGCTGGACGATCCCGCCTGGGTCCACTTCGCCGAGCGCGGCCGCGACGGCTCGCTCACGGCCCACGCCGCACCGCTCGAAGTCGACCGCTTGATCCACGGCGCCACCCGTCACCGCCCGGCCGTTATTGCCTCCTCCGCCACCCTCACCGTCGACCGCTCGTTCGCCTACCTCATCTCCCGCCTGGGCTTCGGCGGCGCCGCCGAACTCATCACCGACCCGGCCTTCGACTACCGCCGCCAGGCCCTCGTTTACGCCCCCGCCGATCTCCAACCGCCCCCAACCGCCGGCGCCGACGACGAGCCCTACCTGTCCGGCCTCGCCCACCGACTCATCGGACTGGTCCAGGCCTCCGGGGGCGGCGCATTTCTTCTCTTCACAAGCCGCCGCGCCATGAACGATGCCTGGCGCCGCACCCGCAACGCCTTCCCCTATCCGCGCTTCCGCCAGGGCGACGCGGCTCCCGCCGACCTCCTGAAGCGCTTTCGGGAAGCCAACAACGGTGTCCTCTTCGGCCTCCGGTCTTTCTGGGAAGGCGTCGACGTCCGCGGCGATGCCCTCCGCCTCGTCGTCATCGCCCGCCTGCCGTTTGCCGTCCCCGACGATCCCGTCGTCGCCGCCCGCACCGACCATCTGCGCAGCCAGGGCGCCAACTGGTTCGCCGAACTCGCCCTGCCCCGCGCCGCCCTGTTACTCAAGCAGGGCTTCGGCCGTCTTATCCGCTCCACCAGCGACCGAGGCGTCGTCGCCGTCCTCGACAGCCGCCTCCGCCGCCGCAATTACGGCCAAACCATCCTCCGCTCCCTACCCCCGGCCCCTCTCACGCACCGCCTCGACCACGTCCAGCGCTTCTTTCGAGCGCAGTCCAGGGACGATGTAGACCATTTCGGCAGGCTAAGCCTTCATTGATTCCTGACAGGCGGTGCGCCGACCTCCTCCGGGCTGGAATGTGATAGGCGCTACGCGTCGCGCTACGCTCGGCTGGTCAGCATTGAGGACTGTCAGGAGAGAAGCATGAGCACGGTGCGGCGCGAACGGCTGGAAGCCGAGGTCGCAGAACTGAGGGAAACCGTGAAGGCGCTTGAAGCACGCGTGCGAGCGCTGGAACTTGACCGGTCCTACCGCGAGGGCTGGGAGTGGGGCATCAGCCTTGGCAGGCAAACGCCCGCCCGCGTGACCGGATCGTCAGCCGGCTCCGCTGCACTTCAGGGGCTGTCACGCTCCAGATGAGCCAGGGCCTTACGCTCGGAAACTGACTCGCGCTGGCGAGCTTGGCCTGGTTACTGGGGCCTAGTGACACCCGCAGGAGCTGCCGCAGCCCCCGCCGCCGCCGTTCATGTAGGCGTCATTCGCTGCCTGCGCCCGGCTCGCCGAACCTGACGAAGACCGCCCCACCATCGCCGGCGCGTAATACACCTGCCGCACGCGGCTGCCGGCGCACGCTGTACAAACCACCGGGCTGTCGTCCGTCATCGACCGCCGAACGTCAAACACGTCCCCACACGACTCGCACTCATACGTATACGCCGGCATTGCACATCCCTCGGATCGCGGCCTGCTTCACCTGGATTCTAGCCTCTGCTGTCGAGCGCATGCGTCCTACCATGACCCGGACTCATCCCCGCCGAGCACCTCAATGTCCCCCGACCTCACCGCCTACATCCGCGACGTCCCCGACTTCCCCAAGCCCGGCATCGTCTTCAAGGACATCACCCCACTGCTCAAGGACCCCGGTGCCCTGGAGGCCGCCGTACAGGCCCTCGCCGATCCCTATCGCCAGGCCAATCTCGCGTCCGTAGCCGCCATCGAGTCCCGCGGCTTCATCTTTGCCGCCGCCGTCGCCGTTGAACTCGGCTGCGGTTTCGTCCCGCTCCGCAAGCCCAACAAGCTGCCCGCCGAAACCACCTCGGCCACCTACGAGCTCGAGTACGGCACCGACACCATCGAAGTCCATGTCGACGCCATTCATCCCGGCGACCGAGTCGCCATCATCGACGATGTGATCGCCACCGGTGGCACCGCCGTCGCCGCAGTCGAGTTAGTTGAGAAGCTAGGCGCCGACCTTGTCGGAATCTCATTCCTCATCGATCTGGCGTTTCTTGGCGGCAGCACCAGGCTCGGCGACTCCCCCGTCCACACCGTCATCACCTACGACGGGGACGAAGAGGCACCAACGGCCTAACGCTGGACGGCCAGCTACGAGCCAACTCCGCCCACCAGCAAAACGGGCAACCGCCCGCCCGCTAGAGAACCGGTAGCGGATCCGGTCGCGCCGCGTTCAGCTTCGTGATCTCCGACGCAATCCGCCGCGCCGCCTCGAAATACGGCCCCGCCACCTGGCTATTCATCCCCTGCGACGCCACCGGCCGCCCGTTGTCCGAAGCAATCCGCACCTCCGGGTCCAGCGGAATCTCACCCAGGAACGGCACGCCCAATTCCTCCGCCGCCCGTCGCGCCCCGCCGTGGTCGAAGATCTCGAACCGCGCCCCCGTGTCCGGGCTGATGAAATACGACATGTTCTCGATCACGCCCAGCACCGGTACCCGCAGCTTTTCGAACATCGCAATCCCGCGCCGCACGTCCTGCAATGCGACCTCCTGCGGCGTGCTCACGATAACCGCGCCCGAGAGCGGCAGCAGCTGTGACAACGACAACGGCGCGTCCCCCGTCCCTGGCGGCAAGTCCACGATCAGGTAATCCAACTCACCCCAGGCCACGTCGTGCAGCAACTGCCGCAGCGCCTGCGCCACCATCGGACCCCGCCAGATCACCGCCTGGCCCGGATCCGTCAGGAATCCCATCGACATCACCGGCACGCCAAACGCCGACAGCGGCTTGATCTTGTCGTTCTCCAGGATTGGCCGCCCGTCGATCCCCAGCATCCCCGGCACATTCGGCCCGTAGATATCCCCGTCCAGCAATCCCACCTTCGCGCCAAGCTCGCGCAGCGCCACCGTCAGGTTCACGGCTACCGTGGACTTCCCGACGCCACCCTTGCCGCTCGCCACCGCCAGCGTGTTCTTGACACCGGCCAGGACATCACCCTCCTGACCGAATCCCGTATTCGTCGAGACTTCGGCCGTCCAGGTGATCTCTACCGTGCTCGGCCAGCCCAACCCGGCAATTGCCTGCCGGACTTCGCGCTCGAGTGCTTCTCTATGTGGCGACGCCGGCGAGGTCAACACCACCGTAAGCGACACATCGTCGCCGTCCACGCGCACGTCCCGAACCAGACGCGCCGCCACCAGCCCGCGCTGCAAATCCGGCTCCATCACGCGCGCCAGCGCCTGAGTGATCTGGGCGACCCGATCCGCGGGCGCCTGGGGTAGCGAAGTCATGGCAAAGCTAGGTATCGAGTGGTAAACCGGCGCCGCGCAATCCGCGCGCCGTCCTGGCCCCCAAGGCTAGCACCGCCTCGCCGCGACACCGACCACCACTAAACTAGCTCTCGGCGCTCTCCGAGAATCTCTACGTGAACAAGACCGCCGTCGTCGGCTCCGGCAGTTGGGGCACCACCCTCGCCGTCCTCGTCGCCGAAGCCCACGGCAATTGCGCGCTCTGGGTCCATGACCCGATCGCAGCTCGCGACATGGCCGCCCGCCGGGAGAATGTCCGATTCCTTCCGGGCGTGACCCTTCCCAATGCCGTCCAGATCGATGACGACCCCGCGACCGTACTTCAGGGCGCCGACCTTGTTCTCATCACCGTCCCCATGCGCAGCCTGCGCGAGAACTGGGATCTCATCGGCCATCTCATCGAGCCCCACGCCGTCATCGTCAGCGGCATCAAGGGCCTTGATCCCACCACCGGGCGCCGCGTCAGCGAGTTCGTTGCGGAATGGGCCGGCAACCAGATCATGGACCGTCTGGCCGTCCTCTCAGGACCGAACCTGGCCCGCGAGATCGCCGCCGGTGAACCGGCCACGGCTGTGATTGCCGCCCGCAAGCCAGACGTAGCCCGCACGGTCCAGCAGCGGCTCAGCGCGCCCACCTTTCGCACTTACGCCAGCGACGACGTTATTGGCATCGAACTTGCCGGCGCCATCAAGAACGTCATCGCCATCGGCGCTGGTGTGGCCGACGGCCTGCGCTTCGGCGACAACGCCAAGGCAGCCCTCATGACCCGCGGTCTGGCCGAAATGACCCGATTGGGACTCACCGCCGGCGCCGACGCGCTCACGTTCGCCGGCCTTGCCGGCATGGGCGACCTCATCGCCACTTGCGCCAGCCCACATTCCCGCAACCACTATGTCGGCCAGGAACTCGCCGCCGGACGCACGCTGGACGACATTCAGTCACGCATGGTCATGGTCGCCGAAGGCGTGGAGACGTCCCGCGGCGCCCTCGCCCTGGCCCGCCGTCTCGGCGTCGAAATGCCCATTGTCGAACTCATCAACCGGGCCCTATTTGACGGACTCCCCGTCGCCGAGGCTGGCCAGGTCCTCATGGCCCGCGAACTCAGCCACGAACTTCGCGGCCTGCGCCACCCCAACTGACCGCCGCGCTCTTTGCCCCATCCGTCGCGCCGGCCGGTTCGCCGCAGGCGCCAGTGGCATGAGATACCCTCACTTTGGGACAGGCCCGCTGAGCGGCGAGGCGGACGCTGACGCCGGGTCGCGCAAGGACGCGCCTGCGTCCCTTTCCAATCTCCCAGGCGCGTCTCGAAGCCGCCATGCGGCTGAAGGACAGAGCAAATGGGCGCAACGTACGTCACCGCCGTAGTTCGCAACCCGGCGCAGCCAAATCGAACCTGGCAAGGCCTCTTTCTCGTCGACACCGGCGCCACGGACCGCCTGATCTCCAGATCTTGCCTCGAGGCCATCGGTCTCAAGCCCAGGAGTCAGCGCGTCTATGGATTGGCCGACGGTCGTGAAGTCAAGATGGACATCACTGTCGCTGAGATCGAATTCATGGGCGAGATCGTCGGCGCAACCATCGTCATGGGCGACGCGAACGCCGAACCGCTGCTCGGCGTCACCGCCCTCGAATCCGTCGGCATCGAAATCGATCCCCACAACCAGCAACTCAAGCGCCTCCCCAGCGTCCGCCTCAAACCGCTCCCAGCCGCCTGAGGCGAGTCTCCGCAGATTTCGCCAGGCGGCTGCCGCCGCGGGTCCCAATGGTCCCGCTTCACCTGCCATCAATCACTGAGCGCCAGTCGCTGCCATTCCCCATTTGTGGCAACTGGCCCTAACACGCCACAATCAGGCGGCCGCAGCCGGGAGACGACAACCGTGGGCACCACCGCTTGCACCAACTGCGGCCGTCACTTCAGCGCGCGCGCCCCCTCATGTCCCCATTGCGGGTTCGATCCCTACGCAGACCGGCGCGAGGGGCGTGTCGAGGACTACGAAGTCGACCGCGTCGCGCGCCGCATCAAAGCCGTCCTCTACGTCATATTCCTGCCCATTGCCGGCTTGTTGGGTCAGATGGTCATTGGGGCGCTCGTGCTCTTGCCGTTCTTTTTCCTGGCTGCACTCTCCAGCGGCGCTACCGGCGACGGCCCCGTTGAACTCATGCGCGGCCTTACCGGCTTCGTCTTTGGCTGGCCCGGCTACGTCATCATGGTCCTTTTCACACTCGGCGGCCTCTACCGTCGCTTCCAGCCCGTCAAAGACCTGACCTACCGCCTCCTCCGCCGCCGACCCTCGTAACCTCATTCCCGCACAGTCTTTGGGCATGGTAGGTCGGTGCACTTTGTGTGGGCAGTCCGCGCCGGGTGGAACCGGTCTTGGTTCGTGCCCGTCGCCAATGCGATGCCCCGGCCGGGGTTGGCGTCGGGTCTGAGTCGGAGGAAAGCGTGCCAGGCAGCGCGGCTGAACGCGGATTCTTTGATGAGGCGCAGATTTACGTGCGCGCCGGGTCCGGTGGGGACGGGGTGTCGCACTTTCGGCGGGAGAAGTATGTGCCGCGGGGTGGGCCGGATGGCGGGGACGGGGGTCATGGGGGCGACGTGGTATTGCGGGCACGGGCCAACCTGCACGCGCTGACGGCGTTCCGGTACAAGCGGCGGTTCATCGCGGCCAATGGGGGAAAGGGCGAGGGTGGGAAGCGGCACGGGGCCAACGGCGACAGCGTGACGGTGGACGTACCGTGCGGGACCGTGGCCTACGACGATCGCACGGGGGCCGTGCTGGCGGACCTGGTGGAGGAAGGTCAGACCGTGGTGGTTGCCGAGGGCGGCCGCGGCGGGCTGGGCAACGTGCATTTCAAGTCGGCGCGCTTCCAGACGCCGGAACTGGCCACGCGCGGGGGCAGCGGGCAAGAGCGGCAAGTGCGGCTGGAGCTGGAGTTGCTGGCGGACATTGGGCTGGTGGGGGCACCGAACGCGGGGAAATCGTCGTTGCTGGCAAGACTGAGCGCGGCGCGGCCCAAGGTGGCGCCCTACCCGTTTACGACGCTGGAGCCGGTGCTGGGCGTGGTGCAGGCGGGCGAATCGGGGGTGGTGTTTGCCGACCTGCCGGGCCTGATCGAGGGGGCCAGCGGAGGCGCTGGGCTGGGGATCGCGTTTCTGCGTCACGTGCGGCGGGCGCGCGTGCTGGTGCACGTGGTGGACGGGTCAGGGTTGGAAGGCGACCCGTTCGAGGCCTTCCAGGCGATCGACGCGGAGTTGGGGGCCTTCAGCGAGGACCTGCTGGAGCGTCCGCGGATCGTGGCCTTCAACAAGATGGACCTGCTGGAAGCGCGCGAGTTGTGGCCGGACTTCGAGGCCCTGGTACTGGCCGAGGGTTACGAGGCGGTTGCGGTGTCGGCGGCGAGCGGGGTGGGGCTTCGGGAACTGGTGGGACGAACGGTCGGAATGCTGGCGGAGGCGCCGCCCGCGCCGCGGCCGGATCCGGAAGAGACGGCCATCCTACGTCCGGCGCCGGTGGACGAGCCGGCGCAGCTATTCCGCAGGTCCGACGGCGCCTACGTGGTGCGCGACCCGCGGCTGGAGGGGCTGGCGCGCAAGCTCAACTTCGATACGCCGGACGCGGCGGACTACTTTCAGCGTCAACTCGACCGCAGCGGCGTGACCGAACGGCTGGAGCGGGCGGGGACGATGGCCGGCGACACCGTGGTGGTGGGCGAATTGGAGTTCGAGTGGATGGGTCAGGGGCTGTGATAGGTTTTTTGCGAGCGACCATGCGATATGCAAGCTGCGAGACGCCTCGCGCCACACGCACCGCCACTATCTAGCCCCTGCCGCGCGCCGGCGGGGGCCGTACCCGCGCCTGTTTCGCGGGTTAACCCAAACGACACCGATTCCCACTTGTCTTGCGTGGAGCGCTTGCCATGAATGCTGACCAGACGAACGACCGCCTTTACCGGGTGCGGCACTCGGCCGCGCACGTGCTGGCCACGGCGATGCTGGACCTGTTCCCGGATGCCCAGATGGGGATCGGACCGCCGACCGACGACGGGTTCTACTACGACTTCGAGCTGCCGCGGGCGCTGACGCCGGACGACCTGAAGGCGCTGCAGAAGCTGATGCTGAAGCACAAGAAGGCCAACTATCCGTTCGAGTACTCCGAGCACGACCGAAACGCGGCGCTGGCGTATTTCGAGGAAACCAACCAGCCGTTCAAGGTCGAGTTGATCAACGACCTGCCGGACGACGAGACGATCAGCTATTACACGTCGGGGCCGTTCGTGGATCTCTGCCGCGGTCCGCACGTGGACAGCACGGGCGAGATTGGGGCGTTCAAGCTGCTGTCGATCGCCGGGGCCTACTGGCGCGGGGACGAGAACCGGGCGCAGTTGCAGCGGGTCTACGGCACGGCCTTCGAGACGAAGGCGGAACTTGCCGCGCATTTGAAGCGACTGGAAGAAGCGAAGCGCCGCGACCACCGGACGCTGGCGCGGGACCTGGACCTGTTTTCAATCAATCCGGAGATCGGCGCCGGGCTGGTGCTGTGGCACGCCAAGGGCTCGCTGTTGCGGGAACTGCTGGAGACGTTCTGGCGCGAGGAACACCGGCGGCGCGGGTACGACATGGTCTATTCGCCCCACATCGGGCGGCGCCAGCTGTGGGAGACGAGCGGGCACACGCAATGGTTCTCCGAGGGGCTCTTCCCGGAAATGCAGCTGGAGCACCAGACGTTCATCAACAAGCCGATGAACTGCCCGTTCCACGTCAAGATCTTCGATTCGCAGACGCGCAGCTACCGCGATCTGCCGGTACGGTACGGGGAGCTGGGCACGGTCTACCGGTTCGAGCGTTCGGGCACGCTGCACGGGGCGCTGCGGGTACGCGGGCTGACGCAGGACGACGCGCACATCTTTTGCCGGCGCGACCAGTTCACCGACGAGGTGGCCGGCGCGCTGGACCTGGCGAAGTTCATTTACGAGACGTTCGGCTTCAGCGAATACACCGTGGAACTGAGCGTGCGCGACGCCTCGGGCTCGGCGAAGTACGCGGGCGACGACGACCTGTGGGAACTAGCCGAGCAAGGCCTGGTCGAGGCGCTGGAGCGTCACGAGATGGCCTACACGCGGGTGGAGGGCGAAGCGGCCTTTTACGGGCCCAAGATCGACATCCAGGTGGCCGACGCCATCGGTCGCCGCTGGCAGCTGACGACGGTGCAGGTGGACTTCAACCTGCCGGAACGCTTTGACATCAGCTACGAGGACGCCGACGGCTCACGGCAGCGGCCGGTGATGGTGCATCGGGCCATATTCGGCGCGATGGAGCGCTTCGTGGCGGTGCTGATCGAGCACTTCGCGGGTGCATTCCCGGTCTGGCTGTCGCCGGTGCAGGTGGCCGTGATCCCAATCGCGGACCGTCACGCCGACTATTGCGAAGCCGTGGCCGAACGGCTGCGAGAGGCCGGCCTGCGCGTGCAGGTGGACTCCCGCGCCGAGCGGATGAACCGGAAGATCCGGGACGCGCAACTGCAAAAGACGCCGTACATGCTGATCGCCGGGGACCGCGACATCAAGGCCGGGAAGGTCTCGGTGCGGTTGCGGACCGAGGAGGACCTGGGGGCGATGACGGTGGATTACCTGCTGGCAGCCGTGCTGCCCGTGGTGGAGTCGCGCGCGCCGAATGACCTTGGGTTGGGGAGCGCGAACGCCGGTGTTGCGTAGCGAGGCGGTTCTTTCTTCCGGCGCCTCGACCGGAAGACCCCTCACCTTCCTTCTGGCGCAGGCGCCAGAATTCTCCTCTCCCCCAGGAGAGGGTGAATAGGAGCGTGGCTCACCAGAGTTTGGCGTCGCTAGGATGACGGTGTATCCAGCGTGGTCCTCAGGACACATCCAATGACCTCTGTCAGCTACGACTTTGGCGACTCCACGGTGCTGATCACCGGCGGTACGCAGGGCATTGGCCTGGCGGTTGCGGAGGCCTATGCGCGGGCCGGGGCGAGCGTGGCGATTTGCGCGCGGACCGAAGGGGACGTGGCGGAGGCCGTGGGGGCGCTGGGTGAGCTGGGATCCGGCGCGGTCTGCGGAGTCACGGCGGACCTCGCCGAGCCGGACGACGTGGGCCGCCTGTTCGACGAGGTGGTGACGAACCTCGGCGCGCCCGACATCCTGGTCAACAATGCCGCGGCGCAGGGGAACTTTCCGTTTCCGGAGATGGACAGCGAGCGCTGGCGCTGGATGGCGCAGGTGAACCTGGAGGCGCCGTTCGAACTGTCGCGCCGCTTCGTGCTGGCGCGTGGGGACTCCGGCGGGGCAATCATCAACGTGGTGACGAACCAGGTGATGCGGCACGCCAGGGGGCGCGTGGGCTACGGGTCCACCAAGGTCGGCCTGGTGGGGCTGACTCGCACGATGGCGCTGGAACTGGCGCATTGCGGCATCCGGGTGAACGCCGTGGCGCCCGGTTTTGTGGACGTTCCGCGGATCTACCGCGAGTTCGACGATGTGGACGACCGGCTGGCGGCGATGCCGGCGGGGCGGTTCGTCACGCCGGACGAGGTGGCGCAGGCGATCCTGTTTCTGTCCTCCGAGGCGGCGTCGGCGATCAGCGGTGTGGTGCTGGCCGTGGACGGTGGGCATGCGCTGGATGGGAGCTGGGTCCGCGATTAACGGTGCTCCGCACCTCGACCATGGGCGTTGCCGCGCATGCGGCTAACGCTGCGCTTGGCGAGCGGTTGGCCCTGGCGCGAGGCGCCTGAATGAACCTGGTCGTAGCCAACGACGACGGGATCGAAGTGCCGGGCATCTGGGCGCTGGCGCGCGAACTGTCGCGGCTTGGGCAGGTGGCCGTGTACGCGCCGACGCGAAACTTCAGCGGAGCGGGGATGTCCGTCCGGTTGGACCGAGAGGCCCGGTTGTGTCGCGCGACGCCGCCGCCGGGCGTCGACCCGGACATTCCGGCGTTCACGCTGGAAGCGCCGCCGGCCTCGCTGGCGGCCATCGGCGCCGCGCACGCCTTCGATGGGAAGGTGGACGCGTTGGTATCCGGGATCAATCCCGGCTGGAACCCCGGCGAAGAGCCCTACACGGTGTCGGGGACCGCGGGCGCGGCGCAGGTGGCGGTGGAGCGCGGCTTGCTGGGTGTGGCGGTTTCGGCCGAGTACTTCGCCGCCGCCGGCCAATTTGGGGACATCGCCGTGGCGACCCGGCGGCTGCTGGACGCCATCCGCGCCGAGTTCGATCCGCTGCCTAACGTGCTGGTAAACGTGAACGTGCCCGAGAACTTCGGCAAGGACACGCCGGTTCGGCTGACCAGACCGAGCCGGAATACGATGTTCGGTGAATTCAGGATCGAGGAGTGCGAAGCCGACGAGCGCGGGGTGAACTTGCGCTTCGAGTTCGGTAACTACTTCGACCGTGAGCCGATTCCGGGTGACGAGGTGCACGCTCTGGCGGAGGGTGTGGTGTCGATTGCGGTGACCGGCCCCCGACCAAGCGAGGTGTTGACGGACGATCCGTGGCCGGCCGTCGTCCAGGGGTTCAGGGCATGACCGGCCGAGGAAGAGAGCTGCGAAACCAATGAGCGTTCAGTCCGATCTCTGCGACCTGAAAAACCGGCTCCGCGAGGCGCGCGACATTGGCGCCGCGTCGTCGGTTCTGTACTGGGATCAGACCACCTTCATGCCATCCGGCGGCGCGACGGGTCGTGCGCGACAGCTGGCCGTGCTCAGCCGCCTGGCCCACGAGAGCGCCACCGACCCGGAGATCGGTCGGTTGCTTGACCGCCTCCAGCCCTACGCCGCGTCCCTGCCGCCGGAGCATGACGACGCGGCGCTGATTCGAGTGGCGCGTCATGACTACGAGCGGGTGACGCGCGTGCCGGCCGAGTACAGCGAGCGGGCGGCGAAGCATGCCTCGGCGACGTATGCGGCCTGGGTGGAGGCGCGGCCGAAGAACGACTTCGCGACGCTGCGTCCCATGCTCGAGACGACGCTGGACCTGAGCCGCGAGTACGCCGACTTCTTTCCCGGCTACGAGCACATCGCCGATCCGCTGATCGACGACGCGGATGAGGGGATGACGGTGGCTCGGATCCGGCCCGTGTTCGACGAACTTCGGGAAGGGCTGACGCCGCTGGTGGCGCGCATCGCGACCGCGCCGCAGGTGGACGATGGGCCGGTCCGCAAGCACTTTCCGCAGGCGCGGCAGTCGCGCTTCGCCGACAAGGTGATCCGGTCGATCGGGTTCGACTTCGAGCGCGGGCGGCTGGATCCGACGGCGCACCCGTTCATGACGCGGTTCGGTCACGGCGACACCCGGATCACCACGCGCACCAACGAGAACTTCCTGGCCGAACAGCTCTTCAGCACCATCCACGAGGCCGGCCACGCGCTGTACGAGCAGGGCACGCGGGCCGGGGACGACGGGTTGCCGCTGGGCAGCGGGACGTCGGCCGGGGTCCACGAGAGCCAGTCGCGGCTCTGGGAGAACATCGTGGGGCGCAGCCTGGGGTTCTGGTCGCACTGGTATCCGACGCTGCAAGAGGAGTTTCCGGAGCAGCTGGGCAGCGTGGACCTGCGCGACTTCTACGCGGCCGTCAACCGGGTGGAGCCGTCGCTGATCCGGACCGACGCGGACGAGGTGACCTACAACCTGCACGTGATGATCCGATTCGACCTGGAACTGCAATTGCTGGAAGGCCAGCTGGCCGTGGCCGACCTGCCGGAGGCCTGGCACGCGCGCTACCAGTCGGACCTGGGTGTACGAGCCCCGGACGACCGCGACGGCGTCCTGCAGGACGTCCACTGGTACGCCGGCAGCATTGGCGGCGCCTTCCAGTGCTACACGCTGGGGAACATCATCGGGGCGCAACTGTATGAGGCGGCGCTGCGCGACCTGCCGGATATCCCGGAGCAGATTGCGAGCGGTGATACGTCGTCGCTGCGGGAGTGGATGACGACGAATGTGTACCGGGTGGGACGCCGGTTGACGCCGGATCAGCTGATCGAGCGGACCTGCGGCGGGCCGCTGGACGCGCAGCCGTTGTTGAGGCGATTGACGGCGAAGTTTGGGGACATTTACGCGCTCTGATCCGGGAAGTCGGACCGGCTAAACCATGAGGTCGGTGTGAGCGAGGACGGGCCGCGCGCGCCTCGGGCTGATGAGTTCGAGGAACTCCTTGCCCAGGTCAACGGCGTCATGCGCGAGGAGGTGGGCGCCGCGCCTACTTACGGCGAGGAGTGGCCGCGCATTTACCGGCTGGAGAACCTGGAGAACATCCGGGTGATCCGCGTGGATGGGCGGATCGTGTCGTCGGCGGCCATCTATCCGCATGAGGTCCGCTTTGGCGACTCGCGGCTGCGGGTCGGTGGGATAACCGGGGTTGCAACTCATTCGGCCTACCGCCGGCGAGGCTATGCAACGCGGGTTATGCACGCCTGCATCGAGCGTATGGCCCAGCTCGGCTGCCACCTGAGCCTCCTCGGATCCGGCGTCCCCAGTTGGTACCGGAAGCTGGGGTGGGAATACGCCGGGGTGGAGCGCAGGTACCAGTTCAGCCGGGGAAACCGGCACCTGCTTCGATCAGATTCCGGGCTGGTGAAGCGCGAGGCCGAGGACGGCGACTTCGAGGCGCTGGCGAGCATCCACGCGGCTCGCAAGCTGGGCGGCATTCGGTCGCCGGACCTGTTGCGCTCCATGTGGGCCCCTAAGCCTGGAGCGGCGGTCTGGGTCGGGCTGCGGGACGGGAGGGTCGGCGCCTACCTGCGCGTGCGTGGAACGTCGGTCACGGAGTACGGGGGACCTGCGGTGCTCGTGCTGCCGATGCTGGCGCGGCTGTTGGAGTCCTGGGACGACCCTTCAATTCAGACGTCCACCCGCTCCATCGAGGAGCGGCACGCCAACGTCAAGCCGACGGTGCATGCCAGCCTGGACGCGCCGTGGCGGCCGGATGGCGTGACGGAAGCGCTGGACGCGCTGGGGATCCTGCGGTCAGCCAGCTACGTGAGGATGATCCGGATCGAAGATCCCCAGGGGCTGCTGCGCGCGTATGGACGAGCGGATCTTTCGGCGCGCGCCGACGGTGATTCGATCGTTGTGAGCACAGGCGACCGGACGCTGCGGCTCAGCCGCACCGATGCGGTCAAACTGTTCTTTGGACCGGAGCGGCCGGTGCAGCCGGACGTGGCGGGACTACCGTTCATTTTTCACGTTTGGCTGACGGATCGGGTCTAGTCAGCTTCTCCGGCCGGTCTTTGCCGGGCTAGGCGTCGGGCTTGCGGGCGATGAGGAGGAAGGAGCCGAGGAGGCGGCGGATGGTGGGGAGGTCGTCGCCGAAGCGCCAGGTTGCGGTGCTGGGGAACTCCTGGAGGCTCTGGATGCGGAGGCCGGCGTGGGCGACGCTGGTGACGATGTCGCCGAGGGTCCGGTGGAACTCCCACCTGGGTTCGGGTGCGTCTTCGGCGCCGGCGAAGTGGCGCCAGCCAGTGGTTCGGTGGGGTTGGCGGTCGAAGTAGTCGCCGACGATGGTGATCGAGCCATCGCGGACCTCGAGGTTGCCCAGCTGCGGGTGTTCTTCGTTGAGGATCAGGCGCCCTGAGGGTTTGAGCAGTTGGACAATCGAGGCGGCCCAGCTATCGAGGTCCGGGAGCCAGCCGAGAGCGCCGCCGCCGGTGTAGACGATGTCAAAGGACTCGGGGTCTAGTTGCTCAGGTCGGCTGCTAACGTCGGCGGCCAGGAACTCGGCGGAGATGCCGGCGGCTTCGGCCTTGCGATTCGCCAGGTCGATCTGCTTTGGGCTGATGTCGACGCCGGTGACGCGGGCGCCGGCGTTGGCCCAGGAGAGGGTCTCCTCACCGCTGCCGCACTGGAGGTGGCAGAGACGCAGGCCGCGGACGTCGCCGGCGGCCTCGAGTTCGTGGTCGCGGAGCAGCGATCCTCCCTTCGCGAAAAACGCGGCGGAGGGCCAGATGTCGTGCCGCAGGTCGGCAATGGCGTCCCAGGCATCGCGGTTGGCGGCTGTGTATTCGTTCACGGGAGGGTTCGGGTTGCGGTGGATGGGGGCACGGTCCATTGTGACCGCTTGCGCGCCGTGGCTGGACGGGTCGGCGCCAGTTATTCAGGCTAGGGCAAGACGCGGCGCGGGGAATCCACGATGAGAGACGAAGGTCTGATATGAGCGCGGACGGGCCGCGGGTGATGCGGCTGAATGAGCGGCAGGACCTGATCGACCACGTGAATCGGGTGATGCGCGAGGAGGTGGGCAGCGATCCCACCTACGGCGAGGACTGGCCACACGTGCATCAGCCGGAGAACGTGCCGAACATCTTCGTGGTCCGCGAGGACGACCAGATCGTGGCCTCCACGGCGATCTATCCGCACGACACGCGGCTGGGCGACGTGGAGTTGCGGATCGGCGGGATCAACGGCGTCTCGACCGACGTGCCGTACCGCCGGCGCGGCTACGCCACGCGGGTGCTGGACGCCTGCATCGAGCGCATGGCCGAACTGGGCTCCCACGTCAGCCTGCTGTCGACGGGCGTGCCCAGTTGGTACCGCAAGCAGGGGTGGGAGTACGGCGGGACGGTTCGGGTGTATCGCTTCGACCGGGGGAACCGGTCGTTTCTACCGAGCGAGCCGGCGCCCGAGATCCGGCCGGCCACCGATTCGGACTTTGAGGCGCTGTCGGAGATCAGTGAGGCGCGGGCCTGGGGCGCGGTGCGTCCGCCCGACCACATGCGGGCGATGTTGCAGCGTCGCAACTCGACGGTATGGGTGGCCGAGCGGCACGGCCGGGCGGGAGCCTACATATTCGCGCGCGGCACGGCGATGGCCGAATACGGCGGACCGGCCAACCTGGTGGTGCCGATGATCGCGCGGTTGCTGGCGCAGTGGGACGACCCGTCGGTCAAAACGTCAACGCAGTCGGTCGCCGAGCGCCAGGCCAGCCAGAGCCCAACGGTGCACGCCACCCTGACGGCGCCGGCGCGGGCGGACGAGGTGACGGACGTGCTGGATTCGGTGGGAATTATGCAATCGGCCGACTACATCGGCATGATCCGCATCGAGGATCCGGCGGGGCTGGTCCGCGCCTACGGGCGCCAGGACCTGGAACCGGTGGACGAGGGCGACACGATCGCGATGACCGTTGGCGGCCAGCGTGTGCGGCTGAGCCGCAACGATGCAGTCAAGCTGCTGTTCGGGCCGGAGCGTCCGCCGGGGGTGAATGATCCGGGGCTGCCGCTGGAGTTTCACGAATGGTCGGCGGACCGGGTCTAAGTCGGGTGGCGCCCTGCGGGTGTTTCTTCATAGAATCGGCCCGCCTGCCTGCGCGGGGAATAACAGGTAGGCTCATCACCCGGCCGCGACGGGCGGCGCGTGGAGGCCAGGCATGGCAGTAACTGAACGCAGAGACACGGCTGGGCACGTGATCGAGATCCTCGATGAGGAATTCGAGGACTTCACCACGGAGGCCCGGGCCTACCTGGCCGGACAGCGCGTGGAAGAGAAGTTCATCGGATACCGGCTGAAGCAGGGCGTCTACGGCCAGCGCCAGCCCAACGTGCAGATGCTGCGGGTGAAGCTGCCCATGGGCGGCGTCACGGCGGACCAGTTGGACGCCTTTGCCGAGGTGGCCGAGCGTTTCGCTCCGCTGAAAAAGGGTCACATCACCACGCGCGAGAACGTCCAGATACACCACATTCCGCTGCCACTGGCCTGGGATGCGCTGCGGGTGCTGGGTCGCGCCGGGCTTTCGACCCGGGAAGCCTGCGGCAATACCGTCCGCAACGTAACCGGCGACCCGTGGGCGGGCGTGGCGGACGACGAGACATTCGACGCAACGCCGTATGCCGGGGCCTTCGTGCGCTACTTCGTGCGTAACCCGCTGACGCAGTTGCTGCCGAGGAAGTTCAAGGTTTCGTTCAGTGGATCGGACACCGACCGAACGATCGGCGAGATTCACGACCTGGCGTTCTTCTCGACCATCAAGATGGTGGACGGCAAGGAAGAGCGCGGGTTCCGGATCCTGACCGGCGGCGGGCTGTCGATCATGCCCAAGCACGCGTTTGAGTTGTACGACTTCGTGCCGCTGAGCGACTACCTGCGGGTGTCCGAGGCCGTGCTGCGGATCTTTAACCGGTCCGACGAGTTGCGACGCAACCGGGCCAAGGCCCGCATCAAGTTCCTGGTGCACCGGGTCGGTATCGAGCGCTTCCGCGAGATGGTGGAGGCCGAACTGACGGGGGCCTGGGCCGAGCGCGACTACGACCTGGACGACCTGGTCTTCATCGACAACGAAGTGGCGGAAGCTCCCGAGATGCCGGCCGAGGCGCCCCTAATCCTGGAAGAGGACGCCGACCTGTTCGAGCGCTTCTGCTCCACGAACGTGGCGCCGCAGGTGCAGGCCGGGTACTCGACGATGGAAGTCAAGGTGAACCAGGGCGACCTGAGTCCCGAACAATTCCGCGGCCTGGCGCAGATCCTGCGTGACTATGGCGCCAGCCGGGCGCGAACCACGCACTGGCAGAACATCGTGCTGCGCTGGATTCCGGACAACAGCGTCTACCCCGTCTGGAAGGAATTGCGGGCGCTCGGTCTTGGCAATCCGGGCGCGTACGAGATCAACGACGTGGTGTCCTGCCCCGGTACGGACAGCTGCAAGCTGGGGATCACGTCGTCAATGGGTCTCAACAAGGCCATCCAGGCCAAGGTCGAGGAAATGCACATCCAGGATCCGCTGACGCGGCAGATCCTGATCAACATGAGCGGCTGCCCGAACTCGTGCGGCATGCACCACGTGGGGAACATCGGGTTCCACGGCGCGGCCATCAAGACCGGCGGGCGGCAGGTGCCGGCCTACCACACCTTCATCGGCGGCAACCGGCGATACGGTTCGCCGATGCGACTGGGCCTGCTGCTGCGAACGCGTGTGCCGGCCAAGCGCGCGCCGACGGTGGTGGAGCGGCTGATCCTGGACTACGAGGAGAGTCGCCTGACAGACGACGAGTCCTTTAACGAGTACGTTGACCGGCACGACCGGCTCTACTTCGACGGACTGTTGAAGGACCTGGCGCTGCCGCCCGAATACGACGACGAACCGGACCACTTCGTGGACTGGGACCGCGACCGGCTGTACGTGCTGGAACGCGGCGAGGGCGAATGCGCGGTCTGACCCGAGACAAACCGTCCGAGCCATCGCCGACGCCGAGCGGCCTGCGGCTGCTTGCGTCGGCGGCTATCGCTTCACGCGAGCACCCCAGCGGCTGCACGTGCTGTTGTTGCGACTGCACCTGCGCCTGTATACGGGGCGTGGTGGTCTAGGCCTCTCACGCCCGCAAAGTCCTGGCCATGCCAGGCACTTCTCGACGCCGGCCGGGCGTTCGCGCCCCGGCCGCGTGATCAGTTTCCACTGACTACGCCCTAGAACGGCGTCGAGCACCTGAAATCAAGCGAGGGGCTCCATTTGTCCCATGCCATCGGAGGTTTTCTCTCAATCGTGAACGTGCAACTTGCCGAAATTGACCTGCGGCGCGAAGGCCCGCGGTTGCAGGGTTTGCCCGCCGAGGAGGTGCTGCGCGAAGTCGTGCGCGCCTATGCGCCGGACGTGGCGCTGTCGTGCTCCTTTGGCGGCCCCAGCGGAATGGTGCTGGTGGACATGCTGGCGCGACTGGACCTGCTGGACGATGTCGAGGTCTATTACCTGGACACCGGCCTGCTCTTCCAGGCCACGCACGAGGTCCGCGAGCGCATCGAAGAGCAGTACGGGTTGGAGGCCACGGCATATCACCCGGAGCTGTCGCTGGCGGACCAGGCCGCGCTGCATGGCGCGTCGCTGTGGGACCGAGATCCGGATACCTGTTGCGGGATCCGCAAGGTCGGGCCGAACGCGCGGGCGCTGGCGGACAAGCGCGCCTGGATTACGGGCGTGCGCCGCGACCAGTCGGCGCAGCGCGCGGCGACGCCGGTAATCGAATGGAACGCGAAGTTCGGGCTGGTGAAGGTCGCGCCGCTGAGCGGCTGGACCGAAGCCGAGATCTGGGACTACATCCGCCATCACGACGTGCCGTACAACCGGCTGCACGACAAGGGCTATCCAAGCCTGGGCTGCGACACGCGCTGCACGTCGCGTCCGCTGCCCGGAGAGTCCCTGCGCAGCGGCCGCTGGCGCGGACTGTCAAAGACCGAGTGCGGTCTGCACGGAAACACCTAGGAGATGGTCAAGTCAATGGACTGCAATGGGTTTGCCGCCTACGGGCGGCAGGAGTCGGCCGGGGTCACGATCTGGCTGACGGGGCTTTCGGGGGCGGGCAAGACCACGCTGGCGGAGCGGCTGACGCCGGAACTGCAACGCCGCGGCCACCGCGTGGAGTCGCTGGACGGCGACGTGGTGCGCACGCACCTGAGCAAGGGGCTGGGGTTTACGCGCGAGGACCGCGACGAGAACATCCGGCGGATTGCCTGGGTGGCGGCACTGGGGACGCGACACGGGGCGACGATGCTGGTGTCGGCGATTTCCCCCTACAACGAAGGACGCCGCGAAGCGCGCGATCAGATCGGCGAGTTCGTGGAGGTCTACGTGAAGTGTTCGCTCGATCAGCTGATCGAGCGCGACCCCAAGGGGCTGTACGCAAAGGCGCTGGCGGGTGAGATCGAGAATTTCACCGGAGTCAGCGATCCGTACGAAGAACCGGTGAGTCCGGAGATCGTGGTGGAGACGGACATGGAATCGGTTGAGGAGAGCGCGGCCAAGATCATCTCCAGGCTGGAGTGCCTGGGGTACCTGGCGCCGGCGACCGAATGCGTGGCGGCGGCCTGATGGGCGCCGTGGCAGCACCCGCGGCGATCGAGCTGTCGCCGCGGCAACTGGCGGATCTGGAACTGTTTCGGGTGGGCGGTTACCGCCCGCTGACCGGATTCATGACCGAGCCGGAATACGCGGCGGTGCTGAAGAACATGCACTTGCCTGACGGCCAGCCCTGGCCGTTGCCGATCACGCTGGCCGTGGACGCCGAGACGGCGGCGCTGGTGCGCGAGGGGGACCGGCTGGACTTGCTGGACGGCGCGGGCCGGCCTCGTGGCGAGCTGGAAGTCCAGCAGCGCTTCCACTACGACAAGACGGCGGAGGCGCAAGCCGTATACCGAACGACCGACGCCGAGCATCCCGGTGTGGCCGCACTTTATGCGCAGGGCGAGGTGCTGCTGGGCGGGCCGGTGCGTTGCTTCGGGGCATCGCCGGACCGGGCGGACGACCCGCGGCACCTGACGCCTGCGCAGTTGCGCGAGCGGTTCGATGCGCTGGGGTGGCGGACGGTCGTGGGGTTCCAGACCCGCAATCCGATCCACAGGGCGCACGAGTACATCCAGAAGGCCGCGCTGGAGATAGTGGACGGGCTGCTGGTGCATCCGCTAGTGGGCGTGACCAAGGAAGACGACGTGCCGGCGGAGGTGCGCTGGCGCTGCTACGAAGTGCTGCTGGACGGGTACTTTCCGCGCGACCGGGTGGTGCTGGCGGCGCTGCCGGCGGCGATGCGCTACGCAGGTCCGCGCGAGGCGGTGTTTCACGCACTGGTGCGGCGCAACTACGGCTGTACGCACTTCATCGTGGGACGCGACCACGCGGGCGTGGGCGACTACTACGGTCCGCACGACGCGCAGCACATCTTCCACGAGTTCGATGCCGGTGAACTGGGCATTACGCCGCTGTTCTTCGAGCACGCCTTCTGGTGTACGGCCTGCGCCGCGATGGGCTCGGCCAAGACCTGCCCGCACGATGGGGCCAACCACGTGTTCCTGAGCGGCACGCGGCTTCGGGGGATGCTGAGTGAAGGCCAGCGACCGCCGGCCGAGTTCACGCGTCCGGAGGTGGCGGAGGTGCTGGCGGCGGCCTACGCCCAGGGCTGAGCGACGGGGCGTAGGCTTTAGCGGCTGAGGCAAGCGGCGGGACCGAGGTACGGCGGTGAAGGCTCGCATCGCGACACGCCGTTCGCCGCTGGCTCGCGCGCAGGCGGCGTTGGTGGCCGATTTGCTGGTGGCCGCCAATCCTGGCCTGCAGGTTGAGTTCGTGCCTGTAGTCACGGCCGGCGACCGGGATCGATCGAAGCCGATCGAGGAACTGGGGGAGCGGGGCGTCTTTTCACGAGGCGTGCAGGCGGCGCTGCTGGACGGGCGGGCCGACATTGCGGTTCACAGCTATAAGGACCTGCCGACGGCGCCGCTAGCGGGACTGAGAATTGCCGCTGTGCCTGTTAGGGCCGATCCGCGGGATGCACTGGTGAGTCGAGGCGGCGAAGGACTGTCCGAGCTTCCCGGCGGCGCCACGGTGGGGACGGGCAGCGCGCGCCGATCCGCGCAGGTGCGGGCTGTACGGCCCGATCTGCGGGTACATCCGCTCCGCGGCAACGTGGGGACGCGGGTGGCCAAGGTGCAGGACGGGGAACTTGATGCGGCGGTGCTGGCGGTGGCGGGTCTGGAGCGTGCGGGGTTGGCCGACGCCATAGCCGACGTGTTGGAGCCGCCGTCGTTCCTGCCGGCGCCGGCGCAGGGCGCGTTGGCGGTGGAGGTGCGAACGGACCGGTCTGACGTGGAGCGGTGGGTGGAGCGGATCAACGACGCCGATTCGAGGGCGGCGGTGAGGTCGGAGCGGGCCTATCTGCGCGACCTGCGGGGTGGATGCACGGTGCCCGCAGGGGCGCTGGCGACCGTGGACGGCGAGGAATTGAGGCTTGCGGCCGGGTTGTTTGGCGACGGTGAAGACCCGCCGCTGACGCTGCGGGGACGTGTGACCGACGCCGACGCGCTTGGACGGCAAGCCGCCGCCAGGGTGCTGGCGGCTCGGGAACAGGCGGCGCAGTGAAGGCGCAGGCGGGAACGATTTACCTGGTCGGCGCGGGTCCGGGCGATCCGAAGCTGATTACGGTGCATGGACGGGAAGTGCTGGAGTCGGCGGACGCGGTGGTTCACGACCGGCTGATATCGCCGGACCTGTTGACGTTGGCGCGCGCCGATACGCGGATTGAGGACGCTGGCAAGGCGCCGGGCCGGGCTTCGCGAAGCCAGGAGGAAATCAACGGCTTGCTCATTGAATTGGCCCGCGAGGGGCTCTCGGTGTGCCGGTTGAAGGGCGGCGACCCGTTCGTGTTCGGCCGCGGCGGCGAGGAGGTGCTGGCAGCGCGGGCGGCCGGGATCCCGGTGGTTGTGGTGCCGGGAATCTCCTCGGCGCTGGCCGGACCGACCGCGGCGGATGTGCCCGTGACGCATCGGGGCGTGGAGTCGAGCTTCACGGTGGTTACCGGTCACGACGCACGGTTGGCGGGCGATGCCGGGGTGGATTGGGGACGGATTGCGGGCACACCGGGGTCGATCGTGGTGTTGATGGGCGTTGGAAACCTGGGGGCGATTACCGGGAAGCTGATCGAGGGCGGACGGTCGCCGGACGAGCCAGTGCGCGTGGTGGAGCGCGCCACGCTGCCTGGGCAGCGCGTGGTCTCGGGGACGCTGGCGACTATCGAACAGCTTGCGCAGAAGGCTGGACTAAAGGCCCCGGCGGTGATTGTTGTCGGACCTGTCGCGGGAGTGCTGAACGATAGCGAGACCACGTGAAGCGGCCGCGCGTCGTGGTGACACGTCCGGCGAATGGGCCGGATCGGCTGACGGAACGGCTACAGGAGTTGGGCTGCGAGGTGGTGGCGGCGCCCGCAATCCGGATTGGCCCGCCGCGCAGCTACGAGGCGCTGGACAGGCTGGTTCGCGCCGCGGGCCGGTACGACTACCTGGTGTTCATGAGCCGGAACGCGGTGCGGTACTACGTGCAGCGCGCGCGGCGGCTGCGACGGGGTGGGTCACCGGTTCCCGCCGGTGTTCGGGTGGGCGTGGTTGGAGCCGCGACGGGCGCCGTGGCCGAACGCGCGGGGATGGACGTGACGGTGCGTTCGGAAGGACGCACGGGGGTTGATCTGGCCGAGGCCGTGGCTGCCGCGGCGGCCGCGGATGCGCGGGTGGCGGTGATCCAGGCGGAGGACGGGCTCAAGGAGCCGGCGGCGCGCTTGCGGACAGCGGGAATGGCTGTCACACGGGTTGCGGCTTACCGGACGCGTCCGGCGGCGGTGCCACGAGAGGTTGTCAGAGCCATTCGCAGCGGCGAGATCGAGGCTCTTGCATTTGCGAGTCCGTCGAGCGCCGTGAGTTTCGCGGTTGCATTGGGCGGGCTGGCGTCGGTGCCAGCCGGTGTCGCGGTGGCCGCCATCGGGCCAACCACGGCGGCGGCGTGTGTGCGGGCCGGGCGGGCGCCGGACGTGGTGGCGGCGGAGTCGAGCGGGAAGGCGTTGGGTGAAGCGGTGGTTGGGTACCTGGAGGACCGGTCAAGCGAGGTGCGCGTGCGCTGAGCCCGCCGCTGCCGAAGATCGGGGCGACCGAAGGCACGGCGCGCTGATGTGTCTGCGGGCTAAGGCCCGGGCGAGGGGGCACGCCTTGCTAGTTGCAGAACGGCAAGCCAAGGTCGGCGAGATCGTGGTGCACGAGGTTGCGGAAGTTGGCCGGGTAGCAGCCAGTCAATGCGTTTCCAGCGAGTTCCAGGCGCAGGAGATTCGGCAGATGACCCAGCTCGGGGGGAATGTCGCCGTGCAACTGGTTGATTCGGAGGCTGATTCTGTTCAGGTGGGTGAGCCTGCCCAAGAAGGAAGGGATTTCTCCCTGCAACCGGTTGCGGGCGAGCCCGAGGTCTCGCAGATTCGTGAGATTGGCGAATTCGGGTGGAATCGCGCCGTGGAGATGATTGTCAGCAAGGCTGATTGCTCGAAGGCTTGACATCCTGCCCAGTTCCGGGGGAATGGCGCCCTGCAATTGGTTCTGGTAGGCGTAGAACTGCTTCAGATTTGTCAGGTCACCCAAGGCAGCTGGGATGGTCCCAGTCAATTGGTTGAACGAGAGATCCAGGTAGCTGAGACTTTCGAGTTTGCCAAGTTCGGCCGGAATAGATCCCCCAAACTGATTTGCGCCGAGATCGAGGATTCGAAGAAGCTCCATCTCGCCAATCGAGGCCGGGATCCGGCCCTGCAGTTCGTTGCCGTAGAGCTCCATCGACTTGAGCCACTTAAGGTTGCCCAACGACTGCGGAAGTTCTCCCTGCAGATGGTTTTGGGTCATATGCAGGCTGTCCAGGACGGTCAGATGACCGATGGCGGCCGGGAGCACTCCCCGCAGATTATTGTCGACAAGCCTTAGCGCAAACACGTAGCCATTGCGGGTTGCGGAGACGCCATACCACTCGCTCAAGGGTCGATCACTCAGCCAGTTGGTGTTATTGCGCCAGTTGGGCCCGCCCGTGGCGTTGTAAAGAAGCACCAGGGCCTCTCGATCCGATGACGGCGTTGTCGCTGCGTCGCAGAACGACAAGCCCAGTTCGGCAGCATCGTTCTGGTTGACGTTGCGCAGCCAACCGGGGATGCAGCCGATCAGCCGATTGCTGGCGAGGCGCAGCACTTGGAGGTTCGCCAGGTCACCAAGACTCGTCGGGATTACGCCCCGTAGCAGATTGGCGCTGAGATTGAGGACTGTGAGGTTGCGGAGGCGGCGCAACTCGACGGGGATGAGTCCGGTGAGCTGGTTTGTGCCTATGTCGAGTTGCCTGAGGCTGGCGAGATCACCCAGTGCCGCCGGAATCGAGCCGTTGAGCCAGTTGCCGCCGAGATGCAACGAGTTGAGACGGGAGAGGTGTCTGAGGTCGCCGGGGATGGGTCCAGAGAGCCAGTTGGATCCGAGGTTGAGGACGGTGAGATGCGAGAGGCGACTGAGTTCGGTGGGAATGGGGCCCCTGAGCCGGTTGGAGCTGAGGTTGAGTTCCACGAGATTGGAGAGGCGACCGAGATCGGCGGGGATGGGACCGTCGAGTTGATTGGCGCTGAAGTCCAGCCACGTGAGAGCCGCGAGGTCGCCAAGTTTGGAAGGGATCTGACCGCTGAGTTGATTGCCGCCGAGATAGAGGGACTGGAGCCTTTGGAGAAGGCTGAGCTCGGCGGGGATGGTTCCCTGGAGGTTATTGCCGAGAAGAAAGAGGTGCACCAGGCGCGGCAGGCTGCCGAGCTGAGCCGGAAGTTGGCCGCGTAGCCTGTTGTGACCGAGGTCGACCTCAACGACGCGGCCGTCGGCGGCCGTCGTCACACCGTGCCAATGGCCAAGAGGGGCATCGGTGAGCCAGTTTGCGTTGTTGGCCCAGTGTGGGCCGTCGGTGGCGTGGTAGAGCGCTGTAAGGGCGGCGCGTTCCGAAGTTCCGTAAGGTCCGAAGATCTGGCCGGGCTTAAGCGGATCGGCGGGGGCGAAGCCGGGGGAGGCCCGGTGGCTGCTGTCGGGGTAGACGATGCTGCGGACGTCGTCGCCGACGAGGCGGAGCTTGACGGGCTGCGGGGTACCGGGATGGTATTCGAGGACGGCGGCCTGGAAGTACTGTCGGATGAAGCCGGGCGTGGCGCCGGGGATGCGGAGGACGGCGCGAGGATCGTCATCGGGGCGGGCGTCGGTCTTGGGAAAGCCGAAGGCCTGGACGCCACCCAGGGCCGTAAAGAAGTCAAGGAAGCCGGTGGGCGTGCCGTCGATCGCAAAGTTGGAGACGCGGTGCTGCCACGGGCCGACCTCAAGCCCGTCCTGCTCACTCAGGAGGTGAGGTTCGACGCCCAGGTCGATAGAGCCGCCAACGCCGCCGCCCAGATAGTCCCAGGCCAGGCGCCGTTCCATGCGCCAGGCCCCATCGCGCTGGTGGCAGTCGACGACCCCGCGCTGGTAGTACTGGGTGAGGGCGCCCGGCCGCTCTTCCAGCACCTCCGAAGTCGCGAAGCCCCAGCGGATCAGATCGCCGGTGCTCTGGTAGTGGGACAGGAAGCCGCACGTCACCACCGCGTCCCCGATGGTGACGCGCAAGTCCGGGACGTTGTGCGCGAGATGGGCGGCAGGCTGGGTAAAGCGATTGCGCAGAACGGTGGCGGCAAACTGCGAAGTCGACGGCGGCTCATCGGCGTGCGCAACGGCCGGTAAGGCCACCAGCGCCGCCAGTAGCAAGACCCGAATGGTTCGTCTCGGGACGCTCAGCAGGCAGCTCACGGTGTCCCCCTGATCAAGCCCGTGGGCGGCAGCCGATCAGGGGATACGTCCGAGACCATGCAGATTCGGATGCGAAACGAGTGCTGCCGGTGGCGATCGCGGCGGACTGCCGGCGACTGCAGAGAGCGAACGGCAAACGGGCGCGGGGGTGCGTCGGCTGGTCGCAGTCCTATGATTCGCTGCCGAGGCGCGCTCATTGCCCGCAGGACGACAGCCCAAGCTCGTCCAGATCATGTTCCGGGACGTCGAAGAGCTTGTGCGGTACACAGCCGCTGAAGTCGTTCGCGCCAAGGATCAGCACTTCGAGATTTGGTAGCTGCTCCAGTTCGGCTGGAATCTCGCCGGCGAGTTGATTGTCGCCAAGGTTGAGCACGGTCAGCTTGGCCAGGTGCCCGAGCGAGGCCGGAAGCGTGCCGTGCAACCGGTTTGAGAAGAGGATCAGCGCGTCAAGGTTGGCTAGGTCGCCAAGAACGGTTGGGATCTCTCCTTCCAGATCGTTATCGCTGAGAATCAACCACTTCAGGTAGGCGAGCTCGCCCAGCCAGGCCGGTATCTCGCCGCGCATCACGTTGTCGTGCAGGGTGAGTCCCTGAAGAAAGGTAAGCCGAGCGAGGGCCGACGGAAGCTCACCCTCAAAGCGGTTTTCGCTGAGTGCCAGCCACTGCAGCCTGCTGAGATTGCCCAGTTCCGGCGGAAGTTCTCCGTGCAACTGATTGTGATGCAGGTTCAGCGACTCGAGGTAGCTGAGGTTGCCGATTGCGGCCGGGAGTACGCCCACCAAGCCGTTGTCGATCATATCCAGCCACACGACCCGGCCGTTGTCGTCGGTCTTGACGCCATGCCACTCGCCGAACGGCGCCTCGCTGAGCCATTTGTCGTTGTTCTTCCAGCCAGGGCCGCCCGTGGCGTTGTAAAAGGCGATCAGAGCGTCTCGATCCGTCGCTCCGGTCGTTCGCCGGGGGGCTGAGGTGACCTCGTCGCAAAAGGCAAGATCCAGCTCCACCAGGTCGGTTTCCGGAGCGCTGCGCAGCTCCTCGGGTATGCAGCCGGTCAGCGGATTGCCGCTGAGCGTCAACCAGACGAGGGTCCGCAGCTGGCCCCACGCTGACGGAATCGCACCTCGCAATTCGTTCCCGTCCAGCCACAGCCGTTCAAGGTTGGGCAGTTCTCCCAGCCACGCCGGCAACGCGCCGTCCAACTGGTTGTGCTGGAGGTAGAGCCACTCCAGCTCCCTGAGGGCGGCAAGTTCCGACGGAATCTCACCGGCGAATTCATTCCCACCCAGCGCCAACACGGTGAGCTTTGTGAGCTGGCCCAGGAAGCCCGGAATGCTCCCCTGCAGCCGGTTGTCGCCCAGCCACAGCCACTCCAGGTCCGTCAGATTGGCCAGCTCCGGTGGGATCCCGCCTTCAAGCTGGTTCTGTGAGAGCGAGAGCTTTTTGAGGCTGGTGAGGTTGCCCAGCCAGGCTGGCACTGGCCCGGTCAACTGGTTCTCCCAGAGATACAGGGTTTCCAGCTGTGTGAGCTGGCTGAGTTCAGGTGGGATTGCACCGTCCAGCTGGTTCTGCCGAAGCACGAGTTGCTGCAGGTTGACGAGCTGACCGACTTCCGGCGGAATCGGGCCCTGCAGCTGGTTGCCGCCCAAATAGAGGGCCAGCAGCCCGGTCAAGCTGCCCAACGCCGACGGGATCCGGCCTCGCAGCCCGTTCTCGGGAAGACTAAGCACGGCCACGCGGCCATCGTCGTCGGTAAGGACGCCATACCACTCACTGATGGGCGCATCGCTCAGCCAGCCGTCGTCGTTCGTCCAGGCGGCGCCGTCCAGGGCGTTGTAGAAGGCAATGAGGGAGTTCCGGTCGTCGACGGATTCAGCGGCCGACGGTTCCGGGCGCAGGGCGTCGCAATAGGGCAGCGCCAGCTCGCCCAGGTTGTGCTCGGCGACCTCGCGTAGCGGCGTGGGGATACAGCCAGTCAGCGAGTTGCCCGCAAGTCCCAGCTTCTCGAGCCTGGGCAATGTGGCAAGCGCCGGCGGAATCGGGCCCTGCAGCCGATTCCATCCAAGATTCAAGTGCCGCAAATTGACGAGGCGGCCAAGCTCGGGGGGAATGCGGCCCCGCAGCTGATTTGTCCGCAGGTTCAGCAGGGTCAGTTGGCTGAGATCGGCCAGCCATGCGGGGACCTCCCCCTCAAGTTTGTTGACGTACAGCCCAAGAATCTGCAGCTGTTTCAGCGCCGCGAGTTCATTCGGAATTGCACCGCGCAACTCGTTCTCACCGAGCCCCAGGCGTTCCAGGTTTACCAGTCGACCTAGCTCGGGCGGAATCTCCCCCCGCAGGCCATTCGCGCTGAGCTCCAGGGTCGTGAGGTTCTTGAGCCGCCCGATCCACGGCGGGATTGAACCTCGCAACCGGTTGGCATGCAGATTGAGGCTCTCCAGGTTGGACAGGCCTGAAAGCGCCGGCGGAATCACGCCCTCAAGCCGATTGCGGTAAAGGCTCAGACCCCGCAAGTTGGCGAGATTGCCAAGTTCGGCTGGAATCTCACCCTGAAATCCGTTGCGGTTGAGGACCAGCCATTCCAGGTTGGCGAGGCGTCCCAGTCCGGGCGGGATCTCACCTCGCAGCTTGTTGTGGTCAAGATTCAGGACCACCAGGGCGGACAAGCCGGCAATCGCCGCCGGAATCGATCCGCTGAGGTGATTCGAAGCAAGATCCAGATCCCTCAACCTGCTGAGCGTTCCCAGCGCAGCGGGGATCCCACCCCGCAGTTGATTCTCACGAAGACTCAGCGTTCGGAGGGTGTCGAGGTCTCCGAGCGTGGCTGGAATGGACCCGTTAAGCCCGTTCGCGTCCAGGACTAACCGAATAACGCGGCCCTGGGCATCGACCGTCACGCCAAACCACTCGCCAATGGGCCTGTCGCTGAGCCAATGGCGCCGGTTCGTCCAGTTGGGTCCGCCGGTGGCGCGGTAGAACGCAGTCAGCGTCGCGCGGTCCGCGGCCGAGGCTTCACGAGCCACCGACTCGGGCGTCAGCGTGGCCTTCGGAGTCAGGGCTGGAGTCGCTCGCGCCGCGGGAGTTGGGGCCGAGCCGGGTGACGTCGCGGGAGCGGGGATGCTTGGGGACGGCGACTCGATCCCGGCTGTCGGAGGCGCGGCCGCAGCCAGCCGCGAGGTATAGGTATCGCCGAGTTGGCGCGTCGATGCTTCGAGGTCAGACGGACCGCAAGCTGCCAGCAGACCAACGAGAGCAGCGCCCAACGCCAACGTGTTGGCGGCGTACGCAAGCGCAACGAGACCTAACGACCGTCGTCGCCTCGCCCCCAGCACTCTGTGAATCGGCACCGTCGGCCCTACGGGATGCGCAGCGCGAGCAATGGTAGGCACATGCTCACGTACAGTGCCTATCGGGCGTTCGGCACCTGAGGGGGGCCGCGGTGTGTCCACGTACGCTAACGGACGGCTCGACCCGGCCTTGCGGATGCCTGGCAGGAACCGCACTTAGAATGACGTTCGGTCGCTGGAGGTCGTGAGGTGGTGCGCGAACGGCTGATTGGGCCGCGAATGGCCGCTGACCAGGCGAGCGCGCCGCGACCCCGACGACTACGTCAGCAGGCGGGCTTACGCCGGTTGGTGCGGGAGACGCGGCTGTCGGTGGATCAGTTGCTGTATCCGATGTTCGTGGTACCGGGCGCGGGCGTGGAGATCGAGATTGGCTCGTTGCCGGGGCAGATGCAGCGATCGGTGGACCGGGTCGGCGCGGCGGCAGGTGCGGTAGCGGACGCCGGGATTCAGGGCGTGCTGCTGTTCGGGCAGGCGGCGGTGAAGTCGCCGGTGGGCGATGAGGCTTCAGCGTCTGACGGGGCGGTGCAGCAGGCGATTGGCGAAATCAAAGCGGCGGCTCCGGATTTGGTGGTGTTTACGGACGTCTGCCTGTGTGCGTATACGGATCACGGGCATTGCGGCGTGCTGCATGGCCAGACCATCGACAACGACGCGTCGGTGGAGCGAATCACGGAGGTGGCGCTTTCGCATGCCCAGGCAGGGGCGGACGTAGTGGCGCCCTCGGACATGATGGATGGGCGGGTTGGCGCGATCCGGTCGGTGCTGGACGCGGAGGGATTCAGCGAGACGGCGATCATGGCGTATGCCGCCAAGTACGCCAGCGCCTTTTACGGGCCGTTCAGGGAGGCGTCAGGTTCGGCCCCGGCATTCGGAGACCGTCGCGGCTACCAGATGGATCCCGGCAACGCGCGCGAGGCACTGCGCGAGGTTGGACTGGACCTGGAGGAGGGCGCGGACATCGTGATGGTCAAGCCCGCGCTGACCTACCTGGACGTCATTGCGCGAGTGCGGGCCGAGTACGACGCGCCGTTGGCGGCCTACCTGGTGAGCGGCGAGTTCGCGGCAATCAAGGCGGCGGCCGAGCGGGGCTGGCTGGACGAACGCGCGGCGGCGATGGAGGCGCTGACGGCGGTGGCGCGGGCGGGGGCGGACATCATAATCACGTACTGGGCGCCCGAGGCGGCGCGGTGGCTGGGCGAGGGGCCGACGCACTGACGTCGAGCACGCGCCGCGCCGTTGTTTTGAGCGCGGCGGCAGCGGCGGCGTTTTCGTTGGGCGCGCCGCTTTCACGTTTGGCCGCGCCGGTGAGCGCCGCGGAAGTGACGTTGTGGCGGCTGGGACTGGCGACGCTGGTGGCGTATGGGCTGGCCCGGATTTCCGGCGTCTCGCTGGCGCACATTCGCGAGCGGCGCACAGCCATCCTCGGGGCGACGCTCTACGCGCATTTCCTGCTGTTCACGCTGGCGGCGCAGACAACCACCACGGCGCACACGTTGGCGCTGGTGTACGGGTCGCCGGCGTTGGTGGCGCTGGGGTCGGCGGTGATCCTGCGGGAGCCGCCGCGAGCCATGCAGGTCGTCGGCGTGCTGGCGGCGGTGGCTGGGATTGCGATCCTGGTCGGATTCGAGCCGGCCGAGAGCGGGGCCACGCTGGGCGGAGACCTGGCGGCGGCCGGATCGGGTGCGGCGTTGGCGGCGTACGTGCTGGCGGGGCGCTACTACCGCGGGGCGATGCCGCTGCCGGCGTATGTATTCGCGGTGTACGGATGGGCGGCGCTGCTGGCGCTTCCGTATGCGGTCGTCTCGTTTGACGCAGGGGCCTACGACGGAGGGCGCATCGTGGCGATTGCCATCCTGGGCCTGGTGCCGCTGGGGCTGGGTCACACGCTGCTGAATGCGGCGCTGCGGCGGGCTCGGGCGACGATTCCAAACGTGATTACAACCCAGGAGGTAACCGGCGGCGTGATCCTGGGCGCGCTGCTCTACGGCGAGATTCCGGGCCCAAGCGCCGTATTGGGCGCGCTGCTGGCGCTGGCCGGAGTGATCGCGGTGGTCGTATTCGGGCGCGCCGAGCGCGATCCGGCAGCGGGGACCTAAGGCCGAAAGCGCAGGGTCGCCACGGCGCCCTGCGCGTCCTTTCGAGGGGTGATGTCAAAAGCGCCGTCGAGATTTCGTTCAACCAGATTGCGCACGATGGTGAGGCCGAGGCCTTGGTCACGCATGAGGCTGAAGCCGTCCGGCAGACCGATGCCGTCGTCCTCAATGGAAATGGCCAGGCGGCCGTTGTGCGCTGACGCATCAACGTGGATGTGGCCAGTCGTGCGCCCCGCCATGCCATGCTCCACGGCATTCCACAGCAGTTCGTTAATCACCAGCGCGAATACGGTGGCCTTTTCGGATTGGATGCGACCGGGCCGCGCGTCAACGGTGATATCGATGCGACGGCCGCTGGCGTTCAGATCGCCGCGCAGCATGTCGGCCATCGAGTCGATGATCTGGTGCACCGTGGTCTGGCCGATGGCGTCCTGTGAGAGCAGGTCGTGAACGCGGGCCATGCCGCCGATGCGGCCGGCGCTGAGCTTGAGGAGGGTGGAGGCTTCCTGAGTCTCAGTGCGGCGCGCTTGCATCTCGAGTAGGGACGCGATGGTCTGCATGTTGTTCTTGACGCGGTGGTGCATCTCCTGGAGCAGGATGGATTTGGTCTCCAGCCCCTGCCGCACTTCCTCGAAGAGCCGGGCGTTCTCGATGGCGATAGCCGCGTGGTTGGCGAAGGTGAAGGCCAGGTCCACCTGTTCCTGGGTGTATTCGTTGGGAGCGGGGCTGTAGAGGCTGATGGCGCCGACAGCCCGGTCACGCAGGATCAGCGGCACGCTGAACAGGGCACCGTAGCCCTCAGTCGCGATCAACTCACGGGTGGCGACCAGGCGTGCGTCGTTCAGCGCGTCATTGACAACTACCGGCGCCCGGGTGGCGACGGCCCGGCCGACCACGCCGTCGCCGATGCCCAGGGTGTGCCGGCGGTAGGCGTCGCCCAGGTTGTGGGAAGCGACGATGCGCATGCGCTTACCGTCCTCGTCCAGCTGCCAGATGGCGGCCTTGTCAACGCCGATGAGGTGGGCGGCGGATTGGGCGATCTGGGTCAGAACGGAACCGGGTTCAAGGTCGGTTGTGAGCGTGCGCGCAAGGTTCTGGACGGTGGTGAGCTGTTCGATCTTGCCGTGCAGGGCGTCGTCGGTCTGCCCGTGGAGGCGGGCGTTTTCCACGGCGATGGCGAGCTGCCCGGCGGTGATCTCGGCGAAGCGGGCTTCCTCGTCGGTGAAGTCGCGAAACTCCGGGCTGGCCATGCTGAGGACACCGATGAGGCGTTCGACCGTGAAGAGCACGATGGGAACGACGAGGAAGCTGCGCAGGTCTTCCTCGCCGAGGCCGGGGACGTACTTGAAGCGCGGATCGCTCCAGGCGTCGCGCACGGCGACCGGCTGACCCACCTGGGCCGCCCAGCCGATGATGCCCTCGCCGAGGGCGAGCGTCGTCTGGCCGACGGCCTCAGGGTTGAAGGCGCGGGTGGCGCTGAGAATCAGGCGGTCGATGGCCTCGTCGTAGAGGTAAATGGTGACCTCGGCGACGTCCAGGTGATCCGAGACGGACTCGACGGTGGCCAATAGGACCTCGTTCAGTTCCAACGACGAGTTGATGACGCTGTTGATCCGGTCCAGGGCGCGGACCGTGTTGTCGAGCAGACGTTCGCGCTCGGTGGGCGTGGCGTTGATGGGAACGATGGCGTCGTACCCGCGTACGAGAGCCTGGACGGCGGCTGTCTGCAGCTGGACGAGTTGGTCGACAACCGCCTCGTGCTGCGATGGCGGCGCATCGCGCAACACCGCGGCGCCCAGCGCGCCCATGCGTTCGAGGGCGGTGGCCAGCAGGCCCGAAAGGGAGCCGCCGCGCTCGGCCACCGTGGTGCCGACGCTCTCGATGTGCCTGAGGAATGCGCGGTTGGCGCGCAACTGCAGGAGGAGTCGGCCGGCGTCCAGCATGGAAACGTCCAGCCCGGCGTCGGCCTGATCCGCCAGCCAGCGGGCGAATTGCCGGCCCTGTTCAGTCCCGTTTCGAACCTGGGTCACGCGTCGGCCCTTCCGTCCGCCGCGGTCAGGTCGCGGCGCCCCTGCGCGAAGAGCTTAGGACGGCGAGCGCCGACGCAGAAAGGCCGGCACGTCAACCTCGTCGTCCGCCAGGCTTTCTCGTCGCGCCGAGCGCGTGGCACGAGCGCCCGGGCGCTGGCCACTTGCGGGCCGGGCAGCATCCGGTGAGCGCGAGGCCTCGAACCCGGTGGCGATCAGCGTGACCCGGATTGCCTGGCCCATGCGCGGGTCGACCACGGTGCCAAAGATGATGTTGGCATCGGGGGCGGCGACCGCGGTGACATGCTCGGCGGCGGCGTTGATTTCGGCGATGGCCACGTCGTCCGAGGCGGTGATGTTGATGAGTACCCCGCGTGCGTCGTCAATCGAGGTCTCGAGCAGCGGGCTCTCCATGGCCTGACGTACGGCGCGCAGCGCCCGTTCTTCGCCGGCGGCTTCGCCCACGCCCATCATGGCCGTGCCGGAGTCGCGCATGATCGAGCGCACGTCGGCAAAGTCCACGTTGACCAGGCCGGTGGAGGTAATCAGGTCGGTGACGCCCTGCACCCCGCGATGCAGCATTTCGTCCGCCATCAGAAAGGCGTCGGAGAACGCGGTGCCGGCGCTGGCGTGTTCCAGCAGCTTGTTGTTGTGCAGCGTGATGAGGGCGTCCACGCGACTCTCCAGTTCGGCGAGACCGTGACTGGCGACCTGAACGCGCCGCGAGCCTTCGAAGGTGAAGGGCACGGTGACGACCGCCACGGTGAGCGCGCCGGCTTCCATTGCGAGGTCCGCCAGGACTGGGGTGGCGCCGGTGCCGGTGCCGCCGCCCATGCCGGCGGTAATGAACACCATGTCGGCGCCATCAACCAGGTCGGCCAGTTCGTCGCTGCTCTCGCTGGCCGCACGCTCGCCGAGGTGCGGATCGCCGCCGGAGCCCAGGTGGTCGGTGGCTCGGCTACCGATCAGGAGGCGACGGTGGGCGTTGGATGCCGACAGGTCCTGGGCATCGGTGTTGACGGCAACGAACTCCACACCCTCGAGCTCGGCGGCAACCATGCGGTTGACGGCGTTGTTGCCGGCGCCGCCGACGCCGATGACGCGAATGTCGGTGAGGCCCGGAATCGCGTTCCGCGAGCCGGGGTCCGGCTCCTGGCGCAGGATGCGCGGCACCAGGTTGTCCGGTCGCCGCAGGTCGTCCATGCGGTCGGGGTCAAACCCTCCGCCGTCCCTAGGCGGCACGGGAACGCACCTCCGCCGCCAGTGTTTCGTAGGCCTTGACCGCGCGGCGGGCGCCGCGGTTGGCGCTGCCGGCGGCGAAGATCGAGACGCCCGTGCTGGCGGCTTCCAGGATCTTGCTGTTGGTGGGAATGTCTGATTCAAAAACGCCGGCGCCCCAGCGCTCCCGAAGGTATTCGGCCACGGTCTTCTCCTCACGCAACCGCCGGTCGAACTTGCTGAGGACGATACCCAGGACTTTCAGGCGTGGGTTGAGGAACGTCACTTCCTCGATGCTCTCATTGAGCATCTGTAGCCCTTGCAGCGAGAAGAAGCGGGCCTCGGTCGGGATGATGACCCACTCGGCCGCGACCAGGGCATTGATGGTGAGCACGCCGAGTGACGGCGGCGTGTCGAAAAGGATGTAGTCGTAGTCCTTGTCCACTCGAAGGACGTGCTCACGCAGGCGCAGTTCGCGTCCCAGCTTGGTCTGCAGGGTGGTCTCCACGCGGGCAAGCTCCGGCGAGGCCGGTACGACGTCCACGGTGCCACCGGAAGGATCATTGACCCGGTAGCGCGGCAGGTCGACGTCTCGATTCAGCAGGGCGTCGGCCAGGGTGGCGTCCATCACGCGTTCGACGCCGAAGGAGCTTGTGAGATTGGACTGCGGATCGCAGTCGATTACGAGCAACCGAGAGCCGGCGCGCGCAAGGGTGGACGCAAGGTTTGACGTGGTGGTGGTCTTGCCAACGCCGCCCTTCTGGTTGGCGATGGCGATGGTCACGGCCATGGGGAGCCTCCACGGAAGCGTCGCCCACCGGCCCCCACGGCGACGATCTGAAGGGATGCTATGCCAGATGCTTTCTGGCAGTCAACATAAGTTTCGACGACGAGCGCGCCGTTTTCCGATGCTAGCCTCGGCGTATGCGAGCGATAGCCACGACGACCGACGCTTCCGAGACTCCATCGCTGGCTGTAGACCTCGCGCCCGGCCATCCATACGGCTTGCGACTACGCGCGCCGGTACTGACAGCCTCGGGTACCTTTGGCTTTGGCGACGAATACCGGGACATCGTGGACCTGGCGGCGCTTGGCGCCATCGTCACTAAGACGGTGACCCCGGAGCCGCGTGAGGGCAATCGCACGCCGCGAACGGTTGAGACGCCAGCCGGCATGTTGAACTCGATCGGTCTGCCGAATCCCGGGGGCGAAGGGGCTGTACGGGAAAAGGCGCCGATTTGGGCGGATCTGCCGTGCCCGGTGGTTGTGAGCATTGCGGCGCACGATCCCGATAGCTGGACGGCGCTGGCCGCCCGGTTCGACGGGCTGGACAACGTGGTGGCCATCGAGGCCAACCTGTCGTGTCCAAATGTGGCCGGCGGGCTGGACTACTCGACCGATCCCACGACGGCCGCCGCGACGGTGCGGGCCGTGCGGCAGGGCGTGTCACTGCCGGTGATCGCCAAGCTCTCGCCCAACGTGACCGACCTTCGGCCCATCGCCCGCGCCGCCGAAGACGCCGGGGCCGATGCCCTGTCGCTGATCAACACCCTGCTGGGCATGGTGGTTGATACGGAGGCGGCGTTGCCTTTTCTGGGCGCCGGCGTTGGTGGGTTGTCAGGCCCGGCGATCCGGCCGCTGGCCGTTCGCTGCGTTTACGATGTCGCCGGAACGGTTTCGATTCCGGTCATCGGCATGGGCGGCGTGGTGACAACGGACGACGCGTTGCAATTCCTGATGGCCGGAGCGTCCGCCGTGCAGGTGGGTACCGCGACCTTTCGCGAGCCGCGCACGGCGGAGCGCATCGTAGGCGGGTTGCGCGGCTACCTGGAGAACCGAGGGTTCGAATCCCTGTCCGAAGTGGTGGGACTGGCGCGACCGGATCGCGCTAGCGGCTGAAATGGACCTGGATCACCTCGCCGTCTGAGACCTCGTAGTCCCGACCGACTCGGTGCAACTGGCCACGTTCGCGCAGGGCGGCCATCGAGCCCGCGGCGATGAGATCATCAGCCGCCACGGCGTCGGCTCGAATGAACCCGGCGGCCAGGTCGGTGTGGACGGCGCCGGCGGCATCGAGAGCGGTGGCACCGCGCGGCAAGAGCCACGCGTTAACCGATCGGGTGTTGCCGGTGTAGAAGGTGATCTGGTCAAGCGCCGTGCGAAACGCCTGGCCCACGCGGTGAGCAGCCAGGCCGGGGAGGCCGAGGTCTTCGCGGAAGGCGGCGGCGTCTTCGTCCGGGAGATCATCCAGTTCGGCTTCGGTGGCGGCGGCGACCACGCACCAGTCGTCGCGGCCGGCCGCGACGCATCGAGCATTCATGTCCGTGGCCTCATCGTCCGGCGCGTTGCAGGCAACGGCGCAGGGCTTGGCGCTCAGCAGGCCGAAGCCACGAAGGCTGACCACTGCCTGCGGAGCGAGCCCCTCCAGCATTGGGCGGTTGGCTTCGAGCGCCTCGCGAGCACGGGTGACGACGGCGAGTTGCTCGCCTGCCTCGCGTCGTTCGATGCGCGGACCGCTGGTCAGACGTTCCTGCAGGCGCTGCTGGGCCGGTTCGAGCACCGCCAGGTCCAGCACGGCCAGTTCGGTGCGCAGCGCGTCGAGGCAATCGGCGGCGGCTTGCAGGCCGCCTTCACCCGAGACGACCAGTAGCAGCGCGTCGGCAGTGCGGAGGCGACCGATCCATTCGGCGTTGGGTGGCTCGCCTGCGGCCAGCGCGTGGCCCGGCGCGTGCCAGAGGGTGAACGAAACGGGCACCGTCTGGGCCGCGCGAAAGACCGCCTGGAGGTCGTGAAGGCGCGGATCCGGCAGGGACATGGCCCCGGTCTGGACGCCCAGCCGTCCCTGCGGCGCGGCAACAACGTGCCGGCCTGCGGCGGCGGCGAAGACGGCCTCGACCCCGGCCTCGAAATCGCCTGCCAGCGCGATTACCGGCACACGATTCCCCTGATCTGGCGGCTGACCGAACCCGGCGGCGTGGTTGGTATAGTAGTGGCCTACCTCTCAGAGTTTGCGTCCCTGGGTACGCCTGTCTCGTGCCATCACCTAAAGAACTCGTCCGACACCAACGCCGAGCCAAGCAAGTGCGCCGGCAGCGGTTTCTACGCGCCCGCAACGTAAGCACGCGCTCGGCGGTGCGAACGTTTGTCAGACAGGCCCGTGAGGCGATCGACTCGGGCGACACCGAGGCGGCTCGGGCCGCCATCCGCGAGGCCCAGAGCCGTCTCGACAGTGCCGCGCGCAAGGGCATCATTCACCGTCGCAAGGCGGCGCGCAGCCTGTCGCGCCTGGTGCGGCAGTTGCGGGCGGCCGAAGCCGCCTAAGCGCGCGCGTCGGCCGGCCGCGTGGCCAGCCGTGCGGTCAGAATTTCCAGCAGCGCGTCCTTGTCGCCGCCCGTTGACTTGAGCGCCGCGTCCGTGCGCACGACTTCGGCGTACATGCGGGCGATCAGCCGGTCGGACATGCGCCGGGCCTGCTGGGCCAGGTAGCGGCCGCGGCCGAGCGGCGCGCCGGCGGCGCGTGCCACTTGCTGGTAGCTGCCGCCTTCCACCACGACCTGGCGCGCCGCCGCCAGTTGGCGAAGCGAGCGGGTCACGTCGGCCAGGATCATCTCGTGCGGCGTACGCAACGCCAGCATGTCGTGCAGCACCCCAAGCGCCTCGGCGCCGCGCCGGTCGGCCAGGGCGTTGACGTAGTCCCAGCGCGCGTGTTCACCGATGGTGGCGCAGGCGGCGTTAACGTCGCGTTCGGTTATCTCGCCGTTGAAGCCGACATAGGCCGCCAGCTTTTCGACTTCGCTGATGAGCAGCCCGGCGTCGGACGTCATGAGCTCCACCAGGCGGGCGGCGGCGTCTTCCGAGATGCTTACTCCAGCACGGCGTGCCTCGGAGCGAACGAATCTCACGGCCTCGGCATCGCGTAGCGGCCCGAACTGCTGAACGCGCGCCCCGTGCTGCGTGAGGGCGTTGAAGGCCTTGACTCGTGCGGCGGTACGGCGGTCGCCCAGATCCAGGTACACCGACACGGCCAAGTCGCAGGTGTCGAGGCCCGGGTCGTTCTTCCGGGCGTCGGTAAAGGCGGTGAGCCACTGGATGAGCTTCCGGGCCTGCGGCCCGCTGGCAGGCGCGCCGTCCAGATAGACCTTGCGACGCTCGCCGAACATCGACACCGCGCCGCAGGCGGCGTTGAGTTCGTCAGGGCCCGCGCGCGCGCCGTCGAGATGGGTGTACGCCAGGTCGTCCGGCGCCGGATGACCCAGCACCGCGTCAACCGCGTTTCGGAGGCGTGGGTCGCGGGCGCCCAGGAAGATGAAGAGCATGCGGCCAGCCTACGGACGGTTCCGCCTTGCGGCCAAGCAGAGCAAGCCCCAGCGCGTTGACATGCGGGACTGGCACACTCAATCCTGTTGGCCAGCCTGAACGCCCGCGCCAGTGCGGGTTCCGTCTTTTCCCATTGGAGGTTCCATATGGGCGCCGACTCCGATAACGGCGCGATCGAGCAGTCGTTCGCAACCCAGCACGCCGGTTCGGCGGCGCTGCGCGCGCGGGCGTGCGAGGCGCTGGCCGGCGGCGTGGCGCACGACACCCGCATCCAGGCGCCATTCCCAGTTATGACGGCCCGCGCCAAAGGGGCGCGCAAGTGGGACGTGGACGGCAACGAGATCGTGGACTACACGATGGGCCACGGCGCGTTGATCTTGGGCCACGGGCACCCGGTGGCCGTGGACGCCGCGCGGGAGCAGCTGGCGATTGGCACCCATTACGGGGCCGGCCACGAACTCGAGATTGCCTGGGCGGAGCAGATCAAGCGACTCAAGCCCAGCATCGAGCGCGTGCGCTTCCACTCCTCGGGAACCGAAGCCACGCACATGGCCATGCGGCTGGCGCGGGCGCACACGGGACGCGACCGCATCATCAAGTTCCAGGGCCACTTCCACGGCTGGCACGACTACGCGACCGTGGCAGTCGAAGAGCCGTACGACATTCCGACTTCCGCCGGCGTTCCGGCGGCCAGCCAGGGAACCATCACCGCGCTGCCCACGGACCTGGACCAGGTGCGCGAGGAAGTGTCCAGGGGCGACGTCGCCGCCGTGATCGTGGAGCCCAGCGGCGCCGGTTGGGGCGCGCTCCCCGTCGCGCCGACCTTTATTGAGGGCCTGCGTGACCTGACGACCGAGCACGACGCCGTCCTGATCCTGGACGAGGTCGTGACCGGATTTCGCATGTCACCGGGTGGATTCCAGGTGATGGCCGGCGTCACACCAGACCTGACGACGATGGCCAAGATCGTGGCGGGCGGGCTGCCGGGCGCCGCCGTGGGCGGTCGAGCCGACATCATGGACCGGCTCGAGAAGCGAGGCGATCCTGCCTGGGACCGCGGTCAGCGCATCGCCCACCCCGGAACCTATAACGCCAATCCCGTCTCGGCGGCTGCCGGAACGGCGGTGCTGGATTACCTGGCCGGCGGCGCGGTGCATGCGCACATCGACGTGCTTTGCGAAACGTTGCGGCAAGGCCTGCAGGAGACTTTCGACCGCCATGACGTGGGCGCGCTGGTGTACGGCGAGACTTCGTACTTCCACATCAGCCTTAGCGGCCAGCCGGCCAAGAGCGGCCTTGGCGGGGCTGCCGGCGATGCGTTGGGCCAGGCTCTCCTGAACGAGGGCGTGCATCTGATTTCCGGCGGTGGCTTCACGAGCGCGGCGCACACGGAGGCGGACATCGAGCAGACGGTGGCGGCCTTCGACGCGGCGATTGGGGCTGTGGCTGCCGAAGGTCTCTTCGACAACTGAACGTGAAAGGGATTTCGGACGCATGAAAATCGAAGGCAAGCTGGCGGATCTGGGTATCGAGCTTCCGGCTCCGAGCATTCCACCAACAGCCCCGCTGAAGCCGTGGAACATCAGCGGCAACCTGGTGTACCTGTCGGGAGCGGGCCCGGTCGACGCCACGGGCGCCACGCCGGTGGGCAAGGTCGGGCGCGATTTCGACACGGCCGAGGCGGCCGAGTTTGCCCGCTCGATCGCCGTGGCCCATCTCGGCGCGCTGAAGGAGGCGCTTGGCGACCTCGACCGAATCCTTCAGGTCGTCAAGGTGCTGGGCATGGTGAACTGCACCGAGGACTACACCGACCAGCCGGCCGTGATCAACGGCTATTCCGAGCTGTTCGTGGAGCTATGGGGCGAGAATGGCCGGCACGCGCGCTCCGCCGTCGGGATGGCGCAGCTACCTGGCGGCATGCCGGTCGAAATCGAGGCGATTCTCGAGTTCATGTAGGGGCCGGCCGCCCGCAGCTACAGGTTTGAAGGCTGGCTGGGAGGCTAGCGACGCCCGCGCGTGAACGCGTCGTCCTGCGCCCAGTCCACGGCCACCTCCGCCGGGACGGGCGTACGCCCCCGGCGCAGATTTGGCACCGGCACCAGCACGTAGCCGTAATCCACGCCGAACTCCAGGATGCGCTTGGTGAGGTGAACATCCTGGGCGCAGTAGTCGATCACCCGCCGGCGGTCCTCGGGTCGTCCGGTTCGCCACAGGTGGACGGCCTCGGTGCCGTCGCTGAGCGACTTGGCCTCGCCGAACATGGCGCCGGCGATGTCCTGCAGGCGCATGCCCTTGCGGCGGCCGGTAACGGACTGCAACTCCAACAGCACGTCGAACGACCGCTCGCGTAACGCCGACACGTCGCCGTACGCAGATAGAACCGTCAGGTCGAATCGCCGCGAGTTGAACCCGACCACGCGCGGATGCTCGGCCAGGTAGTCGATCAGATCCTGCGCGTCGGGCTCCTGCCAGACGTGCTGCTGCCCGTGCTCGTCGATGGTGACCCCAACGGCCAGGCCGAAGTCCCGGATATTGCGCCAACCGCCCCGGACTTCATGGCTCAGGTACAGCGTCTCCAGATCAAAGACGACATAACGGCCGTCGGGTGAAGACGGATCAGGGCGTGCGCGCATTGCGCATTATGCGCAGGCAACCGCGGTTAGGTGCCAGCTGCGGCGTGACAGCGAATAGAAATGTGGCCATGGAATTCCCTTGCCGCGGGCCCGAGCCGTTGTTACGGTTGCGCTGTGTGCATTGCGCGCTCGGTCAGCTGCGCCTGTCGCGACTCCGAGGGACAATGTGCACAACGCAAAGGCGTTGACGGGGAGGAGTAGGCCTCCCGAGAACTCCGAGCGAGCCGGAATTGGTGTGAGCCGGCGGGTTCTCCGGGCCGAACGTCGCCCCCGAGCCGACCGGTTGAAGGATCCCTCTGGTAGGCCGGTCCGGTGCCCGCCGTAATCGGGTAACGAAGCGGTTCGGCCGGCCGGCCGGGCAAGCGGGGTGGTACCGCGGGTTACAGCCCGTCCCTGTGAGGGACGGGTTTTTTTGTTGCCGCACAGCCGGCCGACGCGAAGGACATGGAGCGATGAGACGCAGCACGCACAGGCGTGACGTTGCGCGCGCTCGGATCTACGCGGTCGCGGTACCCGACGGAGATGCCGCCTAGCCGCCGTCTCCGCGTTTCCCCCCGCAAGACTCCACGACACCTTCTTCCACGACTCTTCAGGAGACCCACGACATGTCCGCGATCAACGGCCAATCCACCAACGGTTCCACCGCCACGCCCAAGACGCCGCGTACCGGCGGCGAGGTGGTGTGCGACGCCATGCTCGCCGCCGGCGTCGACGTCATCTTCGGGATGCCGGGCGGCGCCTCGCTGCCGTTCTACGACTCCCTCTACCACTATCAGGACCGCATCCGGCACGTGCTGATCCGCCACGAGCAGGCGGCGGGCTTCGCCGCCAACGGCTACGCGCGGGCCACCGGCAAGGTCGGCGTGGCCACCAGCACCTCCGGGCCCGGCGCCACCAACATGGTCACGTGCATGGCCAACGACATCATGGACTCGGTGGGCGTGGTCTACATCACCGGCCAGGTGGCCCGTCCGGCCATCGGCTCGGACGCCTTCCAGGAAGCCGACGTCACCGGCATTTCCATTCCGATCACCAAGCACAGCTACCTGGTGATGGACGTGGACGACCTGCCGCGCGTGATGTCGGAAGCCTTCCACCTGGCCTCCACCGGCCGCCCGGGCCCGGTCCACGTCGACATTCCCAAGGACGTCTTCCTGGAAACCACCACCGAGACCGCGCCCGACCAGGTGAACCTGCGCGGCTACCGGCCATCCAAGGTCGGCAACGCCCGGATGGTCCGCAAGGCCGCCGAGGTCATCAACGCGGCCGAGCGCCCGATCATCATGGCCGGACACGGGATCGACATTTCCGGCGCCGCCGACGAGCTCTTGCAGCTCGCCACGCGCGGCAGCATCCCTGTCGTCAGCACGCTGCACGGGGTGGGCACGTTCCCCGAGACCCATCCGCTCTCATTCGGAATGCTCGGCATGCACGGCCTGGCCTACGCGAACTTCTCCATGCGCCAGACCGACTGCATCATCGGCCTCGGCACCCGCTTCGACGACCGGGCCGTGGGCAAGGAGGACGAGTTCGGACCGGGCGCCAAGGTCGTGCACATTGACATTGATCCGGCCGAGATCGGCAAGGTCCTGGAGACCGACGTGCCGATCGTGGGCGACCTGAAGCTGACCCTGCAGAAGCTGTTGCCGCTGATCGAATCGCGCGATCGCACGCCCTGGCTGGACCAGATGAACGGCTGGCGGCGCGACCATCCGTCGCTAAAGATTCCCGACAGCCCCGACTCCGTGCTGCCGCAGGAAGTCGTGCGAGCGATCTACGACATTTCCGGCGGCGAGGCGCGAGTAATCGCCGACGTGGGCCAGAACCAGATGTGGGCCTCGCAGCACTTCTGGTACGAGCGCCCGCGCATGTTCTTCAGCGCCGGCGGCCTGGGGCCGATGGGCTACGCCCTTCCGGCCGCCATGGGCGTCAAGCTAGCTGACGAGTCGCAGGACGTCTGGTGTGTCACCGGCGACGGCGGCCTGCTGATCAACATCCAGGAGTTCAACACCCTGGCGGCCGAGGGCATCAACGTGAAAGTGGCCGTGCTCAACAACGCGCACCTCGGCATGATCCGCCAGTGGCAGGAGTTCTTCTACGAAGGCCGCTATATGGGTGCCTTCCTGGACAACCCGGACTTCGCCAAGGTCGCCCAGGCCTTTGGACTGCACGGCGTGGGCACCAGCTCGCGCGATGAGATGCACGACGCCATTGCCATGGCCCATGAATACGACGGGCCAGTGGTGCTGGACCTGCACGTGGACCGGGTGGAGAACGTTTACCCGATGATCGTTCCGGGCACCGGAGTGAATAGCGTGATCGAGGACCCGCGATGAACGGGACCGAAACGCACACGCTGGTCGCCACCGTGGCCGACCACCCGGGAGTCCTGACCCGTGTGGCCAGCCTCTTCCGCCGCCGCGGCTTCAACATCGCCAGCCTTGCCGTTGGGCACTCCGAGGAACCCGGCTACTCGCGCATGACGATCGCCGTCGAAGGCTCGGCGGAGGAAGTCAAGCAGTGCGAGAAGCAGCTGTATAAGCTGGTTGAGGTCGTCTCGGTCCGGAATCTGACGGGCGCGCCGGCGGTTACGCGCGAACTGGCCATGATCAAGGTGCGCGTGAAAGCCACCGAGCGTCCCGGTCTGGCGGAGATCACCGATATCTTCCGCGGCGAAATCGTGGACGTGAGCAAGTCGTCGATGATCGTGCAGATGACCGGTGCGCAGTCCAAGATCGACCGCTTCCTGGACGTGATTACCGAGTACCCGATCGAGGAAATCTCCCGAACCGGCGTGATCGCCATCGCTCGCGATGACGTCGGCCCCCGGAATGGACGTGCGCGTGGATAGCAAGGTTCTTTACGAGGCCGACATCACGGCCGACGAGTTGCAGGGCAAGCGGGTCGCGGTTCTGGGTTACGGCAGCCAGGGGCACGCGCACGCGCTGAACCTGCGCGACTCGGACGCAGACGTGGTCGTCGGCTTGCGCCCGGGCAGCCCCTCGCGCGCTCGAGCTGAGTCGGAGGACCTGCTGGTTCTGGACGTATCCGAAGCCGTGGACGCGTCCGAAGCCGTGATGCTGGCCCTGCCGGACCAGGATCAGCCGCAGGTCTACGAGGAGCAAATCGCGCCGGTGCTGCGGTCCGGTCACATGATTCTCTTCGCGCACGGTTTCAACATCCACTACGGGCAGATCAATCCACCCGACCATGTGGACGTGGCCATGGTGGCGCCCAAGGGTCCGGGGCACGTCCTGCGCGACCTGTTTGTTGAGGGCGTGGGCGTTCCGGGCCTGGTGGCGGTTCACCACGATGCGACCGGCCGCGCGCGTGACGTCGCGCTCTCCTACGCCAAGGGCATCGGCTGCGCCAAGGCCGGCCTGATCGAGACCACCTTCAAGGACGAGACCGAAACCGACCTGTTCGGTGAGCAGGCCGTCCTGTGCGGTGGCACCACCGCGCTGATCAAGACGGCCTTCGAGACCCTGGTGGACGCCGGGTACGACCCGCGCCTCGCCTATTTCGAGTGCCTGCACGAGCTCAAGCTGATCGTGGACCTGATCTACCAGGGCGGGATCAGCTACATGCGCTACTCCATCAGCGACACGGCGGAGTTCGGCGATCTGGTTTCCGGGCCGCGTGTTGTCGACGAGAACTCGCGGAAAGCCATGCAGGGCATCCTCGAGGACGTGCAGAACGGCGAGTTCGCGCGCCGCTGGATTCTCGAGAACCAGGCCGGTCGCCCGGCGTATAATGCACTTCGGAATCGCGACCTTGAGCACCCGGTTGAGGTGGTGGGTCGCGAGCTCCGCAGCATGATGGACTGGCTCCCCAAGACGCGCGAATGAACCGCAGGTGACGCACGACCGATGCGAATGTTCCTGGTGACCTCTCGGCTCGCGCTTCCCGGCCCCTCCCACTAGCGGAGGGGAATCCCGGGATATCCCGCGGCCGCCTCCGCGGCCGCTCATGACCTAGCTGAGGAAGCTGTCACCATGCGGAACGTCCGCATCTTCGACACCACCCTGCGCGACGGCGAGCAAGCTGCCGGCGGCGCGCTGACCATCGACGAGAAGCTGGAAATCGGGCGTCAACTGGCCCGCTTGAACGTTGACGTCATCGAGGCCGGGTTTCCGTTTACCTCGCCCGGCGACTTCAGGGCCGTCGACCTGCTGGCCCGCGAGCTGCGCAACGTTGAAATCGCCGGGCTGAGCGGCTTCAAGCGCGAGCAGATCGATACCACTTGGGGCGCGCTGAAGTCTGCCGCGCGGCCCCTGCTGCACATCGTCATCTCGACCAGCGACATCCACCTGCAACATCAGCTGCATGAGCGTCGCGAGGTCGTGCTGGACCTGACGCGCGAAAGCGTGGGCCACGCGCGCACCCTGACCAATCACATCGAGTTCTCGGCCATGGACGCCACGCGGTCTGACCTCGACTTCGTCAGCGAAGTCTTCAGCGCCGCCATCGAATCCGGCGCGACCGTTGTGAATTTCCCCGACACGGTCGGCTACGCCCAGCCGGCCGAGTTTGCGGAAATGGTCAGGTACGTGATGGACCAGACGCGCGGCATCGAGGACGTCGTGCTGTCCGTCCATTGCCACGACGATCTGGGTCAGGCGGTGGCCAACTCGCTGGCGGCCGTCAAGGAAGGCGCGGCACAGGTTGAGTGCACGATCAACGGTGTGGGCGAGCGCGCCGGCAATGCCTCGCTGGAAGAAATCGTGATGGCGCTGCGTACGCGCGGCGACTACTTCGAGGCCGACACGCGACTGGTCAGCACCGAACTGGCGCGCAGCAGCCGCCTGGTGTCCAACTACATGGGGATGGTCGTGCCGCCCAACAAGGCCGTCATCGGCGCCAACGCCTTCGCGCACGCGTCCGGCCTGCACCAGGACGGGATGCTGAAGGAGCGCACGACCTACGAAATCATGGACCCGTCGGATGTCGGGCTGGACGAGAGCAGCATCGTCCTGGGCAAGACCTCGGGCCGCCACGCGTTCCGCGACCGCCTGAAGCGGATGGGATACCGGCTGGCCGACGACGAGTTCCAGGCCGCCTTCCAGGCCTTCAAGGAGATCGCCGACCGCAAGAAGACGATCACGGATCGTGACCTCGAGGCCATCGTGCAGAACGAGCAGCGCCGTGCGTTCCACCAGACGTTCGAGTTGCTGCACGTGCAGGTCAGCACCGGCACCGGCGCCATGCCGACCGCCACCGTGCGTCTGCGCTCGGACGACGGCGAAGAGCACGTCGACGCCGGCATCGGCACTGGTCCCGTGGATGCGATCTATCAGGCGATCAATCGCCTGGTGAAGGTGCCGAACCAGCTCACCGAATTCTCGATCAACTCCGTAACCGAAGGCATCGACGCCATCGGCGAGGTAACGATCCGCATCGAGAGCAAGGGCAAGACCTTCAGCGGGCACGGCGCCGACACCGACATCCTGGTCGCCAGCGCCCAGGCCTACGTCAACGCGCTGAACCGCCTCATGGCCGGACTCGGCAAGGGCTGGTCGACGACGCCCGAGGCCACGTTGCTGGCCGACGCCTCCGGCGTTCCCGGAATCTAGGAGACGACATGGGCCAAACGCTGCTCGACAAGGTCTGGGACGCGCACTCCGTGCGTGAGCTGCCGAATGGGCAGACCCAGTTGTTCATTGGTCTGCATCTCGTGCATGAAGTTACGAGCCCCCAGGCCTTCCAGATGCTGGCCGAGCGGGGGCTTGCGGTTCGCTACCCCGACCGCACCTTCGCCACCGTGGACCACATCATTCCGACGGATGAGTCAACCCGACCCTATGTGGACGGGATGGCCGAGCAGATGTTTGTGGCGATCGAACAGAACGTGGAACAGACCGGAATCCCGTTCTTCGACCGCTCGACTGGCCGCCAGGGCATCGTGCATGTCATCGGGCCCGAACTCGGCCTGACGCAGCCGGGTATGACCATCGCCTGCGGCGACAGCCACACCAGCACGCACGGCGCCTTCGGGGCCATCGCCTTTGGCATCGGCACCTCCCAGGTTCGCGACGTGCTCGCCACCCAGACCATTTCCGTGGCCAAGCCGCAGTGCCGGCGCATCTCCGTAAGCGGGAAACTTGCGGACGGGGTGTTCGCCAAGGATGTGATCCTGGCCATCATCGGACGGCTGGGCGTGCAGGGCGGGGTCGGCTACGCCTATGAGTACGCCGGCGACGTCTTCGACGCCATGTCCATGGACGAGCGCATGACCGTCTGCAACATGTCCATCGAGGGCGGCGCGCGCGTCGGCTACGTCAACCCCGACGAAACCGCCTACGCCTACCTGCAAGGCCGTGAATACGCCCCGAATGACGCCGACTTCGACAGCGCCCGCCAGTGGTGGACCGACGTGGCCTCGGACGCGGACGCCGCCTTCGACGACCGGGTCGACATCGAAGGCGAGTCCATCGCGCCGATGGTGACCTGGGGAGTGAACCCGGGCCAGGTCCTGGGTGTGGACGATCTCATCCCCTCGCCCGACGACGTTGAGGGGCTGGAACGCCGCTCGATCCAGGACGCCTTGGACCACATGAAGCTCACGCCGGGTGCGCCGATTGCCGGCACGCCGATCGACGTGGCCTTCGTCGGATCCTGCACCAACAGCCGCATCTCCGACCTGCGCGAAGCCGCCCGGGTGGCCGAAGGCGGGCGCGTACCCGCCCACGTCAAGGCCCTGGTGGTTCCCGGTTCCCAGCAGGTGAAGACTGAGGCTGAGGCCGAGGGCCTGGACGACGTCTTCCGCGCCGCCGGCTTCGAGTGGCGCGACGCCGGCTGCTCCATGTGCCTGGCCATGAACCCGGACAAGTTGGTGAACGACCAGGTCTGCGCCTCGTCCAGCAACCGCAACTTCAAGGGCCGCCAGGGCAGCCCGCTGGGCCGGACCCTGCTGATGAGCCCGGCCATGGTTGCCGCCGCTGCGGTGGCCGGTGAAGTGACCGACGTGCGCGCAATGGCCATGGGATAAGGGGCGACCGATGAGTGACGACGGACGCATCACCCACGTCGCCGGAACCGGAGTCCCGGTGCGCGGCAACGATATCGACACCGACCGGATCATTCCCGCCCGTTACCTGCGCGAAATCACCTTCGAGACGCTGGGTCCGCACGCGTTCGAAGACGAACGCCGGCAGCTCAACGGGAAGCACCCGTTCGACGACGCCCGCTTTACCGGCGCCAGTGTCCTGGTGGTCAACCGCAACTTCGGCTCGGGCTCCAGCCGCGAGCACGCGCCGCAGGCGCTCATGCGCAGGGGCATCAAGGCCATCGTGGGCGAGAGCTTCGCTGAGATCTTCTTCGGCAACTGCACCACCATCGGCATTCCCTGTCTCACCCTGCCCGCCACCCAGATCGAATCGCTCCAGAGCCTGATCGAAGAGGAGCCCGAGACGGCGCTGGAGATTGATGTCGGTAGTGGAACGATCACGGCCGGGCAGGCCGCCTACCAGGCCGAGCTGCCGGCATCGGTCCGGGAGGCCTTTGTCAGCGGGGAGTGGGACGCTCTCTCGTCGCTGCTGGAGTCCAACGATGCCATCAGCGCCGTCCACGACCGGTTGCCCTACATCACCGGCTGGCCCGCTCGGTGAAGAACTGGCGCATCGTCGTCACCCCGGGCGACGGCATCGGGCCTGAGGTGATGGCGGCCGGCGCCGAGGTGCTGGACCACGCCGCCTCCCAATTCGGAGTCGGTGTCACCCAGGTGGAGCGACCGCTCGGCGGCAACAGCATCGACCGCTTCGGCGAGCCATGTACGGACGAGGTGCTGCAGGACGCACTCGACGCGGACGCTGTTTTTCTCGCGGCGGTCGGCGGTCCGAAGTGGGACGACCCGCACGCCGAGTTCACCCCGGAGGAAGGGGTGCTGCGGCTGCGCAAGGGCCTGGAGCTCTACGCCAATGTGCGACCCGTGCGGGTCTACGACGCCCTGGTCGACCAGTCGCCGCTGCGCCCCGAAGTCGTGCGCGGGACGGACATGGTGATCCTGCGCGAACTGACGGGCGGGTTGTACTTCGGCGAGCCGAAGGAGATGCGCTTCATCGGCGGCGAGCGCGGCGCCGTGGACACGCTGGCCTACCGCGAGAGCGAGATTCGACGGATCGTCGAGCGAGCCTTCGAGTGGGCGGCCGGGCGACGGCGCAAGGTCATGTCCGTGGATAAGTTCAACGTGCTGGTCACCGGTCGCTTCTGGCGCGACATCGCCAACGACATTGCGGCGCAACACCCCGACATTGAGTACGACACGATGCTGGCCGACGCGTTTGCCGCGGCCCTGGTGCGCCAGCCGACCGAATACGACGTCATCGTGACCGAAAACACCTTCGGCGACCTGCTCAGCGACGAGGCCGGCGTTTTCACCGGCTCGCTGGGCATGCTGCCTTCGGCCAGTCTGGGCGACGAAGGTCGCGCGCTGTATGAGCCGGTGCACGGCAGCGCGCCCGACATCGCCGGCCAGGGGATTGCCAACCCGTTGGGTACAATCCTCAGCGTGGCGATGCTGTTTCGCCACACGTTCGACCAACCGCAGGCGGCCGCGGCAATCGAGTCGGCCGTCGAACAGACACTCAACGACGGGTTCCGAACGCCCGATATCGGCGAGGAGGGTGCGCGCCTCGTGGACACACAGTCCATGACCGCGGCGGTCATTGCCCGGATCGAGGGGCCCGCCGCCGGCTGACAGGCGTTTCAACGTCTCGCGGGAAGCCGGCGAGTCGACCCGCGCGTAACCGATCTCCTTCCCGCCGAGGCTTGACCGATTTCCATGCAACTCTCGCTCTACGACACGACGCTGCGCGACGGCGCGCAGACCGAAGGCATCTCGTTTTCGACCGAGGACAAGCTGCGCATCGCCCAGCGGCTGGACGCCTACGGCGTGCACTACATCGAAGGTGGATTCCCCGGCTCGAACCCCAAGGACCGCGAGTTCTTCCGGCGCGCCGCGGAAATTCAGTGGCGGCAGGCCCGCATCTGCGCCTTCGGGGCCACGCGCTACAAGGATCGCGACGTAGCCGACGATCCCACCGTCGCCGCACTCCTGGCCTGCGAGACCCCCGCCGTCACGATCGTGGCCAAGTTCTCCCGTTTCCAGGTCGAGACGGTGTTGGAAACGAGCACCGACGAGAACCTGGCGATGATCCGTGACACGGTCGCCCACCTGAAGGCCGCCGGACGCGAGGTGATCGTCGACGCCGAGCACTTTTACGACGGCTTCAGCCAGGACCCCGTGTATACGCACGCCTGCGTCGAGGCCGCCACGGAGGCCGGTGCGGACTGGATCATCTGCTGCGACACCAACGGCGGAGCCTTGCCGGCCGAGGTCAGTGAAGCGACGCGAGCGGCCCGAGCGTGGACGACCGTCCCCATCGGCGTCCACATGCACAACGACGCCGACCTGGCCGCCGCCAATACGCTGGCCGGCGTGGCGGCGGGCGCCCTGCAGATTCAGGGCACGGTCAACGGCTTCGGCGAGCGCTGCGGCAACGCCAACCTCACGACCCTGATCCCGACCCTGCAACTCAAGCTCGGCCATCAATGTGTATCCCCCGAGCAGCTTCGCCAGACAACCGAGCTATCGCGCTACGTGGGCGAATTGGCCAACACTCCGCCCAGCGCCTTCATGCCCTATGTCGGCCTCAGCGCCTTCGCGCACAAGGCCGGCTATCACGGCAGCGGCATGCGCAAGCACGCCCAGGCCTACCAGCACATCGACCCGGCCACGGTCGGCAACGAGCGCCGCATCCTGATCTCGGAACTGGCCGGCCGCAGCAACATCGCCGAACGCGCGCGCGGCCTGGGCCTGAGCACCGACGATGCCGGTGTGAGCGAGGCGCTGGCCAAGGTCAAGGACCTTGAAGAGCGCGGCTACCAGTTCGAGGGCGCCGAGGCCTCGTTCGAGCTACTGCTTCGCCGCCTGCGCGCCGATTACCACTCGCCGTTCGAGTTTGTCGACTTCCTGGTGCTGGCCGAAACCCGCGGCGGCCGCGAAATGCTCTCCGAAGCCATGGTCAAGATCCGCGTCGGCGAGGAGATGTTTCACACCGCCGCCGAAGGTAACGGCCCGGTCAGCGCGCTGGACCACGCCGCCCGCAAGGCGCTGGAACGCTTTTTTCCCGCGTTGCAGGAGGTGCACCTGGTCGACTACAAGGTCCGCATCCTCGACTCCGCCTCGGCCACCGATGCCAGCGTGCGCGTGCTCATCCAGTCCACCGACGGCTCACGCGAATGGGGCACCGTCGGCAGCTCCACCAACATCATCGAAGCCTCCTGGCTCGCCCTGAAGGACAGCTACGAGTACGCGCTCCTGGAGAACGGGACGAGCAGCGCAGGCCGATGCCCGCGAGGCTCAAGGCTAGAATGGCCGCAGTGATCCAACGTACATAGTCGGGCGGGTACAGGAGTCTGCGGCGTGACGCCGGAGTTGATCGGGATTCTCAGTGTGGGCGTGGCGCTGGCCGCCCTAATCGTCGGAATGGCGGTACGGCTCAGCGGACGTATTGACCGCCTCGAAGCTCAGCAAGCAGCCTTTGGCTCGGACCTCGCGGCTCTGACGGCGCGAACCGCGTCACTGGAAGCGCAGGTCAGGTCGCTGCAGACACTGATTGGAGGTCTGGATACGCGGCTTGCGGCAGTGGAGGCGCAGATTGCAGGTTTGCAGGCGGAGATGGTGGCGTTGGGAGCGCAAGTCGAGGGGTTGGATGCGCGCAGCGCGGCAGTCGAGGTGCGTTTGGCCGCCCTCGAACGCGGGCAGGCGCATCTCGAGGGCGTGCTCGAAGGCCTGATCGTCGGCATGCGCAACGGCCCGTCTCCAACCGAGGCGGCGGCCTAAACCGCAGCGCTAGCGAAGCTAGTCCAGCCGGGCGGCGGCAGGAGTGCGGGGTCAATCCCTTCTAGGCGACGCCGCTCTTTCCCCTCTCCGAGGGGCGAGGCCAACCTGTTCTGTGCCTGTCGAGAGATTCGGGCGTCTTCGGCTCTATGCCAACCGGATCAACTCGGTCGTGACCTGCGTAATCGCCCGCAACTGGTCGTGCGGCATGAACTCGCGCACCGAGTGCACGTCGATATAGCCCATGCCCAGGCACACGGACCTGATGCCCTTCTCATTGAACTCATGGGCGTCACTGCCGCCGCCCGTGCTCACGTGTTGCGGCTCAATCCCGGCGGCCGCAATCGCGGCGTCCGCCAGTGCCACCGCGGGATCCCCTTCGTCCAGTTCGTAGGCCGTATAGAACGTGTGCGTCTCGATATCCACGTCGCCGCCGAAGTCGGAGGCCGCCTGCTCCGCCGCGCCCACGATGTCCGCCACCTGCGACTCCAGCCGCTCCTCGGAAAGGCTGCGGGTTTCGACCGTAACCTCGGCCTCCGGCGCGACGATGTTGTAGGCCTCGCCGCCGGAGATGATCCCCACGTTCGCCGTCGTAATCTCGTCCACCCGCCCCAGCGGCATCCGGTCGATCGCCCGCGCCGCCATGCCGATCGCGCTGACTCCCAGCTCCGGCTCCACCCCCGCGTGTGCCGCCTTGCCCCGAAAGGTGAAGTTGAAGCGCCGCTGCCCCGGCGCCTGCATCACTACGTTGCCCACCGGCCCGCCGGCATCCAGCACGTAGCAGCGACGCCCAACCACGTCATTGGCGTCAAACGCCTTCGAGCCGATGTGCCCCACGTCCTCCCCGGCGGTAAACAGCAGTTCCACCGGCCCGTGCGGCTCGCCAGACTCATGGTAGGCCCGCACCGCCTCCATGATGGCGGCCACCCCCGCCTTGTCGTCCGCGCCAAGTACCGACGATCCGTCTGAATACACCCCGTCGTCCTTCACCACCGGCGTCATCTCCGGCGTCGGCCGCACCGTGTCCATGTGCGCGTTCAGAATGATCGGCTCGCCGTCTCTTCCCCGCGCCGGCCACTCCCCGATCAGGTTCCCGTGCGGGTCGGACCGCCACGCAATACCCAACCCCTCCATCCGCGGCTTGATGACGGCCACGACGCGTTCCTCGTCGCCGTAGTAGCTGTCCACGGAAAGGAGGGCGACGAAGGTGTCGAGGAGGCGGTCGAAGTTAATCTCGATTGGCGGTGCGGCGGTGGTCATCTGCGAGTTGGTCTCCGGGTACGCGAGCTGGGCGCATTGTGGCGCACTTAGGCCGGCGTGTGCGGAACCGGCGAAGCGTCTGCCTTCACTCTTCGGTAAGCCCGTGCCGCTGTTCAAGCTCATGGTGCGGCGTCCGGGCGGTGGGCGGCGTAGGTCCAATCGGCATCGGCCCCAACCCAGCCGGTGACATCGGGATGGGCCCTGAGCGAGGCGCGAAGGGCCTTGAGTTGCTCGGTTTCTATTTTGTCCGTAGCGGTCAGGACAGGCCAGAGGCGGGCGGCGGGGGGCTGGGACTTGCGACCGGCGCGTGGGTCGAGGAGCAGGGTGAGGACGTGGTCGGTGGTGAGTGGTGTGTCGAGGGCGATGCCCAGGATCTCAGCAACGAGCTGAGGGCGGTGGACGTGGCGTTCAGCGAGGGGGCGGCCCACGGCAGCGAGGCAGGCGACGGGAATGACGACGGTTGCGCCGGGAGGCATGGCGGGTTCGTGACTTGCCGGCGCTTTGATCAGGCGGCGGCGGGCGCCGTCGGCTTCCACGATCAGGACGTCCGCGCCGGAGGCACGCAGCAGGTCGGGGGCCAGATCGGGCGGGATGCCGTTGTAGCGGCGCGGGGTGGGAGCGGCGGTTACGACGGTGATGACGGGATGCGCATCCAACGCCGGCGGCAGGTCGGTCTGCCAACGGTCGGGCGGTGAGATCAGCAGCCGGGGCGAGCGGGCAAGCGAGGGTCGGTGGATGTTGGTGGACTTCGTCGTCACCACCCGCAGGCCGCGCTCAGCGAGCGCGTTGGCCAGGGCAAACATGGTGGTGGTCTTGCCGCCCGCACCCACGATGGCCACGATGTCGCCCGGCCCGGCGATGTCCGCCAGCGGGACGATGGATGCGCCTTGCGAAGTCACGAATCGGATCGCATGAGCAGGCTCCGGGCGTCACGATGAGCATTGCGCGGCTGTTGTACAAGCGCCGCGCGTACACTGCGAGCGGGTTTCCATGAACAGGGGTTGTGCATGCCCTGCGCGTTGATTACGGGCATTACGGGTCAGGACGGCTCATATCTGGCGGAGTTTCTGCTGGAGAAGGGCTACAAGGTCGTCGGCGTCGTCCGCCGCACCAGTACCGAGAACAACGGACGCATCCAGCACTTGCAAGACGACCTGGTGCTTGAGCCGGGCGACTTGCACGATCAGTACTCGCTGATCGAGATCATGCAGCGGCACCGGCCGGACGAGGTGTACAACCTGGCGGCCCAATCGTTCGTACCCGCGTCGTGGAAACAGCCGGTGCTGACGGGCGAGGTGACGGCGCTGGGCGCAACCCGGGTGCTGGAAGCCATCCGCGCGGTGGACCCCACGATCAAGTTCTACCAGGCCTCAAGCAGCGAGATGTTCGGCCAGGTGCAGGAGTGGCCGCAGAGCGAGTCCACGCCGTTCTATCCGCGCAGTCCCTACGGGGTTGCCAAGCTGTACTCGCACTGGATCACCATCAACTACCGCGAAAGCTATCGAATGTTCGCCTGCTCGGGTATCTGCTTCAACCACGAGTCTCCCCGGCGTGGACTGGAGTTCGTAACCCGCAAGCTGAGCTATTCGGCGGCGCGTGTGCACCACGGCGTGGTTGACGAGGTGCCATTCGGCGACCTGTCGACGCGGCGCGACTGGGGGTATGCGCCGGACTTCGTGCGCGGGATGTGGTTGATGCTGCAACAAGACGAGCCCCGCGACTATGTGCTGGCGACGGGTGAAACGCACTCGGGCAACGAGTTTGCCAACCTGGCGTTCGGCCACCTGGGGCTTGACGCCGAGGACCACATCAGCGTCAGCGAGGACCTGTTACGGCCGGCGGAGGTGCATCGGCTGATCGGGGATCCCACGGCCATCCGCGAGAACCTGGGGTGGGAACCGTCGGTCACATTCGAGGAATTGGTCCGCATCATGGTGGACGCGGACGTTGAGATGGTCGCGGATGAAATTGCGCACGCCGAGATAGCGGCCGGGCGCAGCGCGGGCTGAGCCTGGCAAGACTGGTGTCAGGCGCGGTCCTTGTCACCGGGGCGGCGGGGTTTATTGGGACGCGCACGGTCGAGGCGTTCCGTGACGCCGGCCGCGACGTCGTCGGGGCGTCTTATCGAGGCGATGCCGCCGCAGGACTTGAGGCGATGGATCTGCAGGACGCCGGCCAGATTGAGGAGGTGGTGGCGCGCATCCGGCCGTCGGTTGTGGTGAACCTGGCGGCGGTCGCCAATCCCGGCGAGGCCCAGGCAAACCCTCAGCGCGCCTATGACATCAACGTGCTGGGTCAGTTGCGATTGATCCAGGCCATGCTGCGCCACACGCCAGGCGCGCGGCTGGTGGCGATGAGCAGCGCCGAGATTTACGGGCGGATCGAGACCGGCGAGTTGCTCAGCGAGGACGCGCCACTGCGGCCGGCGTCCGTATACGCGACGACCAAGGCGGCGGCGGACCTGCAGGCGCTGCAATACCATCTGTCGGATGGTTTGGACGTGGTGAGGTTGCGCTTGTTCGGGAGTGTGGGGCCGGGTCGTTCGGCCGAGTATTTTCCGGGCCGCCAGGTGCACTACGTGGCGGCGATGCTAGATGGACGGGCCGAGCCGGTGGTACCGACCTTCAGCCTGGCCGGGGCGCGGGACTATGTGGACGTGCGCGATGTGGCCCACGCCATCGTTTCGGCCGCTGATCACGGCCGCGGTGGTGCGGCATACAACGTCGCGACCGGACGCGCGTGGCCGCTGCGCCAGATCGTGGAGCGACTGATTCAGATTGGCGGCGTGGCCGCCGAAATCAACGAAGAGCGGAAGCTTCCGCCCGGACGACAAGGCGCCGTCGTGGCCGGTGACGCAACTCGACTTCGTGAGGACACCGGCTGGCAGCCGCGCATCACCATGGAGGACTCATTGCGAGACGCACTTATCGAGGCCCGCCGGGCGGCGTCCAGGGCGGAAGCCTAGGATGGCGCCCCTGGCCGAAACACCTATCAGATTTGGGACGGACGGCTGGCGCGCCGTCATCGGCGGCGACTACACGTTCCGCAACGTCGGCCGCGTTGCCCAGGGCTTTGCAACCTTCGTGCGGCGCAATTGGCGCTGGGAGAACGGGATCGTGGTCGGGTACGACCGCCGTTTCGGTTCGGAGCGCTTCGCGGCGCACGTTGCGTCGGTGCTGGCCGGCAACAGCATTCCCGTGCACCTCGTGGACACTCCGTGTCCGACACCGGTGGCGGCGTTCAGTACCGCGGACCTGCGGGCGGCCGGCGCGGTGATGATTACGGCCAGCCACAACCCGCCGGCGGACAACGGATTCAAGGTTCGCACGGCCACCGGCGCGGCTGTGGATCCGGATGCGCTGGCGCTAATCGAGGACGCTGTGTCGGCCGTCGACGGCGACGCGGTCGGATTCCTGGATTCGGCCACGGCCGATCGGGCCGGACTGCTGCGCCCGTTCAGTCCGGATGCGGCTTACCTCAACCACGTGGCCAACCTGGTGGACTTGGAAGCGCTACGCGCCCGTGAGATGCGGGTAGTGGTGGACGCGATGTACGGCTCGGCGGCCGGATGGCTGCCCCGGATTCTCGAGGGCGGGCGGCTTGACGTGACGGAGATTCACAGCGAGTGGAACCCGCGGTTTCCAGGCCTGGCGCGCCCGGAGCCGATCCCGCCGCAGACGGATGAGGCCGCGGCAGTGGTTCGAAACTCTTCAGCCGCCGTCGGCATCGTGACGGACGGCGACGGGGACCGGCTGGGGGTCGTGGACGAGCACGGCGAATTCGTTGACCAACTACGCACGATCGGGCTGCTGGCGTACTACTTCCTGGAACACGGGGGGCTGCGGCAGCCGCTGGTGAAGACGCTGACGACTTCCTCGATGCTGGAACGGCTCGGTCAGCAGTACGACGTGCACGTGGAAGAGGTCGGCGTGGGCATGAAGTTCGTGGCGCCGGCCATGCGGGACCTGAACGCGGTGATGGGCGGCGAGGAGAGCGGCGGGTACGTATTCCAGCCGCATATGCCCGAGCGCGACGGCGTGGTGGCCGGGCTGTATTTCCTGGACCTGATGGCGCGTGAGGGCAAGACGCCGGCGGAATTGGTGGCGCTGCTGTTCGAGCGGCTGGGGCGCGAGTACCACTACGCGAGATACGACCTGGAGTTTCCGGCAGAGGACCGGGCCGAGATCGAGGCGCGGGTGCAGGCCTGGATGCCGGACGCCATCGATGGGTCGCGCGTGTTACGCCGCAACGAGATGGATGGCTTCAAGTACTACCTGGACGACGAGAGCTGGCTCCTGATCAGGTTCTCTGGCACCGAGCCGCTGCTGCGGGTCTACACGGAAACCACTTCGACCGAGCGTGTGGCCGCTCTGCTGGAGATCGGCGCGAATGCCGCGGGGGTGGAGGTCCCGTCCACATGAGCGACCAGGACGTCACCATCGTGGCGAAGCCGTGGGGTCGCGAGGTGATCTACGCCTCTACGGAGCTGTACATCGGCAAGATCATTGAGATCAGCGCCGGCGCGCGGCTGAGCCTCCAGTACCACGAGGCGAAGGACGAGACGATTTATGTGCTCGACGGACGGTTGCGACTGGTGATCGGCGACTCAGCCGAGGCGCTGGACACGCGCGACCTGGATGCGGGCGCCAGCTTCCGCGTGTACACCGGCAAGGTGCACCGCTACGAGGCGCCGCACGGCGACGTACGTGTTCTGGAAGTCTCGACCCCACACCCCGACGATGTCGTGCGCTTGGTGGACGACTATGGACGCGAGGGCACGTCCGCGCCCTGACGTTCGGCCCGGGCTCCTTCGGTGCGCCTGTGATGGGCTAGCGCGATCGCCTCCGCAACCAGGTAGATGGCCGCGACGGCCGTCCCGATCAGAAGCACGGTGAGGACGGTGCGCGGCGAGTCGTGAGCGAACGCGTAGCCGGCGACCGTCGCGGCCAATAGAACGACCAGGCCAATCCAGACGCGCAGGTGACCGGCGCCAATGTGCAAACTGGCGGTGACCACGGCGATGGCCAGAAGCGCGGCGGCCGCCACATAGAGGGGAAGCAGTTCGGCGTAGGGTGAGTAGCGGTCGCCGAAGACCAGGCCGTATACGCTTTCGGGCCAGGCCAGGATGATGAGCGCACAGGCGCCGGAAACCGCGGCCATCAGTGCCAGGCTCGCCAGGTAGGCGCGGATGACACCCGCGCCGACGGCAGCCCGCCAGACGACGAAGGGCAAGAGCACCACCCCTACCATCATGCCGCTCCAGAAGACGATGCGTCCGATGAGTGCCAGGGCCGCGTAGGCGGCGGCTTCATCCGGGCTGAAGAAGGCTTTGACGGCCAGTACATCCAGGTGCAGCAGGCCGGCGAGCGCGAAGAGAATCAGCGCCACGCGTACGTGATCCGAGATTCCCAGCGGCGCCGCTTCCGTTTCAGACGGCGCGTCCGGTCGGTTCAAGACGCGTCGAGCACTCAGCCAGCCGAAGATAATGCCGCCCAACGCGGACGCCGGACTGGCCAGCAGGGCGCCAGTGGCCCCGCCGCCGGCCAGCACGGTTGCCGCGCCGACGATGAGGCGTCCGAAGCCGTGCGCGGCCAGGGCGAAGCCGAGGCCGACGAATTCACGCGCGCCCTGCGTGATACCGCGCGCCACCGGTTCGAAGGTCAGGGCGCCGGCTGCAACGCCGGCAACCACGACCGGCCACGGCGAGGTCAACTGCAGCGCGGACTGAATGAGGGGCGACGCCGCCACGATTCCCAGCATGAGAATCAGGGAAACAAGGCCGGTCCAGCGGACGATTGTTCGAGTCAGGGTCCGCAGTTCGTTCAGACGGCCCAGGGCGACCAGTTCAGCGGCTTGGCGCGCCACCAGCGTCTGAACGACCTGTGCCGGGGTGACCAGCAGCGACAGCGCGCCGAGCACCGCAAAGGCCTCGGCATAGGCGCGCGGCTCCAGCCCGCGGGCCATGATGAGCTGAAATGTCGAGGTGGCGGCGCTGCCCAATAGCAGGAAGGGCGCCAGCCGTCCGTTGTCCCGCAGGATCGTTTGGACGATGCGCGGGGCCGACGCCGAAGCGTCGACCCTGGAGGTGTCGAAGCTGGTGTTCAGTCCTTGTAATCGTCCCGGGCCGGGCTCCAGGCCTCAATCAGGAAGCAGCGGCTGGTGGCGGTGGCCTCGTGCGGCACGCCGGATGGAACACACCAGCAATTCCCCGGTTCAATGGAATGCACGACATCGCCGATCTTGAGGTCGAAGGTTCCTTCGATGCAGTAGCCGATCTGTTCGTAGACGTGGTCGTGCAAGGGCACCACGCCGCCTTCTTCGAGGTGAATCTCGGCGACCAGCATCGTCTCGCCCCAAATCAGGGTTCGTCGGCGAACGCCGGGCATCATTTCGGCGAAGGGTCGGTCAGCATTCGAAACGATTGGCACGATCAGTCTCCGTGTCACTCACGCTTGGCGCATTGTCGCAAGCTGGGCAGGTCCGGTGGGCTATTCGATTGGTGGGCGGCCGAGCGCCTGGCGAATCAAGTCCAAGCTAGGCTCCTCACCCCGCACCTGGAGCGGGGGCCAGTCGCCCTTGAGGCCGGTTTCGGAGGAAATGCACACGATTTCGTCGTCGGGGTCGATCTGGCCTTCGCGGGCCAGGCGGGCGGTGACGGCGAGGGGAACGGCGCCGGTTGGTCCGATCCAGAGGCCTTCGACCTGCGCAAGCCGGCGTTGCATGTCGAGGGTTTCCTCGTCGGAGACGTCCCCGGCCAGCCCGTCCTGCTCCCGAATGCGGCGGAGGGTGAGTCGTCCCTTGGCGCCCATGTCGCCGACGGCGGTGCCTTCGGCCACGGTGTAGCCGATCGTCTTCGACCCTAGTTCGTCGCCGGTCCGCCAGGCTTCGGCGATGGTGTTGGCCTCGGTGGACTGAGCGGAGACCGGCCGCGGGGGTGTCTCGATGCGACCCGTGGCTGCCAGGGCTGCCCAGGCGCGCTGCCCGGCCAGCAGCGTTTCGCCCATTCCAACCGGGTACACCATCAGGTCGGGCGCGCGGCCGAGTTGCTCGTAGGTCTCCAGGGCGATCGATTTCTTGCCTTCCTGCTTGAAGGGGTTTCGGGAGGCGCCGCCGTCGAAAAACCAACGGCGATCAACGGCGGCGTCGAAGTGCCGGATCATGTCGTCGTAGACGCCGTCGTACCAGATGACGTCGCTGGCGACGCCGGCAATGTGGGCCATCTTGGCGGCCGTGCTCTGCGTGTAGCAGCAGACCAGGCCGCGCAGACCGGCGCGAGCGGCGTAGGTGGCGATTGAGGAGGCGGCGTTGCCGGTGGAGACGACGCCGATGGCGTCGAATCCGTACTGGCGGGCGCAAGACACGGCTGTCTGGCTGGAGCGGTCCTTGACGGTTCCCGTGGGGTTGGAGCCGTCGAACTTGATCCAAAGTCGGCGAAGGCCCAGTTCGGCACCGAGGCGCGGGATCGGGAACAGCGGCGACGGCTGCTCGCCCAGGGTGACGAAGTCGGCGGCGTTGTGCACGGGCATCCAGGCGGCGTAGCGCCAGACGCCGGTTCGCTGCGGCTGGACCAGGGGCTCTTCGGTCAGCCGTTCCAGGTCGTATTGGATTTCCAGCAGCCCGCCGCAGGCCTGGCAGTTCAGGGTGTATTCGAGCGCGTGGGACTGCTGGCAGTCGACGCAGCGCAGGCTGGTTGCGGCGGATTCGGAGCGCACGGGTCCGGTCGATGAACGGCGGGAAGCGATAGCGTACCGCTTGCTACGTGGGAAATGCCTCGCCGGGGGGAGCCGGCGAGGCGTTGGGAAGGGTGGGAGCGCCCCGGGTTAGTTAAGGCTGGGCGTCGGAATCCGCGCGTGGCGGCGGGCGCAGGCGGCGCACTGCGTGGTGCCCGGCAAGAGATCGAGGCGAAGCGGCTCGATCTGGCCGCCGCAGTCCTGGCACTGGCCCGGGCTCTCGCCGCTGGGCAACGCTCGGAGCACATCCTGGATAGCCACCTGCAAGTCGCGAGCGGACGCGTCGTGCGCGCTATCGGCCAACCCGTCGATCTGCGTTTCGCTCATGGACATACCTGGGTGGGCGATGGCGGGCGAGCCGCAGGCGCGGCCCGCCCGCCCGGTCGCCGAGTCCTAGGCGGACTCGATGGCGATGGTGGCGGCCCTGGCCTCCTCGGCCTTGGGGACGCGCACGGTCAGAACGCCGTTCTCGTAGCGAGCGCCCGCGCCGGCGGTCGTGGTGCGCACCGGCAGGGGAACGCGGCGGTGGAAGCGGCCTGCCCGTCGCTCGCGGACGTGGTAGCGGCTGTCCTCAGCCGGCTCGGTCTTCGCCTCGTCCTCGTGGGCGCCCTGGATGATCAGGTCTCCGTCGGCGGTCGTGATCTGGATCTCGTCGGGCCGGAAGCCGGGCACCGAGGCGCGGACCACGACGACGTCGTCGGTCTCCTCAACGTCGACGGGCGGCAGCCAGCCGGGAGCGTCGTGAAACGCGAGCCGCAACGGGCGGGCGAACCACTCGTCGTCAAAGAACCTGGGGGCGATCGCCTGGCGGCGAGCCTGCGGCCGCCAACGTCGGATTGCAAACGTCATCTGTGAGCCTCCATATAGCTCATTCAATTGCTGACGTTTGAATCATAATAGTTGAGTCTTATCTTGTCAAGTACTAGTTGCAGTAATCCTGCGTGCCATTCGCGCAAGTCTGGTGGCCGGTGCCGGACAGGTGTAGGAAGAGACGGTTGCGATGCGTCGGCGTCTGCCGGGATGCGGTGCCGCAGTCAGAAGCCGGCGGGCGCGTCCAATCCGAGTCGATCAGCCATCCCGGACAGCGGCTCGATGACGCTTGACGGATAGGCGATGCCGTTGGCGACTCGATCCTCGAAGTGCTCCCACTCGGGCTGGCCGGGCATTTGCACCTTGTCGAAGCCGGCCGCGGGCGGCAGCGCGTTGACAGCCGAACTCTGTTCGTCCATGGCGGTGCGGAAAGCACCCAGCGGAAGGAAGGCGCCGACGTCGATCGTCAGGAAGAACAGGCTGCCCCACGGCACCCGATTCTCGGGGTCGAGCGGGCCCTTGATAAGCGTGGCGCCGTCGCCTGAAAGCACGCCGGCCATCAGGTCGTGTACCAGGCCGATCCCGTACCCCTTGGGCCCGCCGGCGGGCAGGACGTAGGCGAGCTTGGAGGCGTCGGTGGTTGGATTGCCGTCACGATCCGTCGCCACGCCCTCCGGCAGGGTACCGGTGGTGGTCCCCACCATGTGCAGCTTGTTCAGGGCATACGCACCGGACGCCATGTCGAGCACGACTGGATGGGGTCCGTGGCTGGGGAAGGCCCAGGCCAGCGGCGTATTGCCGGTGGCGGGCTGCCGGCTGCCGGTCGCGAGCATGCACGGACCCGCCATGTTGCTGGCGGCGTGTCCAATCAGCCCCGAGTCGGCCGCCATCAGCGCCCAATAGGCCGCGGCGCCGAAGTGGCCGGTGTCCGACACAACCGCGACACCCACGCCGCGCTCGTGCGCGATGTCGATGGCGGCCTGCATGCCGGCCCGGGCCCCGAGCTGTCCGAGAGAGCGGTCGCCGGCCACGCGGGCGGCGCCGTTGGAGCAACTAACGCGAATGTCGGGTGTGGGGTTGATCGCGCCGGCTTGCAGGGCTTCGGTGTAGGCGGCGAGTAGCCGTGTCCCGTGGGAAAAGACGCCGCGCAGATCACAGTGAACCAGCGTCTCCACGACAGAGGCCGCGTCGTCCTGGGGCACGCCGGTCGCGATCAGTGCGTTCGTTCCGAAGGCGCGCATCGTGTCGGCCGGGATACGCGCGTGGCCGATGTCGTAGCGCAGCCGGTCGCTCATGCGTCCCACTCCGGGTCCACGCCGTAGGCGCGGCCGGTTTCGGCCACGGCATCGAGCAGCCCGGCGGGATAGCCGATCCCATGCTCGAATGCGTCCGCGCGCTTGAGCCATTCCGGCTCGCCGGGAACCAACACGCGATCGAAGCCTTCGGCAGGCTGCAACGCATGGATGGCGTCAATGGTCTCGTCCATATCCGCGACGAACTCGGCCAACGGACGGAAGGCCTCAACTCGAATCGCCGCGAAGACCTGGCCAACGGTTCCCAGGTGGTCGGGTGTCCGGTTCACGGCGGCCGTAGCGCCGGCCAGGATTCCAGAGAGCGTTTCCATGACGATGCCGAACCCGAAACCCTTGGGACCGGCAAAGGGATTCAACCAGACGAGCTGGTTCGGATCGGTGGTGGGGTTGCCGTCGGCGTCCACGCCAACGTCCGAGGGAATGGACTGTCCGGTCGCTGCGGCTACACGGACTTTCCCGAGTGCCGAAAAACCGACGGCCATGTCGGCAACGACCGGATAGTTCCTGCCGGCGGGAAGCGCCCAAGCGATGGGCCCGTTGGTGAGGGCGGGCGTGCGGCTGCCAAACGCCAACACGCCGGACGCGCCACCGCCACTACTCGTGACAAAGGCGATGCAGCCGGCCTCGACGGCCTGCAACGCCCAGTGCGCGGCCGGTCCGAAGTGACGACCATTGTGCACGCAGACCATACCAGCCGCGCCGTCGTGCGCTAGGTCAATGGCCCGTTGCATGCCGATCTGCGCCGAGACGGCACCGGGCGCGCCGCCGGCGTCGAGCGCAGCTGTTGCCGGCCGCTCCTGGAGAGTCTTGACTTCAGTGTCGGGTTTTACGAGCCCCGAGCGGATTTCAGCCGTATAGGGCGTAACTCGTGTAACTCCGTGGGAGAACACGCCACGCGCGTCGGCTTCCACCAGCACGTCGGCGATCAGGGCGGCCCGGTTGTCCGGCACACCGGCGGCATGCATCACGCTGGTCGAAAACGCGCGCATCCTTTCCACCGGCACGCGCTGGCCAACCGCCGCCTGCGCGAAGTCGGCGCTCATGGGTTGGCCGCGATTGAAGCCCTGATCGCTTCGCCCAAAGTCCGCACGCCGGTGCGAATCTGGTCGTGCGGGGCGTGGCTGAAGGCTAGGCGAATAGCGCCCAGGCCGTCGCCGTCCACACGAAACACCGAGCCGCTGCGGACCAACACCCCGGCGCGATCGCAGCGTTGCATCACGTCGTCCAGGAGTTCAGGTCGACGCAGCGTCAGCCAGAAAAAGAATCCGCCGTTTGGTCGGATCCAGGTCGCGAGGTCGCCAACCTGTTGCTCCAGCGCGTCGAGCATGATGTCGCGCCGCTCGCGATAGATGTCCTGCAGGCGCTCGATCTGTTCTTCCATGTGCTCGCGCATGAACTCTGCGGCCAGGGCCGACGCGAACGGGCTGGTGCCTCCATCGGTCTTAAGCGGCAGGATGCGGTCGGCCAGCGCGGGCGAGGTGAGGATCCAGCCCAGACGAATGCCCGCGCCGAGAATCTTGGAGAACGTGCCGGCGCGTGTCACCAAGCCGGTGCCACCGTCAAGCTCGTACATGGAAGGCGGGCGCTCGCCGTCGTAGTGCAGCTCGTAGTACGCGTCGTCCTCAAACACGGGCACGGCGTGTCGGTGGCAGATCTCCAGCACCTCCAGGCGCCGCTCGCGCGTGATCGTGGTCCCCATTGGATTCTGGAAGGTGGGAATCGTGTAGTAGATGGCGGGTTGCCGCGTGGCGAACAGTTCGTCCAGCGCGTCCGGCTCGGGTCCATGCGTGTCCCAGGGCACATGCGCGCCGTGGTCGCTGACCCGCCGCACAAACAGGGCGCCGAAGGAGGCGTGGTCCAGCGCGATGATCTGATCGCGGTTGACGAAGGTGCGCAGCACCATGTCGATGGCCTGCCCGGAACCGTTCGTGATGATGATCTGGTCGCGATCGACCTCGAGTCCCTCGAAGATTCGCAGTTTTTCGCGCACGACATCGACGAGTTCCAGGCTGCCCTTGCGTCGGCCGTACAAGAGGGCGGGATAGTTCTCGGGAAGGGCGTTGCGGGCGGCCTCCACCATCTGATCGAGTGGCAGGGCCTCGTTGGCGGGCTGGCCGACCAGCAGATCCGCGACGATGTCCTCAGGCGCGCCGGAGGCAGAAACCATCGTGCCCGGGGCGGCGCGCAGGCGAGCCTCGTCGCTCAGGCAGCATTCAAAGTCAAAGGATTCAGCCACGGCGCCGTCGGACTGCGAGGGCCGGCTAATAGATGCCGCCCCCCTCCATGTAGTCTTCCTCGGGTTTGGTGGCTACCGGAATTGGCCGGTTCTCGCACACGATGGCTTCGGTTGTCAGCGTCATGATGCCGACGCTCACGGCGGCTCGGATGGCCGCAATTTCGATCGCGGTCGGATCGATGATGCCCCGCTCATAGAGGTCCGTGTAGTCGCCCACGACAGCGTCCCACCCGTGCCAGTCGGGTAGCTTGCGCACACGATTGACTGTGACGGAAGGATTTACGCCCGAGTTGCGGGCGATGCGTCGCATCGGCGCCTCCAAGGCGTCAACCAGGATTCGTGCGCCGACCGCCGCATCTCCGGTGAGTTCGTCGGCAACGTCCTGTGCCGCTGCCTGCGCGCGGAGCAGCGATGTACCGCCGCCTGGGACAATACCTTCGCGCAGGGCCACTTTGACGGCCCCAACGGCATCGTCGGCCTTGTCCTTCAGATGGTTGATTTCCTGCTCGGTGACGCCGCCGACCGCCACGATGCCCACGGCTCCGCCAAGGCGGGCAATGCGGCGCTCGAGTTTCTTCACGAAGTTCGGGTTGGTCTCTTCTTCCAGCTGCGCGCGCAACTGGTTTTGGCGGTCCTGAATGTCGGCCTCGTGGCCCGCGCCCTCTAAGACTATGGTCGCTTCACGGTTGGCCACGACACGCTTACAGAAGCCCAGCCACTCCAGCGGGACATCCTGCCAGCGGATACCCAGGCTCTCCGAAACAACGGTGGCGCCGGTGAGCACGGCCATGTCTTCCAAGAGCTCGCGCATCTCGTCGCCAAATGAGGGTGATTGGATAGCAACCACGTTCAAGTTGCCGCGGAGCTTGTTTTGGAGCACAAACGTCAGGGCGTCGTGCCTGAGAATGTTGGAAACCAGAAGCAGGTTGCGGTTATCGCTGGACGCGACCTTATCGAGAATGCTGGTGAGCTGGTCGGCGGTAACAAGATCCTGGTCGGTAAGCAGGACCCTGGCATTTTCCAGCGAGCCCTGCATCTTGTGGGTATCGGTGACGAAGTAGGGCGAAATCCAGCCCTTGTCGATTTGCATGCCCTCGACGTAGCGCGGTTCAAGGCGTTTGCCCCAGCGGTGGTAGTCGACGGTGACAAGGCCGTCGCGTCCAACGCGGCTCATGATTTCGCCAACGATTCGGCCGAGTTCGATGTCGTCGCCCGAGATGGTGGCGACGTGGCGAATCTCCTCGGCGCTTTCCACCGGCCGGGCCAGGTCGCGCAGGCGCTCGATGGCGGCGTCCTGGGCGCGCCACAAGCCCTCGCGCAGAAGCATGGCGTTGGCACCCGCGGCGATGTTGTAGAGGCCCCGGTGCACGATGGCCTGCGCCAGGACGGTGGCGGTGGTGGTCCCGTCCTCCGTCATCGAGTTGGTCTTGGAAGCCGCTTCCTTCATGATCTGGATGCCCAGATCGAGAAGCACGTTGTTTACCCGCTCGATCTCGTTGGCGACGGTGACGCCGTCGTTAGTGATCTGCGGGGGGCGTAGCGTTCGCGCAAATGCCACGTTTCGGCCACGAGGCCCGAGCGTGGACCCTACGGTGTTGGCAACGATATCGATGCCGGCACGCAGGGTCTCGCGGGCCTCGTGACCGAAGCGAACTTCCTTCTTCTCGGGCGGGGGAAGCTTGTCCCCGATCGTGCCCGGAATATTGGGCAAGGCGGCTCGCTAGCTGATGATGGCGAGGACGTCGCGCTCGCTGACGATCAGGTAATCCTCATCGTCCAGGCGCAACTCGGTTCCCGCGTACTTGGCGTAGAGAACCTTGTCGCCTTCCTTGATTTCAAGCGGGATCGTCGTGCCCTCGTCGTTCACACGACCGGACCCAACAGCCAGCACGGTGCCTTCCTGCGGCTTTTCCTTGGCCGTGTCGGGCAACACCAGTCCGCTGGCGGTGGTGGTTTCTCGGTCTTCAGGCTGAATCAGCACGCGGTCGCCCAGCGGCTTGACCTTGGTCGCAACCGTGGCCATGCAATCTCCTCCGTGGCAGTCCGACGCCAGATTGAACGTCTGCGTCGAGGATAGGTGGTAGCTGCCGAGTCATTAGGGGGCAGCAGCAGAACATGATAGCCGATGCCGTCGCCAGCGCCGCATGCGGCGTGGACGCCCGGCTGGCCGATGGTACCTTACCGCCTCTCGTGTCGCAGAGGGTTCGCGTAGCATGCGGCATACGTTCCAGTCACCCGTACCCGGGGTGTTGGTGTGACCGCTACGCATGAATCGGACGCTGCTCCCACGACCTTCGACTTGCTGATCCGTGGCGGAACCGTCATCGATCCGGAGGCGGGACCGCCGTATAAGGCCGACGTTGGGGTAAAGAGTGGCCGTATCGCGGCCGTTAGCCCGGACTTGCGCGGGGACGCCGACGAGATCGTCGACGCGCGCGGCGCCTATGTCGTGCCTGGCCTCGTCGACTTTCACGTCCACGTGTACTGGGGCGCCACGATCTGGGGTCTGGAGGCCGACAAGATTGGCGCGGCCGGCGGGACGACCTCGTTCCTCGACACAGGAAGCGCCGGGGCCATCACGCTAGCGGGGATGCGCCGCTATGTGATCGAGCCGGCCCGCACGCGCATTCGAGCGCTCGTGCACATTTGCACGGCCGGACTGATCACGACCCTGGGGGAGTTGCGCGACCCGCGGTACCTGGACATCGACGGGACCGTGCGCGCAATCGATGAGAATCGAGACATTGCGCCGGGGGTGAAGATTCGGTACTCGGCGAACATCGTTGGCGAAGGCGCCCAGGCCAGAGCCGCGCTTGACGCCGCGGTGGAAGCCGCGAGACAGGCGGGAGTCTGGCTGATGGTCCATATCGGCTACACGCCGGAACCGATTCCGGACATTCTGTCGAGGCTCCGGCCCGGCGACGTCGTCACACACAGCTACACACCGCTGGCCGGCGGGCTGGTGGACATGGGCGCACGGCAAATGCTGCCGGCGGTTCGCGCGGCGCGGGATCAGGGCATTGAGTTCGACATCGGGCATGGCAAGAGCAGCTTTGGCTGGCACACGGCGCGAGTCGCGCTGGACGCAGGCTTTCCGCCGGATTACATCAGTTCAGACCTGCACCGCGGCTGCGTGCACGGCCCTGCATTCAGCCTGCCCAACGTGATGACCAAGTTCTGGCTGCTGGGGATGCCACTGGAGGACATAGTGGCGCGCTGCACGATTGCGCCGGCCAGAAAGCTGGGCCTTGAGGCCGGCACGCTGCGCGTGGGCGCCGAGGCCGACATTGCGGTGCTGGCCGTGGACGAGGGTCCGACCACCCTGGTGGATTGCACAGGCGAGGATCGAACCTGGGACCGCGAGTTGCGGGCCTCGCATACATTCCGTGCAGGAGTGAGACTGGATCCTGAAATCCTCGGGCCCTCTGAGGAACTGCCGGTCGAGCTTTCGTCGCAGCCTATGACCCGCGACTCCGACGCGTAGACCTAATCCTCCAGGTATCGCGCCAGCGCCGTAAAGGCGCGGGCCAGCTCCAGCCCCTCTTCTTTCTCCATGTGCATAACCAGGCCGCGCTCGAAGAGTTCCAGCGTGATCGTGCCGTGGGTCGTCTCTTCGGAAATGGCCACGGCGTTGCTCAGATAGACCTCCTGGAACACGGGCTCGTGCTGGTGGTCGCCGTTCGGTGACGTGCTCTCCACGTGATCACCCCCTCCGCCGCGGCCGTCGCGCCGTGATCGAGAGTCTACTGAGGTTGTCAGTACCGCGTCTGCCTGCGGGCACGGCGAAAACTGCTGTCACGCTCTCGGCTCTGGTCAAGTCGAGGGTCAGGCAGCGATGTAGGGGATCGTGAAGGGGCCGCGCGGCAGCACGCAGGCGCGGCCCGCGGCGCCAACCAGCTCTCGCGTTCGCTGCGCGACGTCACGGCAAGGAAGGCAGTGCGCGGCACGGACCTCGTCGTCAGTTAGCCCGTCGGCGCGTAGATGCACGGTGGCGGTGTCAAGAACTCGCCCGAAGATCTGGTTCTGCCATTGGTCGCCTCTCACGCGCGGAGCGTCCCGGATGGCCTTGACCATCGAGCCTGGAGTCTCGTGCTCGCGGAGGATGTGAACGAAGTCGCCGTGTCCAGCGCCTTCGCGGCACTCGGCGGCCATAACGATGTGTCCGCCGGGACGCACGATCTGCGCCGCGGCATCCATGCCCTTGACGGCCTGGTAGAGGTTGAGATCCAGCGGGTGGCCACCGTTGGTGGTGACGACGACGTCGTAAGCCTCATCAACCGGCTGCATCGCCGCTTGCAGCGCCGCCTTGCATCCGGCGTCGTGAGCGGCCTCCAGGTCGCCGGCAAAGATGCCGGTGATCGCGCCGTCTCCAGCGATCGTCACGTTCAGACTGAACTCGCATCCCGCCAGGCGTGCCGCTTCCCGCTGCTCGCGGTGGATAGGATTGCCGGCCAGCGTGCCCCAGCGAGCGTTGGGGTGACCGATCATCTCGGTATCGTGGTTGCGCAAGATGCTCGCTTCGCCTGCGACACCGGGCAGGATCAGCTTGGCCCCGCCGCTGAAACCGGCAAAAAAGTGCGGCTCGATAAGACCCAGCGTGATGCGAACATTGGCGTTGAGGTAGCGCCGGTTGATAAGCACGGGACGCCCCGACGAGGTCCGGCCAATTTCCCGCAAACTTGCTGCTTCATGAGCGTCGTGATTAGTGATCCGCAGGTGACGGCGCAAGTCAGGGCCGAGCATGCGGTCGAGTTCGTCATCTCGGGTGGGTCGATGCAGGCCGGTGGCCACCAGCACGTGCATGCGACTGGCCGTGTTGGCGCCCAACTCGTCCAGTAGCGCTTCCAGCATCAGCCGGTTCGGTGCCGGCCGGGTGCTGTCGCTGATCACGACGACAATGGAACTGTCCGGCGGAACCAGGGCGGCCAGCGGCGGGCTGGCGATAGGGCGCCGGAGGGCCTGGCGCAACTCCTGATCCGGATTGGCGACGCGAGGCGGGTCACGCGGTTCAATGACATCGGCGTCCACGTCAAGGTCAACAGGCAGTACGCCGTCGCCGTAGGCCAGATCTACGCGCATACCGGGGATTCTCGAAAAGTGCGCCTGAGTCTAGGCGAGAATCCGTGTATTGACCTGTTTTCGTGTTAACATAACGGTCACCATCCGCACGGTGTGCGCGGCGGGAGGCGGCCAAATCCAAGCACAACGCCGCCCGTCGCCAGGGAGTACGTCGTCAAAATGCCTGCTACTCGGCCGTGGCGATGATGCACGCCACCGTGGACGATTTCGTCCAGCATCTGCAGACCGAGCGCGGCCTGTCGAAGAATACGCTGGCTGCATACCGGAGCGACCTGCGGCAGTTTGAGGCGTTCGCGCGGCAGGCCGGCCATAGCGGCTGGGACGTTCCGCCGCAGGTCGTTCGTTCGTTTATGACCGACCTCATTCAGCGCGAGTACCGACAGACGTCGCGTGCGCGCAAGCTCGCGGCAGTAAAGGCGCTGTATCGCTATCTGCTTGCCTCGGACGTTGTGGCCACCGACCCAACGGCTGGAATGGACGGCGCTCGCGTGACACGGCGTCGTCCTCGGATCATCACCACCGCTGAGGTCGAGCGTCTGCTGGAACAGGCAGCCGACGCCTCGACGCCCGAGCGAATGCGCGACCGCGCGATGCTGGAAGCCTTGTACGCCACCGGGATGCGCGTGTCCGAACTTGTGGGGCTGGACGTGGAAGACGTGGACTGTTGGGAGCGGGAGATCGTGTTGGGGCGGGACAGCGTGAGCGCCCGCACCGTGCCCCTGACCGAGCGGTCGGCGGAGGCGCTGCAGGCCTACCTCACCAATGGCCGCGAGAAGTTGCTGCGTCGAGTCGATGAGGCGGCCGTGTTTCTGAACCACCGCGGCAACAGGCTAACCCGTCAGGGCTTTTGGCTAATCGTCAAGGCCTACGCCAAGCGATCCAACATCCAGACTCCGATCACCCCGCACACCTTGCGGCACTCCTTCGCCGCTCATCGGTTGCAGGGCGACAGCAGCGTGCGCGAGGTCCAAAAGCTGCTCGGTCATGCCAGCTCGGCGACCACGCAGGTGTATGCGGAACTGGCGCGTGAGAATCAACCGCAGGCATCAGGTGGTTCGGGGGCCGGGCGCCAGGCGTGACCGAAGCCGCTCGCGGCGGAGAAATCCTGCGTGCGGCAGCTGGCGGCACTCCCCCGGAGTGGGCGGTGGTCAGTGGCAGCGGATTGGCAGGCCTGACCGGAGCATTTGAGACTCGCCGAATTCTTAACTATGCGGACGTTCCAGGACTTCCCGGAGCCACAGTCTTTGGTCATCCCGGGCGCCTGCATCTGGCGACGGCGGGCGGTGTGCCCATCTGGCTCTGCCAGGGGCGCCCGCACTTCTATGAGCACGGCGACATGCAGCCGATTGCCAGTTTTGTGCGTGTACTGCTGAATGCCGGCGTATCTCGGCTGCTGCTAACGAATGCGGCAGGAGCGCTCAACCCGGCCTTTAGGGCGGGCGACATGATGATTCTGCGTGACCACTTGTTTCTGCCGGGACTGGCGGGGCACCACCCGCTGCTCGGGCCGAACGATGCGCGCGGCGAACGGTTTCCCGCAATAGCGGGCGCGTACGACGTGACCTTGCGCGCTGGTCTTGCACGGGAGCTTGGACGAGCCGGCTTGAGAGTTCGCGAAGGGGTCTATGCGATGGTCGGCGGCCCGTCCTATGAGACATCGGCGGAGACGTTGCTGCTGCGTCGCGCCGGGGCCGACGCGGTCGGGATGTCGACAGCGCCGGAGGTTGTCGTCGCTCGACACGCCGGCGCACGAGTTGGCGCGGTAGCGACTATCACGAATGTGGCCGGAATCGACGAGACGTTGGACGGCGGTCACGCTGCGGTCGTGGACACGGCTTCGGCTGTTGCGCCGCGCCTTGGATCCGCCCTGGCAGCTGTTATCGGGCGCTTCGACCCTGCCTAGCTCGCGCAAAGCCGCAGCAGATGGCGGAGATAGCGTAGCCCTTCCATCGGAGACGCTTTGCTGGAAGCGCGTATGCGCCGGTCGAATGTGTACGGAACATCGACCACGCGTCCGGAATCGGTGCGAACGAGGACTTCCAGGAGGAGCTTGAAGCCGATGGGCTGCAAGACGGTGCCGTCGAGGATTCGGCGACGAAACGCGAAGAAGCCGCTGCCAGGATCGGAGGTTCGTCGAGCGGCAGGCAGCAGGAATTGCGAGACTCGCGACGACTCCCGGCTGACCACTCGTCGCCAAGGTCCGCTTAGTCCCAGTTCGCGGCCTCCGGGCGTGTATCGGCTGGCCACGGCGATATCGGCGCCGGCTGTAAGCGCGTCGATCAGCGTCGGAACGATGTGCGGCGGATGCTGGAGGTCGCCGTCCATAACCACAACGATGTCTTCCGAGGCACTGTCGAGGACCGCGGCCACAGCCCGCGCCAGACCCCGTCGCGTCGAGCTGTGGTTAAGGCAAACGGTCGGGTTGCCGCGAGCGAGTTCCCGGATCTCGCACGTCGTGCCGTCGGTACTGTCGTCCGCGAATTCGATACGGAACCGAGCGTCGCCGAGCGCGGCGGTCACCTGCTCCACCAGCGGACCAGGGTTTCCGCGTTCGTTGAAAGTCGGCACGATCACGGCAATTGTGGGCGTGCTGCTAGACGGCATGGAACTGATATTGCGGCTGACAGGTGGCGTTAGCGTGCGAGCCTAGCACCGGCGTTGACAGGGCAAGGTCGGACCGTAGACTGAAAACGCGACCCACGTTACGGCTCATAGAATCCCCACACACGCCGTAGTCATGGCCGGTGGCGAAGGCTCCCGGCTGCGACCGCTGACCATTGAGCGCCCCAAGCCAATGGCCATGCTGGGCGACGCGCCCGTCATGGAACACATCCTGCGACTGCTGCGTGCGCACGGTTTCACCGACGTGATCGTCACTCTGCACTACCTCGGTTCCACGATCGAGAACTACTTCCAATCGGGCGAGGACTTCGGACTGCGGATCACATACACCTACGAGAACGAGCCGCTGGGTACTGCCGGCAGCGTGGCGCTGGCCCGCGATCAGTTGACCGAGCCATTCCTGGTGATCTCCGGCGATGCGCTGACCGACGTAGACCTGACGGCCCTGGCAACCGCGCACGAGGCCTGCGACTCCGAAGCCACGCTACTTCTAGCCCAAGTTCCCAACCCGCTCGAATACGGCGTGGTGGTGACCGAGGACAGCGGTCGAATCCTCCGCTTTCAGGAGAAGCCGTCCTGGGGCGAGGTGCTGAGCGACGCCGCCAACACGGGCATCTACATGCTGGATCCGGCCGTGTTCGACTTGATTCCGCCGGGACAGCAAGTCGACTTCTCGATGGACGTCTTCCCGGCCATGCTCGCGGCCGGCCGCCCGCTGTACGGGCACGTTGCCGACGGCTATTGGACCGACATCGGAACACTGGATGCCTACCGATCCGCCAATGCCGATCTGGTTTCGGGGCGAGTGCGTACCTACGACGGCCCGACCTATAGACCGGACGGTCCCACGGTGGATCCGACGGCTCGCGTTGATCCCACGGTGCAAATGCGGGGGCCGGTGTACGTGGGGCGCGGGAGTGAGGTTCACGCCCACGCCGTGATTAACGGTCCCGCGGTGATCGGCGACAACACCCTGATCGCCGAGCGCGCCGAGATCAGGGACGCGGTGATCAGCGGCAATGTTGTAGTTGGCGTCGGCGCCAGCCTGGAGCAGTGCATCGTGGCGCGACATGCCAACCTGGGACGGGGCGTGACGGTTCGCGAAGACGTGGTTATCGGCGACCGCAGCACGCTGGCCGATGGGTCGTCGGTCCGACCGGGCGTGCGCATCTGGCCGCGCAAGTTCGTGGACGAAGGCGTGGTCGTGGACCGGAGTTTGATTCATGCGCCGCAGGCCCGGCGCACGATCTTCACGCACGGCGGCGTGGCCGGGCTGGCAAATTTCGAACTCACGCCCGAGTTTGCAGCGCGCTTGGGCGCCGCCTGGGGCAGCACGCTGCCGGTTGGCGCGTCGGTGGTGGCGAACCGGGACCAGACTCGGCCTGCCCGCATGGTGAAGCGCGCGCTGATGGCGGGCCTCGCCTCCGTGGGCGTGCGCGTGATTGACATCGGCGCCACGCCGTTCCCGGTCGGGCGATTTTCGTGCGCTCGGTTTGAGGCCGATGGCGCCACGCACGTACGAACCTCGCCGTACGACGCGGCGGCCGTGGACGTGCGCTTTACGAACCCGCGAGGCGTAGATCTTCGGCCGACCGAGCAGCGCAAGATCGAAGCCACGTTCATGCGCGAGGACTTCCGGCGCGTCGGCTCCGAGTCGATTGCGGAGATCACCGTGGCGGCCGCCGTGGAGGCGTATCAGGAGGCATTGCTGCGCGTAGTGGCCAACTCCGAAGTGACGCACCGACACGTGGGCGTGGTGGTGGACTACAGCGACGGAACCTGCGGCGAGACACTGCTCAGCGTCTTGACCCGCCTGGGCGTGCGTGACACCGCCGTGGACGCCTCGCCGGTTGACGTTGGCTCCGGTGGAATGGTGATCGAGGAGCGGTTGGCGCGATTGGGGCGGATCGTTACGGCGGTGGGAGCGACGTTCGGCGCGGTCGTCGGTCCGGACGGGAACCGCATCTGGCTGGTGGACGAACAGGGAGCGCCGATCGACAGCCTGACCGTCATAGCGCTGGTCCTGGACGGGCTGAGGGCGCGAGGAATCTCCGGTCCACTAGCCGTGCCCTTTACCGTGCCCAACAGCCTCACGGCCTACGCCGGCGACCTTGGGTTTTCGCCCATCCGAACGCAGGCCAACGTGGCCAACATGATGCAGGTGAGTGACGGCCAGCGGGCGGTCGTGGCCGCGAACGGTCGAAACGCGTTGGCGTTTCCGAATCTGCATCCAGGTCCTGACGCCATGGCAACTCTGGTGCATCTGATTAGCGCGCAGGCGTTAAGCGATCTGTCGGTATCGGCGCGGGTCAGCTCGTTGCCGGCCTTTACGCTGGCCCACCGCGAGGTCTCGGTGGCCTGGGAGCGGCGCGCGCAGCTCATGCGCATCCTCAACTCCCATCCCGACCGCAGCGACGAGGGCGACATCGATGGCGTCGTCTTTGGCCAGGGCTCCGAGCGAGCGGTCGTGGTGCCGGACGACGACCGGCCGGTGTTCCGTGTGATGGCGGAGGGCGAGGGCCCGGTGGCGGCGGCGTCGCTGGCCGACGAGATCGAACACCTGGTCGCCAGCGCCGCCCAGTGAGTACCCGCTCGGGCGCGCCGGCCCGGGTTACGGCGGTTGACATCCGTCGTGAAGGCGACGCTGCGCTCGGTATCGACTGGGCCGACCGCTCGACCTCCGTGATTCCGCTGCGGGAGATTCGTCTGGCCTGCGGCTGCGCCGTCTGCCGCGACGAACTGACCGGCGCCCCCTTGCTGGACCCCGCAACGATTCCGCCCGACATCCGCGCTTACCGGATCGCGCCGGTGGGGAACTATGCGCTCACGTTCGACTGGAGCGACAGCCATAGCACCGGCATCTACCCGTGGGAGATGCTGCGCGCCCTGGCCGACCGGATCGAGTCCGAGAGCCGGTAGACGCGCGTTAGTTGGAGATCTTCTCCACGGTGCGTTCGTAGCGGCGCTGCATTTCGGGTCCACGCCAGGTCATGAACTCCTCAGCGACGGCGCGGGCGTTGACTTCGGACGGTGGCAACGGGATTTCGATGGTGGCTATGGATATGCGGTCGGTTCCCCAGAGGTAGGCGGCAACTTCGCCCTTGCTGACGATCAGATTCACTCCAACATTGGCTTCAACCACGGGCACGCCGTTTTCGCGCGCCCTCGCGATCACGTTCAGGTTCTGTTCGCGGCTGCGTGAGCCATACGAGGGGATCAGGATGGCCTGGGCGCCATCCATTACCTGGGCGCGCGCAATGAGCGGGTTCCAGCGGTCGTTGCAGATCATGGTGCCGACGCGGGCCACGGGGGTGTCGATGGCGCGAAGGCTGTGTCCGAGACGGTTGAAATCCCAGTCGTCGCACGCGCCCTCGGCAAGCTGCGTCTTGTAATAGGTTCCGCAATGTTCGCCATCGGGCCCCAGGATGATGGCGGCGTTGTAGACGCCGTCGTCGCGCCGTTCCGCATAGCCGAAGCAGAGCACGATGCTTAGTTCGCGCGCCAAGTCGCTGAAGCGCTGGATGTACGGACCGTCCGGCGGCTCCGCGATCTCCCACATGTCGGCACGGAGATCCGGGTCCTCGATGACCTCCATGACGACGTAGCCCTCCAGAAAACCCTCGGGAGCTACGACCAGTTCCGCGCCCTGGGCCGCGGCCTGGCGTACGAAATCCTCCAGCTTGTCGGCATTGGCGGGCTTGTCCCACTTCTCTGGCTTGATTGAAAGCGCCGCCGCTCGAACTGATCGATACATGGCGTGGATCCTTCCGACCGTGAATCACCCGGCCCTACGTGGTGACGCTGACGAGCCGGTAAGAACTTGTCAAACGAGGGCGATTCCCAGCCCAGACTAAGAGCTGTTGTGCTTGGAGGTGATCAGCCGCCGGGGCGGTCGCGTGGTCCGAGCCACACGTTCTCCGGGACGCCGGCCTCGTGGTTGAGGGCGCGCGCGAGTTCAAAGAGCACATCGCTCAGGCGGTTCAGGAAGACCGGGACATCCGGGCTGACCTGTGCTTCCGATGCGAGACGAAAGACTTCGCGTTCGGCGCGGCGGCAGACCGTTCGGGCCAGATTAACGCTGGCCGCGGCTGGCGTGCCGCCGGGCAGAATGAAGTGCTGGAGCGGCGGCAGGTCCACCCGGTAGCCGTCCAGCCACATGTCCAGCGTCGCTGTGTCCCCCGCCGTGATGCGGTCGCCGCGGGCGCGTCCACCCGGATTGGCCAGGTCGGAACCCAGGGTGAACAGGCGGGTCTGTATCCAGGCCAGACGGTCCAGGTGATCGCCAGCCGGGCAGGAACTCATGGCGACGCCGATGGCGGAGTTGAACTCGTCTACGGCGCCCAGAGCGGCGATGCGGGCGTCCGTCTTCGACAGACGCGCGCCGTCGAAGAGGCTGGTCTGGCCCCGGTCGCCGTGGTGCTTACGAGTCAATGGCGGCCCAGGACAGGCTTCCGTGTCGAATGTTTCACGTGAAACATCGCAGCGATCTCAGGTGGATCCGGCGCGGACGGGGAGAAACACGCGGGCAATGGAATCACCGCCGACGTCGTGCCAGCCGGAACTCGGTTGGGCCAATCGACGCGCCAGCGGCGAGGCGGTCTGGATGACCACGGCGTCGGGGTCGATGTCCATGAGTTTCTGGCGCCAGCCCGACCCGAGACCTGTGACGGTGAGGTAGTCGCTGAGCGTATCGGGCACGAAGAGGTCGAAGCGGCCGTCGATGAACACAAGCGCATCCGGCCACAAGGCCCAGGTGAGGAACGCACCCCAATGGTAGGTGCTGAAGATTCGCGTCGCTTCGGTGTCGGCGACGAGGTCGCGGGCCGCGGCCGGCATGGGCACAACGGACGGGCCATCAAGCGTGCGTGGGCTGATGGCGACCGCAACGCCAATAGCCGCGGCCACCGTGAGCACTGTTCCGGCGCGGACCGCCCAGCCTGGAAGAGGCACGCGGGCGACACCGGCGGTCGCCAGCGGATGCGCCAGCAGGAGTGGCGCCAGCACAGCGGCAAAAGGCATGACCTTGCGGGTACTGAATCCAGCCGCCAGTACCACGATCAGCAGACCCAGCATGGCGGGCTCGATGCGGGCTCGACGCAGGATCAGCAGCAGACCCACCAGCACGAGAAAAGCCACGAAGAACCACCAGGTTTGGCTGAAGGCATCGGGCGGTCGCCAATCGCTGTTGAAGCGACGAAAGTCGCCGCCCCATTGAAAGAACGGCTGGGCGAGCAGGCGGAGTCCCGACGGATTGAAGGCCGGTGCGACGACCGACAAGGCGGTGACGGCGGCGAAGGGGCCGAGGCGTGTGCGGGGGCGTGGACCGATGAAAGGAATACGGGACCGTACCCAGAGAGCTTCGAAGAAGAGGGTGCCGAGCAGGGCAAAGCCGATGGGGAACGACGCGTGCACATTGCCCCAGATAACGAACACGAGCGGCAGCAGCCACACCCAACGCGAGCCGGTGCGCCGGTGATGCAACGCCACGGCGGCGGCCACGGCGGCGGCCAGTAGTCCGAACGCCAGCGGACGGATGCCGGCGAACGGGAATAGCGGCAGGGATGCCGTAACCAGACCAGCGGTTCGCATCCACGGGCCGACGCCGAGGGCGGCGAGTGTGCGTTCGAGCAGGCCCCAGATGAGGGCGTACACGGCGGCAATGCCCAGGACTGCGGCTAGAACGCCGCCTCGGTCAATCAGTTGAAAAATGATCTGAGCTGGAAGCCACTCGTGGACTGTCCAGACCGCATCCCCGGCGCTAAAGGTGAATGGATCGGGATAGGGGAGTTCGCCCCGGCTGGCGATGAAGCGACCGTTGTTGAGGTGGACCCAGAGGTCGGCATCCAGTGGCTGGGCGGCGGCCAGCGCCGCAATGGTCAATATCGCGGCGGCGGGGGCCGCGCCTATGCGTCGACCAACGTTGGCGGACACTCGCTCGGCGGCCTGAGACAGCGCAGGCACGGCCCGTGATTCCTAGCGCGTTGTCGGCAGATTTCGCCGCAAGAAGTCGGTGCTGTTGCGGACGACGGTCTGAGCGCTGGCGTTTAGCAAATGCCCCACGCCGGGGTAAAGGTAGAGGTTACTTGCCACGCCAGCCTCCCCAAGCGCCAGCCGGAGCTTTGCGCCCCACGCCGGGTCGACCGCGATATCCTCCGCGCCCTGGTGAATGTCCACCGGCCCAGTGAGCCCCTCAAGGTAGTTGCCCGCGGACAGCGCGGCGCGCAACTGGTCGCTTGAGCGGGAGGTCGGGACCCGGTAGTAGTCGGAGATGTCGTCAAGCCAGACGCTGAGTGGCGCCCATAGGGCTATCGGCCCAATCCAAGGGTCCACGACGCCGGCGCGGATGGCCAACTCGCCGCCGAGGCTATGCCCCCAGATGCCGATGCGACCCGGCTGAGCTTCGGGGAATTCTCGCGCCGCGGACGCCAGGTTGAGCACGTCGATCACGAATTCCAGCCGGGCCCCAATGTTGAGCCGCGTGTCGTCTTGCGAACCGCCAAGCCCGCGATAGTCCGTGGCAAGCGTCACCACGCCGCGTCGGCCCAGGGCGTCGGCCATGACGCGCGTGCCCACGCCGGTCGTGTACTGGCTCGGGAGCACGTAGCCGTGATTCAGCAGGACGACCGGAAAAGGGCCCCGGCCGGCCGGAATGGTAGCCATGCCGGTGATATGCAGGCCATCGGAGTTGTAGCTCATGACATACGAGGTGTAGTCGTCGTGGCGCGTCGCCACCTTGTGCAGACGAATCTCCGAGGGCGGGAAGTTGCGCGCGCGCAGCGCGGGAATGGAAAGCGGAGACCCGCCGGGACTGCGGGTGTTGGGCCGGCCAACCAGGTTCCAGACGTCGCAGGCACCCAGGGCCGGGGCAGTGGAACCGACCGCGAGCAGGCCGAGCAATCGGCGGCGCGGGAGCCCAAGATCCGCGCCCCAGCCCTCTCGCACAGGGCAAGGGAGCGGGAGGCGGCGTATCGGCGCGGACATGGGCGGGACTGTCTCCAACGTGTGCGATGTTGCCGCCGACGGCTGGGGTGGGGTTACCGGTCTATCAAGGCTAGTCCGTCCGAGACGCGCTCGACGACGCGGGACTCGACGGCGCGGGCCGCGGCATTGAGCGCGTTTTCCACGGCCATGGCGTTAGATCGTCCGTGTCCAATGATGACCACGCCGTTAACACCGAGCAGCGGTGTACCGCCGTATTGCGCGTAGTCGGTGCGACGCCGTACCGCGCGGAACGCTGGATACATGAAGACGACCCCGGGAAGCGTGTAGGGGCGGCGACGGACGGCGGCGCGAAGTTCACCCACCGCAAACTCAGCGGTGGCCTCGAAGGACTTCAGGACCAGGTTGCCTGTAAAGCCATCGCAGACCACAACATCAGCGCTGCTATTGAAGAGCCCACCCGGCTCGATATTGCCGACAAAGTCAAGTGGCGACGCGGCCAGCAGTTCGGCGGCCGCCAGAGTCAGCGGGCTGCCCTTGGTGGCCTCCTCGCCGATACTCAACACCCCGGCGCGGGGGTTCGGCGTCCCGAGCACCTGGCGCAGGTAAACCTCGCCCATCAGGCCAAAGTCGCGCAGATGTTCGGGGCGGGCCTCGGCGTTGGCACCGACGTCGATGAGCAGCGTAGGGGCTTCACGACCGGGGATGAGGACCGCAAGACCGGGTCTGTCCACGCCGGCCGCACGCCCGACGACCAGGACGCCGGCCGCCATCGTGGCGCCGGTGTTCCCCATAGACACCAGGGCCTGTGCCTCCCCGGAGCGGACGAGCTCCGCACAGCGCCGAATCGACGCGTCGCGCGTGGATCGCACAGCCTGTACCGGGTGTTCATCCATGCCGATGGTGGTCGGCCCCGATTCCAGACGCCAACTGGAGGGATCCTCGCCGTCGCTCGACAGCAGGCCGCGCATGATGTCGACATCGCCGACCAGGATGGCGCGTTGGCCGGTTGACCTGGCCCAGCGGATGGCGCCCTCAATAGTCGCGTCCGGCGCCCGGTCACCACCCATGACATCCAGGGCGATGGCCGGTCTCTCGGCGGAGGCCGTCATGCGTGGATCGTCAGACGTCCAGGTTTCGGACCGTGCGAGCGCGGTTGATGATGAAGCGGCGGCGTTCGCCCACGTCCGTGCCCATCAGCCGCGAGAACACCTGGTCGACGTGCGCGTCACCGTTGCCGTTCATCCCAACCTGCAGGAGATGCCGGTCCTCCGGGTTCATCGTGGTCTCCCAGAGTTGTTCGGCGTTCATTTCGCCGAGGCCCTTGTAACGCTGCACGCTCACCCTGCCTGAAATCTGGCGAAGCAACCGGTCGCGCTCGTCTTCGCTGTAGGCGTAGTCGGCCCGCCGGGAGTTGCCGACGCGGAACAGCGGTGGCTGGGCAATGTAGAGATTGCCATTCTCGATCAGCGGCTTCATTTCCCGGTAGAAGAAGGTGAGCAGCAGGGTACGGATGTGGGAACCGTCGACATCGGCGTCGGTCATGATGACCACGCGGCCGTAGCGGATCTTGGTGACGTCGAACTCAAGCCCAACGCCGCCGCCCACGGCCGTAATGATGTTTCGGATTGACTCATTGGAGAGGACCTTGTCGACGCGGGCCTTTTCGACATTCAGGATCTTTCCGCGGATGGGCAGGATGGCCTGGAAGCGCCGGTCGCGGCCCTGCTTGGCGTTGCCGCCGGCGGAGTCGCCTTCGACGATAAAGAGTTCGCAGCGGTCGGGGTTGCGCTCCTGACAGTCGGCCAGCTTGCCGGGCAGGGCGAAGCCATCCAACGCGCCCTTGCGGACCACGAGGTCTCGGGCCTTCTGAGCCGCAACACGGGCACGGGCCGCGAGCTTCGTCTTCTCGACAATCTTGCGAGCCTCGCTGGGGTGTTCGTGGAGGTAGGTGCCGAGCTGGTCGTTGACGACGGACTGGACGTGCCCGGCGACCTCGCTGTTGCCGAGGCGAGCCTTGGTCTGTCCCTCGAACTGCGGCTCCGGAATCATCACGCTGACGATGGCGGTCAGCCCTTCGCGAACGTCGTCGCCCGTGAGATTCGGGTCACTGTCCTTGAGTTGCCCGCTCTTGCGGGCGTAGTCGTTGAGCGAGCGGGTGAGTGCGGAACGGAAGCCGGTGAGGTGGGTGCCGCCGTCGATGTTGCGAATGGTGTTGGCGAAGGTGTGAATCTGTTCCGACACGGTGTCGCAATAAGCCAGCGCGACTTCAACTTGGGTAGTTTCCACCTGGCCGCGCAGCACGATCGGATCCGGGTGCAGGCGGCCGCGCCGGCGGGTAAGACGGCGAACAAAGGAGGTGACGCCGCCTTCGAAGTAGTACGTGGCCTGGCGACCCGAGCGCTCGTCCAGCAGACGCATGGTGGTACCGCCGGCCAGAAACGCCATCTCGCGAATGCGCTGGTCGAGGATGTCGAAGTCGTAGTCGAGGGTCTCGAAAATCTGGTCGTCGGCCAGGAACTCGACCTCGGTGCCATGCGTTCTCGTCCGCTTGCCCTTGACGACGTCGCCTAGCGGAATGCCGCGCTCGTACTCCTGCGTCCAGCAATAGCCGTCGCGCCTGACCGTGACACGCATCCGGCTTGAGACGGCGTTGACCACGGAGACGCCAACGCCGTGCAGGCCGCCCGACACCTTGTAGGCGCCGTTGTCGAACTTGCCGCCGGCGTGGAGGGTGGTCATGACGACTTCGAGCGCGGGGCGCTTGACCTTGGGGTGTTCATCGACCGGGATGCCGGAGCCGTCGTCGGTTACGCGCACCCACCCGTCGCGGGTGATGACGACTTCGATCCGGGTTGCCCGCTGAGCCAGCGCTTCGTCGACGCCGTTGTCCACGACTTCAAAGACCAGTTGGTGAAGACCGCGCGTATCGGTACTGCCGATGTACATCCCTGGCCGGCGGCGAACGGCTTCGAGGCCCTCGAGCACCTGGATGTCTTTAGCCGTATACGCCATTCGGCTTAGAGCTCCTTCGCCGACCGACTGGCGGGCTCGTTCACCACGACGATGTGGCTGCATAGCGGCCCGAAGGCTTCAGTGGGACGGGTGTGCCTGATATTCGCAGAACCAGCAGGCCGGTGGGGCCGGCCGATCACTGCGCGAACGTGTGCTGCAGGGCGGCGGTTTCGGATAGGTTCTTTCCGTTGATGCCCGAACCGCCTCCGCTTTCTCGTGCCCGGGATCAGGTGGTCTGTCCGATGGACTCATCGTACCACAGGACGATGGATTTGGGACCGTTGTTTCCCAGCGCAACAGGCCGTAATCTGGCGCTGTTGCCCAATATGAAGCTACAAAACGAACATTCGACTATTCGACAAACACCCCGTTTTCTTGCAGAAGTGCACCATCGAGGTACAACGCGCTGTCCGTGCGCAGATCCTTCACCATGTCCCAGTGAACCGCGGACTGATTCTTGCCGCCGGTGAACTCGTAGGCGCGTCCGACGGCGAGGTGCACCGTGCCGCCCATCTTCTCGTCAAAGAGGATGTTCTTGGTGTGGCGCTGGATCCCGTCGTTGGTTCCGATTCCGATTTCGCCAAGCCGGCGGGCGCCCGGGTCGGTATCGAGGATGGCGTTGAGAAACTCTTCGCCGCGTTCGGCGGCGGCTTCCACGATCAGTCCGTCCTTGAACGTGAGCGTGATGCCGTCGACCTGGCGACCCTGGTAGATGGCCGGGAACTCGTACCGGATTCGACCGTTGACGCTGTCTTCGATTGGCGCCGTGAAGATCTCGCCGTCGGGCATGTTCTTTTTGCCGTCGGCTGGTTCCCAGATGCGACCAGCGGTCCGAAGGGTCAGGTCCGTTTCGGGGCCGACGATGCGAATTTCCGAGCCGGCTTCAAGCCGCGTCTTGAGCGACGCCAACTGCGTCGTCATTTCGGACCAGTCGATGTTGGTGGCGCCATACAGGAAGTCGGCGTACTCGCTGAGCGACATCTCGGCCTCCTGGGCCAGAGCATTGGTGGGGTAGTCGCAGAGGACCCAGCGGACGTTTTCGATGATCTGATCCATGACGGGACGGCGCGCGATCATGGTCTTGGCCAGGCGCGATGGATCGGCGTTGGCCAGTGCGCGAGTGTTCTCGGTAGCGCGGATTCGGATCGCGACTTGGATGGAGTCGGCCTGGAACTTGGCGATCGGGTCCAGGAATTCGAGCTGCTCATCGCTGGCTTCGGACAGGAACACCTCCTGGGCTTCCTCGAATCCCACGTTGAGCCGCGGGTGTCCGCCGGCCGCCAGCACGCGCCGGTAACAGGCCATCAAAAGCGGTTGGGCATTGGCGGTGCCGTCGATGACGACCAGGTCGCCGGGGCCGACTTCAGTCGAGTGCTGCACTAGGATGTCGGCAAGCGCTTCCACGCGCGGGTCAGTCACGGAACGAATCCTCAAGCAGTTAAGGGCGGAGATGAACCCATCCTCTAACGCCGCCCACGCAGCGCTCAACCCAATGCCCGTATGGAATGCACCGAAAGCTCGCCATACGTCGATCCCGACGGGGCTGGGCCTTCATGCCTGACCTTCGGCCCTGGGAGATCCTGGAGTCACGGACGATCTCCAGCGACCGCTGGCTGACGCACACGCTGGAGCACGTGCGTCTGCCGAGTGGGCTGGAGCTTTCGCAGTACCACGTGCTGGACCAAAACGACTTCTGCTTGATGGTGGCAGTCACCCCCGACCGCACAGTGCCGCTGGTGCGCCAGTACAAACACGGCGCCCGTGACGTGGTGCTGGAATTTCCCGCGGGGCTGGTCGAAGACGACGAAACGCCGGAGGCTGCGGCTTCCCGCGAATTGCTGGAGGAGACCGGCTACGCGGGTCGGATGCATTGCGCCGGGACGCTGCTGACGAGTCCCTCGCGCAACCGCAACCTGGCGCACGTGTTTGTTGTTCTGGACGCCGAGCGGGTTGGTGAGCCCGAGCCCGAGGAAACGGAACAGATCGAAGTGGTCATGACACCGCTCGCTCGACTGCCCGGGCTGGTGGCCGAGGGAGCCATCCGCGATCTGGGATCACTGGCGACATACACCCGAGCGCGGGCAGCGTTTCCCGATCTTGGCTGGGAAGACTGAGGCGGGCTACGGGCGGAACCCGCAGCCAATAGGTACGATGCGGTCCCGAATGCCCGCGTAGCGCCCGACGGTCCCCGAACTCTGTCCATGGTCGAAATACGTCCCGAGATCGCCGCGCTGCACGGCTACACACCGGGCCATCAGCCGAGCGATACCGGCTGGATAAAGCTCAACACTAACGAAAGTCCGGCCGTGGCCCCGGGTGTGCTGACGCGGCTGCGCGAGGCCGTCACCGACAACGTGCGCCTGTACCCGAATCCGGTGAGCCAGGAACTGCGCGAGCGGCTGGCCGAGCGGCACGACGTGACGCCTGACCAAGTCTTCGTGGGCAACGGGTCGGACGACGTGCTGAACCTGATCTTTCGCGCGGTTTGCGGGCCCGGCGCACGAGTGGTGGCTCCTAATCCGAGCTACTCCCTGTATCCCGTGCTCGCTGAGATCCAGGGCGCACGGATGGTTCACTGCCCGTTAGGGCCGGGGTTCGAGTTGCCGGTTCGACAACTGGCGGCCGCGCGCGGAGCTGTGACGTTTGTGGCCAGCCCCAACAATCCGGCCGGCACGCACTACGGAGCCGACGAACTGCGTTGGCTGGCGGAGCGCACGAACCTGCTGGTGATCGACGAGGCCTACGTGGAGTTCGCGTCGAGCGACCGGATTGACCTGGCGCGCACGCTGCCGAACGTGTGCGTGACGCGCTCGTTCTCCAAAGCGTTTGGTTTGGCGGGGATCCGCCTGGGTTATGCCGTCAGCGATCCCGCATTCATTGATGTCTTGCACCGCGTCAAGGACTCGTACAATGTCAGCCGGCTTGCGCAGGTTGCCGGGGTGGCAGCCTGTGACGAAATCGCGTGGGCGGAGGCGCACTGGGAGGCAACTCGCGTCCGGCGGGACGCATTTGCGGAGGAGCTCCGCGGACGCTTTGATCTCCAGGTCTATCCATCCGAAGCGAATTTTGTGTTCGTTGAGTGCGCGCCCCACGACGCGGGCGTCATTCAACGTGAACTCGCCAACCGTCGAATTCTGGTCCGCCGCTTTGCTGAGGAGCCCCGGCATGCCAACGCGCTGCGCGTCTCGATTGGATCGGACGCCGATATGCGGGCGGTGCTGGAGGCCCTCGGGGAGATCCTCGCGGTTGAGCCCATTCGCGACAAAAAGAGCTAGTTCGATGTCTTGGTCTATCTCGGTCGCTTCACCATGCACCCAGCCATTGCGCCGCATGGTTCGCAGGGAGGTTTCGTAGTTGGAAGGTCTGGTCTGGCTTGTACCCGCGTCGATCATCGTCTCGGTGCTCGTCGTCATCTACCTGGCGCGCGATGTTCTGACGCGTCCGGTTGACCGATCGGCGAACCCCGCGGATCTCATTCCGGCCATGCAGGGCTTGGACGCCGAAGATCGGTCGGAACTGTTCGGTCGGATGTCGCTGAACGGCGACCGCATATTCGACGGCGCCACGGCGTTCCTGCAGCGGCAATACCGCACCATCGCCTGGATGGCCATCGTGGCGGCCGCCTTCCTGGCAGTTCTGCTGCTGTTCTTTGGCGAAAACGAGGCCAAGGGCATAGAGGCCGGCGACCTCGCCTGGCGGACCGGGGTGTCGTTCCTGGTTGGCGCCGTGCTGTCCGGTCTCTCGGGCGTGATCGGCATGATCATTGCCGTTCGGTCCAACGTTCGAACCGCCAGCGCGGCCACCCGGTCGCTGGGCGACGCGCTCACGATTGCCCTGCGCGGCGGAGCGGTTTCCGGAATCCTGATCGTGGGCCTCAGTTTGCTCGGCGTGTTCATGCTGTTCTGGCTGTTTGGCGGGTTTGAGAACCCGAAGGTGACGCCGGAACTGATCGTCGGGTTCGGGTTCGGGGCCAGCTTCGTGGCCCTGTTCGCGCAGTTGGGCGGCGGCATTTACACCAAGGCCGCCGACGTGGGCGCGGACCTGGTAGGCAAGGTGGAAGCCCGCCTGCCGGAAGACGACCCGCGCAACCCCGCGGTGATCGCCGACCTGGTGGGCGACAACGTGGGCGACTGCGCCGGACGTGGCGCGGACCTGTTCGAATCCACGGCCGCCGAGAGCATCGGGGCCATGATTCTGGGTGTCGCCGTTTTCAAGGCGACCGGCGAAGACAACATTGCCTGGATTCTGTTTCCGCTGGTGGTTCGGTCGTTCGGGGCTCTCGCTTCGATCGTCGGACTGCTGGTAATCCGGCCCGACCGCGTGCGCAACGCGCAGCGGGCGCTGGACGTGGGGTACTGGACAACTGCCGTGCTGGCCACGGTCGGCATGGCGATATCAGCCCTGGTGATGCTGGAGTCGTGGTGGTTCTTCCTCTGCGGCGTGATCGGCATTCTGACCAGCGTGGCCTTTGTCTACATCACGCAGTACTACACGGCGTTCAACCGGCCCGTGCGAGAAATCGCCGAGGCCTCCCGGACCGGCGCGGCCACCAACATCATTTCCGGACTGGCCGTTGGTCTGGAAAACACGGCGATGCCGATCATCGTCATTTCGGTGGCGCTCTGGGCGTCTTTCCAAGCCGGCATTCAAGGGTTTGCGGACCTCGGCATCACCATCGGCAACTTCGAGGCGGGCGTGTTCGGCACGGCCGTCGGCACGATGGGCATGCTGATGAGCGCGGCCTACATCCTGGCCATGGACACCTTTGGCCCGATCGCGGACAACGCGGGCGGGATCACGGAGATGGCCGAGGCGCCGGAGGACGTGCGCGACATCACGGACGGCCTGGACGCGGTGGGCAACACGACCAAGGCGCTGACCAAGGGGTACGCCATCGGTTCGGCCGCGCTGGCGGCCTTCCTGCTGTTCAGCGCGTACCTGGAAACCGCTGATCTGCACTCGGTCGATCTTTCCAAGGTCGAGGTGTTCATCGGCGCCATGTTGGGCGGGATGCTGGTCTTCCTATTCAGTTCACTGGCGATCCGTGCGGTAGGCCGCGCGGCCCAGGCGATGATCCAGGAGGTCCGCCGCCAATGGCGGGAGGAGCCGGGAATCATCGAAGGCACGGTGGAGCCGAATTACAGCCAGGCGGTAGACATCAGCACGCGCTCGGCGCTGCGGGAGATGATCGCGCCCGGACTGCTGGCCGTCATCATGCCGATCGTGGTCGGGCTGGTGCTGCGAGCCGAGGCCGAAGCCGCCCTGCTGATGGTCGGCACCATCGCCGGCGTCCTGCTGGCGACGGTGATGAACAACGGCGGCGGCGCTTGGGACAACGCCAAGAAATTCATCGAGGCGGGGCACTTGCGCGACGAAGACGGCAACCCAATCGGGAAGGGCACGGACGTACACGCCGCCTCGGTTGTGGGCGACACCGTCGGTGACCCGTTCAAGGACACCGCCGGTCCGTCGCTGCACGTGCTGGTCAAGCTGCTGAGCACGATCACGCTGGTGCTCGCTCCGGTATTCATCTAGACGCTTTGACACTGGGCCGCCCGCCAGGGTGCGCACCGGCGTCTCGCTGGGTCGGCTGACCCATGTGGGGCGAGGTGATCATCCTGGCGGCGGTCCAGGCGCTGACCGAGTTTCTGCCGGTCAGCAGTTCAGGCCACCTGGTGCTGGTCCCGGCCCTGGCCGGCTGGTCCGATCCGTTTCTGACGGGGCTTACGTTGTCGGTGGCGCTGCACGTGGGGACCGGTCTGGCACTGGTTATCGCGCTCTGGTCCGACTGGGTCTGGCTGGCGCGCGGCGTGATCGGCCGGGGGGACTCCGTGGAGCTGGCCCGTCGGCTTCTGGCGGCGCTGGTTGGATCGACCTTGTTGATCGGCCTGATTGCGCTGCCGCTGCGGGGTTGGCTGACTACGCTGCGCGACCCGACGCTGGCGGCGGTGCTGCTGATCGTGTTTGGACTGGGCCTTGCGGCGGCCGACCGCTTCGGTACCAGTCGCCACGACTTAGCCTCCACGCCGTTCGCGCTCTGGGTCGCGGTTGGCTTGTCGCAGTTCGCGGCACTGGTTCCCGGGGTGTCGCGGGCAGGTATCACGATGACGGTGGCGCGAGGTCTGGGCGTGGAGCGTGAGGCCGCCGCCAGGTTTTCGCTGTTCCTGCTGGCGCCGGCAGTGGCGGGTGCGGGTCTGGTTCAGTTTTTGGACGTGGCGATCAGCGGCAACTCGATCGGCGACATCTCGCTGCTAATCGGGGCGACGCTTGTCGCGGCAGTGGTGGGGGCAGCAGCCGTGCGCTGGCTGCTGCGATTCGTCGCTCGACACAGCCTGATCGCGTTTGCGGCCTACCGCGTGGGCGCCGGTTCCCTGGCGCTGATCCTGTTGCTTACGCTGCACGCCTGAAAAACCTGCGGCGCGGGCGCCGAGCGTCCATATAATCGCTTCTCCCAGGCGAGGTGCGTATGCGCATAGGAATTCTCAACGCGACCGGGTATTCCGGCGGCGAACTGGTTCGCTATTTGGCCGTCCACCCGGAGTTCGAAATCGTCGGCGCCACCGCCCGCAGCCAGGCCGGACGCCGTCTGCACGAGGTGTTTCCGTGGATGCGCGCCAGCGGCCGGGCCGCCTACGCCGACCTGGAGCTGACGCCCGAGTTGAACGGGAGCGCCGACCTGGTGATCTCGTGCCTGCCGCACAAGGCGTCGGCGGCGCAGCTGGCGCCGTTTCTCGACGACGGGATTCGTTGCATCGACGTCAGTTCGGATTTCAGGTTGCGAGATCCGGCGGACTACCTGCGCTGGCACGGCGTGGAGCACGCGGCGCCGGAATGGATCGATTCGGCCGTATACGGGCTGACGGAGTGGCATCGCGAACACATTCGCGAGACCGACCTGGTGGCCAATCCGGGTTGTCATGCGATCACGGCGGCGCTGGCGCTGGCGCCGGCTGCGAGCGCCGGCTTGCTGGACGGACACGTGATGGTGGACTCGAAGACCGGCGTATCCGGAGCCGGGCGTTCGGCGTCGGCCGCCTACGGGTTCTCCGAGATCAATGAAGATTCGTCGGCCTATCGGGTGGCGGACCACTACCAGAGTCCGGAAATCGCGCAGGAGTTGAGCGACATTGGCGGGACGCCGGTCGAGGTGACGTTCGCGCCGCACCTGGTGCCGATGACGCGGGGCATCCTGATTACGGCGTACGGGGCGCTGAATGAAGCTGTCGCGCCGCCGCAAGTCGAGCAGGCGTACCGCGACGCCTATGAGGACGAGCCGTTCGTGCACCTGGCGGGCGTGCCGCCGCACACCAAGTGGACATCCGGCGGGAACCATGCCTTTGTGCATTGGACGGTGGACGAGGCGACGCAGACGCTGGTGGCGATGGCCGCGATCGACAACCTTGGCAAAGGCGCGGCTGGCAGCGCGGTCCAGAACGCGAACGTGATGGTGGGGATCGACGAGCAGGTCGGCCTGGCGATTCCGCCGAGTCACCCGTAGATGCACGAGCCACCTGCGGAACTTGACGGCTTTCGGGTCATTCCCGGGGGCACGCTGGCGCCGCGAGGGTTCGTGGGTGGCGGCGTGACCGCTGGAATCAAGGCTACGGGGGCGCTGGATCTGGGCGCGATCCTAAGCACGCACACGCCCTGTCAGTCGGCAGCGACCTTTACGACCAACCGCGTGTATGGAGCCTCGGTAACGATCAACAAGGAGCGTCTCGCCCGGAAGCCGGCCCGCGGCATCGTCTTCAACAGCGGCAACTCGAACGTGTTTACTGGCGCCCGCGGGCGGGCCGATGGGCTGGCGTTCATTGACGCCTTTGCCAGCCGATTCGGCGTGCCGGCCGATGAGATTCTCGTTGCGTCGACGGGCGTGATTGGATTCCACCTGCCGATGCCAAAGATCCTGGCGGGGGTTGAGGCGCTGGAACTGACGCCTGACGCGGGTGAGGCGGTCGCGCGGGCCATGCTGACGACAGATATCGGCCCAAAGACGCTGGCCATTGAGGTTCCGGTGTCCGGCGGCGCCATTCGAATCGCCGGCGCGGCGAAGGGCGCCGGCATGGTGCATCCGAACATGGCGACGATGTTCGTATTCATGACAACAGACGCCGAGCTGGAAGGCGGCACGTTGCAGCGGCTGCTGAGCGAGACCGTGGCCGACTCCTTCAATCTGCTCAGCATCGACGGCGATCAGTCGACAAGCGATACCGCACTGCTGCTGGCCAACGGCGCCAGCGAGACCGGCTTGATCCAGGAAGGCACCTCTGACGCGAAAGCGTTTACGCGCGGTTTGCAGGCGGTGTGCCGGTGGTTGGCGAAGGAGATCGTGCGCGGGGGCGAGGGTGTGACGAAGGTCTTCGCCGTGACGGTGCGTGGAGCGTCGGACGACGCCACGGCGCGTACGGCGGCGCGCGCGGTCACGACATCGTCGCTGGTGAAGACCGCGATTCACGGCGGCGACCCGAACTGGGGCCGGATTGTGATGGCCCTGGGTAATAGCGGCGCCGTGTTCGACCCGGACTTGCTCGACATCTGGATCGGCGACACGCAGGTCGTCCGCGAGGGAGCCCCCGCGGTATACGAGGAGTCGTTGGTTGCCGAGCATTTCCGGCAGCCCGACGTCACGATTGAGGTGGCACTGAACCAGGGCGAGGCGAGGGCAACGGCCTGGGGCGGGGACCTCTCGGCGGAGTACGTGGCGATCAACGCGGAGTACATGACCTGAGCGCCGGCAATCTCGAATCCGATTCAACAGCCACGCCTGATCTGACCGGCCGCTACGTGGTCGTGAAGATCGGCGGGACGGCGGACATGGCCGCGGGACGAGTCGGCACGGATGTGCGGGCCCTGGTCGATGCCGGCGTGCGGGTCGTTATCGCCCATGGCGGCGGTGACGAACTGACGGCCTGGCAAGCGGCGAGGAAACGCAAGACTACCTGGCATAACGGCCTGCGCGTGACCGACGACCAGACGCGGGACGACGCGGTGCTGGTGTTTCGTGGGCTGGTGGCGCCGGCCGTTGTTGGCGCGCTGCAACAGGCCGGAGTCTCCGCGGTGGGCATCAGCGGACCGGACGGCGGCGTGGTGGGCGTACAACAGGCATCGCCGGAGCTTGGCTGGGTGGGTCGCGTTCAAACGGTGAATACGACAATTCTCGATGACCTGACGTCCGGGGGACATGTGCCGGTGGTTTCGCCGCTCGGTGTCGACGATCGCGGGTCGCTGTATAACGTGAACGGTGACGACATCGCGGGGGCGTTGGCGAGCGCCACGCGGGCCGCGGCCCTGGTGTTTCTGACCGACGTGGACGGTGTCAAAGGCGCGGATGGCGAGGTGCTGGCGCACCTGGATCCGGTTGGCGCCGAGCGCTTGATCGGGGACGAGGTGATTGCGGGTGGGATGGTCCCAAAGGTCCGGTCCGCCGTGGCCTTGCTCGGTGAAGTGGGCAGGGTCTGCATTGCCAACGGATCGCGAAGCCATGCACTGAGGCGTGCCCTGGACCCGACCGGCGGCGGTACCCAGGTGAGGGCCGAAGCCGCGTCCCTATAATCCGAGTCGGAACGGCGACTGCCGTTCGACCCCTCCCGAGGCTGAACGACGCATGGGCTGGCAAGAGCTGGAAGCGCGCTATTACCACCAGGCGTTTCGCCGCTTTCCGGTGACGCTGGTGCGCGGTGAGGGGTCGCGCCTGTGGGACGACGAGGGCAATTCGTACCTGGACTTCACCGCCGGCATTGCCGTCACCACGCTGGGCCACGGCGATCCCGAGTTGTGCGACGCGGTGGCGGAGCAAGTTCGGTCCCTGGCGCACATTTCCAACCTGTTCTACACGACGCCGCAGCTTGAGGTTGCGCAGCGCCTAGTGGACAACTCGGCGCTGGACCGCGTGTTCTTCGTCAACAGCGGCGCCGAAGCCAGCGAGACCTGCCTGAAGATCGCTCGCAAGTGGGGGCGCACGCAGCGCGATGGCGCCTACGAAGTCATCACGGCGGAGCACGGATTCCACGGCCGCACGATCGCCACCACGGCGGCGACTGGTACTCCGGCTTACCAGGAGCCGTTTGCGCCCATGCCCTCAGGATTCACGCACGTGCCGTTGAACGATCTGGATGCCGTGGACGACTCGATTTCGCCGTCAACTGCCGCCGTAATGGTCGAACTGGTCCAGGGCGAGAGCGGCGTACGCATGGCCGACGTGGACTACGTGCAAGGTCTGCGCCGGGTCTGCGACGAGCATGGCGTGCTGCTGATCTTCGACGAGGTCCAGACTGGCATCGGGCGCACGGGTCGCCTGTTCGGCTACGAGAACTTTGGCGTCACCCCCGACCTGATCGGTCTGGCCAAGGGCCTCGGCGGCGGCTTGCCGATCGGCGCCGTCCTCAGCAGCGAGGCCGTGAGCGTGCTGGCGCCGGGTGAGCACGGATCCACATTCGGCGGCAGTCCGGTTGCCTGCGCTGCGGCGCGGGTGGTGCTGGATCGAGTGCTGGCTGCCGGTTTTCTGGATGAAGTGCAGGCGAAGGGCGAGCACGTGCGGGCGCGTCTGCGGGCCAGCGCCGAGCAGGGCGCCCGTGTCACCGGCGTGCGCGGTCTGGGGCTGATGGTCGGCTTCGACCTGGAGTCGGAGGACGTGGCGACAGAGGTGGTGGAGAAGGCTCGCAGCGATGGACTGCTGCTGATCAAGGCCGGACCGGAGACGATCCGCATCGTGCCGCCGCTGACGATCAGCGTGGATGAACTCGACGAAGGTCTGGATGCGCTCGACGCCGCACGAGGCGCCTGACGAGATCCTTGTGCCCCGTCGGCTGAAATAGGCCGCGCTTATGTGGGGTGGACGCTTCGACAAACCGCCCGCGGATGTCGCGCGCGCCTTTACGCGCTCGTTTCCCGTCGACCGGCGCATGTACCGCGAGGACATCGTGGCCAGTCGCTCCCACGCCGCGATGCTGGGCCGGCAGGAGATCATTCCGGCAAGTAGCGCGGAGGCGCTGACCGAGGCGCTCGACAAACTGCTGGCGGAACTCGATCAGCTCGGTGGACCTCCGGTGAACGCTGACGACGAGGATGTGCACAGCTACGTCGAACGGGTGCTGACCGAGCGGATCGGCGACCACGGTCGACGACTACACGTGGCGCGCAGCCGTAACGACCAGGTGGCAACGGACTTCCGGCTCTACTGCAAGGGCTTCTGCTTGCGCCTGGTGACCGCGGTGCTTGATCTATTGGGCGTGCTGGTGCGGCGGGCTGAAGAGGAGGCGGAGACGATTGCGCCGGGTTTCACCCACTTGCAGGTCGCCCAGCCGGTCACCTTGGGCCACTACTTCCTGGCCCTGTTTGAAATGCACCGGCGCGACGTGGACAACATCCTGTACGCCTACACCGTGACCGACGTATGTCCGCTGGGCGCGGGAGCATTAGCCGGCGTTGCATTCGACATTGATCGCGAGTTTGTCGCGGAGGAACTGTGCTTCAGCCAGGTGGCGCGCAACAGCTTGGACGCCGTGTCCGACAGGGATTTTGTGAGCGAGGTGCTGCAGGCCTGCGTGACGCTCAGCGGTCACCTGTCGCGCTGGGCGGAAGACCTCGTGATTTGGGCGTCGCCGGGGTTCGGCATGGTGCGGTTCGACGATGCGTTTGCGACCGGCAGCAGCATGCTGCCCCAGAAACTCAACCCCGACGTGGCGGAGCTGACACGTGCAAAGGCCGCCGCGATCACGGGTGCGGCTGTGGGGTGGCAAGCGACGCTGAAGGGCGTACCGCTGAGCTATGCCCTGGACATGCAGGAGGACAAGCGCGCCGTATTTCGAGTGGAAGACGACGTGCTCGCGGCGCTGCGGGCGCTGACCGGAGCCCTGGACACGCTAACGGTGAACCGCGAGCGCATGGCGGCAGTGGCCGGTATGGGGCATTCCACGGCCATTGAGATTGCCGACGACCTGACCGAGCAGGACGTACCCTTTCGCGACGCGCATGCGGCCGTGGGGCGACTGGTTCGCCTCGCCGAGGATAGGGGCGTCGAACTGGCCGACCTGGACGATGCCGACTTTGCGGAGGCCGATTCGAGGCTTTCCGCGGACGTGCGGGAAAGGTTGGATCTTCCGAGGGCCGTCGCGCGCCGGACGTCGCTTGGCGGGACCGCGCCGGCCCGAGTGCGCGAGGAAGCCGCGCGCGCGAACCGCTGGCTGCGCTGGCAGCATGAGCACGTGCGGGATCTTGTAGCCCGAGGTCTTCCGGCGGCACTGCAACCTGCGGCGCCTGATCCGGCGGACGACTGACGCCGCGTGACGGGCAGCAGTTCGGCGGATTCCGTGCCACCGTCGACTAGTCCGCCCCGGGCGCCGCTGCAACTGTCAATCGTCATTCCGGCGTACGACGAGGAAGCCCGCCTGGCAGGCACGCTACGCGCCATTGACGAGTGGGCGGCCGGCCGCGACGGGCTGGTCGAAGTTGTGGTCGTGGACGATGGATCCGGGGACGCCACCCTTGAGGTCGCTCAGACCTGGGCACAAGCGGACGTCGGCGTGGGACACCTCGTTCCGGTGGTGCTGGCCGAGCCGCACCGTGGCAAGGGCGCGGCCGTCGCGCGCGGCATGTTGGCGGCATGCGGCGCCGTGCGGATGTTCATGGATGCCGATCTTGCGGTGCCACTCGTTTTCGTTGAACGAATCGTTGAAGAGATTCGGCGCGGAGCCGACGTTGCGATCGGCTCACGGGAATTGGACCAGTCACAGCGATATGACGAGCCGTGGCGCCGGCATGCGCTTGGGCGCGGATTCAACCGTTTGGTGAGCTGGCTGGGCGTCAGTGGATTCACCGACACGCAATGTGGCTTCAAAGGGTTTTCGGCGGATGCGGCCGAGGACATTTTTCGTCGGGCTCGGCTCTATCCAGCCGATAGCGACGTCATTCAGCACGAGCAGGTAACCGCGTTTGACGTGGAACTGTTGGCCATCGCCCGACGTCGCGGCTGGCAGACGGTGGAGATTCCAGTCGAGTGGCGACACGTTCCGATGAGCAAGGTTCGCCCCCTGTCCGATGCCGTCTCGATGTTGTTCGATGTTCTGAGGGTACGGTGGTACCTGCTTCGCGGGGTATACGACTGACGCCGGTGCGGCCTCCGCTTGCCGCACGGGATTTAGCCACTTGCGAGAACGATCATGCTAGGCGACGGATGGCCCCACGGCGGTTGACCGGGTCGACGTGAAGAACAAGCGCATCGTTCTGTTCGACGGCTGGCTGGCCACGCTGGGCGGAGGCGAGCGTCAAGTTCTTAGCGCGGCAAGTGCCTTGCGGGAGCTGGGCTCGGTGAGCGTGGTCTCGCACTGTCCGTTGCCACGATCCGCCGTCGTGGACTGGGCAGGTATCGATCTGCACGGGGTGGACTTCCGCTTCATGCCCGAGCGGCCGCAACTTACCGGACGCGATGTCGCCGGTGGCGCCGACTTGTTCATCAACGGCACCCATCTCAGCCTCGTTGACGGTCGTGGATTGCCATCGATCCGGTTTGTCTATTTTTCGGCGCGTCGCAGCAGTACCGCCTGGCGGGTTGTTGGCAGCGCGCTTCGAGGAATTGGCCGGGGGGTTGGTGCCGCTCACGAGCGATCCGGCTGGTTTGGCACCGAGGCCCACCGGGGCGCTCTCTTCCGCCAGTCCGATGGCGACGGGCGGATTGCAGTGCGGGACGGTACCCGGGTCCGCTTCTGGCTCAGCGCGATGAGTCACGACGATCGCACCTACACGATTGCGACGAACTCCGGCCATGTGCTGGCCGAGGGACGGGCGGGAGCCAAAGGCGACTTTGCGCCGAGTCCCTGGATCGATGTTCCGACAGGCTCTCGAGAGTTGGCGATTCGGTCGGCAGCGTCCGGCGGAGCCAATCGCTGGGAGGGTCGGCGACTGGGCCTTGGGTTGGGTTCAATTGAGGAGCGCGGATCGTTGCCGCGAGATCTCTATCAGCGAATGACCCGACGCCTAGTCCCAAAACTGGCCTACTGCGCGGGAGACGACCATGCCGCCAGGTATTCCGACGCCCTGCGCTCGTACGACGCGGTGACGCCCAACTCGCACTTCACCGCGTCGTGGCTGCGGCGCCGCTGGGGAGTCACGGGACCAGTCATCGAGCCGCCGGTCATCGCCGATGATCGCCAGGAAGTGGCCGGACAGCGGCCGCTGATCGTCTCGATTGGCCGCTTCTTTGTCGGGGGGCACAACAAGAAGCACATCGCCATGGTTCGGGCCTTCCGGATGCTGAGTGACCGAGGTCTCGTCGGCTGGCGCCTGGCGCTTGTTGGCGGCGTTGGTCAGCGCCCGGTGGATGCGGATTATCTGCTCAGGGTGGAGGCCGAGGCGCGTGGACTGCCGATTGACGTGTATCCGAATGCCGACGAGACAACGGTGCGCGAGTTGCGGGCACATGCCGCCATTGCCTGGCATGCGGCGGGATACGGGGAATCTGAACGCCGCGCTCCCGAGCGGTTCGAGCACTTTGGAATGGCGGTCGCCGAACTGATGATGTCCGGCGCCGTGCCGATTGTCTTCGACGGCGGAGGATTGCGCGAGATTGTCGAGCCAGGACGCAGCGGGTTTCGCTGGCGCACGCTGGAGGAGTTGGTCGCCGCGACGCTGACGCTGATTCGGAACGGGCGTCGGCGAGCGGCGATGAGCGAAGCGGCCCGCGAACGCGCTGAGCGCTGGTCGCTGGCGAACTACCAGCGACGGATCGTTGACCTGGCCCACGACGTTATGGCGAGGCATTAGGGGGCGAGCACACCGAGCTAGCGTCGGCTGTGGGCGCCGTTGGACGCGATGGTGGTGCGCGTCGACGGGCTGCGATTGCTAGCATCGTAGGTTCGTGTGTCGACAGCGTGGTTAGGCGTGGCAGTACTCGTTCAAAAGTTTGGTGGATCTTCGGTCGCGACGAGTGAACGAATCCGTGCGGTGGCCGAGCGAATTCACGACTCGCTTACACAGGGCGACCGCATAGCCGTGGTGGTGTCCGCAATGGGCGACACGACTGACGATCTGATCGCTGCGGCGGAGCGACTGGCCACCCGGCCGCGTTCGCGCGAGTTGGACTTTCTGCTGTCCACGGGCGAACTCGTCTCGGCGGCGCTCATGTCAATGGCCTTGCACGAGCTTGGGTGCGACGCGGTTGCCCTTTCGGGCCCGCAGGCCGGAATTCGGACCAACGGGCGCTACGGCCGCGCCCGCATCACGGAGATCGAGCCGACGCGCATACGCGCGGAGCTCAAATCCGGCTGCGTTCCGGTTATGGCCGGATTCCAGGGACTTGGCCCGGAGGGAGACATTGTCACTCTCGCGCGCGGAACGTCCGACACGTCGGCGGTGGCCTTGGCCGTGGCCTTGGGCGTGGACCGCTGCGAGATCTACACCGATGTGGACGGCATCTTCACCGCCGATCCGCGCATCGTGCCGAACGCGCGCAAGCTCGATTTGGTGATTTACGACGAAATGCTGGAGATGGCAAAGCTCGGCGCGCGTGTCATGCATCCGCGCGCGGTCGAGATTGCCGAACACTTCGGCATGCCGGTGGTGGTACGTTCCAGTTTCAGCGATGCACCAGGGACGGAAATCGTGGCTGAATCAGCGGTTCCAATCGAGACTATGCAGCGAGTGCGCGCCGTCGCGCATGACACCGACGTGGCGCGGGTGACTATTCGTGGCGTCAGTGACCGGCCAGGTCTGGCGCACGCCTTGTTCCAGCCCCTGGCCGACCGCCACATCAACATCGACGTAATCGTGCAGAACGTCTCGGACGGCGGCGTGACCGACCTTTCGTTCACCATCGCCGAAACCGACCTGGACGCGACGCTCGATCTGATTCGCCCCGTGGCAGCCGAAATCGGCGCTCGCGACGTGGCGGCGTCAACCGAGTTGGGCAAGGTCAGCATTGTGGGTGTGGGCATTCAGAGCACACCGGGAATCGCGTCCCGGATGTTCGGAGCCTTGGCGGCGGCCGGCATCAACATCGTCAGCATTACGACCAGTGAGATTCGGCTCACGTGCCTGGTGGACAAGTCGCACGTGGCGCGCGCGACCGAGCTGTTGCACGACGAGTTCGATCTGAGCGCCCCGGACGCCATGTGACGCCGCGCATTCGTTCCGTGGATGGGCGCTGATACCATGAAAGTGCGCGCCAAACCTGTTAAGACATCACCTGGAGCGGGAGTGGCGGTAGCGACATGATCGAAATGATCGTGGATAGCGTGCGCGTCAATCTCATCAGCCCCAGCCGCGTAGTTGTGCTGAAGGAGCGGGACGGACCGCGCTATCTTGCGATCGTGATCGGCCAGGGTGAGGCCGACGCCATTGCGGTCAAGCTCCAGGATCACGAAGTTCCGCGACCATTGACCCACGATCTGCTCAAGCAATTGATTGAAGCGGTCAAGGGGTCCGTGGAACGGGTAGTCGTGACGGATCTGGTCGACACGACCTTCTTCGCGACAATCGTGCTGGATATAAACGGAAGTCGCTACGAACTGGATTCACGGCCGAGTGACGCCATCGCGCTGGCGGTGCGAGCGAACGCGCCGATTCTGGTTGAGCCGTCAGTCCTCAATGAGGCTGGATTTGAGCCGGATGTTTCAGGTGAGGAGTCCGGGGAAGGCGAGCCCGTGGCGGAAGAGAAGCTCGAAGTATTTCGCGAGTTCATCAATCAGCTAGACCTGGACGATCTGGGCAAGTCCTAGGCTGCTGACCGCGTCAGGCGGGACGCCGAGCATCCTGCCGCCGGCTCATGGTGTTGACTGGATGGTCACGCGTCGAAGCTCCACCGCACCATGTGATCCGATTGCGGCGACAACCCAGTTGCCCGCAGCCGTTGATGCGTCGGCGGCTGCGATGTGCGTCTGTCGAACGCCGAACGCGGACCCTGGCTGGTGCGCGAGTCGGCGAGCGATGCCGCCGGCTGCGGCGACGGCCCAGATCTCGGAGGCGCCCGCGCTTGCGGTGCCCAGCCGATAGATGCCGTTTCCTTCGTCAACCGCATAGATGGAGGCAAGGACAGGTCGCTGGCCTGTTGTCGGCGCGAGCAGCGCGAATGTCGCCATGGGTCCAGACGATGTGGCCCCTTGGGTGATGGGCGCGTAGGCAACTCCGTGGTCTGCGTGGAGAGCGATGAGCCGTCGGGGGGTTGAGGTGACGCTGGCCAGCGGATCGGACACGTGCAGTTCAAACTGCCCTGCGGCGTCGGTCCACGCCGCGGTGCCGGAGTCGAAGCCGGCGCCGATTACGAGAGCTCCCGCGATGGGAGTCCCCTTGGCATCCTGCACGACGCCCGTGACCCCGCGGCCAGCGGCTCGCCAGCCAGAGAAGAAGCTAGCCAGGTTGATCCGCTCGTTGTGGGTCAGACGGGCGGCGGCGTGCGAGCCGTCAACCCTGGCTTTAGAGGCACCGGCCAGTCCCGGCGCTAGCGCGCCCAAGGGTGTGACGCCGTGACACGACGAGCACCGGGTGTCATACGTCCGGCGGCCGCGCTCGACGGTCGGGAGTGCAGGTAGCCCGCTGAGCGAGCCGTCTATTACCGCTAATCCAAAGCCCGGAACGGAGACGGACGCACCGTCGAACCAGGAAGGCGTCCAGGCCGATTCACCGCTGACGGTGACCGCAGGCGCGGCGGCCAAGCCGGTCACGCGTACGGTCCGGTGACTTGGCGATAGATTTACAACTGCCGCACGCGGTCCCTGGTCGGTGTCCACGACCAGCGCATCAAGGTCCGGTCCGCGTACATCCACCCGGGTCAGTCGTCCGGAACCCGCGACGAACCGGCGTACGAGTTGCATCACCCCAAATGCCGGTGCCGGAGTGTCTGCAATCGCGCTGGACCACAAACCGAAGTCCGGTTCGCCGCGAGGCGATCTCCCCGACGGGTCGCTGGTTCCCTTGTATACCAGCAGGCCGCTAGCGCCCTGGCGCACGGCGCGCAGGGTGGCGGAGGCCAGAAAGGCGCCGTTTATCGGCGCATGAACCAGAGGATCGACCGCAAGATCGCCGTTGAAGTTGATCTCTTCCACGTAGTGGGGCCGTCCGGCGGCGATTCCTGAAATCACGCGCACGCGGTTTTCGAACCATGACAGACGTGTGCGCAGGACGTCGGCCGACGTTGTTTCGCCGATGCGATGCATGCCGTACCAGTGCCACGTCAGGAAGTCGTGGAAGGACGCTGAGTCGACGGACCGCAGGTACGTAGACCAGTCCACGTCGGGCGCATTCCCGCAGGTCCGGCTACCGTCTGGGTTAAGCGTGGCGCCGGTGTCGATGGCATCCAGCGACGGTCCGCCCATAGCCACGACGCCTGAGCCAAGGCGCGCGGCCACGGCGTCGCGGGCCGCAGCATAGAGTTCCGCGTATGCCGCGCCGCTGCCGCAGGCGTAGTGCTGACCGGCGTTCTGATGATTGTTCGGCTCGTTCCAGATGGTGTAGGGCCAAGTCAGCGCGACAGGACCGAAGTGATCACGCAGGCGCTCGATGGCTGCCGCGACGTACTCGGCATAACCTCTGACGCCGGCGGCGTCGAAGCGTTCGCTCTCGTGCTGCGAGCTTGGGGTGCCGTCAGCAGCAGTTACCCAAGCCGGCGCGGCGACAAAACTGACCATCGGCGTCGCGCCGGCGTCGAGGACTCGCTGCACAAAGGCATGGAGTTGGTTCCAGTCGAAGTCGGTGGGCGTGCTGCCGACCGCCGCGCCAAGAAATCGATGCCCTACCCACACGCGTACCAGATCGGCTCCGTATAGGGCGGCCCGGTCAATGCCGCCGTCTCGATAGAGGTCGACGATTTCGTTGGTGCCCAGCTTGAAATCGAGCGACTGCGCGAAACCGGTCGAGGGCTGATCGAGACGAACCGCGATATCAGCCGCTGGCGAGCCGCCGAGCAGCAGGCTGCCCAACAGCAGGGCGCCGGCGAATCGGACTGCAGGGCGCCAGCGAACGGGCAGGCGGCCGCCCATCCAGGCTAGGTCCGACGGACGACTTCGCGCTGCCCCGAGACGGAAGACTGCCGGATCGCCGCCAGCACCTCCAGCAAGTGGACGCTGTCTTCGGGCGGTGAGCCGTTGGGGGCTGCGCCGCTGATTACGGCAAGGAAGTGTTCGTCGGGATTGCTCCCACCGGACAGGCCGTCGACTTCACGCGTGACCTGGGTGTCCAGGTCGTCTTCCAGAATCACCTCCACACCGCCCGAAGCCCAGTCCGCGCGGATCGCCCCGTTGCCGCCAACCACCGCCAGGCGCTCCCCGAACGTGTGGCCGGTGCCGATGATGGAAAGCGTGCCAATCGCGCCGTTCTCGAAGAGAAACACCGCCGCGCCGTCGACTTCGACTTCCAGGTCGTAAGTACGCATGCGCGCGTCGACTTCAACGATGCGAAGTCCGGTCGTCCACAGCAGCATGTCCATGAGATGGCTGCCGGAGTCGCTGAGCTGACCGCCGCCGCCCAGGGCCAGCGTGCTCCGCCACCTGCCCCTGGCGCTGTTGATCCAGGCCTGCCATTGGCTGGCCTGCACGTGGGTAATCTCCCCCATGTCGCCGCGCTGTAGCCGCTCGCGCATGTACGTATAGCCGGGGCTGAAGCGCCGCTGGAAGCCGACCACCACGTGTCGGCCAAGATCGTTCGCGTGATCGGCTATCTCCAGTGCCAGCTCCGGCGTGTGGGCCAGAGGCTTTTCACACAGCACATGCGCGCCGGCGTTGAGGGCGCCCATCACATGCTCGTGGTGCAGCGTGTGGGGAGTCGAAACCAGCACCACATCCGGGCCGGTTGCCGCCAGGAGGTCACGCCAATCGGAGTAGGCGGGAACCTCATGCAGGTCCGTCAGGCCGGACGTTGCGTTCGAAATCGCTGCCTCGGACGGATCGGCCAGGCCAACCACGTCAACCTCGGGCATCGCAGAAAACCGCCGCAGGTGACCCGCGGCATTGCCGCCAACGCCAATGGCGCCAAGTCGGTATGGCATGGACATCGTGCAGTGCGCCCGGACGGGCGGAAGTCTACGTCAAGCTGCTGGATCGCAGCGCTTGGCTCAGCCTATGCGTCGCGGGTCGTCGGGTCTCCGGGGACGAACTGACCGCCGTACGGCAACGGCAGGCGCTCCACGGTCTCTCGAAACGTCCCGCGCCCCTTCAGCAGGTCGTGCACGTCCCAACCCTGCGCTTCCAGCTGATCGAGCACGTAGGCCAGTTCATAGCGGTCACCGGTCTCTTCGTCGATGAACGCATCGGTCCATCCCAACTGATATCGCAGCACCGGAAACGTTCCCTCGCCGTTACGACGCGGAATCTGAAACCGAAACTCGGATACGCGGATGTGGCGGCGCGGCTCGCTGGTCATAGGCGTTTCTGGTCGTGGGCCCAAACGGCCCGGATGGCTTGCATGCGATTGTGAAGAGCCCGTTGGCCCTGTGTCAACGCGCAACCGTGCGACCGATGACGATCAGGTTCGGCGAGTCGTCGCGCCACGGCTGGCGCGTGTAATCGCCGTGCACCGCGTCAATCCGCAACCCGGCCTCCACGAACTCCGCCACCACGTCGTCTCGGGTCACCAGCGCCAGGCTGTAGCCCAGCCGGCGCTCGTCAACCAGCAACGGGCCGTCGTAGTAGCGGTAGATAAGAGTGCTGCAACCGCGATGCGCGGCCTCGTCGTAGGTGTAGAAGCGCTCGCGGGTAACGCGCCGGCCGGTCGAGGGGTCGCGTTCCAGGAACTCCACCTCCTCGTGATCCGGCGTGGCGTCAAGCGATGTGGCGGAGAAGACATCGACGGCAACGCCTCCGCCGGGCCGCACGTGGATGGCGGCGTTTTGGAGGGTCTTCAGCCGGGATTCTCGGTCGGGAAGCAACAGGTAAGAGTTGAAACCCACCAGCGCAAGACCAAAGGTCTCCGGGAGCCGACAAGTGCGCATGTCACCGCGGCGCAGATCGAGGCGTGCGCGGGTGGCGCGAGACAGCGAGGCACGGCGTGTGGCCGCTCGCCGCAGCATGGCGGCTGACGTATCCACGCCGGTGACCAGGAAACCCTGCCTGGCCAGGGGAACCGCCATGCGGCCGGTGCCGACGGCGAACTCCAGCAGCCGCGGCCCGAAACGGCGCCCCTCGGTGATCCAGAAGTCCAACTCCGCTCCGTCGCACTCCGGGTACTCCAGGTCGTACACCTGCGCGGCCGGGTCGTAGCCGGTTTCGCGAAACGGCGGCGGCGTGACCGGTCTGGGCCGTGGCATGTCAGGGCCGGCGCGCGGCCAGCGACATCAGTCGGCGCCGGCGTAGTTCAGGGGCGCGTTGGCCAATTCGTCTTCGAGATTGGCGTGGTCTTTCACGCTATCCATACCGCGCCAGCGAGCTTCGGACTGGAAAGCGCCCAGCCGGCCCGCCGCGGCCAGTTCCGGAAACGTGCTGTCCTCGTGGTCGCCAATCTCGGGCAAGTGATCCTCAAACGACCGGTCCAGCACGTACACGCCGCCGTTGATCCAATGAGGCAGCACCGGGTTGGTGGTGAACTGGCTGACCTTGCGACCGTCCACTTCCACGATTCCATACTGGCTGATGTAGGGCGTCAGCAAGATGGTGGCCATGTTGGCGTCGGCCCGATGCTGGGCCAGCATGGGAACCAGCCGCTGCTCCGTCAGGATGTCGGCGTTGGAAGCCATCACGATCGGCTCATCGCGGGGAATCTGCTGCATGCCCAGGCGCAGGCCGCCACCGCGTCCCATCGGCGTGTCCTCGACCGCGTAGCTGAAGCTGGCGCCGAAGGCGGAGCCGTCGCCAAAGTGGTCCTCGATGACTTCGTGCAAGTAGCCGCACGAGATGACGAAGTGGTCGACTCCCTGCGCCTGGTACCACTCCACCTGGTGCTGCATGATCGGCTTGCCGGCCACGGCGACCATGGGCTTGGGCACGTTAGCGGTCAGCGGCCGCAGGCGTTCACCGCGGCCTCCGGCGATCAAAACGGCGTACACGCAGCGGACCTCCAGGGCATCACGGGCGCCCGGCGCCGCGACGCACGATTATAGGAACGGGCTGCGACGGAACTGACCATGCCGGTCGCCGGCGTTGCTTGGATTCACTCGCCGCGGGAGGAATCCCACGCGCTGCGTAGTTCGATAACGTTGTCATCCGGATCGCGGAAGTAGAGGGAACGTCCCCCGGGATCTTCTGTTGGCCCTTCGACCGCCGATCCGGCCGCGACGATAACCTCGGCGGCGCGTTCGAACTCGGCTTCCCCCAGTGCCAGCGCCACGTGTTGCACCCCTAACCGCCGCCAGTCGTGGGTACTGGCTTCTGGTCGCCGCTCAGGCGCCTGGAACAGATGCAACGACAATCTGGGCGCCTCCAGGACCTGTCGGAACGTCGTTCGCGGTCCCGGAACAAGAGCCAGGACGCGGGCATAAAACGCCGCGCTGCGGTCAAGATCGCGCACGTTGATTGCCACGTGATCCACGCGGCTGAATCGAAGCCCTCGGAGTCCCTCGGGGTGGTCTGGCACAGGCGCTCCGCCCTGGATAGCGCTGAACAGTATCGCGCGTCGGCCGCGGCTTGCATGGGGCCAAGATAATTGTCGATGAGAGGCAGACTCGACTATCCGCTAACCACAAAATGTGGGTTGAACCTGTGAGAAGTTCGAACGGCATACTAGATGTAGTGGTCTGATGGTATGCTTCCCGCCCAGTCTGGCAGCGAGTGCGCAACATGCGGTGCCCAGCCTGCACGTCGGCACGGTTGCAAGTGGTCGACACGCGAGAGGCCGCTGACGCCACACGGCGACGCCGTGCCTGCCAGGAGTGCGGCCATCGATTCACCACGTATGAACGTCGGGACGCCTACACGTGCCCGCATTGTGGACGCGACGAGGCGCGGATTGAGTCGTGGGAGGTAACGCCGCAGCGAGCCGTGCGCCGTCACCGTCGCTGCGCAGAGTGCGGGCGTGGTTATCAGACCCTTGAGCGGTTGGCGCGAATGGACATTCGGGTACTGAAGGCCGACGGGCGGAGCGAACCGTTCAACTGGGGCAAGCTCTACCGCTCGATCATGATCGCCGGAACGAAGCGTCCGATCAGCAGCGACTGGGCGGAAGCGACGGCCATTCGGATCGAAAACGAACTCTTGAGCCACGATGCGTTCGATGTCGATTCCAAGCAGATAGCCGACATGGTCATGGAACGCTTGGTGACGCTCGATGAAGTGGCCTACGTGAGGTACGCGTCAAGCTACTTCGGCGAAGGCGGCATTCCGGAGATGCTGGAGACCATCAGCGAATCGCGATTGCGTCGTGAGCGAACGGAAATCGAGCGAACGACGCTCCCGCTGGTTCCGGAGGAACCTGAGGATCCTTAGCCCGCGGTCGGGCAGCTCATTCCGGCGGAGCAGCGTGGCTCGCGGTCGGTTGCCCAGGGATGGGGCGTGGTGATCACGGCCCGGACGTTTATCGGCTTCGGGCTGGCGTTGGCACTGCTGGGATTCGTCGTCGGGGTACGGGATGAGCTGGGGCCGGGTATTCGCACGGCGTCCGCGCTGGCGGCAGTAATTCCTGGCAATCCGCCGACGCCGCTGCAACTGCGTCCGCCGCCGCGCGTTACCACGCTGTCGTACACGACCAGGGACGGGTATGACGTGCTGGCGGATCTCTACGAGCCGCCGGACGCACGCAATGGGCCCGCGATCGTGCTGGTGAACGGGGTTGTTCCCGAAGGGCGAACGTACGAGCCGCTGGTTGGCTTTGCCGACGGGCTGGCGCGAACGGGGTTTGCGGTTCTCGTGCCCGATGCGCTGGACTACCGGAACTATCGAGTGTTCCCGGAGGACATTGGCGCGCTGGTTCGTGGGTTCCAGGTCCTCCAGTCGCGTCCGTCGGTCGATGCGAACCGCGTGGGGTTTATCGGCTTCAGCATGGGCGGGTCGCTGGCGATGGTGGCGGCATCGGATCCGGAGATCGCCGAGCAGGTGGCGCTGGTCGCGACGATTGGGGCGTATTACTCGCTGGACGCGATGCTGCGCGCCGTGACGACATCAACCGTGCAAGTCGGCGACGGCTACGAGTCGTACCAGCCCGACAGCTACGTGTGGCTGGTAACGCGAAATACCCTGCTCTCCGCAATTCCCGAAGCCAGCGATCAGGAGGCGCTCTTCCACCTGTTCACACTAGAGACGCCCGACCCGGATCCGGACATGCTGCCGACATACAACGTGATCCGACTCGGCGCAACAGCTCGTAGCGTGTATAACCTGTTTGTCAATCGCGATCCCGCGGCGGTGGGCAGGCTCATGGACAGTGTGCGCGGCACCATGCCGGGGACGCTGGAGTCGATTTCGCCCGACGCACACATCGAGCGGCTGCGGGCGCCCGTGGCACTCTTGCACGACAGGAGCGACCTGTACGTTCCGGCCCAGGAGTCGCAAGTGATATTTGACAGGCTGGGCGGCGAACCACGGGCCCGGTTGGCTGTCCTGGACGTGATTCAGCACGCGCAACTTGCGGAGCTCGATCTTTCTCCCCCGGTGTTGCTGGGGTCGTTCCTGCCGGGGATGTGGACACTCTGGCAGTTCACATACGAGGCGCTGGGACAGCTTTCAGCGGGAGTCGACGCGCATCAGGCGTAGCTCCACGACGTCGGCCGGCGCATTGAATCGCACCGGGACACCGGCAGTGCCGACGCCGGCGGAGACGACAAGGGGGCGCCCGCGTACATACATCAGGCCGCTCGGCCTCGGCAGCCGATGCCGCGTGCGCAGCGTGAGCGGCCCGAACAACGGGACGGCGATCTGCCCGCCGTGGGTGTGACCGCTGAGAGTGAAGTCAACGCGTCGCTCGCCTAACTCGTAGGCCGTATCCGGGTTGTGGGCGGCGAGGATCGTAAAGAGTTCGGGATCCACTCCGTCGAATGCCGCGTCGAGGTCGCAAAGACCGACATGCGTATCGCCGACGCCGACCAGTTGCAGCAAGGCGCCATTGACGGTCAGGCGGGCGGAGCGGTTGGTCAGGGTCTGGATGCCGTGAGCCGCCAGTCCAGCTTCCATGGCGGAGAGCGACCGGGTTTCATGCCGCAGCCAGCCGGGAGCCGGACCTTGCGGCATGCCCAGGGCATCGTGGTTGCCCCAGACGGCGAAAGCGCCCAGGCGCGCCTCAATTCGTGCCAGCCGCTCGCCCACGTCGGCCGTGAAGTGCTCATGCTCGACCAGGTCGCCTGCCGCGATGAGTAGGTCGGTCGTCGTGCCGGCGAGCTTGTCCAGCGCTGCCAGCGAGCGATGTGGGCGCCCTCCGACATGTAGGTCAGAGATCAGCAGGATGTTCAGGGACTCAATCTCCGAAGGTAGGCGGGACGAGGGCAGTGCGAAGTGGATGGTTGCCGGTCGTGAGCCGCAAGAGACCAGTCGCTCTAGCTGTCTGGGGAAACTCATCGCTCTGCTCTACGCGGGCTTCGCATGGGTCTTGCTCGCCAGTTTCGCCCTGTCGGCAGGTCTCGAACTGGGACCGTGGCGTAAGTCTGGGCCGTTAGCTTGGAGCAAAGGGATTGACAATCGTCAGCTGTTCCACGCGCTGCCCGTGCTGCATGTCTTCGCTGTAGAGGCGGACACAGCCGGCTTCGAGCGCGGCCGCCACGATCAGAGAGTCGTAGAAGCTGTAGCCGTGTTGCGTGTGCACTCGAAGGGCTTGCGTGTAAAGCGAGCGCGTGGGGTTGATTCGCCAGAGCGGCGCCAGGACGTCCTCCAGCAGTAGTCGGGCGCTCTCCGGGCGCGCGCCTAGCTTTCGAGTCACGACATTCAGGGTCTCTTGAACGACTTGATAGCTGATGCACCCACGTCCGCGGTTCAGGCTCTCACACACCAGGTTTTCCGCTCGCTGTTGCTTCTCCGGGTCGGTCTCGTCAAATAGGTAGATGAAGACGTTGGTGTCGATAAAGCTCTCAGCGCTCATTCATTTCGTCCCGGGAGAAGCGGCGACCGCCGGTCCGAATGTCGCGGCGCAGGAGGCGGATCGTTGCAACAGCCGTGTCGGCCTGCTGTTCCCGTCCGGCATAGGCGGCCAGCCACTGCCGAAATTGTGCGTTCAGCGTCGTGCGCTCGGCAGCGGCGCGTCGGCGTGCGGCGGCAATGAGATCCTCATCGGCGCTGAGCGTGATGTTCTTCACTGCGGAATCCACGCAGGCAGTAACACGATTACAGTGTACGCGACAATTGTGTTAGAGCGTCCTTTCCGGCAATTGGCCCTGTTTCACGTATGCACATGAACCGCCCATATCCGAATCCGGGCGACTGATCACGGACCTTGGGCCGCCGGGCGTGTATTGGAAGCGTGCTGCTAGACGGCGGGCGCCTGCTGATGTTCGCCCATGGCGCGAAACTTGGCGTAGCGGGCGTTGATCAGGTCGTCAACGTTCTGCGCGCAGAGTTCTTCCAGCATGCGCGCCAGTTCGGCTCTGAGATTGGCGGCGGCGCTGTCGAAGTCGCGGTGCGCCCCGCCTTCCGGTTCGGGCACGACGCGGTCGATCAGACCGGCTCGCAGCAGGTCGGGCGCGGTCAGGCCTAGAGCGGCGGCCGCTTCTTCGGCGTGGTCGGAACTGCGCCAGATGATGGCGGCGGCGGCCTCGGGCGAGGCCACGGAGTAAATCGCGTGCTCAAGCATCAGCACCCGATCGCCGACCCCCAATGCCAGGGCGCCGCCGCTCCCGCCTTCCCCGATGACCGTAACGATCACCGGCACCCGGAGCCGCGCCAGCCGAGCCATGTTCTCGGCGATGGCCCAGGACTGACCGCGCTTCTCATCGTCAAGCGTCGGGCTGGCGCCCGGCGTGTCCAGGAAAGTCAGAACAGGCCGCCCAAAGCGTTCGGCCATGTCGAACAGGCGCAGGGCCTTGCGGAATCCCTCCGGGTGGGCCATGCCGAAGTTTCGCTCGACGTTTTCGGCTGTGCTTCGGCCCTTCTGGTGGCCCACCACGATCACGCTGCGGCCCTCAAACGTGGCCAGCCCGGCAATTACCGAGGGATCGTCGGCGAAGCGCCGGTCGCCGTGGAGTTCGGTGAAATCCGAACAGAGCCGATCAAGATAGTCCTGCGTGTGAGGCCGCTGCGCGTGGCGCGCCAACTGCACGCGCTGCCACGGGGTTAGGTGGGCAAAGATGTCGGCCGTGCGGGTTTCCAGCTCCAATTGCAGCACGGCCAGTTCGCGCGCGACCTGCGAGTTGGGGTCCGCGCCGGCGTCCCGCTCGAGTTCGGCGATGTGCTCGCGGAGCTCATCGAGGTCGCGCTCGAATTCAAGCACGGGCGCGCTCCGCGCTCAGACGCGCGCGGCCTTGGCCGTGACCCGCGCCGGGGCGGCCGCTTCCGCCGGCGCCAGGTGACCAATCACCCGGCCCAGGGTTTCGCGCAGTTCACGTCGTGGGACGACGAGGTCAAGCATGCCCTGGCGCAGCACCCACTCGGCGGTGTGGTCTTCGACCGGTGCGCGCCGGCGCAGCGTGCCCTGGACGACGCGTGACCCGGCGAAGCGAATAGTCGCTCCGGGTTCGCCCACGATGATGTCGGCCACGGCGGCGAAGCTGGCGGTGACGCCGGCCAGTGTCGGGTCGGCCATGACACAGATGTGCGGGAGGCCGGCTTCGCCCAGTCTGGCGGCGGCCGCCGTGGTACGGGCCATCTGCATCAGGGCAAAGAGGCCCTCGTCCTGGCGGGCGCCGCCCGAAGCGGTGACGGTGATGACCGGCAAACCGTGGCGCAGCGCATGCTCGAAGAGCCGGGTGATCTTCTCGCCCGTGGCCGAGCCCATGCTGCCGGCGATGAAGCCGAATTCCATCACACCCAGCGCCACCGGCCGGCCGTGCAGCGGGCCGATGCCGCAGACGATGGCTTCGTTGCGGGACGTGAGGGCTCGGGCTTTGGCTACGCGGTCGACGTACGAGCCGCTGGGGCGGCGGAATCCCAGCGGGTCGGCAGCGGTGACGTCGGCGTCAATCTCACGAAACTCGCCAGGGTCGTCCAGCAGCAGCGCAATCCGTTCGGCCGCATCCAGGCGGTCGTGGTAGTTGCAGGAAGGACACACGCGGAGCGCGGCTTCGAACTCTGGGCGGTAGTGCATGCCGCCACACTTGCGGCACGTAACCCAAAGGTCAACCGGGACATCCGGATAGCTTTGCACTCCGCCGCGACGCCTGACGGCCATCCGGCGCACCCCTTACGCGCTTGGGACAACGCGGCTCGGGGGCAAGCCTCCCAGCCGCGAGATTGCCGGAGTATATCAACGCTACAGGAGTAAATCGGACGGATTCGGTGGAACATCGGAGCGTTCCTCGGGAGTTCGCGCCAGCGCCAACGCGCCGACCCAGACCGCGCCGCGGCGGCGTAAAGCGCGCGTTGCTGCCTCAATGGTGGCGCCCGTGGTCGTCACGTCGTCCACCAGCAGGATCCGGGCGCCGGACAGCTTGCGTAGGGCGCGAAAGGACCCTCGAACGTTGGCAAGGCGCTGCGCGCGGGGCAGCGAGGTCTGCGGCGGAGTGTCGCGCAGGCGAATGAGCACACGGCCATCTAGTGGAAGCTGAAGTCGCCGAGCGACCTCGGCGGCAAGGAGCCGGCCCTGGTTGTAGCCGCGTTGCCGCTCCCGGCTGGGGGTGAGCGGAACGGGAACGATGAAATCGACCTGTAGATCAGGCGGGAGAGCCGACATGGCGAGGGTGGCCAGGTCGGCGGCGAGGTAGCGCTTGTTGGCGTATTTGAAGCGATGGACGGCCTGGAGAATGGGTGGGGTGTAGGCGTAGGGGACATAGAGATGGTTGATGCGGCGTTGCTCGAGGCGGCAGCGGGCGCATTGGTCGCCGTAGGTGAGGGGACGAGTGCATTGGCGGCATTGGGGGTGGGGGAGGCGTGTGGCGGTGGCGAGGCAGGGCTGGCAGAGGGCGGCGCCGGGGCGGCCGCAGGCAGCGCAGCGCGGCGGGAAGAGGGCGGCGGCGAGGGCTCGGCCGGCGGTGCGGAGGCCGTCGGCGGCTGACCGGGTGCCGGCGCGGAGGACCGCCCCGCCCTGAACTTGTTCGGGCGGAGCGCGTCCCGCCATCAGCCCACGCGCATCGGGTTAGCCGGGGGTACCTGCGGGACTCGGGGTTGTCTCGACGATGGTCGGCTTATCGTCCTGCACACGCAGTTCAAATTCGCGTCCCTCGGCCTCGGCCTGCATCACGTGCTCGGTCAGCGGCTGGTCCACGTATTCGCCGACCAGCTGGGCGATCGGTCGTGCTCCGGCGTTGCGTCCAAGGGTGACATTGACGATGTAGTCGAGCGCCTCGGAGGCGATGTGGAGCCGGATGCCGAGGTTCTCGGCCCGGAGGATGGCGTCCGAGAGCGTTCGACGGGCGATTTCGCGGATGTCTTCCTCTTCGAGCGCGCGGAAGACGACCAGGCGGTCGAGCCGGTTCAGGAATTCGCCGGGGAGTTGGCGGCGGGCGAACTCGCGGATGCGGGACTCGTAGGCGGTATGGCGTCGAGCCGAGCCCGAGGCGGACTCGAAGCCGATCGAGGGTCCGGTGACCTGGTCGACGCCAAGGTTGGAGGTCAGCACGATGATGGTGTTGCGGAAGTCGACCTGGCGGCCGTTGGCGTCAGTAAGCAGGCCGTCCTCCATGATCTGCAACAGCACCTGCAAGGTGCGGGGGTGCGCTTTCTCCACGTCGTCGAACAGGACGACGGAGTAGGGGTTGCGGCGGACGGCCTCGGTCAGGCCACCGGCCTCGTCGAAGCCGACGTAGCCGGGCGGGGAGCCGATGAGCCGCGAGATGCTGTGGTACTCGGACATTTCGGACATGTCGACGCGTACCAGATTGTCGTCGGTTCCGCTGACGAACTGGGCCAAGGCCTTGGCGGTTTCGGTCTTGCCGACGCCGGATTCGCCGAGGAACAGGAACGACCCGATGGGTCGGCGCTCGTCTCGCATACCAGCCAAGGCGCGGCGCAGAGCGCGGCCGAGTTCAACGAGAACGTCATCCTGGCCGACGACGCGTTTGCGCAGGTCGTCCTCCATGTGCAGAAAGCGGTCCGAGTCGTTCTCGGCCAGCGTCGGCAGCGGAACGCCGATCCAGGAGGAAAGGACCTCCGCGATCTCGTGCGGGGTGATGACCGGGCGGTCCGTGCCGACTTCGGATTCCCAGGCGGCGCGCTCATCGCGGAGTTCGTCGGCGACCTGATCGCGCACTCGACGGCGGGCGCCGGGGGAATGGTCCGGGTCGTCTGGCGCTTCGGGCTCCGCCGCGATTTCAGCGTCCAACTGCTTGATCCGGCGCAGGAGTTCGAGGATGCGGGTGGGTGGGGTCTGGCGCTGGACTTTGGCCCGAGCGGCGGCCTCGTCCACCAGGTCGATGGCCTTGTCCGGCAGTTGGCGCGAAGTGACGTAGCGGCGCGACAGCTGCACCGAGGCGTCCACCGCGTCGTCAGTGACCTCCACGCCGTGATACGACTCGTAGATCGGGCGCAGAGCCTTCAGGATCTCGACCGCATCCTCGTCGCTGGGTTCGTCGACGTCGATGGGCTGGAATCGGCGGTTGAGACTCTTGTCGTTGGCGATGTAGCGCCGGTACTCGCGCCAGGTGGTGGCCCCGATCACCTGCACCTCGCCGCGCGCCAGGTGACCCTTCAGCAGGTTGGCAGCATCCAGCGAACCCGCCGCGCCGCCCGCCCCGATGACGGTGTGCAGTTCGTCGATGAAGAGGATCACGTCACCGCTCTTGCGCACCTCGGCGATCAACTGCTGCACCCGTTCCTCGAACTCGCCGCGGTACTTGGCGCCAGCGATCATGCCGGGCAGGCTCAGGGAGACCAGCCGCTTGTCGTGCAACTCGTCCGGCACGTCGCCCTTCACGATCCGGTGAGCCAGCCCTTCCACGATCGCCGTCTTGCCGACACCGGCGTCGCCCACCAGCACGGGATTGTTCTTGGTCCGGCGCAGCAGCACCTCAATGGCGCGGTCCATCTCAAGCTGGCGCCCGATCACGGGGTCCAGGTCGCCGCCGCGGGCGGCATTCGTGAAGTCGCTGCCGTACTCCGCCAGCATGCTGCGCGGCTTGCCGCGGCGACGGCGCCCCCGCCAGCGGCCGCGGCGGCGGCGGCCGCGGCCGGGGGATCCGGGCTGGTAGGCGGCTTCAACGCGGCGGCGGAGTGCACGGAACTCGACGCCGGCGGCGGCCAGCGCACCCGCGGTGAGGCGACCGGCGTTGGCCAGCGCGCCGAGCAGCAGGTGCTCGGTGCCGATGAAGCGGACACCCATGCGTTCGGCCTCCAGGGCGGCGGAGCGGAGGACGTTGCGGCCCTGGGCGGAGAGCGGGCGCCGACCGTCGTCGCGGGCGTAGCCCGGGGGGTGGGTGTCAATCAGGGCCTCGCGGAGTTGCCCAAGGTCGACGCCGGAATCGCGGAGGACGCGGGCGGCGGCAGTTTGGGGCGATTCGAGGATGGCGAGGAGGACGTGGCCGGGGCCGACGGCGTCGTGGCCGAGGCGGGCGGCTTCGAGCTCGGCGTGCTGGATGACGCGACGGCCGCGGCCGGTGAGGCGGCGGAGGTATTCGACGGGGGTGTAGTCGTCGGGTTCGCGTTCCACGGGCCTAGCGGCTCCTCAGAGGCTGATGGGGATCTGGTCGACGAGGTCCTGGAGGCCCTGGCCGATGCTGTCGCCGAGGGAGTTGAGCACCACGATCAGGACGATGACGAAGACCGCGGTGACGAGGATGTAGCTGAGGACGCTGACGCCTGAGCCCTCGGGCAGGTAGCGGCGCCGTGAATGGCGGGGCGGTCCGGCGGGGTTGAGATTGGCCGTCACACCGGCTCCGAGGCTTGGCGGGTTCATGCCAGTGTAGACGGGCGTAGAGGAAGGAGTGAGTGGAGAGAAGTGAGCAGTGAGAGAAGCGGGGGACAGAAGGGCGGAATGAGGCGGCCGCGGCGACGGGTGGGTTGGGCTGCCGATGGGAGTGGCTGAGGTGGGTGGAGTAGGGGGGCTCGCGCGCAATAAGAGTTTTTTCTAAAAAACTCTTCGGTTTTTTCGGGGCGCATTTCTGGTGGTTTTGGGGCGCGTCGGTGGTGGGGGTGGATACCGGCGAACGCGGGGGTGACGGCGGGGAAAGGATGGCGCAGGGGGTGGTTGCGAGGGGCCGGAGGCGCGAGACGCGGGTGGGCCGGCGGGGTGGGGGCGCGGGGTGGGGGCGACATAGCCCGAGCGCCGCGGACAGGATTCGTAGCAGCAGGCCGAGCGGCAGGAGGAGCGAGGGCATCCAGAGTTCGGGTTGCGGAGACATCGGGTCTATTGTACACTGGATGTACACGAGAGGCAGTGGGATGGGGAGTCGGGAGTGAGCGCAGGGCTGGTGGCGGGGCGGGCGCGGGCTGGGGCGCGCGGGGGCCCGGGATCGGGCCATGGATATGCAGGTTTTTGCATAGCGGCCGACAGCTGTGATTGACTCTTCGCGCTTGCGATCCGGCGGGGGTGGGACCGATGCCAGCCGTCGGGTGGGAGCTGCGTCGTGTGCTCGCCAGGTTCGGGCGCGGCGCGGGGCGCCGGGCGGCGCTCGGGCGGGTGGTCCAGCGGAGCGGCATCCACGCGTGGCCGGCGCGGCGGCCGCGTCGGCGGCGACGCGCGGGGCGACCAAGGCGGGGACGCCCGGCATCGTGCCGAGCGTCAGCTTCGACAACGTCACCACCAGTTCCGTCCGGGCCACCTGGGGCAAGCCCAGCGACGGCGGGCGGGCGCTGACCGGCTTCGGCCTGCTGTTCTGGACCGGGCCGACCCATCCCAACTACGGCGACGCGCTCGTCAAGGGCGCGGCCGCGCGCAGCCACACCTATACCGGCTTGCAGGCCGGCGCGACGTACAAGTTCCGCATTCATGCCTGCAACGGCGCCGACAGCTGCGGCTGGTGGACGCACCCGCCCAAGGAAGTGCAGATCGCCACGCCCACGGCCACGCCGACGCCCACCGCCACGGCTAATCCCACGGCGGCGCCCACGGTGGGCCCGCCGGGCCAGGTGCAGTCGCTCAGCACCAGCAACCGGACCGCCACCTCGTTCACGGTCCACTGGAGCCCCCACACCGATACCGGCGGGCGGGCGCTGACCGGCTTCGGCCTGCTGCGGCGGGAGCAGCCGAACCCCTGGCCGTCGCACGACCAGGCGACCGTGGTGGGCGCGGCCAGCCGCAGCCACAGCTTCACGGGGCTCAAGTACGGGCGGGGGCAGGGGGTACAGATCCGGGCCTGCAACGGGCCCAACAGCTGCGGGGCCTGGTCCGCCGAAGTGACGGTGACGCCGCTGCCGGGGCCGTTGCCGACACTGGCCCTGCCGAAGACCACGATCGCGATCGGCGAGCGGATCAAGATTGGCGCGAACGACGTGCCCGTGGGCGCCACGGCCTACATCCGGCTCCAAGGGCCGATCCAGCCCGAAGGCCGCTGCGGGGCCAGCGGCGCACAGGGGCAGGCGGCGCCGCGCGCGCCGTCGCCGTCGCCTGGACTGGGCTACTACGACTCGATGTGGATTGACGGCTGCGCGCCGGGGGGCGACGCGGTGGTGCGGCTGGAATCGCAGGACGGCTCGGTGCTGTACGACCGCCGGGAGCTCACGGTGGAGGCGCAGCAACCCGGCCCGGTGGGGCAGCCGGTGGTGAGTCCGCGCGACGCCGCGTTGCACGTGGACTGGACGGCGCCGACCAGCGGCGGCGCCCCGACGCACTATGACGTGCGGCATCGGGCGGGTGCGACCGACGACTGGACCGAGACGGAGGTCAGCACCGGCACGTCGACCACCATTACGGAACTCACCAACGGCACGAGCTACCAGGTGCAAGTGCGCGCCGCGAACGCGACGGGCGACGGCGAGTGGTCAGACACGGCGACTGGAACGCCGCAGGTCGGCGCCGGGGCGCCGGTAACCCCCGGGCCGGGTGAACCGACGCTGCAGCCGCCGGCGTGCGACCCGATCCCGGATCCTGGGTCAACCGCGCCCACCAGCCTGGGCCAGCCCACCAACCTGCACGTGACGCCTTTCCGGAACCGGCGCGCCGTTCTCACGTGGAACCCGGTGCCGGGGGCGAGGAAGTACGTCGTGCAGATCCGGCAGCGCTTGGCCAGCGGCTGGACCAACTGGCTGCCGCCGGATCGTGGCGCTGACGGTACGACCAGCGGCGAGGTCTCAGTCAACAACTGCTACGTCATTGACCTCGACCACGTGATCACGCGAAATAACGGCGTGTCGCAAGGCCTGGCCCATAGCACGGCCTACGGCCTTCGGCTCCACGCCGTCAACGGCACCGTGGAATCCGCGGTCAGCAGCGAGGCCATCATCATCGACAGCCCGATCATCGAAGCCAACGGCAAGAGTTCGGCGGGGGCGCCGCAGGTCAAGCTGCAGTGGCTGGCCGTCGGGAACATCCTGGGCAGCGACTATTCGACCGGCACCTACGCCTTTCACCATCGACGCCTTGGCGGCAATCACCAAGCACTGGGGTGGGCGCTCGATACCTTCCACCCGGTCGAGGTCTTTTCTCAAAGCTCGACCAATCCCGACACGATCGATGAGGACCTCACGATGGAAGCGATCTACGCCATCCAGCTGCGCTATGAGGAGACCGGCCCGCAGCGGACCTCCACGGTGTTCGCCGCGCGCGACGCCTATGCCTGGCCGTCGGCCCGAGCCGCCGATGGCGGCGAGCGGGTGGCGACGTTCCCGCTGAACTACCGCGTGAAGAACCGGACGTATGCGTATCGCATCTGTCCCGATGGGTTTCCAGGCGATATCACGCAGTGGGAAAACCTGATCAATCACGCGCTCGGGCAGTGGCAGCTGGCCACGAACGGCCTCGTCCGCATGGTGCACGAGTCGGGCGATTGCGCGGACTACGACGCAGTCTACGAAGACATCAGGAAGAAATACGCTGCTCAATTCGGGCAGAAGCTATCGCCTGCAGAACTAGCCCAACTACAACAGTATCTTATGAGCTTAGACATCCTAACCAGCGCGCAAGTTGACGATAAAGAGGCCAACGAAATAATCATGATCGACAATGCCACGGGCGGCACTTATGAGGGTCTCAAAACTATGGGTCTATTTAGTGAATTAAGCAAGGTTTGGGGCCTGCAATATGAACTGGGTTTAGTGGAGTGTGTGTTCGCCCCTACGGCGTGCGCGACACGTCTGCATTTCAATGACGATAAGGGCTGGACCTCCGATATATTCCTAGCTCAAAGCTCCTATGGAATGGGTCCGTTTGACATTCCTGGTGGCCTGGATCCCGGCGGCGGCGTCACGGTCGACCGCGATGACGTGCGGTTCAACACCTGCGGCGCGCCTGACCTTGGGGTATATCAGACCTTGGTACACGAGGCCGGGCACGTCCTTGGTATTCGAAATGGCTCGCGGGTGCAGGACTGGTCGGACGACGTCGTTCATCACCCTTCAATCTACGAATCGGTGATGAGCTACGAGACTCCGTATGAGCTCAAGCCTGGCGACGCGGATAGCGTTCTGCCAAACGACCCCGACTGTTCGCCGCATCCGCTTGACGTACTCGCGATCTACGCACTGTATCAGCAGGAATCAAGCCCGTGATTACTGCCTGGATGCGTCGACTTCTAAGCGTCGCCGTCGTGCTTGCTTCTGTATTCGTTGCCGGCTGCGAAGCGGCTGAAAACGCCGATAACCAGGAGCAGATTCGAGACGACAATCAGGCCGGTGACTGGGAACAAGCCTACGGCGAGTGGGCACGGTCGCGTGGGCCCGACAACATACCTGGGTTTCCGTGCGGCCCGCCCGGCGACGGGCTTCCGACGAACGAACCGGCGCCGCACCTCGTCGACTGGAGTCCTGACGGGACCCAACTCATCTTTGACGATAGTGCCTCGGTGCATTTGGTGAACGTCGACGGCACGCGGTTGCGGGAGATTGTCGATGCGAATCCGGGATATGGATTCCCCGATGGCATGCGCTTGTACGCCGAGTTGTCGCCGGACGGCCAGGAAATCGTCTACGCCAGCTGCGAATACCCGACTGAGGGCCTTAAGCTGAGGGGCGGCGCTCCGTGGACGCCGCGCGGCGAATACCAGTTCGAAATCGCCACGGTGGCGCTGGATGGGTCGAGGGCCCGTCGGCTTACGACCGATGGCAGGTACGACCACTTGCCGGCGTGGTCGCCTGAAGGCCGCCGCATTGCCTATATGTCCGATCGGAACCCCGCGGAACCGTCGTACGCAGCGCTATGGGTGCTCTCGCTGCAGGGCGATGACTTAGCGCCCGATATCGATCTCGTGCTGCCGAATGAGGGCCGGACAGCTTTCGCGCCGAGGTGGTCGCCGGATGGTGAGCGCTTTGCAGTGCTGTCGGCCGAACGACCCGACCGGATTCGCGAGGGCGTGTTCGTCCGGGTCTCAGGTCTCGTCGTTGTGGTGGCCGACGGATCCACGCAGCACGCCGTGACGGGCGGCGTGATTAGCGGGGTGTCCTGGTCGCCCAATGGTATGCGCCTCGCGTTGGTGCGACGGCAGGGGCCGGACGCGCAACTGGTGACGATTGCGGCGAATGGGTCAGACGAACGTGTCATAAGGGAAATTGAGGACTTGCGGGGCCTGGCGAAGACGACCCACAAGCCGCATCAGGACTACCCGCTGTCGCAAGTGGAATGGTCGCCGGACGGGGCGCACATCCTGTACGGGTGCGGGTATCAGCTGTGCGTGGTGAACCTGGACGGCGAGATCGTGGGGCGGTCGCCGGAGGAGTTCGCCAACGAGAGGGGCCGGGCCGCGGCGGCCTGGGCGCCGGACGGGTCGCGGGTCGCCGTGCGGGCGGCCGGCAACCCGACGCCCAACGGCGAGGTGGTGCTGTACACCATGGCGCCGGACGGCTCGGACGTGCGGGTGCTGGTGCGCGGCGGGCTGGCGATGGTGGCGGAGCACTCGAGCTACCAGGACGCCGAGGTGGGCAAGGCCGCCTGCCGCGAGGGCTACCTGGTGCCCAATCCGGAGGCCAACCCGGGGCTGGTGCGGGATTGCGAAACACTGATGGCGATACGAGACACGCTGGCGGGCCCGACCATTCTGAATTGGGGACTTGGGGCGCCGCTGGCGCAGTGGGCGGGGGTGCAGATCAGCGGAGAGCCGACGCGGGTGACGGGGCTGAAGTTCAGGTTTCGGCAGGGTGTGCACCGGCACGAGAGCCTCCGGCTCATCGGTCAGATCCCGCCGGCGATCAGCGATCTGGACCAGTTGCAGACGCTGGATCTGTCCGGCCACACGTTCTTCGACGACGTGCCGCGTGACCTCGAGCGCCTGGCGCACCTTCGCGAACTGGATCTGCGGCTTCACGGGGGCGCACGGATGAGCGGCTGCCTGAGCGCCGCCTTTGTGGAGCAACTGCAGGTGGCCGAGGGCGTGCGCGTCTGCGGGCAGGAGAGCGGCGCGTGAGGCTCTCGGACGCTCCAGCTTGCAGCCGCAACCCGGCGCGCTGGGCTGAGTCGGCCGCCATTCTCGCGCTCGAGGACGGTGTTTCGGAAGGCGCGTTGCCCGACAATCCCGACTGCGCGTCGCCCCCCCCGACATGCCGGCGATGCGTGCGTTGTACCAGTCACGGTAACGCTAGCGATGCCTGCTCTCTGGTCCGGTGCATGTAGGCGGCGTATAGCGCTTGCGGCGTTGACGATTGCCGTTGCCCTGAGCATGGCAGGGTGCGGGAGCGAGCCAGTTGGCGAGATTTCACGTACGCCTGAGATTTCGGAACCACCCCGACCATCGTGTACCGGCGTATCTGACCAGTGGCTGGCCCACCTGTGGGGTCCGGTTTTACCGGCTGCAGGGAGTCGCGCATTACGGACCGTGGCTGTGGCTTGGCTGCCGGATGGGCCGGAGGTGCTGTTCGCCAGTGGCACTCGGCTCTACGCCGCGGCGGCCGACGGGACCGGCTTGCAGCTCCTGCACGACGCCGCCGGCGAAATATCGATTGAAACGACGGGCAGGCACTGGGAAGCGCGGAGCCACAACATGCCTACCGACTGGACAGATCCGCGAGAGGTCAGCGATCCCGCGAAACCGTTGGTTGGATCTGTACGGTTCGTCGCGGAGCGGCTGACGGCGGCGAGTGTCGCCGCTGATGGGTCCAAGATTGCGTTTGCGGTGTGTCGCGATCAGGTAGAGGGGCAGACCTATGCCAGTGGGGCTGAGGGTGTCCTCGACGTCCCAGCCGGGCGGGTCTGGGTCGCGATTCCCTTCGATCTGTACGAGGTTTTCGTTTGGGATCGTGGGAGCGGGACCATAGAGCGGCTGGCTGTCGGCGGCCTGCCGAAATGGTCGCCGGACGGGCAGCGACTTGCGTTTATTACCGACTACGACTACACGGCCGGAGCGCTCCGCGGATCCCGCCTAAACGTACTGGACGCCGCCGACGGCCAGGTGCGGGAAGTGGCGCGCGGGATCACTGGCGCCGTGCAGTGGTCGCCCGACGGGCGGCGGATGGCGTTTGTACTGGGAGAGAGACCGTGGCGGCCGGCGGACTCGCCGGGACACGTCTTGCGCATCGTGACGGCAGACGACGCCCTCGGATCGCAGCTGGAACTGGCCGTCGACGTCGTCAGCGATCCGGTGTGGTCTCCGAGCGGGCGCCGGATAGCGTTTGCGAAGGCAGATGGTAACGACGTAGCGCTATACACGATGGCGGCCGACGGAACCGATGCACAGCGCGTGGCGGTCGTGGAGGGTTGGCGGCCGGACGGTGCGCCCGATTCCCGTCCCACATTTGCGTGGATTTCGACGGTGGCGTGGTCGCCGGATGGGACGAGCCTGCTGTACACATGCGGGGCGCACGTCTGCGTGGTTCGGACCGACGGCACGCCAGCCGGGCAATCGCCAGTGTCTCTACCGAATGGGAGCCTGGCGGCCTGGTCGCCCGACGGCACGCGGATTGCCGTGGCCAGCGTGGGTCTGAACCGATCGTCCGCTTCGGTGCGTGCCGGAGCCGAGGTGGTCCTGTACACCATGGCGCCGGATGGCACCGACGAGCGAATTCTGGTGGTGGCAGATCCCTATGCACGCGAACAGTTGATTGCGGTCGGGGCTCAGGAACGTCCGTGAACGTGGAGCGACGGGCAAGCGCTGCCGCACGGGTGAGCCCTCGGCCGGGTGAACCGACGCTGCAGCCGCCGGCCTGCGACCCGATCCCAGATCCTGGGTCAACCACGCCGACCAGCCTGGGGCAGCCCAACAACCTGCACGTGACGCCCTTCAGGAATCGGCGCGCCGTCCTATTGATCGGTGGTCTGCAGCGGCCTGGGGGTGACACCAGTGTTGATCGGTCGGATGTCAAACTTAGCCAGTGCCCAGCCGGCAAATCCGATTCCTACGGGATCCTCGTTCACGAGGTTGGGCACGCGTTGGGTCTTCGCAGCGCCGATGGTTCTGATGTCCATCACAGGTTGTCTGATTCCGTTATGTCGGGAGGGAACTACAGCGAGAAGTGCTCCCCATACCCATTGGATGTCCTGGCGATTCGCGCGTTGTATGAGACGCGTTAGGCAGTGGCGCTGATGTTTGGAGCTGTTTGCGTTGAACCTTGGAGGCGGCGGTCGTGGCTGCCGGTGCTTCTGGTTGTGATCCTCTGCATGACCGCGTGCGAGCACGACCCGCGCCTCGTACCGCCCGTTATCCCCGGAGATCCGGTTTTCCACGGTGATCCGCCCTCTCCGCCCGTAACGCGCTGGCCCGAGCCGGGAAAGGCGTTACCGGAGTGTCCTGAGGGCGAGCAGACGGGGGTCTCGCTGCGATTGATGCCCCGATCATCCGTCCAGGGGGGCGGGTCGCAGGGTGATGCGGCGGAGCTCCTGTTTGTCAGTCACGCCGCGTACTCCGGGTACTACAGCCGCCCGGTGGATGGGCCGCGAGCGACGCCAATTGTCGAGCTAGCGCCGGGACTGGTCATCTACCGGGCGGAAGATCCGGCGGATGGATGGTTCGGGTTGGCGCGGTTCGGCCGCGTGCGCCTGACCTCCGCCGACCTGTCGCCGGACGGGACGCGGGTGGTCTACTCGGTCTGTCACCAGCAGCACGCGGAGACCGGCTTTCCGCCGGCCCGCGTGACTAGCTACCCGCGGGACGTGCCGTCCAGCGCGCCGGACGCGGTCCGGTTCCCGGTCCGCATGGGTCGCGTGCTGCACGAAATCTCGGTGTGGCAGAAGGCGACACACGAGGCTCGGCCCGTGGCGCTCGGCCGGGCCCCGGTCTGGTCGCCCGACGGCGAACGCCTGGCGTTTCTCTCCGAGCATGACTACGCCGTTGACTTTCCGACGCGAGAGCAATTGTTTGGACGGCGCCTGTACGCCGCGGGGTCGGAGGACCGGGAGCCGGAGCTCCGCCTGTACGTCATGGCGCCTGACGGCGGCGGCATACGGGAACTCGCGCGGTCGGCCGAGGGTCAGCCGCAGTGGTCGCCCGATGGCGAGCACCTGGCGTTCAGCGCTCCCGGCCAGGGGCTGCAGATTGTCACGGTGGATGGCAGCCACACGCGGCAACTGGCCGCTACCGTCGTCAGTCCAGTCGCCTGGTCGCCCGACGGACAGCGGCTGGCCTTCGCCGCGGCGGAGGGGGGCGAGGTGGCGCTCTACCGCGTCTCCATCAGCGGCGACGACCTCCAGCGGATCACGATCGTCGAAGGCTGGCAGCCGGGCACACGGTTTGGACGGCCGGACCCCAGGCGGGCCTGGATTTCGACGGTGGCCTGGTCGCCGGACGGGTCGATGTTGCTGTATGCCTGCGGTCGGCGCATCTGCGTGGTTGGCGCGGATGGCGTGCGGGTGGGCATGTCGGTCATCTCGCTGACGGGCGGCAGCGAGGCGGTCTGGTTGCCGGACGGGCGGCGTATTGCGGTGGTCAGCCGCCATGTGGCCGAAAGGTCCGCTCCCATCAGGACCTGGATGTACACCATGGCGCCGTCCGGACACGACGTGCGCGTCCTGCTGCCTCGCGGCTTAGTGCCGGGGCCACGCCCGGACACCGACGGCTGCCGGGCGGGAGTCATCGTCCCGGATCCGGCCGCCAACCCAGGGCTCGTGCGGGACTGCGAGACTCTGCTCCGGCTGCGAGATCTCCTCGGCGCGCGAGGCCGCTGGAGCGAGGATCAGCCGATTGCGACGTGGCAAGGGGTCGCGGTGGGTGGCGAGCCACGACGGGTTCGCGGCCTCGGACCGTTTCTATTCCGTCTGACCGGTCTGATCCCTTCGATGCTGGGCCAGCTTTCGGGACTGGAGGAACTGCGTCTGGGCGGGAGCTACCTGGGCGGCGATATTCCGCCGGAGCTCGGCCGCCTGTCGCGCCTGCGGGTCCTGGATCTGCGGGGGACCAATGTCGGTGGCTCCATTCCGCCGGAACTGGGCCAGTTGACCCGCCTGGAAGTGTTGGCCCTGGACGGGACCTATCTCAGCGGGCCGATTCCGCCGGCCCTGGGCCAGCTCTCGAACCTCCGCCAACTGGACCTGAGTTCGACGCATCTGACCGGCGGCATCCCGCCCGAACTGGGCGGATTGACCCAGGCGACCTTTGTGCGGATCACGGGACGTCGATCCGATGTCAACGCGTCGCTGGGTGGGTCTATCCCGCCCGAACTGGGCCGCTTGGCGAACGTCGAGTTCCTTGACCTCAGCCACAGCGGACTGTCCGGCAGCATCCCGCCCGAGTTGGGCCAACTGGCAAACCTCACGTCGCTTGACCTGTCGGGCAACCGGCTGACGGGCAGCATCCCCGCGGCGCTGACCCAGCTGCCCGACCTGCGTCGCATTTCCGTCGAGGGTAACCAGCTCTCGGGGTGCCTGCCGCTGGAGCTTCCGATCCCGAAGCGTGCCCAACTTGAGCTTCCTGACTGCGAATCATCGACGTGAAGCGCATCTGGGGATCGATCCATGTTGTCGGCGCCAAGCGTGCGACCCCGGCCATGTGCAGGGTGCTGCTGTTGGCATTGCTTATTGGGGCGTTGGGTGCGGCGTGCGCAGACGCGGCTGCGTCCACAACTCGACAGCCATCGCCACCGGGAATCGTGCCGGTCGCCGCGGCCGCGCCGACACCTCCGGTCATGGCCCCGGCGGTAGCGTCTGCACCCAGCACCGAAGCGACCTCCGACCGTGTGATATCGCGCGGGCCCTTGGCTGCTGTCGACCGGTTGGTGGTGGCAACGCCGGTTACGCCGGCGAGTTCTGGCGCGACCTCCGGGCTAAGGGACGACCGGACGGGTGGACATGCGGCAGCCGCGATCGGCAACGTTCCCACCGTGGAGGATCTGTTGGAAGAAGGCCAGTACCTGGCCGGCGCGTCGCCGGTGCACCTGGCGATCCGGGGGACGCCGGCGGCAAGCTCGGTGCGCTGCGTCTGGCGCGGCGTAGCACGAAGCGCGGACCAGCGGGAGGCGGCCATCCGATTCTGGCTGCAACTGGGCGCGGACGGAGCCATTCCGGACGTGGCCACTCTTGAGCTGCTATTCGCGGTGACGCTTGACACGCTCAATCCGGCCTACCGCGAAACCGCGAAGGCCAATTTCCTGGCCATCGCGCGGGGCGGGGAGTCGCGGGAGTACCTGTTCCTGACCTGTTTTGCGGATTACGCGGTGACCGGGTTCCTGCTGGGCAGCGGCACGACGCCCACCACGGTGACCGTGGCGTATGACCCGCGGGGAGAGGCGGCGGCGTACGAGTTGTACGTCCGCGAGCACGAGGCGGGCACCTACGGGTCGGACGCGTTGCAGACGCGGGGCGCCTACGAGGCGGGGTTGCAGGCGCAGGTGACAGCGGCGGAGGCGGCGCTGGCGGCCGAGATCGGCGGGCGCGAGGCGGTGGTGTTCCTGGCACCGATGGGGGCCCACAACGCCATCGGCTTCGAGGCCTGGCAGGCGGTGGCGCAGTGGGCGGTGGTGACGGACGATCAGAACGTCGTCCAGGCCATCCGCGACGACACGCCGGCGGGCGACCCGGAGCACACACAGACGCTGGCGAACCTGACCAGCCGGATCACGACGGCGGCGGCCGCCGACGGCCAGGCGGCCAGCCGGGCCACCACCGTGGGCGGCTTGCAGCAGGAGTACCGGGACCTGGGGGCCTACGGGGATATCACCCCCGGCGACGGGCAGACGACGCACGCGAGCTAGCGCTGATGGTCCATGCGCCGGGGCACTGCCCGGAGTCTTGGCGAGCGGTGGACGGGTGTCATTGAATTTCAGCCCGACCCGGCTGCTCTACCCTCACAATGTGACAGACCTGCGCACCCTCAGTCGAGAGACTCGCCAGAAATCATGGGGATCGGACGCGGCCTTACCGGACGACTGTTGAAGATGCGCTGGTGGCGGCGTCGCGCCGCCGTGCTGGTCGCAGGGGTGGGAATGATCGCCGCTATCGGGGTCGGTGTCCTGCTGGTCGTCCGCGGCGGCTCCTCCGATTCGTCGGCTTGCGAGATGGCGACGCCGGCGGCGCCGAACTTCCAGGTACCGCCGTTCGACTTTGATCCCGAAGCGCGGGCGCTGGCGTTCATGCAGGCGATGGCAGCGGACAACTTTCAGGCGGCGTACGAGATGCTGGCGCTCGAGCAACGGCCCGAAAGCTCGCTCTGTGAAGTGAATTTGGAGCGCGGGTGGTACGAGGCGATCCTGGGTCAGGATCCGTCACAATCGCCGGGCCTTGTCCGGATCGTCGTCGATCGGTCAGCATCACTGAGGTTCCTTCCCCTTTCTGATGCACTGCTGTTACGGCTACGGGTGACCCGGCTCGGAGGCTCAGGCCGCGCAGCCGTGGATGCGCGCGTGGTCGTAGGGCTGGTCCGTGACGGGCGGGTCTTTTCCCTAGCAACCCGCGGGGCATCGGAGCACCTGTTCCGGATACCGGACGACACGGTTCCGCTCTATGCGGACCCAAACGCGTTTGAGGAACGTGAGGTAACGCTGGGATACGACTCATGGGTTGTTGGCGGAACCCTAGCCATGCCGCGGGGAGCCGGACCGTTCCCGGCCGTCGTACTGGCTTCATATGGAGAACTCGACCGCGACGGCACGGTTGGAAGCGGCCGAAATCTCCGAGACCTGGCCTGGGGATTGGCGACTCGTGGAATCGCGACGCTGCGCTATGACGGGCGTACATGGACGCATGCGCTGGCATTCGCGCGGCAGCCGGACTTTACGCTGAACGACGAAATAGTGGACGGTGGGTTGGCGGCGGTAAACCTCTTGCGCTACACGCCACGGGTTGATCCGGCACGTGTCTATGTTTTGGGGCACGGCCTCGGCGGGTATGCGGCGCCGCGCATCGCGCAGCGAGCGCCCGGCCTGGCCGGGTTGATTCTTGTCTCGGCCCGCAGCGGACCGTTCCTCGCCAGCCGCGTGCGCGAGGCGGAGGCGGAATTCGAAGAGGACGGGTTATCCCACGTCGAGCAAGCTCTGCTTGACCTGGTGCGCCTAAGCGCGGCCCGAAGCGCGGCGCTGGCCGCCGGCGAAACGGCGCCGCCCGACAGCGTACTGCGCACGTCCTACCACCGGGACATGGGAGCGTACCGTCCGGAGCAAGCCGTACGCCCACCGTCAATGCCCATGCTGCTGCTCTTCGGCGGTAGCAGCACCGAGCTGACCTGGGAGGATGTGACCGGATGGCTGCGAAGTCTGGGAGCTTGGCGACATGTCACGTTTCGCGTGTATGACAACCATAGTGATGGGTTGCTTGACCTCCAGTCGTTTACCGAAACACCTCCGCGTCGACAGGGACATGTTGGCGCGGAGGTGATCGAGGACATCGCGGCGTGGGTCGGCGGCGTGTGGTTCGACGAGCCGTGCCTGGACGATGCAATCTTACTTGACGGCTGCCGTGGCGGGCCGGACAGCGCGTACTACCGTAGCTGAAGCCGCTGAGTCGAACTCCTTCGGGCGGGTGTGCCGGGCAGCTAGCCGAACGCGCGGTCTGAACGAGGGTTGCTCGGCTTGACGAGTGAACTCCGGTCGAGTACAGTTCTGTTAGCAGACGACGTATGGTTCCTGCTGGACGGGTCGGTCGTTGGAGTCGCTCAACTCCCGACCCTTCCGGTTGGTCGGTGTCGCCCTGGTGCCGAGAATAGCGTCTGACTGAAGCGCCGAAGGTTTTAGCCGAGGCGCACGATCAGCGATCCGCGAGGGCCGGCGAGCTCCGAGAGGGAAAGGCGAGCTCGCGTGGCCAACGCTTTGAGCACCCCCTATCTGCGCACAGGTGTCCAGAAGCCTGGTGCAACCACGGGGATTTCGGAACAGGCGCCCCACGATAAGCCGCACGTCAAGTTTACAAGCGTAGGCCAATTGCGTGGGCATGGCCGCATGAAGCGCCCTTGATGTCCCCGTGTACTGCCGGACCCACCGGTACAGCTAGTCGGACCAATACACCACCGCGCTGTTACAGCGCATTATTGGAGGAAAACGATGTCGGAGGACCCTGAAGACTCGGAAGTCATTGAAAGAGCCAAGGCACTTACCGGCGATAGCTCTACCGATGCCACAGGAGTTGATCGACACTACCAGTCCGGCGTTGAAGTTTATAAGCTTTCTAACGATGATCCCTCCGGGGCAATGTCCAGAGGGGGTCCTCTTGCGGCTTTTGATGGTGAGATGGCCGGACAATTTTTATATCTCTTTGGTGAAATGGATAGGCTCTTTAAACTGCGAGGGGCATTAGATAAGACTAGGCCTTCGATCCCGGAGTGGCAGACTGAAGAATTCAATCGAGCCGATGACGCCATGCACGGTTCGGTTCCGCTGGGGGGACAAATATCCCCGGAGCACGCCAAGTTATTGGCGTACACTCTTCCTCCCCCCCTGCCATTTGAATTGCCAGCCGTAGCTCTTGATCATGCACAGTTGGCACGTCAAGTCAGCTTGGAGCATGAGGAGCACACGAGGAACTTGAGTGAGTTGTCGAAGGCAACAGGTCAAGTTACAGATTCGAATCGGGTTATGTTCGACACTATTCACGAGCTTGACGGCGGGGTGGGCGCTTTAGGCGGAACCATGGACCTAGCCACGTTTGGAATGGACGGCATGAGCGCGGCGATGGTTACGGGAACGCAGGAGGCGTTCACGTACACCGGCCAGATGGGGACGCTAGAGGACCAGGCCTTGTCGACGTTGGACGCGTTCAAGCTGCTGGCTGGCGCGCCACCGTTGCCCACTGGAGTCGGTGGGCCAGCCGGCGCCTGGGGCCCACCGCCGGGCGTCAGCGCTCATACCGACCCGACGGAGCTCGATCCCGTCCAGGCGGAAAAACAGCGGATTCTCAACATGCCACCACCGGCGAATCTGGAGGACCTCTTCCTCTCGCAACGTGAACTGGGGCACAACATCTCGCTCTACGCCGATGCTGACGCGTGGTGGGAAGCGCACAAGCGGGAGTTGGCGAATAACGTCCGCGGCTACGCCGGCGGTACACCCTACGCACCGGGCGGGATGGCGTTGGTGGGGGAGATGGGGCCGGAGTTGGTGAATTTGCCGCGCGGCTCGCAGGTGATTCCGAACCCGCAGTTGGGCAGCGCCGTGACCGTGAACGTGACGGTGGAGGGCAGCGTGGTGGCGGAGCGCGACCTGGCCCAACGCATCCGGCAGGAGCTGATCCGCACCAGCCGCCGCACCGTGGACCTGGGGTTTGTGTCGTGAGCTCTCGCCCACTCTCGGCCTGTTCACGGTGACTTTGGTCAATCCAAGGCTTTGGCAACGTACAAGAGGGAAGAAGATAGGGTTGGTGGCCGCATCCGGGGGTGTGGTTCGACACGGGCCGGTGGGTACACCGGCCCGGCTCACCACGAACGGTTGCACGGGTGGCCTCGACCGGAAGACGGGCGGGTCACAGACTCGCCCCTACGGAAGATTGGGCGGAGGGCGGAAGAGAAGGCGGGATTCCTCACTCCGCTGCGCTGCGTTCGGAATGACAGGAGGGCGGGGCACTAGAATTGGGTGCGCCGGCGTGTGGCCACGCCGGGTGTCAGGGGAGCGTCAGCCGTTATGCCGGAGATTGAGTCGACGCCGGAACTGATCGAGGGCATTTATGCCGCCATGCGGGAGCGTCTGGCGGTGGTGCGGGAGCGGCTGGAGCGGCCGCTGACGTTGACGGAGAAGGTGCTGTACGGGCACCTGGACGATCCGGCAGGGCAGGACCTGGTTGCCGGCGAGAGTTACCTGCAACTACGGCCGGACCGGGTGGCGATGCAGGACGCAACGGCGCAGATGGCGCTGTTGCAGTTCATGCTGGCCGAGCGTGACAGCGCCGCGGTGCCCTCGACGGTGCACTGCGACCACCTGATTCGCGCCTACAGCGGGGCGGACCCGGACCTGCAACAGGCGCTGCTGGAGAACAACGAGGTGTACGCGTTCCTGAAGAGCGTGTCGGCGAAGTACGGAATCGGATTCTGGGCACCGGGGTCGGGAATCATTCACCAGGTGGTGCTGGAGAACTACGCGTTTCCGGGCGGGCTGATGATCGGCACGGACTCGCATACGCCGAACGCGGGCGGGCTGGGGATGCTGGCCTGCGGGGTGGGCGGCGCGGACGCGGTGGACGTGATGGTGGACTTCCCGTGGGAGGTGCTGCACCCGAATGGGATCGGCGTGCACCTGACCGGCGAGCTCTCGGGCTGGACGGCGCCGAAGGACGTGATCCTGAAGGTGGCGGGGCTGCTGACGACGAGCGGCGGGACGAACCGGATCGTGGAGTACTTCGGCGAGGGCGCGGCTTCTCTGGCCTGCACGGGCAAGGCGACGATTACGAATATGGGCGCGGAACTGGGCGCCACGACCTCGGTATTCGGCTACGACGAGCGGATGGCGGCGTATCTGCGGGCAACGGAACGCGACGAGCTGGCCGGGCTGGCAGACGCGAACCGGGACCTGCTGACGGCGGACGCGGAGGTGCTGGCCGAGCCGGAGCGGTATTTCGAACAGGTGATCGAGATCGACCTGTCGGAGCTGGAGCCGCACGTGGTGGGTCCGCACCGGCCGGACCTGGCGCGGCCGATCTCAGAGCTGGCCGGGGCCGCCGCAGAAGAAGGCTATCCGGATCAGATTTCCGCAGCGCTGGTGGGAAGTTGCACGAACTCGTCGTACGAAGACATCTCGCGGGCGGCGGACCTGGCGCGGCAGGCGGCGGCGCGTGGCGCGAAGGCGCGGATTCCGTTCCTGGTGACGCCGGGGTCGGAGATGGTGCGGGCGACGATTGAGCGGGACGGTCAGTTGCAGGACCTGGAGTCGATCGGGGCAGTGGTGTTGGCGAACGCGTGCGGTCCGTGCATCGGGCAGTGGCGGCGGGACGACATCACGCCGGCGCGCGAGGGCGACCCGCCGAAGCGGAATTCGATTGTCTCGTCGTTCAACCGGAATTTTCCGCGGCGGAATGACGGGAGCCCGAATACGTTCTCGTTCCTGACGAGTCCCGAGGTGGCGGTGGCGTTTGCACTGGGTGGTCGGCTGTCCGCCGACCCGACGGCTTCGCCGGTGGGCGGGGACAACGGGGAGGCGTTTGTGCTGGAGCCGCCGGGGCCGGCGGCGGATATTCCGTCGGATGGGTTTATCGGGCAGCAGTACGGTTATGAGCCGCCGGCTGAAAATCCGGACGCGGTGACGGTGGCGATCGATCCGGAGAGCGAGCGGCTGGAGGCGCTTGAGCCGTTCCCGGAGCGGACAGTGGAGCAGTTCCACGGGATGCCGGTGCTGCTGAAGGCGACGGGACAGTGCACGACGGACGCGATCTCGCCGGCGGGCCGGTGGCTGCGGTACCGGGGGCACTTGACGAACATCAGCGACAACATGTTCATCGGGGCCAATAACGCGTTCGGGGACGAGGCGGGCGCCGGCTATAACACGGAGACGGGCGAGGACGACGAGCCGCTGGCGGATATCGCCACGTACTACCAACGGCAGGGCATCACCTGGGTGGCGGTGGGCGATCAGAATTACGGCGAGGGCAGCAGCCGGGAGCACGCGGCGATGTCACCGCGGCATACGGGCGGCGGGGCGATCATCGTGCGGAGCTTTGCGCGGATCCACGAGGCGAATCTGAAGAAGCAGGGGCTGCTGCCGCTGACGTTCGAGGATGGGGACGATTTCGAGCGGATCGAGATCGACGACCGGATCACCCTGAACGACGTGGACGAGCTGGCGCCTGGAAGGCCGGTGACGGCGACGCTGGAGCATTCGGACGGGTCGACGGCGACGATCCGGCTGAACCACACGTTGAACGAAGAGCAGATTCGCTGGTTTTGGGCGGGGTCGGCGCTTAATCTGATTCGCGCGGCAGGTGGTTAGCCTGTCACACCGATACGTAGGTAGCCGGACCCTGACCCCAGGCCCTCCAAAGATGGGAGGCACCGAGGGGCCGGGGATTGGCTTGAACAGTCTCACTCGGTCTGCCTGCGAAGAGGAGTTCCACTGGGGAATGCTGTACTCGGGCATGGTTGCGGGACCCCGGCAGCCACCCTCACCCCAGCCCTCTCCCTCAAGGGAGAGGGAGAAAGAGGGCGTTGCGTGGCAGGCGCGGCCATCTGAGCAGTTGCGACACCGACGGCGTCACGACCGGAAGACCCTCACCCCAGCCCTCTCCCACGGGGAGAGGGGGAAAGAGCTGTCCTCGACTAGATGAGAGAGCCCGAGAACTACGACGTCGTCATTATCGGGACGGGTCCGGCCGGGCGCCGGGCGGCGATTCAGGCCGCCAAGGCGGGGCGACGGGTCGTATGCATCGACCGCCAGCGCTACGTGGGCGGACAGGCCGTGCACCGGGGGACGATTCCCTCCAAGACGCTGCGCGAAGCCGTGATTCACGTGACCGGGGTGGGGCAGCGGGCGTTTTACGGGGCGTCCTACCGGGTGATGACCAACGTGACGATGGACGACCTGCTGCGCCGGACGGCCCAGGTGGTGCAGTCCGAGGTGGACGTGGTGCGGGATGGGTTCCTGCGCAACGACGTTGCCATGCTGAACGGAATCGCGCACTTCGAGGATCCGAACACGGTCGCGGTGCACACCGAGAACTCCATCCTTGAGCTGCGCACCGAGAAAGTGATCCTGGCAACGGGGTCGCGGCCGGCGCGACCAGCGCACATTCCGTTCGACAGTGAGCGGGTGGTGGACAGCGACGGGATCCTGGACCTTCGCACGATTCCGAAGTCGATGACCGTGGTCGGGGCCGGGGTGATCGGCACGGAGTACGCGAGCATCTTTGCCACGCTGGGCGTGGCGGTGACGCTGATCGACGGCCGACGCGATCTCCTGGAGATGGTGGACGAGGAGATTGGCGAGGCGCTGAAGTACCGGATGCGCGAGGACGGGATCACGCTGCGGCTGGGGCACAACGTATCGAGTGTCGAGTTCGACCCGCGGGGCCGGCCGGTGACGGTGCTGGAGACGGGCGCCAGGGTTGTGAGCGATGTGGTGATGTATTCGATTGGGCGTCACGGCGCGACGGGCCTGCTGAACCTGGACGCGGCGGGACTAAAGGCCGACGCGCGCGGACGCCTGAAGGTGAATAGCTTCTTCCAAACCGACGTGGAGCACATTTACGCGGTGGGGGATGTGATCGGACAGCCGGCGCTGGCTTCAACGTCAGCCGAGCAGGGACGGATGGCGGCTCTTCACGCGCTGGGGATGGAGTGCCCCGAGATCGAGGACGACGAGCTGCCGATCGGCATTTACACGATTCCGGAGATCGCGCTGATTGGGAAGACCGAGGAACAGCTGACGAGCGCGGGCATGGCCTATGAGAGCGGGGTGGCGCGGTACAAGGAGATTGCGCGCGGGGCGATCATTGGGGACGACTTCGGGATCCTGAAGCTGCTGTTCGATCCGGACACGCGCAAGGTGCTGGGGGTGCACATCTTCGGCAGCCAGGCGAGCGAGTTGCTGCACATCGGGCAGGCGGTGATGCAGCTTGACGGGACGATTGACTATTTCGTGGAGACGATCTTCAACTATCCGACGTTTGCCGAGGCGTACAAGGTGGCGGGGCTGAACGGGGTGAACAAGCTGCTGCGGTAAGACCCAACGGGTCGGTTGATCGATGCGCGGTGGCAGTATGGGCGGGTTGCGGGTTCAGGCGAGGTCATTTGATATGTCGGAGATGGACGACGCGCCGGATGGTGAACGCGGCCGCATCCTGACGGGGTTGCGGCCTTCCGGGCCCTCGCACGTGGGGCATTACGCGGGCGCGTTTTCGCAGTGGCTGGAGCTGCAGGAGGAGTACGAGTCGTTTTTCCTGCTGGCCGATTACCAGGTCTCCGACTACGCCGACAACCTGCCGTGGATCCGCTGGGGTCTCTGGGAGGTGACGCTGGACTGGCTGGGGGTTGGGCTGGACCCGAATATCTCGCACTTCGTGATCGAGAGCGGGGTGCCGGAGTTCGCGGAGTTGACGCTACACCTGAGCTGGTTCCTGGGTTTGGGACACCTGCAGCGGAATCCCACGCTGAAGGCCGAACTGGCGGACCTGGAGTCGACCAACAAGTCGGTGCCGGTGGCGTTTTTCAACTACCCGGTGATGCAGATTTCCAACATCCTGCTGCCGCTGGCGCACCTGGTGCCGGTGGGGGAGGACCAGCTGCCACACATCGAGATGACGCGGGATGTGGCGATCCGGTTCAACCGTCGGTTCGGGGAGACGTTTGTGGTTCCCAGGGGCCGGGTTGGCGAGGTGCCGCGGCTGGTGGGGATCGACGGCAAGGGGAAGATGGGGACGTCGGCGGGGAACGCGATTTTCCTGAAGGATTCCGAGGACACGCTGCGGGCGAAGGTGCGGAGCATGTTCACGGATCCGAAGCGGCTGCGGGCGACCGATCCGGGCACCGTGGAAGGCAACCCGGTGTTCATGTATCACGACGCGTTCAATCCGAACGCGGAGGAAGTGGACGACCTGAAGGCGCGGTACCGGGTCGGCAAGGTCGGGGACGTGGAGGTGAAGGACCGGCTGTTCACGGCGATGAATGCGTTCCTGGGGCCGATCCGGGAGCGGCGGGCGGACTGGGAGGCGCGGCCGGACGACGTGCGGGACGTGCTGGCGGCCGGGACGGCGGAGACGAAGCGCCGGGCGGAGCCGCTGATGGAGCAGGTGCGGAGCGCGCTGGACCTGGACTATCTGAAGGATGGTCCGCCGGCGGCGCCGGAGGGCGCGCCGTAGGGCCGGCCTCCAGGCCTACGGTCCAAGCGGGACGATTGCGTTGACCACACGGGACGAGCCCGCCTGGGCTAGACGGGGTGGTCCGGTGACTCGGGCCGCCAGGCAGTTGCCTGAGGGGTCGCTGCCGTCGTGGGCGTGGATTCGGCCGCAGGCGCTGGCCGCGATACGCGCCGGGTCGCGCGTGCTGGTGCAGGACTATGCGGCAACCGGCGGACCGCCGGCCTACCGGCCGCTGGGCGGCGCGGTGGACCATGGCGAACTGGCCGAGGACGCGGCGGTGCGTGAGATCCGGGAAGAGTTGGGCGCGGACATTACGGACGTTCGGCTGCTTGCGGTGCTGGAGAACATCTACTCGAAGGACGACAAGGACTGGCACGAGATCGTGTTCATGTTCGAGGCGAGGTTCGCGGATTCATCGCTCGAGGCGGCGGAGCGGCTGGTGGGGGTGGAGGGCGACGGGGATCGGATCGAGGCCGTGTGGCTGGACATGTCGGAGCCCCTGGACGCGCCGTTGTATCCGACCGGGTTGCTGGAGTTGTTGCGGGCGCGGCTGGCTGCGGTCGCCGCTGAAGACTGATCAGCGTTCGGCGTGGACGAATTGGTGAGGTCCGGACTGCTGCCGACATGGGCGGGGATCAGACCGCTGGCGCTGGCGGTGTTTCGGGACGGGCCGCGCATCCTGGTGGAGGACAACGCGGCGTGGGACCGGCGCGACTGGTTTTATCGTCCGCCGGGCGGGGGCGTTGAGTTTGGCGAACGGGCCATTGAGGCGGTGCGGCGGGAGATGTGGGAAGAGTTCGAGGCCGAAATCAGGGACGTGCGGCAGCTGGGGACGCTGGAGAACATCTTCGACTATCACGGTCGGCCGGGGCATGAGGTCGTGTTCGTGTTCGAGGCGCGGTTTGCAGACGACTCCTACTACGAGGCCGAGCGAATTGTGGGCACGGAGGGCGGCGGCACGCGGATCGAGGCGGTTTGGATTGATGTGTCGGAGCCGTTGGACCGGCCGTTGTATCCGTTGGGGCTGTTGGAGTTGCTCCGGGGCAGTGCGGGTTAGGTGACTGCTGCGAGCGTCTGCGCCGGGCGCGCTAATGGCGCGAAGTGGCCGGGCCGGTGACGACTCAGCGCTCGCCGGGCTATGCCGGCATCCGTCCGGTGGCGCTGGCGGTGATTCGGAATGGATCGCGGCTTTTGGTGCGTGAGTACCGGACGGCGAAGGGCAATCGGTTTTACCGACCGTTGGGCGGGGCCATTCACTTCGGAGAGCGCGGGGCCGATGCTGTCCGGCGGGAGATTCGGGAGGAGATAGGCGAGGAGATCGAGAACGTTCGTCATATGGGGACCGTCGAGAACATCTTCGAGCGGGAGGGGCAGCCGGCGCATTGGATCGTGCTGCTGTTCGAGGCGGAGTTTGTGGACCGCTCGCGATACGACAGCGAAACGATTGAGGGAGTCGAGGGGGACGGCGAGCGGTTCGAGGCCCGGTGGATTGACATCAGCCAGCCGCTTGAGGGTCCCCTGCATCCCGATGGGCTGCTGGACCTGCTGGCGGAGGACGAAAGCTAGAACGACGGACGCTGGTTGGCCGAGGCTCAGCGAGTGTCGGAGTCGGTCAGCAGGGTGTCGATGGTGGTGTCGAGGGCGGCGGCGAGTTTGGCGAGGGTGGCGGCGGAGCCGGGTTTACGGCGACGTTCGATTTCGGAGAGGTAGCTGGGGGAGATGCCGGCCTGGCGGGCAAGCTCGCGCAGCGTCAGACCGCGGTGGGTACGGAAGGCGACGAGCGGGGATTCGCCACGAATGATTGCGAGCGCGACGGCGTGGGGGATGCGGCTGCCATCGTCGGCTTCGAGGGCAGCGAGGCGGTCCTCGAGTTCTTCGTTTCGAGCCAGCAGCGCACGATAGGCCGATTGCGTCAGGTGGACGGTTGGCTCACTAGTCATACGCCTCCCTCCGATGCCGCACGCGCAAGACGAGCATGACGGCGACTACCTCCCGTTCGATTCGGAAGATCACGCGATAGTTGCCGACCCTAATCCGACGAAATGAACTTCCGGTGAGCGAGATCACCTGCCGAGCGAAGGCGGCTGGATCGCTCGCGTACCGTTCGATTCTGCCGATGATTCTCTCGCGGTCCTGGACGTTCAGGCGACGCATGTCTCTAACCGCCCTCGCCGTCCATTCGATGCGCAGGCTCTGCGGCATTGAAGCGATGTTCGCATATAGCGAACAGACCGTCAAGCACCATAGCCCGGCTGCCATTCGGCGGTGGTGCGAGTTCAGGACGGGCCGCTGATTCGGTAGGCTTACCGGGCGGTCGGGCGGTGCTGCGTGTGAGCGCGCCCCGGCCTCCAGGTGGATATACGAAGCGGCAGCCGCGCGGGTGCGGCGATAAGGACGGCACAGGGACCGAAAGTCACGCCGCCACCCAGGCCAGACGAGGAGCAACCCAGGGATGACAAGCCAAAACGGTAGCGCCGTGGCGACACTGCGACGGGCCACGGCCCAGCAGGTGGCCACCGAGCACAGCGTCGAGATTCCCGACTACGACCGGGACCGACTGGAAGACGTTGGGTTCATAACCGCCATGACGCTGGTGCTGTTGGGCAACTACGCCCAGACGGGGCACTTCGGCGGGCCGCTGGCCTATACGCCGTACAACGTGGCGCTGCACCTGGGCGGCCCGGAGAACGGGGCGCTGCGGTACGACTACCGACGGCCAAAGCACCCGTACTGCGACCGCTTCATGCTGGCGGGCGGGCACAACATCCCGACGGCGTACGCGCTGTGGATGATCATGGGCGAGGCGATGGCGCGGAAGCACGCCGCGACGGGCGACAACCAGTACGCCGTGGACCCGAATATCGGGATGCTGGCGATCGACGCGCTGGGCTTCCGTCGCGGACGCGAGGCGCTGGACACGCTGCTGGAAGACAACGGGCTGGCCGACCACCCGCTGTTCGCGCAGGCGAAGATTCGCGGGATCCGCTCGCTGGCGGGCCATGCGGAGACGACCGACCTGACGAACGACGTGAACGGGGGTCCGTCCGGCATCGGCGTTGCGACGGCGGCCGGCAAGGCGGCGTTCTGGGACTTTGTGGGGGCGGACGACTCGCTGAAGGTGATCGCGCTGGAAGGCGAGTTCGCCATGACCGAGGGTCACGCGCAGGAGCTGAAGACCCAGGCGCTGGCGCAGAAGGTCGGGAAGCGGCTGCGGATCCTGCTCTCGTACAACAACGCCGGGATCGACGACTCCCTGGTGGGCGGCGTGATTGGCGAGGACGTGGCCGAGGGCTACGTGATGGAGGACCAGTGGACCTCCTATGGCTGGAACGTGCTGTCGCTGGACGACGGGAACGACTACGACCAGGTGATGGCCGCGCTGAAGATGATGGAGGACTGGGACCCGGACGACCGGCGGCCGCTGATCGTGGTCGGGAACACGACCAAGGGCTGGTGGCCGAGCGCCCAGGACGGCCAGATTGCCGGTTTCGGCGAGCAGCTGGTGGGGTATCACAGCCATCCGTACGAGATGAAGATGAACGAGCCGTACTTCGTGGCGCTGGCGGAGAGCTTTGAGCAGCGCTACGGGGTGGAGTTCGACGGGATCCGGGACGGTCCGGTGGCCGATGAGCGCGAGCGGCTGATCCAGTTCAAGACGAACATCGACGTGGCGATGTCGGTGCTGAATCAGAACGGCCTGGGCGACTGGCTGGCGGACAGGCTGGTGGAGATTGGCGGCTCGCTGAACGACGAGTTGCCGTTGCGGATCGACACGAGTTCGGATCCGTTCCAGGACGAGCGACTGCAGCCGCACAACATCCCGCAAGAGCCGCAGTCGCTGGAGGTCACGAACGAGTTCTCGGGCGAGACCTCGACGGTGGACATCGAGCTGTTCAAGAAGGCCGGCGACGTAGCGGGGACGCGTCGGGCGATTTCCGAGATCATCAAGTGGACCAACTACGTGACGGACAACCGATTCATCACGCTGGCGGCCGACTTGTCGAGCTCGATCAACGTGGAGAACGGCGCCCTGTGGGGGCACTACGACCCAATCGGCAACCCGTTGGGCACGCGCATCAAGGCGCCGATCGAGGAGGCCGGGAACGCGTCGTCGGCGATCGGGTTCGTAAGCCAGTCGGCGTCGATGGACCCGGACGTGCACGCGGGCGTGTGGGCGCTGAGCGGGACCTACGGCGCGTTCACGCCGCTGATGTACCTGCCGGCGCGGGTGTGGAGCCAGCAGAACCAGGACAGCCCGTTCCGGGTGGGCGTGCTGCACATCCTGGCGGGACACTCCGGGCCGGAGACGGCGGCGGACGCACGGACGCACTTCGGCATTTTCGCGCCGCAGGTGTGGAAGCTGTTCCCGCGGGGCCAGGCGATCAACCTGAGCTTCTGGGATTACAACGACGTGGCGCCGGGGTACTTCGCGGCGGCTTCGCAGGCCGCGCAGGACCCGAACGTGGGCGTGATCATCATCGAGGTGGCACGGCCGGACTTCCCGGTGGCGGACCGGAACACGTTTGCCGACTCGGACCCGCTGGCAGCGGCGAAGGGCCTGTACCTGATCCGCGACTGGGACCCGGACAAGCCCGCGCAGGGCACGGTGTTCGTGCAGGGCTCGAACTCGACCGTGAACCTGGTGAACGTGCTGCCACGGCTGGACGAGGCCGGGGTGAACGTGCGGGTGGTGGCCGTGGTGAGCGAGGAACTGTTCGCTCGCCAGCCGGCGTCCTACCGCGACTCGATCGTGTCGGACGCCAGCCGGTACGACGCGATGGTGGTTTCCACCGGCACGCGGCGATTCCCGCCGGTGAGCGGTCTTGGTCCGCTGACGGACGAGTACTCGCTGTGGTCGGACTGGGACGACCAGTGGCTGACCGGCGGGACCGAGCCGGACGTGATCGCGGAAGCGCACTTGGACGCGGACTCGATCTATGCCGGTATCAAGCGGTTCGCCGAGGACCACGACTCGCGGCTGGCGCGCCAGCAGGCGGCGGTTGGGCTGTAGTCCACGCTGAGGTGTAGCAGCGATTACCGCTCGCTCCACCCCGCAGCCCGAGGCGCGGGGACGGATGCGGGGTTGCTGGTCAGCTGGTCACCTCGCTGACCTGATTGCCGCGCCGATCGTGTCTGTGCGGTCGGTGGGGGTGCGCGAAACTCGGTGCGCCGTGCCTACGAGGCATTGACGCGCATTACTGAGGTTTATCGGCGGCTGTTTCGGAATCGGTCGTTTGCGTTGCTGTGGAGCGGGCAGACGGTTTCGTATTTCGGGGACGCGTTTTTCAACCTAGCTGTCATGTGGGTGGTCTGGTCGGAAACGCAGTCCACGCTGCAGACGGCGGTGATCCAGGCGATCTGGCACCTGCCGGACGTGCTGTTTGCGCCGCTGGCCGGGGTCTTTGCGGACCGCTGGAACCGCAAGGCCATCATGGTGGTGACCAACCTGGGGGCAGCCGCGGTGGTGGGCGCGGTGGCGCTGATCGTGGTGGTGGCTGGTCATCTGCCGCCGGTGGTCGCGTTCGTGGCCATTTTCAAGCTGAACGGGCTGACGACATTCATGCAGCCGGCGCGCGCCTCGGTGATGCCCTCCGTCGTCGGGCGCGATTTGCTGACGACGGCCCAGGGCCTCTTCTCCACTGGGCGAGAGTCGGCAGCGCTGATCGGCAGCGCGACGGCGGGGCTGCTGATCGCGGCCGCGGGGGCGGTGTGGGCGCTGGTGGTGGATGCGGCGTCGTTCGTGTTCGTGGCGCTTTGCATTGCGCTGGCGCGGCTGCCGGGGCGAGCTTCGACAACTGCGAGCGACGCCGGCCTTGGACTTTCGGCGAGGGTGGTTGCGCGGGATTTGCGCGATGGGTGGCGCACGGCGTCGAACTACCCGGTGGTGTATGCGCTGCTCTGGCTGGCGGCGCTGATCAACGTGGCGTCGCTTATCGGGCCGCTGTGGCCGGCGCTCGTGCAAGTGCGATTGGGCGGCGGCGCAGATTCGTATGGGCTGCTGCTGGCAGCTTCGGCGGGCGGCGCCATGCTGGGCGGGTTGATTGCCGGTCCGCTGGAACGCCGACTCGGGGCTGGCCGCCTGCTGGCCTCAAGCTGGAGCCTGGTGGGGATGTGCACCCTGGGAATCGCCGGGTCGACCTGGCTGCCCGTGACGACGGTCCTGGAGTTTGTCGAGACCGGCGCGCTGACGGCGGGAATGATCGTGCATGGCGCGATCACGATTGCGACCGTTCCCGAGAAGTATCGAGGACGGATCTTCGGCATCGTGCGCGGGATGAGCGTGGTGCTTATTCCGATCAGCGCGCTAGTTGGCGGATGGATCGCCGAGTTCGTGGAGATCTGGATCTTGTTCGCGTTTGCGGGGGCGTACGTGCTGGGGGTGGCGCTGCTGGCGTGGGCGAATCCGCATGTGCGGGGGGCGCGGATCTAGGCGGGTGCCGAGGATCTCTGGGGCCGCGGAGTCCGGAAGGTCGGCAGGATCAGGCCGGGCTCACCACGAATGGCGGTTGGTCTGGGGGATGCGACCGGAAGAGGCCGGTTACAAACCGGCCGCTACGCAAGAAAGGACGGGGTGGTTCGACACGGGCCGCCGAAGACTCTGGCCCGGCTCACCACGAACGGGAGGTTGAGGCGTGGGAGACTGAATGAGGGATGACTGGAGGGTGGGTGGATGGCGACGCAGACGCCGATTCCGGCGCCGGAGTTTCCGGAGGGGTTGGAGTGGGCCAATACGCGGCGGCCGGTTCGCATGGCGGACCTGCAGGGCCGGCTGGTGATCCTGGACTTCTGGACGTTCTGCTGAATTAACTGCCTGCAGCTATTTCCGCAGTTGCGGAAACTCGAAGAAAAGCACGGTCCGGCGCTGGCGGTGGTGGGCGTGCATACGCCCAAGTTCCCGGCGGAGCGCGAGACCTTCAACGTGCGCTACGCGGCGCGGCGCCACCGGCTGGAGCACCCGGTGGTGAACGACCGGGATTTCCAGATCTGGCAGACGTACGGGGTGCGGGCGTGGCCGACGATGGTGTTCGTGGACCCGCTGGGGCACGTGATCGGGTTTCATTCGGGCGAGGCGCCGTTCGAGGCGCTGGACCGGGCGGTCACCCGAATCCTGAATGAGCACCGGCCGAACGGCACGGTGACGGACGCGCCGCTGGACGTGATGGAGCAGGCGCCGGATTCGGATACGGGACTGGCGTTTCCGGGGAAGGTGCTGGCCACCGAGGACGCGCTGTACATCGCGGACTCGGGTCATCACCGGATCGTGGAAACGAGCCACAGCGGCGAAGTGCGGCGGGTGTTCGGGTCGTCGGAGGAAGGGCATCGGGACGGGGCGGCCTCGGAAGCGCGATTCACGTATCCGCAGGGGCTGGCCGTGGTTGGCGACGAGCTGTACGTGGCGGATACGGAGAATCACCGGATTCGGCGGATCGAGCTGGGGTCGGGCGAGGTTTCGACGGTGGCGGGAACGGGGGCGCGGGGATATCCGGCACCGGGATCGCATCCGGCACTGACGGCCGAACTGGCCTCGCCGTGGGACCTGGCCTGGCACGACGGGCGGCTGTTCATTGCGATGGCGGGGATGCACCAGGTCTGGGTGATGGATCCGGCGGACGGAGAAATCGGGCCGTATGCGGGGTCGGGGATCGAGAATCTGCAGGACGGGCCGCTGGACACGGCGCAGCTGGCGCAGCCGAGCGGGCTGGCGGTGCACGCGGAACGGCTGCTGGTGGCGGATAGCGAGACGAGCGCGATTCGGACGCTGCCGCTGGACGGCCGGGGCGACGCGCGGACGATTGCAGGGGTGGGACTGTTCGACTTCGGGGACGTGGACGGGCAGGGCACGTCGATCCGACTACAGCATCCGCTGGGGGTGGCGGCGGGGGCGGAAGGGGTGTTCATTGCCGATACGTACAACAACAAGATCAAGGTGGTGGATCCGGTCCAGCGGCTGATTACGTCGTTTGCCGGGGATACCGAGCACGGGGACGCGGACGGCGGGCTGGCCGAGGCGCGGTTTCATGAGCCGGGCGGGGTTTCGCTGGTTGACGGGGTGTTGTTTGTGGCGGATACGAATAATCACGTGGTGCGGCGGGTGGAGCTGGCTACCCAAACGGTCAGCACGGTGGAGTTGAGCGGCCTCTAGTCCGCCCAGCCGACGGCACGGTCGCGGCGATGAAGCTATCGCGTGGCGCCCCGGCTGCGTTTATTCTGGAACGGTCAACGCCGACACTTGGGGATTGAAACGAATGTTCGCAACGTTTGGACGGACGTGGCAGCTCACGAAGATGAGTTGGGGCGTGTTGCAGAGCGATCGGAAGCTGATCGCGTTTCCGATCATGTCGGGCGTGGCGCTGGTGATCCTGGCGGCGCTGCTGACCGGCGTGGGCGCCGGCGTTGGCACGCTGGACCGGTTGGGCGGCGCGGGGTCGGCGGGCCTGGCCGAGGCGGACATCGTGCTGCTGGGGATTACGTACTTTCTGCTGGCGTTCGTGATCATTTACTTCAACGCGGCGTTGATCGGGGCCGCGATGGTGAGGCTGGCCGGCGGGACGCCGACGCTGGGCGACGGGTTCCGGCTGGCGAACTCGCGCCTTCCGCAGATCGCCGGCTGGGCGCTGATTTCGGCTACGGTGGGATTGATCCTGCAGATCCTGCGGAATCAGTCGCGCGATAACTTCCTGGGGCAGATTGCGCTGTCGATCGTGGGCGGCGTGTGGGCGTACCTGACCTTCTTCGTGGTGCCGGTGCTGGTGGCGGAGGAGACGGGGCCAATCACGGCGATCAAGCGGTCGAGCTCGCTATTCAAGCGGACCTGGGGCGAGCAGGTGGTGGCGAACTTCGGGTTCGGGATCGTTGGATTCGTGGCCGCGCTGATCGGGCTGGTTCCGGCCATCCTGATTGCCTCGCTGTCGCCGATGGCCGGGCTGGTGGTTGGCGTGGTGACGGTGGGACTGGCGATCGCAACGGTTTCGACGCTGGAGGCGATTTTCAAGGCGGCGCTGTACGGATACGTGGCCGACGGGAGCGTGGGCGAAGGCTTTGACCAGAACACGCTGGACGGGGCGTATGGACCCGGGCGCGGCGGGCACCGGGGCTTCTAGGCGCCGATGAGAGACGTTTGCGCAACCCGAGGGGCGGTTGCCCGGAAGACCCCTCACCCCAACCCTCTCCCCGAGGAGAGACCTTTGCATAACCCAGGGTTGGGTGCCCGGAAGACCCCTCACCGATTTCGGCCGAAGACGCCCGAATCCTTAGGCAAGCTCAGGACAGGTTCTGCCTCTCCCCTTGGAGAGGGAAAGAACGACGGCGCCTCGAAGGGATTGACACCGCACCCCCACCCCTCGGGTTACACAAAGGTGTCCGAGGAGAGAGAGGAAGAGCGGGCGCCGCTTCGAGAGCCAGGCGAGTCTTGGGAGGGTCTCCGATGAGCAAGAGTCACGCCGGGAAGCGGGCGGCGGTTTATGGGGCCAGCAGCGGTATGGGACGGGCGTCGGCGCTGGCACTGGCCAGGGCCGGGGCGGACGTGGCGGTGCTGGCGCGGACCGAGGATGCGCTGAACGAGGTTGCCGGTGAGATTCGGGAAACCGGGCGCCAGGGAGTAGTAATCCCAGTCGATATCCAGGACTCCGCGGCTGCGCGGGCTTCCGTGGATGCCGTGGTGGAGGCATTGGGCGGGATCGACATCCTGGTGTACGCCACGGGCTGGAATATCCCGGGGCGGGCTCTGGAGGTGCTGAGTTCGTCGGACTGGGAGCTGATGCAGCGGACGAACCTGTGGGGACTGTATGACGTCACGCAGGCGGCGTTGCCGGCGCTGCGGGCGGCCGGGGCGCGGCTGGTGGTGATTTCGTCGGCGGCGGTGCAGATTCCCGACATGTCGGGCGTGGCGTACCAGAGCACGAAGCATGGGGAAGCCGGGTTCGTGTACGGGATGATGCACGAGGAGGCCGGGAACGGGATTCGGGCGACGATGATCTTCCCGGGTTTGACCGAAACGCCCATGATCGACCGGCGACCGGCGCCGACGCCGCCGGAGATGATCGCGAACGCGTTGCAGCCGGAGGACGTGGCGGAGGCGGTGCTGTTCGTGACGTCGCTGCCGCCGCGGGCCTACGTGCCCGAGCTCGTACTTCTGCCGGCGGCGATTCAGCAGCGCTAGTCCGCGAGAGGCCGCCGGGCGCGGCTGCGTATGCTGGCGGGGCGGTTCACGGTCGCGAGGTTCAGCCATGCCGTACGACCCTTCGCTGCATCTGTTTTGTCATCCCTGGGAGCTGCAGACGGTGGTGCACATGCGCCGGACCTGGAACCGTCCGGCGCGGGTGCAGATGGACCCGGTGCTGGCGCCGACCGAGCCGTGGGAGGGTACGTCGGTGGCCTGGAGTACGGCGTTCTACGACCAGGAGACGGGGGTCTTCAAGCTCTGGTACGAGGCGTGGAATCCGGATCGCCCGGAGCCGCTGGACACGCCGGTCTGCTATGCCACGTCGACCGATGGCCTCACGTGGGACAAGCCGGAGCTGGGGGTGTTTGAGTGGGACGGGAGCCGGGCGAACAACATCTGCTGGATGATGCGGCGTGAGAGCGCGCCGTGGGACTACCTGGATAGTCCACGGGTGTTTGTCGATCCGGACGCGCCGGAGGCGGAGCGTTACCGGATGGTCATTTACGCGCGGGTTCAGGCCATTCGGCGGCAGGCATTCTTCGCGCTTACCAGTGCGGACGGGATGCATTGGACGTGGCATGACGAGCCGTTTCTGACCGAGACCGGGGACCGATTTCACTGCATCTACGATGACCGGCGGGGCGAGTATTGGGTCACGTCAAGGCGCGCGTACGGGGAACGGGACTTCTATTCGGACCCGCCCGTCCCGCGAATTCGCAGCGTGGAGCGCTGGCGCAGCCCGGACCTGCGTGAGTGGATCGGGCCGGAGATGCTGATGCGGCCGGACGACGCGGATCTGCCGGACACCGAGTTCTACAGCATGTATCCGATGACGGCCGGGAACGGGTACCTGGGCTACCTGGAGTTCTACGACCGGTTCGTGGAGCGTCTGCATACGGAGTTGGTGGTTAGCCGCGACGGGGACCACTGGCAGCGACTGGAGCGGACGCCGTGGCTGGACCGCGGGACCGAGGGCGCCTGGGATGACATGTGGATATTTCCGGCCAGCAACGACCCGCTGGTAGTTGAGGACCGGATGCTGGTGCCGTTTTGCGGCCGTGGCACGGCGCACGGCGGCCGGCGATACCGGATGCAGCCGGCGCGGTGCCGGATTGGGCTGTTGGAGTTCCAGCGCGATCGCTGGGCGGCGCTGACGGCCGGGCAGGACGGTGGCGAGTTCGTGACCGAACCGGCGGACGTTACGGGCGACCACCTGTGCCTGAACGTGGACGCGGAGTTCGGCGACGTGCGGGTGGCGGTGCTGGATGCGTATGGCGGGACGCTGGAGGGTTACGGCCACGACGCGGCCGTGCCGATCGAACGCGACGCAATCGAGGCGCGGGTTCGGTGGGATGCGGGTGATTCCCTGAGCGCGCTACGTGGCCGTCGCGTGCGGCTCCATGCCACGGTGGCGCGAGCCAGTGTGTACGGATACAGATTTGGCTAAAGGCCTATTGACCAGCCGCCCACTTGCAAGAGCCTGAGACTGCGCGAGTCCAGGGGCGGCGGCCGGGCGCGGCTGCGTATGCTGGCGGGGCGGTTCGCGGTCGCGAGGTTGGATGATGCCGTACGACCCTTCGCTGCATCTGTTCTGTCACCCGTGGGAACTGCAAACGGTGGTGCACATGCGCCGGACCTGGAACCGGCCGGCGCGGGTGCAGATGGCGCCGGTGCTGGCGCCGACCGAGCCGTGGGAAGGCACGTCGGTGGTGACGTGGGGCACGGCGCACTACGACCCGGAGACGGGGCTATTCAAGCTCTGGTACGAGGCCTGGAATGCCGAGCGTCCGCAGCCGCTGGTCTCGCTGGTCTGCTACGCGACGTCAACCGACGGCGTGACCTGGGATAAGCCGGACCTGGGGCTTTTCGAGTGGGAGGGCAGCCGCGCGAACAACATCTGTTGGATGATGCGAGAAAGCGCGCCCTGGGATTACCTGGACAGTCCGCAGGTGCTCGTCGATCCGCAGGCTCCGGAGTCGGAACGCTATCGGATGGTGATTTATGCGCGGGTGGCGGCCATTCGGCGGCACGCGTTCTTCGTATTGACGAGTTCCGACGGGGTGCATTGGTCGTGGCATGACGAGCCGTTTCTGACCGAGACGGGGGACCGGTTTCAGTGCATTTTTGACGACCGGCGGGGCGAGTACTGGCTGACGTCTCGACGCGCGGACCTGGACAGGGACTTTGCGGCGGACCCACCGATCCCTCGAATCCGCAGCGTGGAGCGCTGGCGCAGCCCGGACCTGCGTGAGTGGATCGGGCCGGAGATGCTGATGCGGCCGGACGACGCGGACCCGCTGGATACCGAGTTTTACAGCATGTACCCGATGACGGCCGGGAACGGCTACCTGGGGTACCTGGAGTTCTATGACCGGTTCGTGGAGCGCCTGCACACGGAGCTGGTCGTGAGCCGCGACGGGGACCACTGGCAGCGGCTGGAACGGACGCCGTGGCTGGACCGGGGCACCGAGGGGGCGTGGGATGACATGTGGGTGTTTCCATCCAGCAACGACCCGCTGGTGGTGGGAGACCGGATGCTGGTGCCGTTTGGCGGGCGCGGGACGGCGCACGCGGGACGGCGCTACCGGATGCGACCGGCGCGCTGCCAAATTGGCCTCCTGGAGTTTGGGCGCGACCGCTGGGCGGCGCTGACGGCGGGGCAGGACGGCGGCGAGTTCGTGACCGAACCGGCCGAGGTGAGCGGCGACCGCTTGACGCTGAACGTGGACGCGGAGTTCGGGGACGTGCGGGTGGCGGTACTGAACGAGCATGGCGGGGCGCTGGAGGGGTTCGGCCACGATGAGGCCGTGCCCATTGAACGCGACGCGATCAAGGCGCGGGTTTGTTGGGACACCGGCGATTCGCTGGAGGCCTTGCGCGGCCGCCGGGTGCGCCTGCACGTCACGGCGGCGCGGGCCAGCGTGTACGGCTACAGGTACGACTAGCCGGGGATTGCCGCACGGCGCGTATGTCCTAACATTAGGGCGGGTGGCGTAGCGACCTCGCCGGGAGGGCCGGTGGGCGGGGTTCGGCCACCGAGGAGCGTGTAGCCATCTCACGCCAAGCATTGAACGAGAGCACCCGCAGTTCACGACGGGCGTTTCTTGGTCGCCTGTCGATCGCGGTCGGCGCAGCCATGGGCGCCGGGGCGGGTGTGGTGCGAGCCGATCCGGCGACTCCGGATGTTCCGGTTCCAGCCATCTATCTGCGCGAGACCGGTCACCATGTGGGCGGGCCCTTCCTGGCATGGTGGCTGCAATACGGACGGGAAGACGGGCTTGGCTGGCCGATTACCGAGCGGCTGAACGTCCGCGGTCGAGAGACGCAGTATTTCGAGCGGGGTGCGCTGGCGCTGGCGCCGACCTCGCGCGACCCGCTGGGGGTGGTTCCCCTGAACCTGGGCCGTCCATACGTGAGTCGTTCGTCCGCACCGCAGCCCGAGGCAGCGTACGCCCACTTCTTTCCCCAGACAGGTCATGGCGTGCACCCCGCGGTGTGGCCGTTTCACCGTGAGAACGGCGGGGTTTACCGGTTTGGGTATCCGCTGGCGCCGGCGGTGGTCGGCGACGGCGGGCTGTGGCAGGTGTTTGAGCGAGCGGTGCTTTCCGAGAGCGGCGGGCGCGTAACCGACCTGCGATTGGGCCTGATGGAGGCGGAGCGGCTGAGGCTGCCGACGGAGCCGGCCACGCGAGCACGGCATGCGCCCATTGTGGACCTGGCCGCGCTGGAACCGGTGTACGGGCCGCTGGCCGACCGTCGCGCCACGGTGGACCTGACGCGGCAGGTGGTGACGTTCTTTGACGGGGACGAGCCGGTGCGGATGGCCGCCACGTCAACCGGCATTTATCCCGACTTCACCCCGGCCGGACGCTATCGCGTCTTTGTACGCGTTCCGCGCGCGCGCATGATCTCCAACGGCAGCACCAACGCCGTCTACGACCTGGACGACGTGTTGCACATCCAGTACTTCACGGACAGCTGGATCGGCTTTCACTACGCCTACTGGCACAGCGAATTCGGCACGGCGCGGAGCGCGGGCTGCGTGAACCTGCGGCTGCACGATTCCGAGTGGGCGTGGGATTTCTGCGATCACGGGACGCAGGTGGTGGTCCACTACTAGACCCCGACGACCAGATTGGGCGTTGGATTCCGGGTTCGTTGGCATCGCGGCGCACCTATGATGGCGGAGCCAAGTAATCCGACTTATCGGTGAATCCGTGACCGCATCCCGCCAGAGCGACCGACGCACGTCTTCGGTGATATTCGTCTGCGTGCATAACGCCGGGCGCAGCCAGATGGCCGCCGGGCTTCTGCGAGCGTCCGGCGGTGGGCAGATTCAGGTCATGTCGGCTGGCACCGCTCCCGGCGAACGCGTCAATCCGATGGCGGTTCAGGCCATGCGGGAGATCGGCCTCGACATCAGTGATGCCACGCCGTCGCGTTTGACGACTGACGACGTGGCCGCGGCGGACGTTTGCATCACGATGGGTTGCGACGATGCCTGCCCGCTGGTGCCCGGCACGGAATATCGGGATTGGGCGGTGGACGACCCGTCCGGTCAGCCGATCGAGGCGGTGCGGCGCGTTCGGGACGACATCGCGGAGCGCGTGCGCGAACTGGTGGCGGAGTTGGCGCCGGGCGCTTTGGGGTGAGTCGAAACTGGCTCTTGGCGGGGCTGGCTTCGGCGCTGATCGCGGCGGCCATCGTGGTGGTTGCAATTGACGCGGACGAGGCGACGCTGGACCCGGGGCCGACCGGGCCGACACCGACGCCCGAGGAACGCGCTGCACGGATGATGCGGACGTTTGTCTCGCGGGTCGTCGAGCAGGAACTGCGACCGAGGGTCGCCGAACTGAATGGTACGCAGGTCATCGATGGCAGCGGCGGCACGGCCACGGTGCAGCGGACCGTGGAAGGCGAGAGGATTGAGCTACGAATCGCGTTTGATGGGTACGTGCTGCGGCTGGATCCCGAGGTGACGGTTGAGAATGAGATCCAGGCGGACGGCACGGTGTATTACACGCTCGGCGGGGATGACGCCGGGTTGCGGGTGCGCGGGACGGACGTTCACATTGGCGTATTTGACGCGGAGGGACGCGATCCCGGTGGTGACGCGGCCGGGAGCTTCACCTTCGACCTGCGCGGCGACGACATTGCGACGTTGGCGGGTGATGCGGTGCGGAACGGTGACGAGGAGTTGGAGATTCGGCCGGCGACGCCGGCTGCCTAGTCCTCCGCCAACTGCCCGCCGGCCTGCAATACGTGCCAGAAGGCGTAGTCGGCCTGGTGGACGATCTGGTTGATGAGGCTGCGCTGCAACAGTTCGCCTTCGCCTGAGTGCCCGCCGGCGACGTGGGCGACTTCTTCGGGCAGCCCCACGGTGAGGCAGATGTGGACGCCGTAGCCGGGATGGCGGATGGACGGCCAGCCGGTGCGTCCGCGCTCGGCGGCCCAGCGGGCCTGGTTTTCGGGGTCGAACTCCCAGGGCTTGCCGACGTCGTGGCAGAGGGCGGCGGCGATCAGCAGGTCGCGGTCGTACTCCAGGCCAGGGAAGAGACTGCCGAGCTCGTCCGCGATGGCGACGGCGAGGCGGGTGACGCCGCGGATGTGATCGGTCTGGGTTCCGTCTTCGAGCGGTGGGGTGTCGGGGTTGCCGGAGCCGCGGATGTCGGCGATGGCGCTGAAGGAGCTTCGGGAGAGGGCCAGCGCCCAGGCTTCGACGACTCTGGCCGCAAGATCCGCGTCGTCGATCCACTCGATTTCGGGCAACTCGCCCCGCACCCGCGCGCGTTGTGTGTCATCGACGGTCACGGTCCAACCTCCGGGTGCGGCTCGGCAGAGCCCGAGTGTAGTCCCGCGTATCGGACACGGGGTGCGATCAGGCCGACCGAATCCGGTAGACGAGCGTCTGCACGTGGATGAGGTCGTCGCTGATGACGAAGGTGTCCACGCCCTCGGCGGTGCGCCCATCCTCGTGCGTGCCCGACCAGGTGAGCAGGACGGCGTCGCCCTTGACGGTGACGGATTCCTGGCGGGCCGCGAATCCAGCAAGGTCTGCGAAGAGCGCTTCGAAGAAGGCGCGGCAGCCGTCGTGCCCGATGTGCACCTGGTTGGGTTGCATGAGGCGGGCGTCAGCCGCGTAGTCGGCGGCGATGAGGTCAAAGTCGCCGGACTGGACCGCGTCCCAGTGTCGTTGAAAGACTGCTTCGGGGTTCGCCATGAGTTCACGCTCCGGGTGAGCCAAGCCGTGTTTACCCTACGGCATTCCCGCAGCAGAGAGCCGCGCGACGCCGCCGACCTGCCTCGCTGCGACCAGGCCGGCGGCGTGCGGTGGCGGCTTACTCGATTCCTTCGTACCAGCCGACGCCAAAGATCAGGTCGCCGACTCGAACGACCCAGGAGTGCTTGGGCGCGTCCTCGCGGGTCTGCGGATGGGTGAACAGGTAGCTCACCCAGGCGCCGCCGCTCTCCTCGGTTACGGCGGCCATGGCTTCACCGTAGTTGAAGCCGTTGGCGTCGATGCGCTCGCGGGTCTTTCCGACGATGTCCGGGCGGTTGGCGTTGGCCACGGAGTAGAGGATGCCGTCCCGGTCTTCGATGACAAAGACGTACCAGGGGCCGTCCGCGCTCTCCGGGGTGTTGTAGTAGGCGAGAGTCTCGTCCGTGCCCACGGAGGCGTGAAGACTGACGGCTCGTTGCACCAGGGCTTGCGTGTAGCCGGGCAGGTCAGCCTTGGATGGGCCCGGCTCGTACCAGCCCGAGCCGAATACCAGGCCGTCGTGCCGGACGACCCAGGAGTGCTTGGACTCGGGTGCGCCGGTCTCGGGATTTAACCACGAATAGGAACTCCAGACTCCCTGCGGCGTCGCGTCGGCCACCACCTGCAGGCCGGTGGGATAGCTGTCGGGGCCCACGACATCGCGGGCATGGAGGCCCACGATGGCGGGGGTAGGCGCGTGAGCGACGAGCACATCGTTCTCGTCGAAGATGAAGACGTACCACGGCCCGTCGGTGCTCTGCGGGGAGTTGTAGTAGTCGAGCGTGGCCTGGAGGCCCTGGGTGTTGTAGCGGTTGATGGCGCGTTCGACGAACGCCTGGCTGTAGGCCGCGGGATCGGACCTGGCGGGAAGCTGGTACGGCCGGGCGCCGAACCAGAAGCCGGAGTCCGCATGTTCGCTCCGACAGACGGCCTCGGCCTGATCGCCGTGGACGCGCTGGTAGATACCAACGTTTTGATCGTTGCCGCGTCCGGCTTCAATGAGGTCGTTGAGTTCAACGCAGGTGGTCGGCCAATCAGCCAACGCCGCCGCGGCGGTGATTCCAAGGAGTGAGACGACACCAACGATCGCTAGAACCAGACGTTTCATGCTTTACCTTTCCGCCCGAGAATCCTGAGTGAATATAGGCCACCGGGACCGCTGTTGGGCAGCTTGAACAGCCGCCGAAGGTTCACTTGGTTGATCGATTTCGTGATTCAGCCGCCGTCCCTGGTTCCGAAGTCGCGCCACCCCCAGTCAAGGCGCAAACGGGGCATGGGGAAGTCGAAGTACCAGCGAATCGAGATGGGCTCCCGCGATTTGCCCAGGAAGGCGTAGAAGAGGGCGGCGCGTCCGGGGACCTCGTTGACGATGTGGATAGGCGTGAGGTCGTGGAAGAGGTCCAGATTCTCGTTGGCAGCCAGGTAATCGAGCAGATGGTCCTCATAGGGCTCGGCGTCGTTGGGACGGATGGCGGCCAGGTCGACGGGATCGTGCTGGTTCCAGGCGGGCAGGTCGGCGTCGGCACCGGAGCCGCCGACGCTGCAGGAAATCCAAATGGGAGTGCTCCAGGCGTACTCGCCATCGAACTGGCGCACGCGGACGTAGTAGGCGGCCTCTGGAAGCGGGGACGAATCTTCAAAGTCGAGCGTCGCGTCCAGGGCTTTCGGGCGCCAGGCCGCCAGGGTGCGGTCATCGCGGATCAGGTCGATCCGCTCGATTGGTCCGCAGGCGTGCGCGGTGATGGTCAGGCGGGGCTTGTCTTCAGTCTCAATCTCGCTGCCGGCCGGGCGGCCGTTGGCCTGCACGTCCAGGATGATGCGAGCGCCGGTTGTGGCGTAGGTGCGGCGGCTCATCACCGCGTCCCAGATGGCGTGGCGCTCGCAGCGGGGGGCGCGGACGGCGGCCACGGGGCCGCAGCCGATGGCGCAGTCGCGGATGTTCAAGTGGCTGCCGAAGCGTCCGCGAAAGAGGTGGGCGGCCATGGGCGCGGCGAGCAGGGGCAGGTGGGTGTCGCCGGAGGCGATGACCGCGGGGCGGTGGCCGTGATGGAGCGCGCGTTGCAACAGCCACTCGGCGGATCCGTGGCCGCTGGCGACTTCGACCACAGGCTCGTGCGTGGTCGGATAGGCCTCCCAGTCGGCCGGGCCGCCGCCGACGTGGGCTTCCAGGAGGACATCCTGGCGGTCGCCGTAAGTCTCAAGTAGGTCGTCCATGTCGGCCCAGGCTGGCGCGTGTCGCTCCTCCCAGTCGCGAAAGATGACGTTGCGATCGCCGCCGACGCCGGGGTGGGCTTCCGCGGCCAGGTACGGGACGTAAGTTCCCGGCTCGTCGTTGGCGCGGTAGGCGGCCTGATGGGCTTCCCAGACGGCGGGTCGGTGCGTTTGGTCGGGTGGCGCCATGGGGCCGGGGGCGGCGAAGTCGAGACGGGCCTGACCGCGGGCCTGGGCGTGGCGACCCGAGGGATGCAGGATCGGCGTGGGATCGTCCATCAGGCCCATGCTGACGTCGCCCCAGCTGTGGGAGTGCAGGTCGCCCCAGAGCAGGAGCGACTCGGGATTGGACTGGACGAGGATCGGGTTGCTGAGCGTGGAGAGCCCGTGCTCGCGGTCGTGTGCTTTGACGCGGATCAGGCCGGGCGCCTGGGCGTTGACGCCCTCGATGATGGCGAGTCCCGCGTTCTCAGGTCCGAATTGGATGTGGCTGGGGAGGCCGGTTAGCAACGCCGTCTCGTCGCGCAGCGCCACCGCTCCGGCGTACTGCGTGCAGACGTTGTGGTTGCGGTCGTAGGCGGTGAGGTGCAGGGCGAACGGTTCGCCGGGTTGGGCGATGGAGGGTCCCAGCAGGCGCAGGAGCGTTGGTTGGGGGTCCGACTGAACGTGAATGCGAATCTCGCCGTCTCTTAGTTGGCGATAGGCGAGGCTGCCGCTGCGGTCAACCGAGAGGACGATGCGGCCCTGGCAGGCGACGTCGTAGACCTCGCTGCCGGGACCGCCGCGGCTGGTGTCGCCGACCACCAGGCATAGCTGGTCGCCTGGGACCAGGGTTCCGTGTTCGACGACGATGCGAGCGATTGGCGGCGAGTTGGCCTGATTGAGCTCGTTGAGTTCCAGGCGTACGCGGGCATCCGTCCTGGCCCGCAGGGTGACGAAGTCGCGGCCGCGCGGACGGGTGTCCTGGATGCTGTGCGACAGCAGGAACCCATAGCGCTCGAAGAAGAAGCCGCCGCCCGCGGCCACCGGCGCCTCAACCGTTAATCGCAACTCCCAGGTGCCAACAGCGCCGGCGGTGAGGAGCAAGTCGGGACCACTGACGCTCGGTCCGTCGGCCGGGTGAAAGGTGACTGCGAAGCTGCCCGGCTCGTTGCCGCCGCGTACCCGATACGGAAGCGTGGTGGGTGTGCCCGTTGTCACGAGCCTTCGCGGGCCAAGCTTCGAAGGCGCTCGCCCTGCGAGGCCACCTTCTCGAATGCGGCGGCCACTTGCTCAACCCAGTCGTCCGAGGGATCGACGGGGGTTGGAAGCCAGACGCAGGTGGCGTTGAGGAGTTCGCTGATCGGAAGGGAGCCCGGGCCGAAGGGCGGGCGCACGTCCTCGGGCAGGTCGCCCCAGGGGCCGCCGAGACCTTCGAACGGGAAGTCGCCAAACAGCGGCTGGAGGTGCATGGCGCCGTAGAGCGCCGAGGGCTGGTCCGGGTGGATACCAACGCCCTCGGCGGCCAGGGCGTCAAGGATGGCCTGGATGGGCGCGCCGATTTCGTCCGGGTCGATGCGAGCGGTGTAGAGCAGGAGGCCGCCGCGTTCGGCCTCGGCATAGGGGCGCTGCGGATAGATGCCGGGGACGTCGTCCAGCAGGGCGTCGAGGCGGGCGAACCAGCGGGCCCGGCGCTCGTTCAGGTTCGGCAGCCGTTCGAGGCCGGCGCGGGCCAGGGCGATGCCGAGCGGGTTGGCACGGTACTTGACGCCCAGGCCGATGCGGCCGAGGTCGCGCAGGGCGTCGGTCTGCAGAAGCTGGTTGACGCGACCGTAATGGCCGAGTGCCGCCATGCGGTCGTAGAGGTTTGGATCGTTCGTCGTCGCAACTCCGGCTTCGACCCCACTGATGGGTTTGCTGGCCTGCATGCTGAAGCAGCCGATGTGGCCGACGGATCCGACCTGCCGGCTGCGCCAGGTGGCGCCGTGGGCGTGGGAGGCGTCCTCAATCAGCGTGATATCGGTGCCGTCCACGATGTCGAGCAGCGCATCCAGGTCGGCGGGATTGCCGTAGACGTGGGTAGCGACGATGGCGCAGGTGCGGTCGGTCAGCTTGCGGCGCACGTCGGCCGGGTCGATGCAGAAGGTCTCGGGATCGGCGTCGGCAAATACGGGCGAGGCGCCGCAGTGCAGGGCAGGCGAGATGGAGGCGTGCCAGGTGACGGAAGGCACGATGACCTCGCGTCCGAGCGACGCGCCGGCGGCGAACATGGCGGAGTGCAGGGCGGCGGTGCCGTTGCAGACGGCCAGCGCGTAGCGGGTACCAGCGAACGCGCGGAACTCGGCCTCGAACTTCTCGATTTCGTCGTAGACCGCGGAGCCGGCTTCGAGGGCGCCGTTGACGAGCGTGCGTTCGCGCTCGGTGACTGCCTCCCAGCGGTCGTCGATGGGCGCGGTTACGGCGGGTGGGCCGCCTTCGATGGCGAGCTGCCGGTCCATAGTGAACTGCCGAGGGCGGCCGGGCGCTTGAGTATGTTGAGCGGCCGCCGCGGTGTCGAATTGGCGGGCAGCGCGAACGCCCGAATTACTCCAGCGAAGACCCCAGGATCTCTTCGGCCTGTTGGGCGCGGAAGTCGAGCAGCTTCTGGCGGAGGTCGGCGTCGCCCAGAGCCAGGATTTCGACGGCCAGCAGGGCGGCGTTGACAGCGCCGGCGCTGCCGATGGCGAGGGTGGCGACCGGGATGCCGCGGGGCATCTGGGCCATGGCCAGCAGCGAGTCCAGGCCGTCCAGCGACCAGGCCTGCATGGGGACGCCAAGCACCGGCAGAACCGTGTGCGCGGCCACCACCCCGGCCAGGTGCGCCGCGCCGCCCGCGGCGGCGATGAGGACGCGCATCCCGCGTTCCTCGGCGGTGCGGGCCCACTCGGCGGTCTCGTCGGGGGTGCGGTGCGCTGAAAGCACGCGAACCTCGTAGGGCACGCCGAAGTCGCGCAGGGTGGCCGTGGTGCGCTGCATCACGTCCCAGTCGGTCGTGCTGCCCATCACAATGCCGACGCGCGGGGTGTCGTTGGAATCCGTCATGGCCGTCTTACTCCTCTAGGCCTGCGAGTAGGCGGGCCTGCCGTCAAACGTGCAGAGGTTTTCGGTCTTGATGAAGTCGAGGCCGGCGTCGCCGATGCGACCGAGCAGGGCGACGATCTCGGCGTGGTCAACAGCCGCGCCGTTGTCGGCCACGAAGCGGGCGCGCCAGTGGTCCACCAGCAGGCCGCCCGCCATGGTTTGCGGCCAGACGATCGCGCCGCGGTTGCTGATCATCTTCAGCGTCAGGCCATTGCCTGCGGTTGCCTGCAAACGCGTTGCCAATTCGGCTGCCGTGCCCTGGTTCCAGTCCAAGAACACATCCACGCCAACGGTCTGCTTGGCGGGGACGCTCTCGCGCGCGCTTGCTTCGATAACCGGCATGGGGCCACCCACGCCAAAGGAAGCCGGACGCAGGGTTCTGGGCATTTCGCCCAGGCGGTCGGCCACGGCCTGGCCGAACTCGCGGGTGCCGACCTTGGCCGTGCTGTGGGCCTCGCTGTGGATGTCGTAGGTGTGGACCCCGTCTTCCAGGGTCCGTAACCAGGCGTTGTGAACGAGCGCGGCCACCTCGGGCTGGCCGATGTGATCCAGCATGAGGACGGCGGCAGTGAGCACGCCGGACGGATTGGCCAGGTTCTGGCCGGCGCGGCGCGGGGCGGAGCCGTGCACGGCCTCGAACATGGCGGCGCTGTCGCCGATATTGGCGGCGCCGCCCAGGCCCACGGACCCGGCGATCTGCGCGGCCACGTCGGACAGGATGTCGCCGTAGAGGTTGGGAAGCACCACCACGTCGAACATCTCCGGCGTGTCGGCCAGCTTGGCGGCGCCGATGTCGACGATCCAGTACTCGTTTTCCAGATCGGGATAGTCCGCCGCCACTTCGTCGAAGACCTCGTGAAAGAGGCCGTCCGACAGCTTCATGATGTTGTCCTTGGCGAAGGCGGTGACCTTGTGCCGGTCGTGGTGCCGGGCGTATTCGAAGGCGAAACGAATGACGCGCTCGCAGCCCGGACGGGTAATCAGCTTGAGCGACTGCATGACGTCGGCCGTCTGCCGGTGTTCGATGCCGGCGTAAAGGTCTTCCTCGTTCTCGCGAACCAACACCACGTCCATGTCCGGATGGTGCTTGGTCTCAACGTAGGGATGGAACGTGGCGGCGGGCCGCACGTTGGCGTAAAGCCCCAGCGCGATGCGGGTGGCGACGTTGAGGCTCTGGTAGCCGCGGCCCTGTGGGGTGGTGATGGGGGCTTTCAGGAATACACGGGTGCGATAGATCGATTCCCAGGCCGCGTCGTCGATGCCGGCCGGGTTGCCGCGCAGGTAGACCTGCTCACCGATGTCGATGGTCTCGATGTCAAGCTGCGCGCCCGCCTTGTCCAGGATCTCCAGGACGATGGGCATGATCTCGGGGCCGATCCCGTCGCCGTGGGCGACGGTGATGGGGGTTGCTTGATTCATCCGTTAACTCCAGGCTGAGCGCTGACTCGGCGCGTCAGCGTTGAATCGAACGATGCGGCGGACATGTCAGTGGCTACGACGGCGTTCGCGGCGAGATGAAACCGGCGGTCGTCAGAGGCGCGAGCCGTCGGCCGATGCCGTGGGACGGTGAGCGGCGCGTGAGCCCGGACCCTGGAAGCGTATGGGTAGATGGGCCGGTGGGCAGGATGCGCAGAAACTCCGGAACGCGTTCCGTCGGCAAGGATACGCAACCCGGTCGATGTGCGGGCGCCGCTGGCGGGGCCGCGAGGGCATGCGGACGGCAACGTTCCCAAACTTGGCTCGGTCATTTCCGACTTCGGATTGGCGTTAGACCTCGTCCGGGCCGAGTGGATGCTGCCAGCGGAGGCCAGGAAAGCGGCTGAACTGCGCCTCGTCGTCCTGGACATCGAGCTCCCGCGGCCGGTCGAGATCGACGCCGGGACGCGGTCGAACGCCGCGCACCGTCACTAACCGGAATGGGGGCGGCTCTGGCGGGTCGTGGCGCTTCGACGCGTCATCCGACTTCTTGGAACCCAAGGCGCTCACGCTCAGGCGTAGCGGAGCGTCGGATCCACGCGGCAGTGGCGGATCCATTCGTCAAAGGCCGCCATGAACTCGCGCAGGCGTTCCAGCAAGTCATCGTCAATGACGTTGCCGTCGGGGTCTTGTCGCCGGCGCGACCGGACCAGGAGCAGTTCGGGGTCGATCATCACGCGCATGCTGTTGTGCAGGGCGATCTGGCGCATGTGCATCTGGGCGCGCACGGTGCCGGAACGTCCGCCGACGCCCATGACGGCGGCCGGCTTGCCGTCCAGGGTTGAGGGCCGGCCGCGGGAGGCCCAGTCGAACGCGTTCTTGAGCACGCCGGTGATGGAGTAGTTGTACTCGGGCACGGCGAACAGCAAGCCGTCGGCTTCCCCGATGGCCTGTTGCAGGGCAGTGACCGGCTCAGGGTTGCCCTGGGCTTCGACATCCGCGTTGAAGAGCGGGATATGGTGCAGGGGAATGGTCGTCATCTCCATGTTCGGCGGAAGCACCGAGGCGGCGGCGCGCAGCAGCCCGCTGTTGAACGAGCCTGCGCGCAGGCTGCCTGAGATTCCGAGAACGTTGATCGCGTCGGCCACCGGCGGGTCTCCTTAGGGCATGAAGCGTGGGCGCCCCGAGGCTCTGGGGCCTGGGCGCGATGTGGGAAACGGCTAGCTAGCTACGACGCCGGCTCCACCGTAACGCCGTGCAGGTCTTCCAGCGGTCGGATGATGGCGGAGGTGTTTTGCCCGCCGTAGCCGCGGGCCTGGGCTTCCTTGTAGAGCTCGTTGACGGTGCTGGTGACCGCCAGGCGCACCCCTGTCAGCTTGCCAAGGTCGGCGGCGAGTTGCTGGTCCTTGGCGTGCAGGTCCAGCGCGAACTTGGCGTCGAAGTCCCGCGCCAGCACGCTGTCCTTGACCATGCGCTCATGCCCGGGGCTGGCGGCGGTGGCGCTTTGCAGCGTCTCGTACATGGCGGCAGGGTCAATGCCGTACTTGACGGCGGCCACGTAGGCCTCGGAGATCACGGCGTTGGTGGCGGCGCCGATCAGGTTGTTGCAGAGCTTCACCACGCTGCCGCTGCCTGACGCGCCAAAGTGGCGAATGTTCTCGCCCACGGCGTCGAACACGGGTCCGCCCCGCTCGAAGTCGGCCGCCTCGCCGCCCACCATGATGGCCAGCGTGCCGGCCTCCGCGCCCCAGACGCCGCCGCTGATGGGGGCGTCCAGGTAGCCGCAGCCTTTCGATGCCGCGGCGTCGCTGATGCGCTGGGAGGTGTCGGGGCCGTTGGTGCTGAAGTCGATCCAGAGCTGGCCTTCGCTGGCGCCTTCGATGACGCCGTCGTCGCCGAGGAAGACCTCGTCGCAGACGGGCGGGATGGGCAGGCAGGCGCAGACCACGTCCACGCGGCTGGCCAGGTCGGCCGGGGTGCTGGCGGCCTCGCCGCCGGCGGCCACAAAGTCGTCGACCTTGCCGCGGCTGCGGTTGTGAACGACGACGTCAAATCCGGCCGACCGCAGGTTGCGGGCCATCGGCAGGCCCATGGCCCCCAGCCCAATGAATCCGACTTTCATGGCGTGTGCCTCGTTGTGGTGGTCAGGGCGCCAGCTTGCCACTCTCGGCAGGAAGCCGCGCGAAGGTCAGGGCGTGGGCCGGCCGGTGACTTGCCGGCCGATGCGGGCCATTTCCTCGCCGCCGCTGACGATGCGCGCGCCAACGTTGTGCAACAGGTGACGGATTCGCGCGTCGTCGTCCATGTTCGGGTCGGCCCAGCTGCAGAGGAAGGCCAGCCCCTCGGCTTCGCAGGCGGCCTGGATGGTGTTGCGGGCGTGATCCATCTCTGGCCCGTAGGGCGGGTCGTGCCAGTCGGGGTTGCCGTGGGAGACGCCCATGTCGCCGGGGCCCCACTCGCTGAAGAAGAGACCGGGAACGGCGGCGATCTCGAAGGCGCGGTTCATGCCGTGGCGGTCTTCGATCTTGAGGCCGAGGATCAACTCGCCTTCCGGGTTGAGCGGCCAGGGGTCGGCCCTGCGGATGTAGTCCATGGAATCCAGGCCCCAGATTTCGGCGGCGATGCCCTGGCCGCCCATGCCGCGGGTGCCTTCGCCCAGGCCCTCGCCGACGCCGAGCCGGGCGTGTGGATACCGCACGGCTTCCACAAAGGCCCGCACCGCTTCCGGCGTTCGAGCGTGGCAAAGCACCAGGCCATGCACGCCGGCCGCCAGGATGTGGCGAATCTGCCAGTCGTTGGCTCGCACGACGTCTTCGGAGAGGCCGTTGACGGGCAGCGTGCAGAGGACGGTGGGCGTGAGGTGTCCGGTGGGAGTCGGACCGGCGTCGCGCAGGCCGCGCATGAAGTCAACAAGACCGCGGGTGTCCAGGCCGTGGTGCTCGAACTCGACGAGGATGAAGTCGGCAAACGTTCCGACCATCTCACGGCCGCTCTCGTAGGTCAGGCGCTCCGACATGCCGGTGTAGTAGAGCGGCTCGCCGGACTCGTAGAGCTCGATGCAGCGGTTGATGCGGGGCGCGTCAGCCATCGGTCATGTCCTTCCCGGCAAGCAGCGCGCGAGCGGCGCGTAGCACGATGCCCGCCATGTCCGCACAGTTTGCCCGGTATTCGTCGGTCCCGAAGATGTTGGGCCAGTCGCGGCGGTAGACGAGGTCGCTGACGCTGAGAATCAGGCCCAGGTCGGCGCCGCGGAACTCGGTGACGATCATCAGGGCGGAGGCCTCCATGTCGACGCTGAGGACGCCTCGTTCGCCGTAGTGGCGGACTTTGCCGGCGGACTCGCGATAGGGGGCGTCGGTGCTCCAGACGCGGCCGGGGTGGGAGGCGTGGTCGCTGTTCCTGGCGGCTTCGATCAGCGCGCGTGAAGCCGGGCCGTTGGCGCGGGCCGGGTGGTCCGGCGGTTGGTAGTGATACGACGTGCCCTCTTCGCGCAGGCCGCTGGTGGCGATGACGTAGTCACCGACCTCTATTCCCGGCCGCAAAGCACCGGTGGCGCCGGCGATCAGGAAGGTTCGGGCGCCGAGGCCGATTAGCTCTTCCAACAGCGTCGTGGCGTGGGCGGCGCCGACGGGTACGTCCGCCACGCCAACCCGGTGACCGTCCAGGTTGCCGACGCGCAGGTTCGGTTTCAGGTCGGATTCGACGGCCCCGGTGGCATCCGCAATCGGGGCGACCATCGGATCAATGAAGCCGGCCATCACCAGCGCGGGGCATTGGGCCTGGGCGTCGCCTCCGCCGCGACCGGCGAGTTCGCGCATGTGCGACTCCGGGTCGATTACCGGCGTCGCGTCGCCGTAGTGGTGCAGCCAGTCCGATGATGGCCCAGTCATCAGGTGACCCGGGTTAGCCGGTCCCGGCAAGCAGGGCGCGGGCGGCGCGAACGATGACGTTGGCCATGTCGGCGCAGTTAGCCCGGTATTCGTCGGTGCCGAAGATGTTGGGCCAGTCGCGGCGGTAGACGAGGTCGCTGACGGTGAGGATCAGGCCCAGGTCGGCGCCGCGAAACTCGGTGACGATCATCAGCGCGGAGGCTTCCATGTCGACGCTGAGGACGCCGTCCCGGGCGTAGCGCTGGACCTTGCCGGTGAACTCGCGGTAGGGGGCGTCGGTGCTCCAGACGCGGCCGGCGTGGGACCCATGCTCACTGGACCCGGCTGCGTCGACTAGAGCGCGAGCAGCTGGCCCGTCGGCGCGGGCCGGGTGGTCCGGCGGCTGGTAGTGATAGGAGGCGCCTTCTTCGCGCAGGCCGCTTGTAGCGATGACGTAGTCGCCCACGCCGATCCCCGGCTTCAGGGCGCCGGTGGCGCCGGCGATCAGGAAGGTGCGGGCTCCGAGCGCCATCAGCTCTTCCAGGGTCATGACGGAACGCGCGCCGCCGACGGGAATGCGAGCGACGCCGATCGGATGGCCGTCCAGTTCCCCGATGCGCAAGCCGGGGCGCAGGGAATCGGCTTCCGCGGCGGCGCCTTGCGAACGATCGATGGTCTTGGGGCCTTGCAGGCCAAGACGCACGTCGGACTCGGTGGCGCCCACGGCCTTGGCCAGGGGATCGACCATGAGGTTGATGAACCCGCCGATGACGAGCGGCGGGCAGTTTTCGTTGGGATCGCGGCCGCGGCGCTCGGCGTACTCGCGGACGTGCGATTCAGGGTCGATGACCGGCGTGGCGTCGCCGTGCGCGTTGAGCCAGTCGGGTGGTAACGAGGGCATGGGAGTGTGGCGCGCCGGGGGTCTGGCGAGGCCAGACCCCCAGAAAGCGTCTACCTGGCGATCACTTCAAATCGAAGCGATCGAGGTTCATCACCTTGTCCCAGGCGGCCACGAAGTCGTCCACGAACGATTCCTGCCCGTCGTCCGAACCGTAGACCTCGGCGAGGGCGCGGAGTTCGGAGTTGGAACCGAAGACGAGGTCCACGCGCGTGCCGGTCCACTTGACCTCACCGGTCGCCTGGTCGCGGCCTTCGAACACGTCGCCGGACGCCTGCCAGACGGTGTTCGGGTCGAGCAGGTTCACGAAGAAGTCGTTGCTGAGCGTGCCCGGCCGATCGGTGAAGACGCCGTGGGCGGACTGCCCGGAGTTGGCGTCGAGGGCGCGCAGGCCGCCGACCAGCGCCGTCATCTCCGGGGCCGTGAGCGTCAGCATGTAGGCCCGCTCCACCAGCAGCTCTTCGGGGTTGCCCTCCTGATCGGCTTGCAGGTAGTTGCGGAAGCCGTCGGCGCCGGGTTCCAGGACGGCGAACGACTCGGCGTCGGTCCAATCCTCCGTGGCGTCCGTGCGGCCGGGAGCAAATGGGACCTGCACGTCGTGGCCCGCGTCGCTGGCGGCCTGCTCGACCCCGGCGCAGCCGGCCAGGACGATCAGATCGGCAAGCGAGACGCGCGTGCCGTTGGACTGCGAGCCGTTGAAGTCCGCCTGGATTCCCTCCAGGGTCGCCAGCACCGAGGCGAGCTGGGCCGGGTCGTTGGCCTCCCAGTCCCTTTGCGGCGCCAGGCGCACGCGCGCCCCATTGGCGCCGCCGCGCTTGTCGGTGCCGCGGAACGAGGCGGCCGAAGCCCAAGCCGTCGAAATCAACTGGCAGACGGACAGGCCAGAGGCGAGGACTCGCCCCTTGAGGTCGGCGATCTCCGCCTCGCCGATCAACTCGTGGTCGACGGCGGGGACGGGGTCTTGCCAGAGCAGCGCCTCGTCGGGCACGAGGGATCCGCGGTAGCGGCTGCGCGGGCCCAGGTCGCGGTGCAGCAGCTTGAACCAGGCCCTGGCGAAGGCGTCTTCCAGCTCAGCGGGATCGTTGAGGAAGCGCGTCGAAATCTCGGCGTAGGCCGGGTCCATCCGCAGCGAGAGGTCCGTCGTCAGCATCATCGGGGCGTGCTTCTTGGACGGGTCGTGCGCATCGATCACGGTGGCCGCGGCGGCCGCGTTTTCCGGTTGGTACTGCGACTTGCCGGCGGGGCTCTTGGTCAGCTCCCATTCGTGCTCGTAAAGGTTCTCCAGGAAGTTGTTGTCCCACTTGACCGGGTTGTCCGTCCAGGCGCCTTCGAGACCGCTGGTGATGGTGTCGTTGGCCTTGCCGCTGGCGTAGTCGCTGGTCCAGCCCAGGCCCTGCTCCTCGATGTGGGCGCCCTCGGGGTCGGGTCCGACGTGCGACTCGGCGGCGGCGCCGTGCGCCTTGCCGAAGGTGTGGCCGCCGGCGATCAGCGCGACCGTCTCCTCGTCGTTCATGGCCATGCGCTTGAAGGTCTGGCGGATGTAGCGCGCCGCCAGGGCCGGATCCGGGTTGCCGTTCGGCCCCTCGGGATTCACGTAGATCAGGCCCATGTGGTCGGCGCCGTAGGGTCCCTCGATCTCGCCTTCGGCATCGTGGCGCTCGTCGCCCAGCCACTCGCCTTCCGCCCCCCAATCGGTGTCGTCGGCTTCCCAGACGTCCGGGCGCCCAAAGGCGAACCCGAAGGTCTTGAAACCCATCGACTCCAGGGCGCAGTTGCCGGTGAAGATGAGCAGGTCGGCCCACGAGAGACTGCGGCCGTACTTCTGCTTGATCGGCCACAACAAGCGCCGCGCCTTGTCCAGGTTGGCGTTGTCGGGCCAACTGTTGAGCGGCGCGAAGCGCTGGTGCCCCGAGCCCCCGCCGCCGCGGCCGTCGCTGATGCGGTAGGTGCCGGCGGCGTGCCAGGTCATGCGGATAAAGAGCGGGCCGTAGTGGCCGTAGTCCGCCGGCCACCAGTCCTGCGAGGTGGTCATCACGGCTTCGATGTCGCGCTTGAGCGCCTCGACATCCAGCGACTCGACGGCCTTGCCGTAGTCGAAATCGCCGCCCATCGGATCCGAAAGGGAAGAATTCTGGCGGAGTGGCTTCAGGCTCAACTGCTCCGGCCACCAGTACTGGTTGTTGGTCATGTTGCTCTTCTTCCCGCTTTGCCCCAGGGCCGCGAGACCCGGCGATCAAGGTATTTCCGCAGCATTCTAATCGCGGCGAGGCTATCGAGACTCCACGAGCGGACACAGGCGGGCGAGAGAGTCTGATAGACGCTAACTGAAGCGTCTCGTGGTGGCGCTAGAACGATCAACCACGGACACCTTTTGGCCTCATGCTCCGCAGGCACTGACGATTGCGCCGACGACGAAGATGATGAAGGCGAAGACCGGAAGCGCAGCCGCTAGAGCCAAGATGGTGAGGCACGCCTTGCGGTTCTCTCGCCGCCACGCTGTCAGCATCGCCCTCGAATCGGAGTCTGGACGCATGTCAGTCAGCTCCCTCAGAGCTGGCAAGTCCGTCAGTCGAGGCGTATGGCTTGCTAGCAGACATGACTCGAGTGAATGGTAGGTCAGCGTTGAGCCAGTTTGCGTCTGGGCGTCGCGACAACTAGCAAGCGCCATGTGGCCCAGGCTGCGCGCAGCCTGACCTGATTCACTTACGCCGTGATTGGCACCGGGACCGCGTGCAATGAGACTTCAACCAAATCACCAGCCACATCGGTCGAAGGGCGCGGCTGCGGAAGCGGAAGACCCTGTCGCAGCATCCCGTCGAAGTGGAATGCCAGGGCTTCGGCCATGTTGAGACGGCACTCATCCTCCGACGCCCCGGTGGCAACGCAGCCATCGACGTCAGGGGAGTACGCCGAAAAATTCCGCGACCCCCGTTCAATTTCAATTCGGTAGCGCATGTCGGTTCCCTTAGAGGCCAGCCTGACGCTTGATGCTGGCCCATGTCTTCGGATGGAGTTCGTCAGACAGTTTTCCGGAAATCGTCACGGTGCCAGGTTGCACGGGGTGCACGAATTGCCGGTGACTTCCGTTCGTCCGGTCGTGCTTCCAACCCTTGCGTTCCACGCGACGAATCGCCTCACGGACTCGAACTGGCACGTATGCCGGCGGCTAGGCCCACCGAGCCTGCTCGCCCCGACGGGCGATGGCGGCTCGGTCGGCAGCCGTTAGCGCCTTGGTCACCGCGCCTTCGTCGTCCGTCATATGGCCGACCAGCGACCGTGCGAGATGGCTGAAGTCCTTCTGACCAGTATCCCTTTCCCTGGCCATGCTCGATCCTCCGTGCAGAAAGGTCCGTCCTTTCCAGGATAGGCCTCGAACGGCGTGTCCGCCGCCCACGGTGCCCGAACTATGGCGAACCGGCCTTCGGCGTGTCAACGGCAACCTTGAAGTCGAAGTGGGACGGATCTGATCACTCGGTGACCCAGGATTCGGACCTGCTCTCTGGTCGAGGCGTGTCCGTGCTCCATTGTCGCTGTCGCTGCTGCGTACGTGACATACGTGGTCATGACGCAGTCTGGAACAGCGGCTGAAGGCTTCGAGGCGGGAGCGGCCTCTGCCGGACTGTGGGCGTTTCTCTGGATGGCTTTGAAAACAGTCGCCCCGAAGAAAACCTCCAGGCCGAGAGCGCCAGAACAGCCGAAGCCTTCCCAAATTGCGCCGGATCGTCGGATCCTTACCAAACCACGGCGACGTGACCGGTTCATTCGCCGGCATATCCTGACGCTTCTCAGGCGAGATGGTGGGCGCTGCGGGATATGTGGCCGCCCCTTGCCGTTGCATCCGCGTGGCGTCCACATCGATCACATCAAGCCGTGGAGCCACGGCGGATCAGATCGTGTCTCCAACCTGCAACTGACGCATGACCGCTGCAATCTCAGCAAGGGAGCACGCAATCTGCCATCGCGTGGGCCAAGGCCATCAGCACCCCGAAACTAAACGTGACTCAACTACCGGAGAGCCGCCGCGTCCACGGCATCTATCTCCCGCCGACGGGAGGGACAATCCATGCTGCGGTGCAATGGTGTTGATATGCGAACGACAGTAACCATCGACGACGTCTTGGCGGTGGCGCGGGCGCTGGCTGAGCGGAGTGGCATCAGCCTGGGCAGCGCCTTGTCGGAGTTGGCGCGGCGCGGGTTCAGAAACGCGGCGGCCGCCGCTGACGGCGGAGACGGCAGCATGTTCGCCGTGCCGCCCGATGCCGAGCCCATCACCGGCGAAGACGTGTACCGGGCCATGCACGACTGCCCTCACCCCCCGGATCGAGTCCGGGGCAGACCCTAGCCGTATCCCTTCCACGAGACCTTTGCAAAGCGCCTCTCGATCTCGAAAGCGCGTCCGCTCTTAATCCCTCTCCTGGGGGAGAGGGTTGGGGTGAGGGGTCTTCCGGGCAACCAAGCTTGGGTTACGCAAAGGCCTCTTCCACAGGAGAGGGAAGCCGGGCCGCTCCAGGGACGCCGTAACGACCAACGGAGCAGGCACGATGAACGACGACACAAAGGTCGTCTCATACCGACTCCGTGGGTTTACCTACTGAACGGGTCAGCCAACTGATTTAGGGTCTGCATCGTGCCTGCCGTGTCGACCACTTGACGCGCGTTGGCCCTATAGGATGGGCGTTTCCGCGCGGAACGGCGCACATGCGCAAGCCGGCCACACGGGCCGCATCGGACCGGACCGTGAGCTCGCGGAATAGGAGCATTCAAATGGCGAATAGCGTGGTGCATTGGGAAATCAACGCCAAGGACGGGCCGGCGATGCAGAAGTTCTACGGCGATCTCTTCGATTGGGAGATCAACGTCGCCAATCCCATGGGCTACGGGGTGGTCAGCGCGCCCAGCGAGGGTCCGGGCATCGGTGGCGGCATCATGGGCATGGGGGATGTCGAGCCACCGACCAGGGTCACGTTCTACGTGGGCGTGGACGACGTGACCGAGTACCTGGAGAAGGCCGCGAGCATGGGCGGCAGCGTGATCATGCCGGAGATGGAAGTGATGGAGGAGGTGGTCATCGGGATCTTCGCCGACCCCGAGGGCCAGGTGATCGGCCTGGTGAAGAACATCCCGATGTAGGGGCGGTTCGCGAACCGCCCCCGCTCGCGGGCTCACAGGTTCACCGGCCGCAAGATTCCCGCCTTCGGAGACCTTTGTATAGATTCGAGGGACGGGACAGACCATGGGGGTTCGCCAGGCAGGCAGGTGGCCCAGGCTGTGCGTAGCCTGGGACCCTTGGAATACCTACCCTGGTCCTACTTGCCCGCCCGTAGCAAGGACGTGCAGTGAGCGCCAAACCGCTGGCAGATCAACAGGCCTAGGCCGAATTGAGTACCGGCCAGCGCATCCGCAGCCTGGAGGTCGAGGGCTACGTCGTGCTGCCCGCCACGCTCGATGCTGAAACCGTGGCACAACTCAAGGCGCAGGCGGCGGCCTGGGATCCGACGCCCGTGCACTACAGCCAGCATCAGCGCACGCAGTCGGACGTGCAGTTTGCTGGCGGGGCGGTGACGGATCTGATCGCGCACCCGCCGGTGATCGGTTTTCTGCGGGCGGCGCTGGGGCCTGACCTGGTGTTCATGCATGCGCACTACGCCATCTCGGCGCCGGGGCATCCGGGCATGAACCTGCACACCGACTCCCACCCCTACGGGACCAGCGACTGGGGCTACGCCTTCAGCGCGCCGCGGCAGGTGCGGGTGCTGTACTACCTGGATGACCTGACGACGGAGGTTGCGCCGTTGCGGGTGATTCCACGGTCGCACCTGTCCATGCACCCGGACGCCAACCCCTACAAGCGCTACCCCTCGCATCCCGACGAGGTTGTCATCACCGCGCCGGCGGGCACGGCCGTGGTGATCAACCTGGCGTTGTTCCACGCCAACGGGCCGAACACGGGCAGCCGGGCGCGCGAAATGATCGCGCTGTCGTACCGCCCGGCCTGGTGCGGACCGACCGTTCAGGACCTGGAACCGTGGCCGGACGAAGTCCTGGCGAGTCTCCCGCCCGCTGTCCTCGAGCTGTGCGGCGACCGCAACCAGCGGGCCACGCACGCCGAGCCGGGCATGCCGCCTATCGATCCGCGAACCAGCGCCCCGGGCATCAGCCCGCGACGCTGGGACAGCGCCTAGAGACGAACCGCCCGCCCGCCGTCAGCCGACTCATAGGCGGCGTGAACGACCCGTAACGCGGCAAGGGCTTCGGCGCCGGTGATTGGCGCCGGCTCGCCCAGGCAGGCTCGAAGTGTGCGGTCGATCCACGGGGTGTAGTTGGCGAAGTCAGGGCCACTGTAGGCGATGCGGCGGTCCGGCACGCCGCCCGGATCCGGCGAAGCGGAGTGCCACTCCAGCAGGTGCCGGTCGGAGGCTCCGAAGCGAAGCCAGCCATCGGAGCCCCAGAGACTCAGGTCCAGCTGGTAGGGCTTGTCCAGCAGATAGCCCGAGACCAGCGAGCCGTAGGCGCCGTTGGCAAAGCGCAGGTTGACCAGCGCCAGGTCCTCCACGTCGATGGGCGCGCCGCCCACGACATCGGTCATGGCCTGGACTTCCACCACCGGCGACTCGGTGATGTAGGTCATCATGTCGATCCAGTGAATCCCCAGCCAGACCAGGTGCCCGCCGCCCGCCAGCGAGCGCTTGAAGGTCCAGTCGCGCACCCCGTTCGCGGGCCAGATGCGCGCCTGGTCGGCGATCACCGCGCCCCGCAGCGCATAGGCCCGGCCCAGCGCGCCGCTCGCGAAGATGCGGCGGGCGTCCTGGACCCAGGGACAGAGGCGCCGGGCCAGGGGAACGATCAGGTGGCGGTCGCGCTGCTCGGCAAGTTCGACCAGTTCCGCGAACTGGTCGGGATGCGTGCAGGCCGGTTTCTCCACCATGACGTGGCAGCCGGCTTCGAGACATTGACGAACCGCTGGCGGCGCTTTCGCGGCGATTAGCGAGACGATGGCCAGGTCGGGCGCGGCGCTCGCCAGCCCGTCCGCTAATTCGTGGTGCGTTCCGCGCAGCTTGGGTCCCAGCGTCTCTCGCGCCTCGGCGAAGGTGCCGCCGGATTCGTCGACGACCGTGACCGAGTCCACCAGAGATAGGTCGCGCAGCGCCTGCAGAAAGAAGGCCCTGTGGCCCTGTTCGTCGGCCTCCATAACCAGCGCGACGTGCATGCGTTTTCCCGGCTCGGTTCTGTGCCCGACGATCCAGTCTAGGCAGCCGTCGTCACACCGACGTGAATGGGCCCGTTGCTAGACTGAAATTCCAGCCCCCCGAGGTGCCCGATGTCCGCGCGTCCCATCCTGTTGGTCACCGGCGGCGCCGGGTTTATCGGCGCCAATTTCGTGCATCACGTGCGCGCCATGCGTCCCGAGTGGGACGTGCGCGTGCTGGATGCGCTGACCTATGCGGGCGACCGTCGACGGCTGGCGGGCGCCGGCTGCGACCTGATCGTTGGGGACATCGCGGATACCGAAACCGCGCAGTCCGCGCTGGCCGGGGCGACCTGGCTGGTGAACTTCGCGGCCGAGACCCACGTGGACCGCTCGCTGCTGGACGCCGAGCCGTTCCTACGAACGAACGTCACCGGCACCTACCGGCTGTTCGAGGCGGCGCGGCAGGCCGGCGTGGCCAAGGCCGTGCACGTAAGCACGGACGAGGTCTACGGCGAGACCCGCGGCGCGGCCTTCGTGGAGACCGACCCGCCGGCGCCCCGCAACCCCTACTCGGCTTCCAAGGCGGCCGGCGATCTGATGGTCCTGGCGGCCTGGCAGACCCACCAGTTCCCCGTGTGCATCACCCGCGGCGTCAACACCATCGGTCCCTGGCAGCACCCGGAGAAAGCCGTGCCGCTGTTCACCATCAACGCCATGCGCGGCCAGCCGCTGCCCTTGTACGGGCGCGGCGAACAGCAGCGGGACCGGCTGTACGTGGAGGACCACGCCAGCGCCATCCTGGCGGTGCTGGAGCGCGGCGAGCCCGGCGAGGTCTACAACGTCGCCGCCGACAACAACAAAGACAACCTGAGCGTGGCGCGGCGCATCTGCGAACGCGTCGGGGCGCCGCAGGACCTGATCCACTTCGTGGAGGACCGGACCGGGCACGACTGGAACTACGCGCTGGACAACCGAAAGCTCCGGTCGCTGGGCTGGTCTCCTCGCTACGACTTCGAGTCGGCCATGGACGCCACCGTGGACTGGTACCTGGAGTTCCAGGACTGGTGGGGGCCGATTGTGGACGGCGACTTCCAGGACTACTACGAGCGCCAATACGGCGAACGGCTGGCCGGTGCGGAGGCCTTTCGCGGCTAGCGGGGCCGAACCGGCCTCCCCCGGACAGGCGCGGCTCCCCCGCTACACCTGGCGGGAGGCCTGGCGCTGGATGCGCTGGGACGTGCCGACCCGCGTTGCATTCCTTATCGGCGCGCCGCTGATATGGATTGCGGTAGCCGGAATCGACCCGTCGGCCATTGGACTGCAACTGGGGCTGGGGCTGCTGGACTGGATTCTGATAGGCCTGTGGTCGATTGGCGTGATGCTGGTGACGCTCAGCTACCGCCGCTGGCTCTGGCCGGTACGGGCCGCCGGGGACCGCTCGGCCCTGCTGCTGAACCTGCCGTTTTTCCTGGTGCTCAATCCGGTCGCCGAAGAACTGTTCTTCCGGGGCGCTGCCATGTTCGGCCTGGCCAACCTGATCGGGATGCCGTGGTCGATCGTCGTGACGTCACTGGTATTCGGCCTGCACCACGGGCTGGACCGGCAGTTCCCGCGCTCGTTCCTGGTGTTGGGCACGCTGGGCGGGCTGCTGTTCGGCATCGCGGCGGCGCACTTCGAATCCGTGGCCCCGGCCATCGTGCTGCACATCGCCGCCGACGCCGTGATCTTCGTTGCCGCCGCGCCGATCCTTGAACGCCTGGGTGTGGGTTTGCGGCTTCCCCAGCCGCCGTCGCCCGCCTCCATCGGGCAGCCGTCGTAATCCCGCAGCGGCAACCCATTGCTAGACTGATTTTTCCTGACCCCGTAGCTCAGTTGGACAGAGCGTGTGGTTGCGGACCACAAGGCCGGAGGTTCGAGTCCTCTCGGGGTCGCCCAACAATCTTCAGCTTGAAGGCGTCGCCTGACTCGCATGACTGACGACCGGGTCCCGCGTCGTCGCATTGGGGCTTCAGATCTTGAGGCCGGCGCCGTCGGCGTCGGCACCTGGCAGTGGGGCGACCGGCGCTATTGGGACGACCACGACGGCCGCGAACCCACCGACATCCCTGCGACCTATCACGCGACCATGGAGCGCGGCGCCGACTTCCTGGACACGGCGGAGCTCTACGGCTTCGGCGAATCGGAACGGGTAATCGGCAAGCTGCGCGCGGGCGACACGCGGTCGGCCGTGGTGGCCACCAAGTACATGCCCGCGCCCACGCGCTGGCGCGTGCGTTCGGTGGACGCGGCTATCGACGGCAGTCTCAAGCGCCTGGGCGTGGACCGGATCGATCACTACCAGGTGCATTGGCCGTACAGCGTAATTCCGCACCGGCGCCTGCTCGGGCGGCTGGCGCGGGCTGTTCACGACGGACGGGTTGCCTATGTCGGCGTCAGCAACTTCACCGAACCGCAGATGCGCCGCGCCCACGCGGTGTTTGCCGATGCCGGCGTGCCGCTGGTCTCAAACCAGGTGTCGTACAGCCTGCTGCGCCGGGCGCCCGAGGTGAACGGCGTGCTGGACGCCTGTCACGAACTGGACATCACGCTGATCGCCTACAGCCCGCTGGCCCAGGGTCTGCTCAGCGGCAAGTACGGACCCGGCGGCCGCCAGCCGCGGTCGCGGCCTCTGCGGCGAGTGCTCAGGGCCAAGACACCGGAAACCGTGATGCCGCTGCTCGACACCCTGCGGCGAATCGGCGATTCCGTGGGAGCCACGGCGGGCCAGGTCGCCGTGGCCTGGACCCTGCGCGATTCGGCCCTGCTGCCCATCGTGGGCGCGCGCACGGCCGGTCAGGCGGAGGCCAATGCGGATGCCGCGCTGATCGAGTTGGATGAAGAAGCACTGCGCGAACTGGATGCCGCGTCACGCGCCTACCGCACGGCTGGGCCGTTGGCGCGCCTGCTTCGAGGCTGAAGACCGCTCGAAGCAAGAAAACACACTAACTCGCGAGGCTCAGGGCGCGTATCCTGAGACCGAGGGCTCAAGGGGGAGCGCAAGCATGTACGACGCTCGTAAGGGTCTAGGCCCCGTGCTCAGGCGCGAGGCGCGACCGGCGCTGGCCGGCCTGATTGCCGCCGGCGTGTCGTTTGGAATCACCGAAATCTTCGCCGGACTCATTTCCGGCGGTCCATCGCTCATCATCGCGGTGGGCTCCGGGGTCATCGACCTGTCGCCGAAGTTCGCCAAGGACTTCGCGATCGCCGTGTTCGGCACCAACGACAAGCTGGCGCTGCTGATTTCCATCGTCGTGATCGGTCTAGGCGTTGGCGCGGTTGTCGGCGTGGCCGGTACGCGCAAGTTCTGGATTGCCCAGCTTGGCTTCGTGGCGTTCGGGATATTGGCGGCCATCGCCGGAATCGCCGAGCCGCAGCTGTCGCCCGTGCTGGCGCTGATCGGCGCCCTGTTGGCGGCCTCGGCCGGCATGTGGACGCTGGCGATGCTGCTGAAGCTCCTCGAAGCGCAAGCAATGCCCCAGCCCGTTCGCGACCCGCGGCTGATGGGACTCGGCCGCCGCTCATTCATGCGGATGGCCGGGGCGTTCACGGTTCTGGCGGTCGGAACCGCCGCCGGCGGACGAGTCATGCTGGAACGGGCGCGAACGATCGCCTCAAGCCGGCTTGACGTGATCTTGCCCAAGCCGCGCGACGCCGCGAGGCCGGTGCCGGAGGGCGCCATGGTCGACGCCGCGGGCATCGGCCCCATCGTCACGCCCAACGAGGACTTCTACCGGATCGACACGGCTCTGAGCATTCCCCAGGTCGACCTGTCGACCTGGACGCTCAAGATCGAGGGCCTGGTGGACCGGCCCTACCAGCTGACCTACGACGAATTGCTGGACCTCTCGCGGGTCGAGCGCCATGTCACCCTCTGCTGCGTCTCCAACGAAGTCGGCGGCGACCTGGTGGACAACGCCAAGTGGCTGGGCGTGCCGCTGACGGAGTTGCTGGACCGAGCCGGCTTGCAAGCGGAGGCCAGCCAGATCGTCGGCATGTCGGTGGACGGCTTTACCGCAGGGTTCCCGGTGGACACCGTCTACGACGGGCGCCAGGCGCTGGTGGCCGTGGGCATGAACGACGAGCCGCTGCCGCCGAAGCATGGCTTCCCGGCCCGGCTGGTCGTCGCGGGTCTCTACGGCTACGTCTCGGCCACGAAATGGCTGGACGCGATCGTGGTGAACCGGTGGGAGGAATTCGACGGCTACTGGATTCCGCGCGGCTGGTCCAAGGAAGGACCGATCAAGACGCAGTCGCGAATTGACGTCCCGCGTCGCGGTCAGACCCTGAACCCCGGCCTGCAGCCTATTGCCGGCGTGGCCTGGGCGCAGGATCGCGGCATCACCAAGGTCGAAGTCAAGGTGGGCGACACCGACTGGCAGGAAGCCCAGCTGGGCGAGGCGATCTCCAAGGACACCTGGCGCCAGTGGGTCTTGCCCTGGGACGCCACCCCGGGCAGCCACGTGATCTCAGTGCGCGCGACCGACACCACCGGCGAACCGCAGACCGCGGTCGTCCAGCGCTCCGACCCCGACGGCGCGACGGGTCACCACACCATCGTGGTGGACGTCAGCGGGTAAGGACTAGCGGTCTAGGCGTAGTCCCCGTGCGCCCCGGTCCCACTCGGGTCGGCCAGTTCGTCCGCGCCGCAGAGGTAGCGCCACCAGTCGGCGCGTTCCTGGGCGACGGCCGAGGATTCGCCGGTGAGGTTGTGGGCGTTCTTGTTCATGCGGAAGTAGCGCCGGATCTCCTCGCTGTCCCAGCCGTCGGCGTTGAAGATGCCGCGCTGGGGGACCCGAGGGTTGTAGCGAATCTTGAACATGAACCGCCACTGGTCGATCTCGTTGGTCTGGGCGCAGTGCCACAGCGCCTCGTGCATGAAGACAATGCGTCCGGCCTTGCCTGAAAGGCGCTTCTGGCCGGCGATGTTCTTGTAGCGGGCCACGTCGGGACCGAGCACCGAGCGCATGTGCGAGCCGGGCAGCACCAGCGTGGGACCCATCTCGTGCGGGGTGTCGTGGGCGAAGTAGGCCGTGAGGATGTCGAACGACCAGGGGTGCACGCCCGGCAACCGCACCTGGCGCCGACCGCCGGCGTCCACGTGCCACTGCTGCGCCGTCTCCTGGCGCGGCCCGGTGCAGTGCAGCGCCGAGTGGCTGGCGACATGCCCGGGGCCGAGCAGGCTCTGCAGCACGGCCTTCACGCGCGGCAGGTTGTGCACGGCGCGCACGGCGGCGGAGCGTTCGTAGAACCCGTGCGGGTTGTCCGTGATGTGCCAGCGCACCTCGGGAATGGGGCCCTCGTCGTTAACCGATGCCAGTTCGTCGGCGTGGACGGCCTCGCTCAATTCGTCGGGGATCAAGTCGTCGAACTCAATGAAGCCATCGATGACGAACCGCGCCATCTGGTGCACGTCCAGGAGTTCGCTCTGCGCCACGACCTCGGTTTCTGCGATCGCCATCGTTCGCCCCTTCCGTTTCGGCGCCCGGGCGGCGCCGGTGACGTTTACCCCTCGACTTCGACGTTGCGCTCCAGCCAGAACTCGTTCGCCAACTGGCCGGTACCCGTGGCCGCGCTGCGCTCGGGCTGCGGGCTGGCCTGGAACACGCGCCAGCCATCGCGCATGGCGTCCAGCACGGACTCGTACGGCGCCTGGTACTCGCTGCCCGTCTGCATCTGCACGGCATCCGCCGGCAGCGCGCCGTCGTAGAGCGCCCAGGCCACGGTCGGCGACCCCAGGTCGCCCGACTGGAGATGCAGAATCAGAATCTGCTGCCGAACTGGCGACATTCCGTCCCCTTGCGGCGAAGCGCGCGGCTTATGGTACCGAGGCTGTCGCTGACGCCGCCTCCTTATAATCGAGAAGTGGAGCGAGTGGGGGAGGCAGTGCGGCCATGTTCACCCTGACCGAAGAGCAGGTCACGTTCTACAACGAGCGCGGCTACCTGCGACTGGAGAACGTCTTCTCGCCCGACGAGGTCGAGTTTCAGTCCGTCGAACTCGAGCGGCTGATGCTGGAATGGGCGCAGCAGACCCCGGGCTGGCGCGGCCCCTGGCGCAAGGCGTACATGACCGCCGAAGAGGACGAGCGCGCCCGCCTGACGGCCATGCACGAGCTGCAGAACTACTCCGAGGCCTTCGCGCGGGCGGTCGTTAACGACCGGCTCACCGGCGCCGTGGCCGATTTGATCGGGCCGGACGTCGAGCTGCACCACACCACGCTGCACGCCAAGGCCCCGGACATGGGGACGCCGTTTCCCATGCACCAGGACCATCCGTTCTACGCGCACGAGGGTCCCGCCTACGTGGACGCGATTGTGCATATCGATACGGCAAGCGAAGAAAACGGCTGCCTACAATTTCTTGAAGGCAGCCACAAGTTGGGGCCGCTCCAGCACATACGCGGCCCCGAATCGAGCCCGCACTTGCCCACGGACCAGTACCGCCTGGAGGACGCCGTGTCGGTTCCGGCCGACGCCGGCGACGTGGTGTTCTTCAGCTACTACACCATCCATGGTTCGGCGCCCAACCGCACGGACCAATGGCGGCGCCTCGTCAGGTTCGGCTACCGCGACCCGGACAACGTTCAGTCGTCGGGCCAGGGACTGGGGCGAGACGGGCTGATGGTGCGCGGCCAGAAAAGGAACCGGGCGGCCTAGTCCATGAGATGTCTTTGTGCCGATCGCGCGTGCCGACACCGATCGGCTTCGCGGGAGTGACCCGATGACCGGCCGGCAGCGTTATGCGGCGCTGGCTCTTGTGGTTGTTGCGGTGATCGGCGCCATTGCGTTGATCGAGATCGTGGTATCGCCGCCTGATCCGACGGTTGGCGTCGGACTCCCCGGCGCGGACGAGGCTCAGACAGCTGCTCCAACCCAGGCCGTCGTGGCGAGTCCACCCGCTGCTGCCGCCGGTACCACTGCAGTTGCTGCCAGTGCTCCCACGGCGGCACAGACCGCGCCGCCATTGGCAACCGGCGCGCCTGCAGCGGCGACCAGTGCGCCCATCGCGCCGACAAGCGTCCCGGCTCCTGTCACCAGCGCGCCCACGCCAGCCCCCACGCCGCAGGTCGTCGTGGGCCAACTGCCCGACTTGCCGGTCATAGGCACCGCGCCGGAATTCGCCGGAATAACCGCCTGGCTGAACAGCGAGGTGCTGACGATGGACGAATTGCGCGGGCGTCCTGTCCTGATCGACTTCTGGACCTTCGGCTGCATCAACTGCATCCGCACGCTGCCCCACGTCCGCGCCTGGCACGACGCCTACGCGCCGCACGGGCTGGTGATCGTTGGGGTGCACACGCCGGAGTTCAGGCACGAGTACGAGGAAGAGAACGTGCGCGAGTCGCTTCCCTCGCGCGGCGTCATCTGGCCGGTCGCCATGGATAACGGCTACAAGACGTGGCGCGCCTACAACAACCGCTTCTGGCCGCACAAGTTCCTGATCGACCAGGAAGGCCAGATCCGCTTTCACCACATCGGCGAGGGCGCCTACCAGGAGACCGAGAAGGCTATCCGCGCGCTGCTGGCCGAAGACGGAACGGACCTTTCGCACATTCCGCTCTCCAGCGCGTCCATCCCGCGCAAGACGACGCCTTCGCCGTCCACCGGGCCTCGGTCGCTCTTCGCGGGCAGCGGGTTCGCGTTCGGTTCCTACCTGGGCAATCCGATTGGGACGCCCGAGGATGGAGCGCGCGTGTTCACTGACAACGTCGAACACGATGCCGAGCGCCTCTACCTGCACGGTCGCTGGGACTGGGTGCCGAACGCCGCGCTGGCGCAGCCCCAGGCCGATGAGACGGCGCGGGTCAGCGTTCCATTCCACGCCCAGAACGTCTCGGTGAGTTTTAGGGCGGCGGGCGAAGAACCGGTTCGCGTGCAAGTCACCGTCGACGGCGAGCCCATTCCAGCGGACCGCAGGGGCGGCGATGTCATGGTCGGGCCTGGCGGCGAGACGCACTTTTTCGTGGACCAGTTTCGCCTGTACGACATTCTGCGGAACGGTTCGGAGAGCGTTGGCGAATTGCAGTTCAGCGTTGGTGCGCCCGGGCTGGCGCTATACGCCGTCTCGCTGACCTAAGATTCGGCACGCAGGTGCTGGGCGCGTAGCGTGGAACAGCCCCTCAACGTCGGCCTTGCGTTCGTCGCGGGGATCGCCTCGTTCATTGCACCCTGCACGTTGGCGCTGGTACCGGCCTATCTCGCCTACCTGGCCGGATTCACGCTGACCGATCCGCGCGCCGCCAGCCCGCGGCGATTGCAGGCCGCCACTGTGCTGAACGTTGCCCTGTTTGCTGTGGGGTTCACGGCCGTCTTCGTCGTACTCGGGTCATCGCTCGGGGCGCTTTCCAGCTTTGCCGGAGACCAGGCCGTTTGGCTCAACCGTATCGGAGGCCTTCTGATCATCGGATTCGGTCTGATGACACTGGGGCTTCTCCGCGTACCGATCCTCGAGCGCGGCTTCACCGTTGACGACGGTTTCGCCCGGCGTCTGCGCTACGCGGGTTCGCTCATCGTGGGCGGCACGTTTGCGGTGGGTTGGATTCCCTGCGTGGGTCCGATCCTGGGCGCGATCCTGGTGCTGGCGGCAACTACGGCATCCGCCGCGTCAGGCGCCATTCTCCTGACCTCGTACTCCCTGGGAATCATGCTGCCGTTCGTGCTGGCGGGCGTGTTCTCCGGCTGGACTCGTGTATTGCTGCGGCGCTACGGCCGCGCGCTTCAGGTTGCCGGCGCCGGTGGCGGCGTGTTGCTAATCGCGCTGGGCGTGATTGTGTTCACAAACCTCATGCCGGTTATCGCCTCGGCCGTGCCCATGGGCGTTCCTCCGATCAGCTAGATGCAGCGAAAAAGCAAAGGCCCCGATGAGTTGAGCGGCCGCTTGTCGTACGATGAAACTAGGAAGCACCGTGCGAGGGCGGTGCGTCGCGGTCTCACCTAACGTCTATGTCACCCACGAATGACTCGACAGCGGGCGGCGACGCCGGCGCGCGTCGGCGTCGGGTTCTGGCCGCGCATGCCGAGCTCTTCAACGAAGCGCTGACCGACGAGGCCGACCGCCTGGCCAAGCTGGCCAACGTGGTCGAAGCGCTGGCCATGGCGTCCGATGCCGAACCGCTCGGGCCGCTTGCTCAGATGGGTGACCACATAGAAGGCGCAGTGCGCCTGGAACGTGTGCGGCGTCGAATCGCGCTGTGGTTTGATTGCGACGATCACGCGGCGCTGGCCGAGGCGGCGCTTGAGCGCCAGGTCGACATCCTGATCGTCGTCCAGGGCTTCCCGCTGCAGATGGCCGTGGACGCCGAGTGGGCCAGAGAGCTGGCGCTGCTGGACGGCCGCGACCTGACGCTCCTGCTGGAAGGCCGTTGGACGCTCGGGCAGGCCGTGCGGTTCAAGCACAGCGAACAGGCCGCGCACGGACGCTTCATATCTCTGCGTGTGGCGCCCCCGGCCGACTTGCCGGACGAGGCCGAGTCCGAGTTTCGTCCGGAGGACGGTGAGGTCCTGCGCTCAAACGTCGATGACATGCCCTCACCGCACGACGAAGGCGACGCCGGGCGGGTCGACAATCCCGACATATGGGATGTGAGTTCCGGGCGGCGGCGTGACCCCGAACCGATCCCTACGACGATTCGCTCAAACATCGAGTCCCACGAGCAGTCGTTCGCTGAAACGGAGGCCTTTGAGCAGGCCGAGGCGAGGCGCCTGCGTCTGATTCGGACAGGCTTCATGTTGGCGGCGCTATTTGCCGTGCTGATCGCGGTCTTCGTGGTGCGCGGACGGCAGGATGCCGAGGCGGCCAGCCTGGACCGGGCGACCGACACGGCCGTGCGAGCCGCGCGGCTTGAGTTCGAGGCCTATCAGTCGCTCGACTCAAGTGCGCTGCGTTCGGTGTACGACGAAGCCGTGGCACAGGAGATCGAAGCACGGGTCCAGCAACTACGCGCCAGCGGGGTGTACCTGGAAAGCGATGTTTCGATTCAGGCTATTGACGCCAGGATTGATGGCGAGAATGCCGCGGTTCTGGTTCGCGAGTCCGGAAACCTGGCAACTCGACGCAGGGCGGACGGTGAGACTATTCAGCGCGGACCTCTGAGCCAGGATGTCGGCTTTTTCCTCGCGCGTACCGCCGATCAAAGATGGCGCGTGGTGCAGCGCGCCGCGGTCGGCTAGCGGGCTCTTTCGGATCCCGGCCGCCGTGTGTTGGCCGCGGCGCGGTGCTCTGGATATCCTTTGACAAGCGCCGAACGCTTCTCGGCGACGTAGCCAAGTGGTAAGGCGGGGGTCTGCAAAACCCCTATCCTGGGTTCGATTCCCAGCGTCGCCTCCCGAGGACATGGGTCAGTCCTGGTAGCCAAAAGCCGGTTTTGCCTTGCCGTGCCGGTGCTTTTTCCGCCCTGCCCGCCAATGCGGCGACCAACTGGTGCCGGGGACGACCCGACGTCAGCATTCGAAGTAGTCCGAACGCCGCTGAATGGCACCGCCAATTCCTCCCCGACCGACAGCTCCCGTACGCCTGCAGGACCTGCGACTTCCCGGTCGTGGAAATCGCCGCCGTCGCTGGCAACTGCGGCGAGATGGTGGGCGAGGTGACCGCCTTCCGTTTGTCCTTCCAGGCCAGCTGATTCGCCACCACGGGATTGACCGCGTCTGCGAAGACTCATCCGCCCCAGCCAGAAGTCAATGGAGACCAGGTTGTCCTACGGCTGCGAGGTTCTCGCGGACCGCCGTCGCTACGAATTCACCAACTCTATTCCGAGGCAATTGAAGCCGCGCTGGGCGCGAAACTCTCCATTGCATCCGCCTTGAAGTCTGGTGACGCCGGGCTGTTCGACGCTGCACGAGGAGCCTTTACGGCGTACTTCAGATTGATTGGCGAAGCAGACGCTGAGCTTGCTGCCGCAAGAGCGGCCTGACGCCGCATCAGGCCGCCGGTGCTCTGGACGTGAACCGACAAGACCATCGGCCAGGTGCGCTGGAAGGGGCGGTCGGTGTAGGGGCGGCGGAAGAGAAGCGGCGGCTAGCCGCCCCGCTCCGCCCCCACGTTCCGCCACGCCCACAGACCCGCGCCACGCTCCGTTTTGACCGCCGTGTACGGTTGGAGTTTCACGGCGCCAAGCTGAGGGAGAGTGCAACCACGTTCTCGTTCGGGCTGCTCGGTGAGCCTGTAGGCTCACAGTATGGGAAGTTCAGGCTTCAACGTCTGAGCCTGCACGCTGCAGGGAGGGAGTGGTGAACGCCACCGATCCGATGGTCATTCTCTACATAAAGGAGATGGACCGGGCTCTGGGCTTCTACCGCGACGTCATCGGTCTGAGGGTGGAGCAAGAGTCGCCCCACTGGAGCACTCTGAGTTGCGAGGGTCTGACGTTGGCGCTCCACAGCTGGAGTCAGGGCATGGACGAGAGCATGATGCCCCACGCAGGACTGAACCTTCGCGTCGACGATCTGGATGCCGCTATCCAAGAGGTCGAGGCGGGCGGGGGAGAGATACTTGGCGTGCGGGAGGCTCGCCCCGGCATACCCGTCCGGCTGGCACTCGTGCGGGACACCGAGGGAAACGGCTTCGAACTTCGCCAGCACGTCGACGGCTGACGCCGTCTGCTCTACGGTCGTCTACGACACCGCCATGGAGTCTGCGGTGATTAAAGCGCCAGCAACGTTGGGACCTTGCAGCCGGCCTGCGCAGAGATCCGGCCGTCGCTGGCGCTCGATGGCTTGCCGCTGGCGCTGGGTGTCACGCCACGCGCGTTGAGCTTCGCGTCGCTGAGCCTCGACCTTGCATCGCTGGTACTGGATTCCCTGACGCTCACGAAGCAGCCGCAGCAGCACGTCTGGCGTCACAGTCGAGTTGTCAGCCCCGCTCGGGCCCCACATTCCGCCACGCCCACAGACCCCAGCGCCCTGTTCCAAGGCCTCCAGAACCGCCTGCCTACGGAGGCGGCCATCGGGCAGACGCGGTTTAGGACCCAACCCAGATGGCGATCGGCTCGCCCGGGCCGCTCAGCTGGATTCCCCGGCGCGAGTTGCCGGGCTTGCAGGCGGGCATGCTACGTGACCAGGGGCAGCGGCTCCGGCGGCAGACCGACGCCCTGGCCATCCGGACGGCCGGCCCACGCCGCCGGAGCGCTCGGTGTGGCCAACTCACGCCGCGCGCCCGGCGATTTGGCGGCTCAGCACCCCTGCCTTGGTGCCACGCCCGTGCAGTTCGCTGTACAGACTTTGACGCGGATCGGCACAGATCGAGTCGAACGTGCAGGCCGGCAAGGTCGCGTCCACTCGAAGCGAACCGGCGTACGGCATCTGCCTCGACACACCCCCGGCCTGACTCCCAGCGTCGCCTCCAATATCCACACGCCAGGCGAGCACGCGGCGTCGGTCGGCAGGTTCCTGCGGAGAGTTGTAACGCCTCAGCCGGCGCTGGCTGCCTGACGCACGCGCCGCCACACGCGGTCCACGAATGCGCGCGACAGGTCGGGATCCCACGCAATCGCGTCCGGATCATCGGCATGCGTATGTAGCCACGCGGTCACGATGTGCCGTTCGTGGTCGCTCGTGTCGGCGCCCGGCGCGTCCGCACGCCCAAGGCGTTGCAGGGCGGCGCGCAGCGCAGGCCGGCGCGGACGGGCGACAGACTCGATGGCGGCAATAGCGCCGTTCTCGATTCGAACCAGCTCTGCATCTCCCGGCGTGGCGCCCGGTGAAATCGCCAGCACGGGCGCGGCACCGAGGCCACCGCGCAGCGGGTGCCGCAGGACGCGCGCGCGCCGAATGCGGCGGGCAAACGCTCCGCCCTCCGCGGCCTCGGCGGCATCCACGATTCGCAAAGCTGCCTCGCGGCCCACGCCCAGGAAAGCAACGGCCGCGTCGCGCTGCCACGCGGGAACTTGCTTGTCGACGCTGCGCCGCGAGGGCAGTTCGAAGATCCGCCGGGCCGCGTCGCTTGCCAGCCTCGCGTCCCGCGATGTCGGAAACGGTCCCAGGTAGTCGGCTCCGTCATCCCGTGGCGCGGCGGCCGCATGCGTCACCGCGGACTCGGCGGGTCCGACCCGAACGAACCGCCGGCCAATTCGCCAGCGCCGATTCCGGTTATACGTCGGGGATAGCGTGGTGATCAGCTCGGCTTCGCGCACCAGAGCGCGCAGTTCCGAGCCGGTGGGCTCCCACTCGATGGCGTCGATCTGCTCCAGCATCCCGTCACGCCGCCGAACGAACCCCGCTGAGTCCGTGAAGTGACTGCGCACGCGCCGTTGCAAGGACGTGGACTTGCCGATATAAAGTGGCCGGTTTGCCGAGTCGCGAAAGATGTACACGCCGGGCGACGGCGGAAGATTGCGCGAGGCCCAGCGAGCCAGTTGACGAGCCCGTCGCGGGTGGCGGCCTTCGGGCCCGGCTCTCGCCGCGAGTTGCCGAAGGTCGCCGAGGGTGCTGACGTCTCGTTGAGCCGCGCGGTCCAGCAGGTACTCGAGCAACTTCGCGGTGACCCCAGCGTCGTCGAGCGCACGGTGCGTGGGCGTGTCGGCTAACTCGGCCGACTCCAGCACCGTGGCAAGCCCTGTGCCCGGCAGATTGGGCATCAACGCCGCGCTCAACTCCATGGTGTCCAGGCCGTCGCCGGGAAAGAGCGCGCGTCGCGACCACACGGCCTCGCGGTTCAGATAGCCAAGGTCCGTGGGTAGGTTGTGCGCCACCAGCACTCCGCCGGTCTGAAATTCCCGGAATTCGTCCAGCACCGTCTCGATGGGCGGCGCGTCGGTCAGCATCTCGTCCGTGATGCCCGTGTAGCGCGTCACGAACTTCGAGACCCGTCCGGGCACGTGTACCAGCGAGGCGTAGCGTGAAATCTCTTGGCCCGCCCGCAGACGCAACGCTCCGACTTCAAGGATCCGGTGCCGCCCGCCGCGCCCGCCGTTGGTTTCGATATCGAATACCACGAACTCGGTGTCATCGATGGCATCGGAGCGCTGCGACCAGGCCACCAGTCCCCAGTGTCCCGCGGCCACCGTTGCTAATCGATCGTCGGCTTCCAGCAGTGGCGCCAGAATCCGAGCGCCAATGTGGGCGCCGCCGGCCTCCACGTGCAGCACGGCGCGCGCCAGTTGCTGCAGGGTCATGGGACGCCCCGCGTCTTCCAGCGTCGCTACCGCCGCCTCGACCAGCACGCTGCGCCGGCCCGGCGCGGCTTCGTCGGCGGCCCTGGCCTCGCTCACTCGTCGGTGGAGCGGCCGCCGAACACCAGCGACCCGAAGGCGCCGACCGCCGCCACGATCACGGTCCCAAGCAGGGCGGTACCGAGGTCCACGATGGTGAAGTCGTCAACCAACATCGTCGCGCCCCAAAACACCAGCGCGCTGATCACGAAGTGCGACAGCCCAAATGTCAGCAACTTCAACAGACAGCTGATCGGTTTGAGAACCAGCTCCAACGCCGGGCGCACATAGGAATTCAGAATGGCCAGCGCCACCGCCAGGGCAAATATCGACAGCCAGAACCGGTCGCTGCCGCGCTCAGGCAGCACGATGCCGTCTTCCAGCAGCTGCGTCACCGCCAGGACCGCGAAGAAATTCGTGACGAGCCGGGCCAGCAGGAAGCTGATTTCGCGACTAAGCCAGCCCATGTCCTATACGCCGAGGCCGTCGATGAGTTTAGGCGCCCTGCTCGGAAACGGGTTGTTCAGTGTGCGGGTGAGAGGTGGCAGGGCGAGGCTCTTCACCCACAACCTCCCTCGACTAACCGGGCCCGCGACAGTTGAGGCTAACCCGCGTCCGGTTCCGTCACCTCCACGCCGACGATTGTCTCCAGGCGCTTGAACGTGGCGGCCGCGTCCAGGTCGCCCCAGCCCATTGACCGAATCTCCTGGTAGATCGCGTCCGCCTGGGCCGTGGCCACCAGCGGCACGCCGCTCTGGCGACCCACGTCCAGCGCCAGGCCCAGGTCTTTCAGCAGCAGGTCCACGGCAAAGTTGGCGCTGTAGTCCTGCGGAAGAACCAGGTTCGGGATGTCCACTTCCATGCAGCGGCTGGCGGCAAACGCGCCCATCAGCGTCTCGTAGAGCTGCCGCGGATTCAGGCCGTTCTTGACGGCCAGCACAAAGGCCTCGGCGTTGGCCTGGCGGACGCTGGCGATGATCATCTGGTTGGTCAGCTTGGCGATGCAGCCGGTGCCCGCGGGACCGAAGTGCTCGATCTTGCCGCCGATGATGTCCAGGACTTCGCTGCCCTGCGCGAACGACTCTTCGGTGCCACCAACGAACACTGCGAGCGTCCCGGCTTGGGCGCCGCCCGGTCCGCCGCTAACCGGTGCGTCCAGGTAGTTCACGCCCTTGGCGGCGGCAGCCTCCGCGCAGGTCCGGGCCGTGTCCGGGCCGTTGGTACCGAAGTCGATCCACAACTGCCCCTCGCGGGCGCTCTCAATCGCGCCATCCGCGCCAAGCAGGAGTTCCAGCGAAATCTCAGGCGTCGGTACGTTCACGCACACCACGTCCGACTGCGCCGCCACGTCGGCCGCCGAACTGGCGGCCACGCCGCCGTCGGCCACGAAGTCGTCAACCTTGCCGCGGCTGCGGTTGTGCACGATCAGGTCGTGCCCCGCCGCGCGCAGGTTGACCGCCATGGGCATGCCCATCTTTCCGAGACCGATGTAGCCGATTTGCATGTCGGAGTGCTCCCTCGCTGCCCTGCCCGGCGCTAGACCTGCGCCCAGGCGAGTTGGAACGTGCGCTTGCAGTTGCCGATTATCGCCGCTGCCGACTGGTCCGGGGCCGGCTTCATCTCGAACGAGACGAGCGGCATCGGCGTCGGCAAGTCGCGTTCAAAGTACCCAATCTCCAGCAGCGTCTTCAGGTACGCGGCCAGCTCCGGCACGTCGTTCTCGCCCGCCGGGTCTCCAAACACGGGGTGCTGGTCGCCGTACTGCGGGTGGTTGCGGTCGCGCATGACGCAGTTGCCGATGTGCGCCTGGATCAGGTGCTCGCCGGCCTCCCGTAGCGAGGTCGGCGGATCTTCGTCCAGCAACGGCAGATGGCTCAGGTCCAGGCATAGCCCGAAGTTCGGGGTCGAGGCGCGCACCATCTCGCTGACCCGCACGCACAGGTCGATCGGTCCCAGCAACGAGTTCTTCTCGATGGCCCGATCGAACTGCTCCAGCGCGATCCAGATGTTTTGCCGGCCCGCGTAGTCGCACAGTTCCGTCAGCGACTCCACAACGCTCGCCACGGCGGCTTCCTCGCCGCCTGGCGCCGGCGCCGAGTTTGGCCCGTCCAGCAGCGTCACCATCGTGATGCCCAGTTCGGCCGCCTGGTCGATGGCGCCCTTGACCTGGGTCACCGCGTCGCCACGGGCAGCCGCGTCGGTCGAGGCCAGGTTCAGCCCGCCGCTCAGGATCAGCGGATGCGCCCCGTAGCCCAGCGTCAGGTGCGCGGACTCGGCCAGCCGGCGCATGGCGGCGCGCTCAGCGGGGTCATTGATGTGTGCGATCTCCAGCGCATGAAAGAACCCGTCCGCCGCCAACGCCTCGGCGGCTTCCACGGCGGGTCCGTCGCCGCTCTGGAGTTCGGGGTGCAGCATGAACTGCACGATCCCGATGTGCATGTAGGCCTCGGGCGGTCGATTCACGGCGGCAAAGCTCCCTCAGGCGGGCGGACGCACGGCAACCCTATGGTGACGCGAGCCCGCTGGGCGTGTCGAACAAATCCGTTGGCGCCGGCGTTCAGACGCCAACCGCCGCCGGCTCGTACTCGGGCAGGTATTCCTTCACGGCCTCAAACGCAGCGTCAATGGCCGCGTCATCCAGCGAAGTCTTCGGCGCCGCCACCCAGGGCTCCATGATCCCCAGCCGGCTCAGCACGCCCTTGGCGGTGGCCTGCAGGAACGGCGAGGCCCCGCTCAGCGCGCGTAGGAATGCATGCTGCCGGTTTTGGGCCATTGCCGCGGCGCCCAGATCGCCATCGCACCAGGCGTTGTAGATAGCCGTTACCAGCTGCGGCGCCACGTTCGGCGCGGGACCGGTGGTGCCGGCGGCCCCGGAGTTCAGCGCGTGCAGCAGCGTCGCGTCGCCGCCCACGATCACTCGGAAGTCGTCCCCGCGCATCGCGTCCAGGTAGTCCAGCAGGTTCTGCGGGCTGCCCGAACTGTCCTTGGTGCCCTGCACACCAACGTCCCGCAGACGCAGCAGCGTGGCCGCGGTCACCGACACCTTGGTCATGCCGGGAATGTTGTACAGCAGCACCGGCACCGGCGATGCCGCCACGAGGTCCTCGAAGTAGCGAACGACCTCGTCGTCGCTCATCGGAAAGTAGAACGGCGGATTGACCAGCAGGCCGTCGGCCCCCAGGTCGCCGGCCTGGACCGCCTGGCGGTGCGTGCGTTCAACACACGGCTGACCGCAAGCCACGATCACGGGCACCTCGCCGTCGGCTTCCTCCACCCCTGCGCTGATCGCCACCGCACGCTGATCGTCGTCGATGGCCGCGAACTCGCCCGTCGTGCCCAGGATCACGTAGCCGTGACAGCCCGCGTCCAGAACCCGTCGCGCCAGCCGACGCATGGCGGGGCCGTCTACCGCCAGGTCCGCGTTCAACGGCGTGAGCAAAGCTGGAATCACGCCGTGCAGGCGTTCCTGGAATCGAGTCATGGTCTGGGCGCCCCAGTCAGGTCGGCGACTCGAAGTATAGGGGTCGCTGCCTCAGACGTTCGCGCGCGTCTGCCCGCCGTCCACGTTCAGGCAGGCCCCCGTGACCAGGCTGGCCTGGTCCGACGCCAGGAACGCCACCACGGCCGCCACTTCCTCGGGGTGCCCGAAGCGCCCCATCGGAAAGTCCTGCCGCAGGAACTCCGCCATTCCCTCCGGATCCGCCTGCATCCGCTGTTCCCAGCCGCCGCCCGGAAAGATGATCGACCCGGGCGCCACCGCGTTCACCGTGATGCCCTCCGGCGCCAGCTCGCGCGCCATGGTCTTGGACAGGCTGTTCATGGCCGACTTGGCCGCGTTGTACGTCGGCGGACCGCCTTGCTCGCGCCCGTAGATGGACGTGATGTGAATAATCCGCCCCGCCCCCTGCGCCCGCATGTGCGGCAGGGCCGCGCGGCTCGCCCGGATGGCCGGCCACAGGTTCACGTCCAGCGTCGCCGCCCAATCGTCGTCCGTGGCCGCCTGAAACGTCCCGCCGCCGGTCGAGCCGCCGACGTTGTTCACCAGCACGTCCAGCCGCCCAAAGGCTTCAGCGGTCTGCTCGACCGCCTGCGCGGACGCCGATTCGTGGGCCATGTCCAGCTGAAACCCGGCCGCCCTCACGCCCGCCGCCTCGATCTCTCCCACCGTCTGCTCCAGCCGTTCTCGCCCCCGCGCCGTAATCGCCACATTGCAGCCCTCAGCCGCCAACGCCAGCCCAATCGACCGCCCAATCCCCCGGCTCCCCCCAGTCACCAACGCAACCTTCCCGCTCAGTCCCAGGTCCATACGTTCACTCCTCCTATGACGGGCAGTCCGTGTCGGCCTGCCGGTCCGGTCTTATTCCGCGAGCCGCTGTCGATACCTGCCCAAATCCTCATCGGTCACCGCATCCGGCGGTACCAGTCGATAGTGCTTCTCGGCGGCGATGCGAATGTCGTCGCCGACCTGCTCGAGTTCGAAGAGCGCAATCACATCGTCCACCAGGAACTGCGCACCAACTGGCCGACAGATCAGCGAAGGAAGCTTGGATTCACATACAGCGAAGTCCTGCTCAATCTGGACTCTGCTGAGTCTGTCCGATCCGCCTTTGGCCTGGACGGGAACCGCATAGTGAGCGCCCCGCTTGTCCACCCCGATGTAGATCTCGTCAGTTTCGACCTGTCCCATCTCAGGCGCGGTCGTGCGTAAGTGATTCTGAAGCGAATAGCAGGCAACGCCGAGAAACACGTCGACCAACCTGTTATAGCGAACGCGGGCCAGCAAAGCCTGTTCATCACTGAACGCGTACTTGGCAATGATCCCTGGCGTGGAGTCGGGAATCTTGGTGACGGCAAGGTTTGGATTCGGCGTCAGCGGAATGTCGCTTACCAGAACGAAACGATACTTTCCCCGTCCTGCGGGTCTGATGATCCAGGTTTCCCCGCTCGGCGCGGCATCCAGAATGCTGCGCGGAAGATTCATCCTGTAGCGGAAGCTGTAGATCAAGTCGCCTAGATTTCTAGGCAGATCGATGCCAAGCCTTGCCGCGACATCGATGATGTCCTCACGCTCGAAGTTAACCGCGCGATCACCGGCAACGTGCTTGGAGCCGAAGATCGCCTCAATGATGGCGACGTAGCGATTGCTAGAAGGGATCTCCAGATCCTCTCGGGTTCAGTTGTCTGGCCATTCCAGCAACACGACTTCCTCCCGAAGCTGATCGCCCGTAACGGTCGAAGGCCTTGTTCGGAAGAGGTCGATGCCGGAAACCCGATAGCCCAGCGATTGGGCCAGATCCGCAAGGATTTGTCCCGTGCGGATCATGACTCGCAGGTACGACGCCTGATCACCGACCACATACGCCAGCCTGGCGCCCGGCCGAAGTACCGACCGCAGGCTGGCTAAGTGCCGCGCCATGCCGCCAAAGTAGAGTTGCGTGACTCGCGGATACAGGCGTTCGAAGCCGGACGTCTTGCCCAACTCGATCCGGCGTTGCTCAATAGTCTCGGCAATGTTGCGAATCACCGCGTGGTCGGCCACCGCCTGATCGTCCGTATCGGCCTTGTAAACGCCCCGGGTGTTTGACCGAACCAGGCTTTGCTTGAGTTCGCGCAGTTCAGGGCGATCACGGATCAGCCCGAGAATCACGGACTCAAGTCGCGTCGTTCGCGTGTAGTCCTTCTCGTTGGGATATGGCGGCGACGTAATGACGGCGTCGATCGACTGGGGCTCCAAGACCTCATCGGCCTGCCGAGCGTCCCCCTTGAGTGCTCTGGCCGGAACGCTGGTCTGTCCTTGAACGGAACGTATGTCATCGGCCATTGCCCGCATGCCCTCAGTCCAGGACTCGATCGCGGGAGCGTCGTCCTTGATCTGGCCGACCCCGACTTCGGGACCGAACTTCAAGTTGCCGATGCGCCGTACCAGCGCGTTGGCAAGCGCCAGCCGCCCAGACCGCTGCAAATGTCGGTTGCCGTGGCTCTCGATGGCCTCCAGCAGCACCAGCGTCTTGTGCAGCGGCAACGGACTTATCGAGTCTTTCAGCAACAGCCGCGTCTGTTCAGGAGAGAGCGCTCGCAACAGAACCTGTGAATCCCCGTTTCCGGCCAGGAGCGGTAGCCCCGCCCATTGATCGACGCTCCCGTCCTCGATGGTTTTCCGGGCTATCCCGGCCACTGCTCGCGCGTACGCCTCAAGTTCCGCGGGTTCAACATTCCAGTTGACCTTCACCGCACTCGCGAAATGCGCCATAGGGTTCGGCTCGAGTCCCACGCTCGGGATGCCGAGTTTCTTGCACTCCACCAGGGTTGTTCCGGTTCCGCAGAACGGATCGAGCACCGTGCTGGATGAATTCAGGCCAAAGCGCTCGACGTATGTCTGGACCAGGTGTGGCGGGAATGACAGGACGAACCGGTACCAGTCATGCACCGCCCGGTCTTCATGCCTAACTCGGTTCTGGGCGATTCCGCCGGCAGCTGTGGTGGGCGTCCCGACTGTCGCAGTCATCGCAAGCTACGCCCCAGCCTTCCAACGCCGCGGCTTTGGCTGCGCCAGCCAGGCCAGCAGGTCGTCCAGCAACAGCGCGTTGATCACATCTTCGGCCCGCAGCCAGGCCCGACGCGCCGTCAGCACCCCATAGCGCATATAGGCCAGGCTAGCGGGGTGATGGGCGTCGCTGTTGATCGAGATTGGGACGCCCAGTTCAGCAGCCCGGCGGGCGGTCGTGTCATCAAGATCCAGGCGTTCCGGCGCCGCGTTAATCTCCAGCGCGGTGCCGGTGGCGGCCGCAGCCTTCAGCACCGCTTCCACGTCAAACGTATAGCCGTCCCGCAGCCCCAACATGCGTCCGGTTGGGTGCCCGATGATGTCCACGTGCGGGTTCTCGATCGCCGCGATCAGCCGTTCCGTCATCTGCTCCGGCGGCTGGTTGAAATTGCTGTGAATCGAGGCCACCACCACGTCCAGCGCGGCCAGGATCTGGTCGCTGAAGTCCAGGCTGCCGTCGGCCAGGATTTCCACTTCGCTGCCGTGCAGCACGCGTACGTCCTGCGACGCTCCCCGCTCCCGCGCGACCTCCTCAGCCTGCTCCGCCAGCCGCTCCTGACTCAGGCCGTTGGCCACCGGCAGACTGCCCGAGTGGTCGGTCACCGCAAAGTAGGCCAATCCGCGCCGCCTGGCGGCATCGACCATCTGGGCGATTGACCCCGCTCCGTCGCTCCACAGCGAGTGCCCGTGCAACTCGCCCTTGATGTCGCCAAGCTCGATCAGGTCCGGCAGCGCCCCCGCCTCGGCCGCCTCGATCTCGCCCCGGTTCTCGCGCAGCGCCGGGTCAATCCAGGGCAGTCCAACCGCCGCATAGACATCCTGCTCGGTCGCCGCCGGACGTCGCTGCCCGCTTTCCGAGTCCAGGAACCCCCGCTCGTTCAGCGACAACCCCCGTTGTAGCGCCCGCGCCCGGATCTCGATGTTGTGTTCCTTCGATCCCGTGAAATACGCCAGCGCTGCCCCAAACTCGTCCGGCGCCACCACCAGCAAGTCCACCTGGAACCCGCCGCCCACCAGGACTGCCGTCTTGGTCCCGCCGGTACCCACGACCTCTTCCACATCGTCGGCGGCCACAAAGTGCTCCATCACCGGTCCGGGTTCGTCGGCGGCCGCCAGGATGTCCAGGTCGCCGATCGTCTCCCGACCCCGTCGCAGGCTGCCCGCGTACTGCACGGTCTGAACCCCCGGCGCCGCCTCCACGTGCGCGATCAGCCGCTCCGCGATCGGCAGCACGTCGCCCAGCCGCCGCCGCGCAATCCGCTCTCGAAACCGGCCCAGTTCCCGCAACAGCCGCGCTTGGCGCTTGGCGCCAATCGTGCGGATACCCGCCAGCCGCCCTTCGCGGGCCGCTTCCTCCAGCGCGTCCACGCTGTCGATCCCGTGCTTGTTGTACAGCGTCGCGGCCGTCTTGGGACCCAGCCCCGGAATCAGCAGCATCTCGAAGACGCTGTCGGGAATCTCCGCCCGCATCTCCTCGTACTCGTCCACGCGGCCCTTTTCTACGAACTCGCCCAGCACCCCCGCGATGCCCTTGCCAATCCCGCGCACCTTGGAGATCTCACCGCTCTCGACCAGTTCCGCCACGTCCGTGGTCAGCGAGTCCACCCGCCGCGCCGCGTTCCGAAACGCCCGCACCCGAAACGTATTGGCCCCCCGAATCTCCAGCGCGTCGGCAAAGCCCTCCAGCAATTCGGCGGCCGCCTTGTTCAGCATCCTGCGGGGCTTTCCGGCTGGTACGGGCTCATCGCATTGTCACCGATTGCCCGCGCAGCGCGCAGGCGGCGTAGCATTCGCTCTATGAAGTGGCTGGACGCGCTCGCCCCCGAGCTCGAATACCGCGGCCTGGTCGGCGAACGCCGCGCCTTGCTCCATCGTGTGCCCGTCAGTTGGCGCGAACGCCTGCCGGCGGACACCTGGATGCGTCTCTGCGCCGCTTCCGGCGTGCGCGTCGCCTTCCGCACCGACAGTCCCACCATCGCCGTTCGCGCGGAATGGTTGTCCCAACAGACCAACCGGGCCAACGCCGAAATCGACCTCTACCAGAACGGTGAGTTCTACGGTCAACTTCGCTGCCAGGATCTGGGCGCCGCTGAGGGCGTGATCTACGACGGGCCGGCCCGCGACCGTTGCGTCGAACTCTATATGCCCCCCTACGGCGAAGTCAGGTTTGCCGGCGTCGGCGTGGCCGAAGACGCCTGCGTTCAGACGCCTCCGCCGCTGGACGGTCCGCGGCTGCTGTTCTACGGCGATTCCATCACCCACGGCAGCACCACCGTGCGGCCGGGCACGACCTATCCGGCGCGCATCGCTCGTACCCTTGGAGTGGACTTTGTCAACCTCGGTGTCGGCGGCTCGGCCCGCGGCGAACCGGCCATGGCCGAAATCGCCGCCTCGCTGCGCGCCGACGTCGTCGTGCTGGCCTACGGCGTCAACACCTTCGGCTCCAGCTACGAAGAGCCGCGCGCCTTCGAACGCACCTACGACACGTTTCTGGCGATCCTCCGCTGGCACCAGCCCGAGGTTCCCATCCTCATGGTCACCCCCCTCTTCCACACCTGTGAATTCGAGCAGACCACCCGCGGCGGCGCCAAGCTCGAGGAGTATCGCCGCGTCATCCGCGAAGTCGTCTACCGTCGCCAGAGCTTCGGCGACGCCAACCTCATCCTGCTGGAAGGCCACGGTCTCATCGGCCCCGGCCAGGGCGACCTGCTGGCCGACCACGTCCACCCCAACGACGCCGGCTTTGCCGCGATGGCCGACGGCCTGGGCGCGCAGATTCGACGCGTGCTCAGCCTCACGTCTGGCAACAGCTGACCGAGGCAAGTCCTGCCCGGCTCCAATAGGCAGCGGTGTGGCTGCGAGGCCACATGAAGCGGTGCATTGCTAGAGTTCTGGAGACTTCCGGCCTGAATGCGATCGAGCCGCTGTGCCGGGTTCGTGTTGGCACTCGGCCAAAGGAGAGCCCCTGATGCCTATCGGTGAGGAGAGCGTGGCGTCGCGGGGCAAGGAGTTGTATCTGACGAAAATCCGCGACCTGACCCGCGGGACGGCGAAGGGCGACTTCGTCGTGATCGACATACGCAGCGGGGACTTTGAGGTCGATTCCGACGACGTGACGGCAACGATGCGGCTGATGGAGCGGCGACCGGATGCCATCACCTGGGCGGAGCGTGTTGGCTTTCCGGCGGCATACAACTTACAGGGCGGGATTCTGGCTCGTTCTGAATGATTCGCGGGCGGATAAACCAGCGCTTGGAGCCCGTAATCAATGTTCCGATTCTCGACGATCACGACATCACGCACAGCCAGCCTCCCACCTCATGAGTCCGCCGTTCGACCCACTCGCCCCGCCGCCTTACGCTAAGCCCTACCGTCCCAACGGCGAGGCGCACCCATGCTGAGGCTCAGCATCCTCACCCTGTCTTACCGTCAGGCCTTCGACGATGGCCGGATGGACCTGATGAGCTTCCTGGACACCTGTCGCGAACTGAGCGTGGAGGGCGTAGACCTGCACGACTCCGCGTTTCCGGCGGTGGACCGGACCTCACTGCTCGCCGTCAAGCGCGAGTGTCTGGACCGCGGTCTGGATATCCCCTGCATCGCCATTTCCAACAACTTCGCCCGCCCCGCTGACGACCTGGCCGCCGACGTCCAGCGCACCAAGACCTGGATCGAACGTGCGGCTCTGTTCGGCGCGCCGCAGGTTCGCGTGTTCAGCGGTAGCCCTGCCACTGAAGAAGACCGCGCCGCCTCCTGGGACCGCTGCGCCGACGCGCTGCGCGAATGTGCCGAGTTTGGCGCCGAGGTAGGCGTCGTGGTTTCCCTGCAGAACCACAATCACAAGCAGATTGCCCCCGACGGCGAAGACGTGCTGCGCCTGATCCGCCAGGTCGACCATCCCAACCTGGGCCACGTGCTCGACACCGGCCAGTACGCCGGGTCCCCCGGCGCCTCGGGCTTCGCCGCCGACGAGCAGCGTGAGCGCCACGACTACCTGAACAGCATTGCCCTCACGGCGCCGCTGGCCACCGCCGTCCGCGCCAAGCTCTACCGCATCGCCACGGGCCGGGAAGAGTCGCTGGACTACGACACCATCTTCCAGACCATCCGCGGGGTTCGTTACAACGGCTGGATCAGCCTGGTCTACGAAGGCCGCGACGATCCCATCGAGGTAATCCCCCTCGGGGTCCGCTATCTCCGCGAGTATCTCCCGGCCGCGTCCACGTAAGGCCGTAAGCTCGCGCCTCACTGGAGTTTCCGCGGCGACCAGCGCATCTCAATAGGTGGCTGAAGTTGGCTCCCCGGGAAAGCCCCTGGGCGATGCGTTGCGGTGACCCGGCATGGGCCAGCCCTGACCGCCCATCGTTCGGTACTCGCCGGCCTTGCCGCACAGCCAGTAGAACATCTCGGCCGCATCCACGGTGTCCCGGAACTGCTGCCGCATCCCTCGCCGCGTGAACGTGTAGTCGGCCAGGGCAAAGTCGAAGTCCGGCTCAATCACCCAGTCGCGGGTCGGCGGCGCCGTGCGCCAGTAGTTGTACTTCAGGAGGTTGCGAGTCCCCCGCGCCGTCGACACGGAACGACGGTGCCAGATGGAGTAGACGGTCAGGAATATCGAGCCGGCGGATGCGACGGTTTTGACACCGTGCCGCAGGTTTCCGTAGTGCCCCATCATGCTGGAGTGCTGAAACAGGAAGTGCGAGCCCGGGAGCACCTCGGTGGGCCCCATGTCAGCCGTGCAGGCCTCGGGGTAATAGAAGACCTGCAAGTAGTGCAGCGTAGGCCCATAGCGCGACCCGCCGTCACGATGCCAGCCTTGCGCCGGCGCCGGCATGTGCACGCGGTGGTTGCTCATCAGCACCGGGGTCTCGAACCCCGCACCCAGCAGCGAGCGTATGGCGCCGGCGGCCGCGGGATTGAGGATGACGTTCTCGACAAACCAGTCCTCGGCCAGGATGTCGGTCGGCTCGAGGGAGGGGTTGTTGTCGACGAAGTCGACCGTCTTGCGGTTGATCTCCTCGGGCACGACGCCGTCGAGCAGGAGGTAGCCGCGCTTGCAGAAGTCGAGGACCTGGGTGTCCCTCAGCGTGGGCGCGATGTGCGAGGCGTCCATCAGGCGCTCCGAATCTTCTCGAGTACGAACTCGGCACCGTAGGCGTAGGTTCGGGACTCGTCGAGCAGCAGGGCGAGATTGGGAAACTCGATGATGCGCCAGCCGTCGCGGATCGCATCCAGGACCGTCTGGTACGGCCAGTCGTCGGGATCGTCCGCGCCGTCCGAGAGTTCACCGTCGGTGACCATGCGCATGCCAATCACCTGGGTGTCCAGCGCCGTACCGGCCGCTTGCACGTACAGCAGATCCTGTCGCGCGTTGCGCGCGGACCTCAGTTCCTCCCGAATGGCCGCGAGCGTGGACTCCTGCAACGTTCCGGCGCGCAACTCCGCGATTCCCTGATCGAGCTTCGTCGCGATGGCTTCGAGCGACATGGTGGTGCTTCCGGCGCCTGCCGCCGGATTATCGGCTACCCGTCGCGGCCGCGGGCGCCCGAACTGACCGCCCCCCGGTGTCAACCCTGGCAGCTCACGGACGGCCCCGCGGGGATTGTCGGCGGCTGGCTTCGCGACTAGCATGACCGCCACACGGTCGCTGCCTGAGGGTTTGCCCATCTCCGATTCACGCGCCCCCATAGGGGTACTCGGCGCCGGCCTCATGGGCCACGGCATCGCCCAGGTGTTCGCCCTGGCCGGGCACCAGGTCACGGTTCTCGACGCCGACCCCGCCGCCTTCGACGCCGCCCGCGGCAAGGTCGCCCGCAACCTCGAACTGATGATCGAGTACGGCCTGGTCACGTCCGGGCAGGCCGAAGCGGTTCCAACTCGCCTTCACTTCACGTCCGACCTGGCCGCCGTCGGCCAGTCCGCGCTCATCATCGAGGCGGTCACCGAATCGGTAGACGTCAAGCGCGCCGTCTACGCCGACCTTGCTTCTCATCTGTCCCCGGAGACGTTGCTGGCCTCCAACACGTCCAGCATTCCGATCCATCTCATGGCCGACGCCACCAGCCGCCCCGATCGCTTCACCACCACCCACTTCTTTCGACCGGCTTATCTGTGCCCAATGGTTGAGGTGACGAAGGGCGAGCTGACCAGCGAGGCCACCGTGGAAGCCGTGCTGGCCCTGCTGCGCGGCGCTGGCCTGCGACCCGTGCGAATCAACGTGGACCTGCCCGGCCAGGTGGCCAACCGGCTGCGCCAGGCCCTGTTTCGCGAAGCGCTGGACCTGGTGGACCGGGGCGTCATTTCCGCTGAGGACATCGACGAACTCACAGCGTTCTCGTTCTCGCCGCGCATGCCGCTCATGGGTGTGATCAAGGATCGCGATCTTGCGGGCCTGGAAATCGCCCTCAACGGCACCGAGAGCGTCTGGCCCGACCTGTGCAACGCCGACAGCGGGCACTCCGTCCTTCGCCGCTTGGTCGAGGAAGGGCATTTCGGGCTGAAAACCGGCCGCGGCTTCTTCGACTGGTCGGATGTGGATTTCGCCGCGCAGTGGGAAACGCTGGAACGCCAGCAGCTGGAGATCTACGCCACGCTGCGCAAGATCGGCGCCTGGCCGGTCTGATCAGGAGCCTCTAGCGCCGCTTTCGCAGGGGCTTTGGCCACTCGGCACAGAGCGTCCGAGGATTGCGCGGTATCCTTTCGCCGTCACTGTCGGATATGGCACTCGGAGGCAGAGCATGCACCTTGCGCGTTACAGCGTGGACGGCGAAGTCCACCACGGAATCGTTGAAGGCGACACCATCGCCGAAATCTCGGGCGACCTCTTCGGCGACCTGGAGCGCACCGGCAACACGGTGGCCCTGGCCGACGTGCAGTTGCTCACGCCCACCTCGCCCACCAAGATCGTCAACCTGGCGGGCAACTACCTCAGCCACATGGGCGACTCGCCGCCTTTCTCGCGACCTCAGCCGTTCCTGGCGCCGCCGTCGTCCGTCCTCGAACCCGGCGGAACCATCGCTTGGCTGAAGGGCTGCGAGAGACTCGACTACGAAGGCGAAATGGCCGTCATCATCGGTAAGCGCTGTTCGCGGGTCAGCGAGGACGAAGTCAAGGACTACGTCCTGGGCGTCTGCGCCGCTAACGACATCAGCGAGCGCATCTGGCAGAACGGTGAGACCAACGGCGAGCCGGACAGCCAGTGGTGGCGCGGCAAGGGCGCCGACACATATTCGCCGTTCGGTCCCTGGGTCACCACCGGCCTGGACTACGGCAACCTGGAGATGACCACCCGCGTCAACGGCGAAGTGGTTCAGCACACCAATACCAGCGAGCTGATCTTCAACGTTGAGCAGATCGTCAGCTTCGTCTCGACCTACATGACGCTCGAGGCTGGCGACGCCATCTTCACCGGCACTTCCGGCAGCACCGAGCCCATGAAGAGCGGCGACGTAACCGAAGTCGAGCTGGAAGGCAACGGCACCCTGAGCAACACCGTCGGCTACCCCGAGTAAGGCGAGCCTCCGCTTAGGGATTGCTCGACCCGCAGATGGAGTGAAATTGGGGTGCCGCGGGGGCTGGAGCCCCTGCGGTGCCCCATTTTGAATGCGCGCTGCCCGGTTCGTGCGTCGCCGAGACGACTGGCGGACGAGTTGCAATGCCATTGACAGGCGGGAGCGCCTGACTGATACTTTCCTCAATGTTCCCCGCCCTTCGCTGCCTTGAGGCAGTGAATTGGCGGGGTTATTTTTTGGCAGGACTCTGTGCCTGATCGCGTCGTCGTGTATGTCGACGCCGAGAACACGCGGATGGGCGCAAGAAACGCATTCTTCCCTGATGGCACGCACTTCACCGACGGCCAGTTCGACCCGCTAGCGATTGGCGATCTTCTGGTCCAACGGGCACCCGGCGGCTTTGATCGCGAACTCATGCAGGTGCGCATGTACTTGGGCAGGCCCGACGCGCGGAAGCATCCGAAGAACTACAGAGCGCACATGAGTCAGTGCGCCGCGTGGGAGTCGGCGGGAGTCCACGTCGCGTGGCGGCCTTTGCGATATCCCCCCGACTTTCCAGCCTCCAAACCGCAGGAAAAGGGCATTGATGTTCAGTTGGCGGTTGATCTGGTGACGCACGCGGTCAGTCGGTATTTCGACATTGCGATTGTCGTTTCCACCGATACCGATCTTCGTCCGGCTCTCGAATGGGTCGCCTTGCGGACCAGTCCCGGCCCTCGCGTTGAGTTGGCGGCCTGGAAAAGCCCAACCAGCAATCGCCGGATTCATGTGGAAGCTCCTCGGCGAATCTGGTGCCACTGGCTGGACCTCGACGACTACAAAGCGGTGAGCGACCCGACGGACTACACACGCGCCGGACGACCGTAGGCGGACTATCGACGCTGGCGGCGTCAACGCGTGTGTTGGCGCGCTCGCAGGTCAGCGATCACACGAATCACCGCATCGGCTGCATGTCATCCATCGGCGGCCCGCGTTCCTCGCTCGAGGTGGACTCCGCCCTCATGGCGTTGCGTCCCATCTCGTCGGACCCGCCGAAGATAATCGGCAGCGTGAGCGCAACCAGCATCACCAGCGCCCAGATCGCCGGCGCGGACGTTTGCAACTGCCGCCGGCGTTGATCCGCGCGAGCTTCCAGCCGCTCGCGGCGCGGCTGCCACCAGGGGTTGTGACGCGACTCGAAGTAGTGGAATCCCACCCCCAGGACCGCCCCGTACACCAGGTGGCCAACCAGCGAAGCCGTCCGCGGCGCCGTGCTGTCCGCCGACCAGTCCGGCGTCTGCCCCGTCAGCACGGCGAATAGGGTGTTCGGTCCAACCACCCAGATAAAGAACCCGAACGCGACGCCCCAGCCCACCGCCGACCCGATCCCGTACGTCTGCCGCCGAAACAGCAGGCCATAAACCGCGCCCCAGATCACGGAGACAAGGGCGTGCACCAGCACTCCGACGGCTGCGTTGTCGGCCCGCATCAGCTGGGCGATGCCCTCGAACGAGCCGAGCCGCGCCAGCATCACGGTGTACAGCAGACCACCCGCGATTCCCGCCGCAGATCCGCGGCCGAGCGCCCGCAGCCCCTCCGTGCCGTAACCCTCATCCTCGTCCGTCGTCGTCTCGGCGAACAGCACTCGCCACGCCACGCTCAGCCACTGGTACGCCAGGCCCAGGATTCCGCCGTAGAGCAGGTAGGCCAGAAGTCCGGGAAAGGCGTCGTGCGCGAAACCCATCCCCCACGGCAGCATGCCCCTGGTGGCCAGCCCGACGATCGTCATCGGCACCAGGATCCAGGCCAGGAAGCCAAACACCACCCCCCGCACCAGCGCTGCGCCCGCGCTATCGCGCACCGTGGGCACCACCGCCGCGAACGCCAATCCGCTCACCGCACCGGTCGCAAGTACTCCTAACCACAGCGAGGCAGAGGGGGCGTGATCGCCGATTCCGACAAAGTGGCCAAGCAACCCCTGGTCAACCAGCGCCTTCCCGGTCAGCCCGGCGGCGACCACCCCCGCCAGGACGCCTCGCACCGCGCATCCAACCGTTGGCCGCTCGAAGGCTGACCGCCGCCACACCAGCAGGGCCAGGCTGGTCGTCACGCCGTACTGCAGGTGACCCAGCAGCATCGGAAAGGTCTCCTGTGCCGAGGTCAGATCCCACGCCAGCGCCTCGCGGCGAATCAGCAATGGCGCCAGCGTCAGCGGTCCGATGATCCACCACACCGCCCCGTAGATCAGACCCCAGAACAGCAGGTCGCCCGCGCTGTGCTCCTGTCGGCGGATCAACGCCGCAAACCCCGCGCCGATGACGCCCGCCACGATCATGTGCACGACCCACCCGCCCACCGCCGACGGAGGCAGCCGGACCAGCGCGGCAATGGACTCAATGACGCCCAGGTGCCGCATCACCAGGCCGTAGACCACCCCGCCAACCTGCCCGGCCACCGCGCCGGCCAGCAGCCACGCAATCAGGTCGTTGCGCCGCGTCATGACTCGCGCTCCGGGTGGTCGGATCCGAATCGGCCGTCGGTCGCCGTCGTCAGCACGATGTCTCGCGGAAACACCAGGTCCAGCGCCCAGTCCAGCGCCACGCGCGACTTGCGTTCCAGGCCCGGCAGCTTGCTCAGATAGATCGTCCGCCACATGAACCAGGCCAGCAGCCCGGAGAACTTGCGACCCCAGATTTCCGCGGCCGCCGTCCGGTGCCCGAGCCCCACCAGTGATCCGGTCGCCCGGTATCGGAATGGCTTCAACGCCCGGCCATCGATCATCGCCAGGATGTTCAGGGCCACCCGCTTACCCTGGCGCAGCGCGTGCTGGGCTGTCGGCGGACAGGGCCGACCCTCGTTGGTGAGATCCGGAATCTGCGCGCCGTCGCCCACGGCCCACAGCCCCGGCCTGTCCTGCACCCCCAGCGTGGCGTCCACCACGATCTGGCCCGACCGGTTCGTCTCACAGTCCATGGTTCCCAGCAACGGGTTCGGCTGGTTCCCAGCCGTCCAGACGAACGTCCCGCAGGCGATCACCGTATCGTCGTCCAGCGTCACCGACCCCTCGGCCGCTGCCGCTACCCGGCGCCCCAGTCGAAACTCGATCCCCCGCGCGCTTAGCTTCTCCAGCGCGTACTCGCCCAGTTCCGCGCTAAGTTCCGGCAGGATGCGGTCGCGCGAATGCACCAGCACGAATCGCGCGTCCCCCGGTCGCAGATGCTGGTAGTAGCGGCGAACGCTCGACACCAGGTCGAACAGTTCGGCAATCGTCTCCGCGCCGGCAAACCCGCCGCCCGCCACCACAAACGTCAGCAGCCGCTGTCGAACCTCCGCGTCCGTCTCATGGTCGGCGCGCTCCAACTGCGACAGCACCCGGTGCCGCAGGCCCACCGCGTCTTCCAGCGTCTTCAGCGTGATCGCGTGCTCGGCCAGGCCCGGCAGGCCGTAGAAGTTCGGCACCGACCCCATCGCCAGCACCAGGTGGTCGTAGGGCACCGCCTGCGGCTCCGCCGAGCGCCGCCCATGCACTAGCACCTGCCGCTGCTCGCTGTCGATTCGCTCTACGTCGCCGTGAATGAAGTTGGTGAACGGGCAGGCCGCGCGAATCGGCGCCGCAATGTGCTGCGCTTCCAGCGCGCCCGAAGCCACCTCGGCCAGCATCGGCGTGAACAGCAGGAAGTTGCTCTGGCTCACCAGCGTCACGTCCAGGTCACGCCGCTTTCGCGTCATCCGCTCCAGCGTCTGCGCTGCGCTCATCCCGCCGAACCCGCCGCCCAGCACCACGATCCGCTGCACGCGATCCGCCGCGCGTTCGCTCGGGCGTGCCAGCACGGCGCCGCCTCCCCAGCGGTCCACGGCCCAGTACAGGCCGCCGATGGTCAGCGCCCCGTACAGCATGTGCCCCATCAGGCTGGGAAACCCGGCCGACGCCACCGCGATGGACCAGTCGGGAATCTGTCCTTCCGCCAGCGGACGAATCGTCAGCGGCCCCAGGATCCAGCCCAACAGCCCGAACGTGACGCCCAGCGTGATCTGCGCCGCATAGCTCCCCGGTTCGTGCCGGTACTGCATGCCAACAACAGCGCCAATCAGCGTTGCAAGCACCAGGTGCACAACCAGCCCGGCGCCGGAGGTCGACACCCCGGCTAGCCCGGTCACCTCCACGCGCATCTGCTCGGCCTGCATCGCCAGCGCGAACACGACCCCCGCCAGCAACCCGGCCAACGCCCCAAAAAGGACCTCGCGACGGGCCAGGACGGCTATGTACCGCACCGCGTCCCTCCCGCTGCGAGTGTCATCCGATTGTGGCAGCGCCGGGCGCACACTGACGAATCCCGGCCCGCCGCCCGATCTTCATGCTGCGGCGGACGGCCCCGTGCGGTCCGTCCAGCCGTTGACGGACATCTCTTCGGCGTCGCACGCTCGAACCATGCTGCGAATGCACTCCTATTTGCTCGGGCTTGTTCTGCTGGCGCTGGCCGTCGTTGTGGCGCTCACGGTGGTGGGCGTGATTCCGGCGGAACGGTCGTCCGTCCTCGGTGCGCTGCTCGCCGACGAATCCACGACGCCCCCATCGCCCCCCGCGCCAACCGTCACCGCCATTGACCGCCCTATCTCGTTCGACGGCCTGCGCCAGGGTCAAACCGAAGCCTTCGGCCTGCGTGAAGGCCTCGTCATCGTGCAGGCCGTCTACGACGGGACCGTCGAACCCTTCAGCGCATCCCTTAAATCCCTGGACGATCCCAACGCCGAACCCATCGCGCCGGTCAGCATCATCCCGCCGCTCAGTCGCGAGGGCGGGGCCTCCGCCCAGGTAACCAGGGCTGGCAGGTTCGCAGTGAACGTCGAACGCGCCGAGGGCGAGTGGGTCGTCACCATCGCCCAGCCGGGCGACGCGGGCGGCGCGGGCTAGGGGCGGCGGCAACCCTGCCAGGTGACCGCCCGCCCCCGCTATTTCTATACTGAAGCGCCGCACCCGGACGGATCGAGGACGGACATGGATCCCAGTTGTCTCCAATACGCCCTGACCGACGACGAGCGCGAATCGTTCGAGCGCGACGGCTTCCTGGTCGTCGAAGACGCTGTTCCCGAGGACCTGCGCGAGTCCCTGATTGAGACCATCGACGACCTTTACGAAAGTGGCGTCCTGGAAGGCGGGCGCACCGACAAGACCATCACCCAGCGCATCAACAAGCTGGGCTTCGTGCATCTTGACCGCTCGTTCTTCGACATGGTCGCCTACGAGCGCCTGCTGCCCAAGGTCTGGGGCATCCTCGGCTGGAACGTCTACCTCTACCACACCCATCTGGCCGTCACTGGCAGGGAACCAGGAACCTACGATCCGTCCGAGCGCGCCTGGGGCTGGCACCAGGACTCCGGCCAGATGAACCGGGACATGGAAACCAGCCCGCGCCCGCGCATTTCACTCAAGGTCGGCTACTTCCTCACCGACGTCAGCAACGAAGGCATGGGCAACTTCTGGGTCGTCCCGGGCAGTCAGCTCTCCAACACCCTCCCCGAGCCCGGCGAAGGCGACGTCCAGCCCGAAGGTGCCATCCCCGTCAAGGTCAAGGCCGGCACGGCCGTCATCTTCGACCGCCGCATCTGGCACGCCGCCACGCCAAACTTCTCCGACGTGACTCGCCGGGTGCTGTTCTACGGCTACGGCTATCGCTGGATTCGCACCCGCGACGACATGGAATACCCGCAGGAGTGGTACGACGAGTCGCACCCCATCCTCAAGCAGATGATGGGCCACTCTACCAACGAATTCGGACGCTCCTCACCCTCCGACGCCGACGTGCCCCTCAAGGTCTGGCTCGAGGAACACGAGCAGATCGAGAAGGAGAAAGCCCTCGTCGGCTAGAGGCGCGGCACTCCCTAACAGGTGAAATAGCCCGGCTCATCGTCTGCCCGCCTCACAGCGGGACGGCGACCCGAGCATGTGCGTGTCGGTGCGGGCCAGCCCCCGCCGCGCTCTCGTGATCCCTCGCCGGTTCACGAAACGAGCGGTGCTTGCCTGTCGTGTGCCATCAGTGTACAATCTGCCTGATGTCTTCGTAACCGAGTTCTCGAATGTCCGCTGCCGCGCCCGCTGAACCGCGCCTCCGTCCCCTCGCCAGGACGCGCCGTTCCACGGTGGCCCCGCCGTTTCGTCGTCTTCAGCCGCAATCCTCGGCGCGCCTCGGACCCGCCAAAATGCACCCCGCCGCGCCTCAAGAGTTTTTTGGAAACGCGATTATCCCCTGACGACAAGTACGATAGAATCCGCTGATCTTGCCGCCTGCGCAGCCGTCAATCCCGCCCGAACCGCTACGGTTCAAGTGTCCATGGCTGACACCCTTGCGTATTGAACTCGGTGACTAGCTGACCGTCCACACTGATCGGAACCGTGTAGGACGCAGGTTCAGTGATTTCGACGTAGTTGATGATGGTCTCCCCGCCTGCCGCGTCAATCGTCAGGGACGCGAAGCACGGCAGCGGCAACCGCGCGCTGCCCTGCGTATAGATCGTGGTTTCGACGCTGAACTCCGGCGGCAGGTGTTCGATCCCGGTTGACGTGTCGCTGACCTTGACGCAGGCAGCAAGGGCCAGGGCGGTGACCGCAGCGGCAACAGTCCGGCGATTCATAGTGGCGCTCCGAATCGCAAGCGCGATACAGGTGCTCCCCCGTCGCGCGGCTAGGTGTCAGACTCGCCACAAGTCAATACGCGCTAGACGATACGCGGGGGAGCGCAGACGCCAAACCGCGCGATTGCGCTAGCGCGTAGGGTGACTGTGGCGAGTCGCAGTGACCCTAGCTGGCCGGGCGGTACCGTGTCCAGAACGGTTGTGTTAGGATTCTGTACGGTATAAGCACAAACAGCGACGGAGGCTGCGAATTGGCCGATCAGACTCAAGACGACCCTAAACCACTACCAGAAATCCCTTGGAAAATTGTCGCAACTGGGATTGCGATACTTGTAGCTGTAACTGTCGCACTTACCCTGGGAAGTATGATCGGCCCAGAAATAAGCAAATTGAATCTTAACCAAGCTTTCGTCCTATTTACCTTTCTTGTTTGGGTGCTATTCTTCGCGGCATTTAGTGCTGTAGTAACCGGCTATCTGATTGCGAAGACTCGCGGACAAGAGGCACTTGGACTAATAGCTCTTATCGTTGCGCCGATGCTTTCCCTGATTACAGCGCTGACAGGAATACTATCGACAGTTGTAAAGTCTGTCATAGACACGGCTAAGTGAGTTAAGTAAATTGCTTAGCCTGCCGCAAAAAGAACGAGAATAGTCATAAAGGTAACTGCGAATAAAGATGTGCCCATCATTAGCATAAATGACTGAGTGTCGAGAGGTTCTACTGTTTTGCGAGAATTGTTTTTCATGCTATAGCTTCCCATTGATATGATATGATTAATTATAGCATTATGCTGCAACGGAATGTAAGTGCAAATTGGGCTACTCGCTTTATGCACAAGAAATAGGGGTGTCTTATGAATAAGAAGAAAACTGAAGGCAGAAAGTCGAAACCCAAACCGAAGCAACCCGGTAACAAAGCATTGTTCGACGCCTTGCTTAAACAGGCTGTGCCAAGGTTGCCATCAAAACCGCGAACATCCGATCAGGCATGTTCCGATAGTTGTAACGAAAACTAAACTCGGTCAGATACTTCGGCAGGTATTGTCGGGAAACATGAATGTGCGTCCCACGAATCGATAGCTTCAGCCGTGCCCAGAAGTTTTCAATGCTATTCGTGTGACTGCCGTCTTTGACGTACTGCCCTCTGCCGTGCCGAACCGTGCGATGATCGTAGCCGAGCCAGTGTAAGTACCGATATGCCCACCATTCGTCGGTATGCACGGTTGTACCGCGTGCGACGTGTTGTTGAATCAGCGGTTCAATCGTCGCGCCTTTTACGTCAGGTATCACCATCGCGCGCATGTTCCCGCCGCGTTGCTTCATACCGAGCACGATGGTCTTGCCTTGTGCGCCGCGTCCGGTTGTGCCGGGGCGGTGACCGCCGACGTAGGATTCATCAACTTCGACTTCGCCAACCAGCATCCCGATATCGATATTCGACATAAGGTCTCGAATGATGTGACCCATGCGCCAAGCCGTCTTGTAGGTCACGCCTAGCTGCCGTTCAAGTTCCTTTGCAGGTACGCCATGCCGGGTTGTCGTAAAGAGATACATCGCATAGAACCACTTCGTCAGCGGTGTTCGTGACTTCGCAAACGGTGTCCCTGCGCAGGGAAAGACGTGTGACCCGCACCATTGGCAGGCATAGCCGCGCCGTTTCTTGATGCGGTGATAGGTCGTCTCGCGTTCGCAGGATTCGCAAACCGGGTCAGTGCCGTAGCGCAGTTCAAGAATCTTGTCGAGGCAGGTTTCGTCGTCTGGATAGTCGCGCATAAAGTCGAGCAAGGTGTACGTCTGCGGCATCGGCGGTTCCTCTCGATTGATGCCACCATTTTAAGGCTTTCGGCCGTACTTGTCAAGAAGGGATAATCGCGTTTGGAAAAAACTCTTATTCGCGCGAGAGCGCCGTTTTCGCCGCGATTCGACGCCCGTTCCGCAGCCCCTCAGACCATGGCCTGGTCGGCCAGGTCCAGCGCCTCGTCCACAACGGCCAAGCCTTCGCGCAGTTCCTCCGCCGTGATGGTGAGCGGCGGGTTCACCATCAGCCAGTTCCAGCGCGTCATCGTCACCACGCCCCGCTGCAGCATGTAGGCGAACATCTCCTTCATGACGCCGTAGTTCTCGAACGCCGGATCGATCTGCGGCACCAGCGGCTCGCGGGTTTCCCGGTTGCGCACCAGTTCCAGCGCCGAGAACAGGCCCAGGCTGCGCGCCTCGCCAATGCTCGGGTGGCGAGCCGACATGTCCGCATATTCGTCCTTGAGCAGCTCGCCCATTTCGACCACGCGTTCCGGGATTCCCTCGTCGCGGTAGGCCTGAATCGTGGCCAGCGCCGCCGCGCACGCCAGCGTGTGCGCGCCGTAGGTCAGCCCGGCCCACAAGGGGTTGTCCTCAAAGTGATGAGCGATTTCGTCCGTGACAACCACCGCGCCCAGGGGGACCGTTCCCGACGTCAGACCCTTCGAAATGGTCATGATGTCGGGCTCCACGCCCCAGTGCTCCACGGCGAACCAGCGGCCGGTGCGCCCGAAGCCGGTCATCACTTCGTCGGCGATCAGCAGCACACCGTACTCGTCGCAGATTTCGCGCACGCGCGGCAGATACCCGTCCGGCGGAACCACCACGCCATTGGCCCCGGCGATCGGTTCCACGATCACAGCCGCCACATTGTCCGGTCCTTCTACCCGAAGCACCTCGTCGATGTCGTCGGCGCAACGCAGGTCGCACTGCGCTTGCCCCGAACAAAACCGGCAGCGGTACTGGTAGGGGTCGGCGGCCCGCACAATGCCGGGAATGCCCGGCTCGGTGGCCCAGCGCCGCGCCTCGCCCGTCAGCGTGAGTGCCCCATAGGTGGACCCGTGGTACGAGCGGCGTCGCGCAATGATCTTCTGCCGCCCCGTCGCCAGACGCGCGATCTTCACCGCATGGTCCGTCGCCTCCGCGCCGCCCAGCGTGAAGAAGCTCTTGCACAGCGATCCCGGCGTGATCTCGGCCAACTCGCGGCCCAATTCGCCGCGCGGCTGCGAAGCGAAGCGCGGATTCACGTAGCACAGTTTGTCGGCCTGCGCCTTGATGGCCGCCACCACCGCCGGGTGCTGGTGCCCGATGTTGACATTCATCAACTGGGCGTTCAGATCCAGGAACCGTCGCCCGTCGTGGTCATACAGGTACGACCCCTCGGCGCGCTCCACCGCCACCGGATTCACCGCTCCCTGCGCCGCCCAGTCGAAGAACGTGTATTCCCGGTTGAGTTCGGCAATTTCGGCGGCCGTCGGTGGGGCGCTCATTGTCATGGTCATGGCGGCGGCTCCTGGAAACGTGAGGGCGTCGGACGTTCTCGAACGTTTAGCCTACTGGATAGGCACATTCAGATGCTCTTGGCCAGCGCGGATCGACACTTGGGACCTCATGGTGCGGGAGGTGCAGTCCGGTGCCACAACGCACACCGGCGACGTAGCCTGTCCGTGTCATCGCAAGTGAATGACCCAGATGCTCTCTAGATGCACCAACGCCAGCGCCCCGGACGTGGGCGCGTCCGCGCCTACCGCTGGCAGATTGACCGCCCAGGTCGAAGTCAATCCTTCAATCCAGCGCCTGGTGATCGTGAGCGACCTGCATGGCTACAAGGAGCCGCTGGACGCCCTGGACCGCTGGCTCGACCAGCTGGCCGAGCCCTATCTCGTCTTTGTCAACGGCGACATATTCGAAGGCGGGATCGACGGCTGCTTCACGCTCGAATGGACGATGCGCCGCGCTGCCGGGCGCACGACCCGCGGCAACCACGACAGCGCAATCTTCGAGTACCTCAAGGCCGAGCCGCCTTCAGGCGAAGGCGCGCCCGACGACACCGAACTCGGGGCTTACCGTGAGATGACGCCCGACCAGCTGGAGTTCGTGAAGTGCCTGCCCGACATCCTGGATGTGCGCTGGCGGGGCCACTCCCTGCGCCTCATGCATGGCCACTTCAATCTGCGTACGCCGGAGACCACCAACTGGCGGCTTCGGCCCGCCGAGCTGTCGGAGATCTTTGCCGATCCCGCCGTGGATCTGACCGTGATCGGGCACACCCACTATCCCTTCATCAGCCAGGGCGCCGACGGGGCGCTGGCCAACCCGGGTACGGTCGCGGCGCCGCTGTTCCGCTACCGAGACCCGAGCGGACGGGAGATCGACCGGCGCGTGGACGACCCGGATCTCTCAGTCAACGACAACCGTCCCTCGTTCCTCACGATCACCGAAGCGAACGGCCGGCTCCAGCCCAGGATCGAACGCTTCGACTACGACCGCGAACGTCTCCTTCGCCGCCACGCCGTCCACGACGGTCTGCGGATGCCTCTCGACATCCGCCACGCCTGGATCATGGAGGCCCGGGCGCCCTGACCGACGAGCCGCCGACGGTTGACCTAGTTGCGGAACGCCGGCTTGTCGGCCTGACCCGGTCGTAGGTAGCCCCAGCGCCGGATCTTCTCCCAGCTCTCCTTCGGCGTGCCCTTCATGTACTCGGTCACCATCCAGTCGCCGTAATCGTTCACCGGGATGCGACCCAGCACGGCTTCCAGCTCCAGGTAGTACTTCCGAGCCCGGTCGTTCTCGCTCTCAAACAGGTTTACCTGTTCGGTCGGGTCATCCGCCAGGTTGTACAGCATGTCGCGGCCGTCGCTGGTCCAGATGTATTTCCACTCGTCGCGGTAGTAGGCCCGCTGCGCCCGGAAGAAGCGGCGTAGCTCAAAGGCCCGGCCCTGGCGCGTGACGCGCTCCAGCATGTTCACGGGAAACGCGAACTCGCACAGCGCATAGCTGCGAGCGTCGCCGTCGCGGGCGCGCAGCAGGCTGTGGCTGCTCTCGCCCAGCCACTCGAGCTGCCGCTCGGCCCCGATCAGGTCGTAAATTGTGGCGACCACGTCATGAGTCTGCGTAAGCGCCGAGATCCGGGTCTCCGCCTCGAACGCCGCCGGATAGCGCACGATCAGCGGCACGTGCGCCACGGCCTCGAACACCGTCAACTGGTGGTTCCAGTACGGCGGGTGCTCCTCGATCACGTCGCCGTGATCCGACGTCACCACCACCATCGTGTCGTCCAGCGTCCCGGCATCCCGCAGGTAGCTGACCACCCGGCCAATCAGGTCGTCCACATAAGCCGCTTCGCCGTCCATCAGCGCATACAGCTTGTCCCGCACGTCATCCGGCATCCCGTCCATCCGCGAAGGATCGGCGAAACCGCCTTGCGACCGGTTGAGTTCGCGGGCCTCCTCGCGACTGACGTCCGGCGCCCAGCGCGAGTGCCAGGGTTCCGGCGCGATGTACGCCGTGTGCGTGTCGTTGATGTTCACGAACATGAAGAACGGGCGCTCGTCCTCCTCGTGCCCCCGCAGCCAGTCCAGCATCTGCCGCACCACCTGGGCGCCGCCCTTGTCCTGGTCGGCCGCGCCCAGCGGCGGCAGTACGTAGCTCCAGTCCATGAAGCCGCGATGCAACGCCGACGACGCGCTCATGTAGGCGTTGTTGGAGATTCCCACGGTTGCGTAGCCGAGTTCGGTCAGCTCCTCGCCGATCGTTGGGTATTCCTCGCTCAGCCGTTCGTGCCGGCCGTCGGCGCCGTGAGTGCTGGCGTAGTGGCCGGTCATCATCGAGGCGTGGGAGGGTAGGCACCACGGCGCGGAGGTGATGTTGCGCTCGAAGACAGCGCCCTCAGCCGCCAGCTGGTCCAGGACCGGGGTGACCCCTCTCGGATCGCCGTAGGCTCCGATGTTGTGGGGCCGCTGCGAGTCCATGACGATCCACAGGATGTTCGGGCGACTGGCCATGCGCGTCCTCCACTTGAGGGAAAGCCAACGGAGTCTAGCGAAGCCGATGTGGCCGCCTATTTCGATGGGCGGATACGCGCTGCACGGCGCCGGGCCGCGGACGCACTGCGCCCGGCGCCGCGTCAAACCGAGAAAGCTGCGTTTCCGCGGTCAACGTGACACACTCACGTCGGCTGCGGCAGACGTCACCGACGCAAGGAGGTCACGGTGGACTACCGAAATCTCGGTCGCACTGGCGTCAAAGTCAGTCCCCTGTGCCTCGGTTGCTGGAACTTCGGGAACGCGACGAGCCGCGAGGACTCGCTGGCGATCATCGATCACGCGTTGGACGCCGGGGTCAACTTTATCGACACGGCCAATATGTACGGTCGCGGGACGAGCGAGACGATAGTGGGGGAGGCGCTGCGGGAGCCGAGCCGGCGTGGGCGGGCGGTGCTGGCAACGAAGGTCCACTTCGCGATGGACGACGAAGACCCGAACGCGCAGGGCAACAGCCGCCGCCACATCCTGGAGCAGTGCGAGGCGTCGCTGCGACGGCTGCAGACGGACTACATCGACCTGTACCAGATTCACCGTCCGTCGCCTGACGTGCCGCCCGACGAGACACTGCGGGCGCTGGATGACCTGGTGCAGAGCGGGAAGGTGCGCTACATCGGCACAAGCACGTGGCCGGCCTGGCAGGTGGTCGAGTCGCTGTGGGTGGCCGAGAAACTGAGTCTCAACCGGCCGATCTGCGAGCAGCCGCCGTATCACCTGCTGGATCGGCGGATCGAGCGCGAGTTGGTACCGATGGCGCAGACATACGGAATCGGCATCATCCCGTGGGCCCCGCTGGCCAGCGGGTTTCTGACCGGAATCTACCAGCGCGACAAGGCCGCACCGCCAGGCACGCGGTTCGAGAAGAACCCGGAGACGCAAGAGCAGCGAAACCTGCACAGCGAAGCGGCGTTTGCGGTGCTAGATGAGGTCGCGGCCATCGCCAGCGAGAAGGGATGCAGTCCCGGTCAGGTGGCTTTGGCCTGGAACCTGGGGCAGCCCGGAATCACCGCACCGATCGTTGGACCGCGGACCCTGGAGCATTGGAAGGGCAACCTGGGTGCCCTCGAAGTTTCGGTTACCGACGCCGACCGCAAGCGGCTAGACGTTGTCGCGCCGCCCGGAGGCATGATTGCGCCCTATTACGAGGCCCAATGGGGACCGCGCAAGTATCGGTAGCCCACGGAAGGACGTAGCGATGCGGGTGCATGCCAGCCTGAGCGGTGGACCGTTTCCCAAAACGAGCCTGACGGGCCTGGAGCCGGAGCCGGCGTTCACTAAGGCCGAGTACAGGGAACGGCTGGCGCGGGCGCAACATGCGCTGGACGGGCAGGGGCTGGACGCGCTGGTGGTAATGAACCCGGCGAGCGTCTTCTATCTCTCCGGATATCAGACATTCGCGGTGGATGGCGGCGCGTGTCTGGTGGTGCCGCTGGAAGGCGAGCCGGCCCTCGCTATGGATCCGCCGGAGTTCGGCGGGGCACTGCTGGGCGTTTGGTTCGACGACCTGCACGGGTACCCGCCGGAGATCGAGCGACCGGCGTACGCGGCGCAAATCCTGGCCGAGCGCGGTTTGACACGCGGTCGCATTGGACTTGACGGCGCCGTCTGGGGTGCGACGACAGCGTTCTACGCCGAGTTGGCACACACGTTGCCGCTGGCGGAACTCATCGACGCGACCGACCTGCTGATCGAGCTGAAGCGGCGCAAGTCGTCGGCCGAGATCGCGCACATCCGCAGCGCGGCGGTGGCTACCCAGACGGCGGTGGCAGCCGCGAACTCCACCGCGGCGGCCGGCGTATCTGACGGCGAGGTCGCGGGAGCTGCGTTCGCAGCCATGGCACGGGCCGGCAGCGAGTACCCGTGCCTCTCGCCCATCGTCACCAGCGGCCGACGCTCGGGGATGCTCCACACAACGCACAAGCGCCACACGATCCAGTCGGGCGACAACGTGCTGCTGGAAGTCGGCGGCTGCGTGCAGCGCTACACCGCGCCGCAGATGCGCACGCTGACCATCGGCCCGCCTTCGGCAGAGGTTCGCGGGGCCGCCGACGCGTGCCTTGCCGCCCTCAACGCTGTCCTGGAGGCCATGGGGCCGGGCGTGGCCGCCAGCGACGCGGCGGACGCGGGCTGGCGCGAGCTGAAGGCCGCGGGCGAAGACCTGGTGTTTCACGGGACGTTCGGCTACGGCATCGGGGCGGGATTCCCGCCGAACTGGGCCGACGGTTCCGGCTTCATTCGAAGCGACGCGGACAGCGTGCTGGAGCCAGGAGTCGTGTTTCACCACCCGGTCGCCGTGCGGCGGCTGGGGGAGTTTGGGGTGGCGTTCAGCGAGACGAGCGTGATTACCGAGGACGGCTGCGAGGTGCTGACGCACGGGCCGCGCGAGCTGATCGAGCGGTAGCTGCCATGGATAGTTGCCAAATCGGAATCGTCTGGCCGGAGCCGGTGCAGGATGGGCACCGGGCGGAACTCCAGGCGTTTGTCGCGCAAAGAGTCCGATTGGACATTGAATCCGTCCGCAGGGACCCGGAACCGGAACAGAACATCACACTGGCGCTGGTGGAGGGGCTGGCGCGGGATCCCGAGAACGGGCGCGCGGCGCGGCGTCTGGCTGAACGCGGGGCACGGGCCGTGGCATACGGATGCACGTCGGGCAGCTACGTGCTGGGTCCCAGCGGCGACGCGGCCATCACTGACCAGATGGCGACTGCATCGGGCGTGCCTGCGACGACGACGTCATCCGCCGTCGTGCAGGCCCTGCAAACGCTTGGAGCAGAGTCGGTTGCTGTGCTTTCGCCGCATATCGACGCCCTGAACGAACGGCTACGCGCCTACCTGGAAGCCTCTGGATTCCGGGTGGCCGCCATGGTTGGACTGAACCTCAGTTGCGATATCGAAGCCGTGGATCCGGCGGAGACGCGGGAGATCGTGGAGTCACGGGTGAACAGGCTCGACGCGGACGCTATCTTTATCAGCTGCACGGGAATGCGGACGGCGGAGGTCATCGGCGACATGGAAGCCTCGCTGGGCAAGCCGGTAATTACGGCGAATCAGGCGACGTTGTGGCACGTGAGTCAACTCGCGGGAGTCGGAATGAGCAGGCCTGAGCGAGGACGGCTGCTCGCTGCGTCAGCTCTCTAGCCGCAGCGATTCTCGGCCTGGGCAACAACGCGATTGCTAAGGCAGCGTGTCGGCTGATTCAAAGTCTGATTTTGAATTAGCCGAGTTTTGTTGGCTTACCAAGACCGAAGAGCGATCCGAGGGCCTGGAGGCGACCGTAGGATCAGCCGGTCGAGTCGGCGTCCTCTGCGGTGAACTGGAAAGAGTAGAGTTCGGCGTTCCGCAGGGTGAAGCGGAGGCGGCGGTAGGGAGCGCCGGGGCGGCGGGGATCCAGGTCGCCGGGATTGGCGTGGGGGACGTTTGGGCTGCCGTTCCAGGTGACGATGTGGTCCAGGGCGTCGCCGGCGAACACGTCGCAGTCGGCTTCGGCTGCGCCGGTGAGTGGTCGGTCCTGCGCGTCGGTGACTTCAACGCGCAGATAGCCGCCCGGGCGGCAGCAAGCGTTGATGCGCAGGCGGTCGCCGGGGGCGACCATGGGCTCGGTGACGATGAGGCCTTCGCGTTCGCGTCCCGCGTCCAACGACACGAAGCCGTCGCGCCGCATGCGGGCCAGGCCCAGGGCGTAGCCGACCTTGCTCATGTCATTGACCTCGGGCAGGTGGTCCCATGCCTTGGATCCGGCATACTGCTCGGGCGGCCCGGCGAACCACCAGTCGTGATGATTGCGGGAACCGCCGTAGTAGACACGGAGTTCACCGTTGTCTGCGGTTATGGGTGCGCTTGAGACGTTGACCATGAACTGATCCCAGGCGCCGGGCGGTCCGGGTTCCAGCCACGGGCGACCCGGCCACACGCGCCGCCAGCTGCGCCCGTCCCGGCTGTGGGTCAGCTCCACGTGCATGGTGTTGCTGACCATGTTGAACACGCCCATGAAGCCGAGCCACTGGGCGCCGACGCGGTAGAGCGACATGCCGTAGAACGACGTATCGAGATTGTCGATGTCGGGGTCGGGGGCCAGCACGAGTCGGGGCCGGGTCCAGTGGTGAAAGTCGGCGCTTTCCATCATGAAGACCCGGCGGCGGTTGCGACCGCCCGGCTGGTCGGTGGCAACGTCGTAGGTGGGCGTGCCGCCGGTTGGGCCCAGGGGCGGAAGACGCATCGGATCGGGCGCGCCAACCATGAAGGGATGGCGGGTGATCGCGAGATAGGCGCGGGATTCAGGATTGACGGCCACGATGGCCGTGTCGTCCAGGCGCGCACGCTCGGCGCCGACCACCGGGGGCTCATCCAGCGGCGTCCAGTGAATGCCGTCGGGCGAGACGCCGTGGCGAACGACTCCGCCGCCGACCTCCTCCTCGCTGGGCGGTACGTGAAAGTAGAGGGCCTTGAAGCGACGAGAGTCGTCGCTTTCCCAGGGGTCGCGCACCAGGCCCATCGAGTGGGGCGAGCCGTCGACTTCCGATCCCATCACGATGTTGGTGTCTTCACCGTCGTGGCTGAACACGCCCATGGGTGGCTTGGTAAAGGTCTCGCCGTCGTCGGAATGCGCGTATAGGTAGCGCATGCGGGCGTTGGCCCAGGCGTGAATGGTGCCGCCTGCGCCGCGGGCTAGCTTGTCGCGATCCAGCCACCAGTCCTCGTACATGCAGTGAGTGCGCCCGGTCTCCGCGTCGTGCCAGGTCTGCCAGCCGTTGAACGAGAAGTAGGTGATGTGCTCCCAGGGTCGATCGGCCCGAATCACGGGGTTGGCCGGGGACTTGCTGGGCCTGTGCACGGTGCGGGTGATGTTGGCGACGGCGCTGACCACGCCGTTGTCGAAGAAATACTGCGGCGCGTCGCCGATCACGAGTTCCGTAGGATCCAGGCGTGGCATGGGCTGCGTCTTTGCTGGGCTGGCCTCCAGGCGCGCGTCACCTTAGCGGGCGCGCGAGGATTTGTAAGCGCCGGTCCGGTCAGCGACTATCGAACTGTGTCCGAATCGGCCCGTCTCCCTCGCGACGGAGACGCGAGCCAGCACCGAAAGGCGACCGGGTGTGACAGGTAACAACCCGCCACTGATCGGGCTTATGCTCGGCGATTGCGCGGGGATCGGGCCCGAGGTTGCCGTAAAAGCGATGGCCTCCAAGGCCGTCGGCGATCGTGCTCGCGTTGCGATCGTCGGTGACGTGCGCGTCCTCGAGCAGGGCATGCGGGACGCCAACCTGAGATTCGCCTACGACGTCTACGAGACGCTCTCGGAAGTGACCTGGCCCCGCCGCACCGTGCCGGTAGTCGACCTCGGAAACCTAGATCCGGACCAAATCGAGCGAGGCAGAGTCTCACCCGAGTCCGGCCGAGTCTGCGGCGAGACGCTGAAGCAGATGATCGGTCTCGCGTCGGCGGGAGCCCTTGACGCTATCTGCTACGCCTCGCTGAATAAGGCCGCCCTCCACCAAGGCGGCTGGCAATTTCCGGATGAGGCCCACATGTTCGCCGACTTCACCGGGTACGACGGTCTCTTCGGAGAGATGAACGTCATTCCTGAGTTCAGCACGTTCAGGGTCACTTCACACGTCGCGCTGCGCGACGCCGTTGACATGATCACCCCCGACCGCCTGACGGCCGTCGTGCGACTGGCCCACCGAACGCTGCAGCGCATGGGAAAGCAGCCTCCGCGAATTGGCGTCGCCGCGTTGAATCCTCACGCGGGAGAGCAGGGACTGTTCGGCGACGAGGAAATCCGAATCATTGACCCGACCGTCGAGCGACTCCAGGCTGACGGCATTCATGTCAGCGGCCCCATCCCCTCAGACACGATCTTCCTGCGAGCGCGGCGCGGGGAATTCGACGGTGTGGTGATGATGTACCACGACCAGGGGCAGATCGCGACCAAGCTCCTCGGTTTCGGCAAGGGCGTCACGGTCCTCGTCGGCCTGCCCGTCGCGTTCACAACGCCGGCGCACGGCACGGCCTTCGATATCGCCGGACAGGGCATCGCCGACCCGGGTGGACTTGAGTACGCCCTCCGCCTCGCGGCGCGGCTTGCAGCGCAAACCGAGCCGGACGCGTGACCGCACGACACAGAGGAGTCAAAGCTGCCATCTGAGCTTTGACCATCGGCGTGTGCGGCCTACTTCGTCCGGAGCCCGCGTCGCTCACTGGCTCTTCGCGATGCCCCGGCCAACCCTTGTGTTTCCGCTCACGGTCTTCCGGCCTGTCAACCGGAGGCCACATGGCGCCGCCGATGTCGGGCCTGAACGATCACGCGGCGGCGGGCGGTGCGCATCACGAGGTCCAGGTCCGGTCCGTCCTCGGCCGCCGACAACGCGCTGAACACCCGGTCCATCGCGGCCAGATCGCCGACGTCCAACTCCTGCCCTGCGGCCCAGGTGCGGAGAGATCGCAGGACGGCGCGCCGAGGTTCGTGCATCAGCGCCCGTGCCGTGGACCGTTGGATGGGGTCATACATCAGATCGGAGCTTGCCGGAGGTGCCGATGTGTTGATCAAGGGCCGGTGTCCTTAGAGAACATAGGCGGGACATGCAACCGCCGGTTATCGGATTATCATCCCATAAATGAGAAAAATTATCAATATTGCTACTCAATATCGGCATATGGCATACTCGAATGCGCGAGTGCGAGCCGTAAACCACCCATGACGAGGCGTAGCCACACCCAACGCGACGAGTTCGCTCGCCGGCTCCGCGCCTACATGGGCTACGCCGACCGCACGCTGCACGACGTGGCCCGCAGCCTGCACGCGGTCGGCGTGACCGCCAGCGTCAGCACGATCAATCGCTGGACGCGCGGGCGGTCCGTGCCGAGCATCGTCGCCGCGCAGGCGCTGGGGCGGTTGGTCGAGGAGACGGGCTTGGCCGCGCCCGGCGAGGGCGTGACGTGGCTGCTGGCCACCGATCCCCCCGGTCCTCCGTTCGGCGCGGCCGCCACACCCCCGAACCTCGACCGCGCGGTTCGAAGCTGGCAATTCAACACCGCCGGCCCGGGGCTTGCTGAAGCATTGGCCGAACGCGGGGTCCCCCCACCCTACCGACAACCTCTGGCAGACCTGCTGGCGCAGCTGCTGACCGAGATCGAACCTGAAGAGAAGCATTCGCCGTTAGCCGACAGCGACGCGAATCGCTAAAATGAGGAACGCTGCCTTGGGGCAGTTCGGCGGAAGTGGCTCAGTGGTAGAGCATCTCCTTGCCAAGGAGAGGGTCACGGGTTCGAATCCCGTCTTCCGCTCCATTGACCCCTCCCGGACCTGCCAGGCTTCACCTCGCAAAAGGCCCTCCCCCTACTCCCTGTTGCCCCTGCGGCCGAACACGCAGATGGCTGCCGCTCGTATGCCCGGCCCGCCACACTGCTCCCGCATCTGCCGGTGCGCTGCTTGGCCGCCGATGCTTGATGCTGGATGGATGCATCGGTCAATCCTTGGGATGACGGGATGGCATTGTACCAAACAAAAAGCGAACACAGGCAGTATCTTCAGTGGCACGATGAAAGCCCCGGGGCCTTCGTAGAACGGCCAATGACAGTGTGCGCCCGTTATAACGTGCACTCGGACCAGCGGGATCTGGCCGAGTTCTTTGAAACGATCCCGACGGAGACTCTCGTCACGCTCCCGCTGCCCAACTTCAACGTTGCGCCAACGCAGCAGGCGCCGGTGGTGGTAGATGGCCCGCGACGCTTCGAGGTCATGCGCTGGGGTCTTGTCCCATTCTGGGCCAAGGACCCTCGCATCGGCCGCCGCACCATCAACGCGCGCGCTGAGACGCTGGCCGAGAAACCCGCCTTCCGCGCCGCCTTTCGCGCGCGCCGCTGCCTCGTCCCGGCCGACGGGTTCTACGAGTGGACCGGACCTCGCCAAATTCGTCGGCCGCTCAACATCCACCGCGCCGACGGGCATCCGCTGGCGCTGGCCGGCCTATGGGAATCGCATGCCGAACTCGGCCCCACGTTCACCATCATCACTACCGCACCCAACGCCTACATGGCGGCTTTCCATCACCGCATGCCGGCGATTCTGGAGAAAAATGAGTGGGATGCTTGGCTGGCCGCCGACGACGAAGACCCGGCCTGGCGCACCGCCCTTCTGCGCCCCGCCGCCGACCACCTGCTTACCAGCTACCCGGTCAATCCGGCCGTAAACTCCGTCGCCAACAACAGACCCGAACTGATCGAGCCTGCAGCCCCCGAGCGATTACTCTAGTCGAGCACGGCGGCTTGCCGGAGCGCCCGCGGCAGGCTCCTCCAACCCGCGAGCCTAAGCAAGTTTCTGCACTCGCTGCTCTCGGCTCAGCTACCAGCGCTGCCCCAGGAGGGCTGGGGATTAGTTCCGACCGGGGAAGGTCAGCTCGGCGACGCCGGACTTGTCCAGTTCGCCCTTCCCGACTTTGATCATCCGGTCGTACTGCGCCTTCGTGGCCCTGGCCAGCGGCAGGTCGAGCCCGGCGTCATCGGCCAGCGAGAGGGCGATGCCGGAGTCCTTGGAGGCGTGGGCCGAGGAGAAGTAGCACTCGTGGTCGCGGATAACCATGTCCTCGCCGTCGGTTTCGAGCACCCGCGAGTTGGCGCCGGTCTGTGAGAACACCGTCTGCAGCATTTCCAGGTCGAGACCTAGCGCGGCGCCAAGTCCCAGGCCTTCGGCCAGACCCGCCGTGTTGATGTTCATCACCATGTTGACCAGGGCCTTGACCTGGGCGGCGGTGCCGGCGGGCCCGATGTACATGCGCGAGATGCTCAAGCTCTCCAGAATCGGTTCCACGGCCTTGTAGACGTCCTCGCGGCCGCCGCACATCAGGTACAGCGTTCCGTCGCGTGCCTGGGTGATGCTGCTGGCCATGCAGCCTTCCAGGCTGCTTGCGCCGGCGGCTTCGGCCAGGGCCTCGACATCCACGTGGACCTGGGGCGTGATGGTGGCGCAGTTGATGAATGTCGTTCCGGCCGCGCCATTCAGGAGGCTGTCGCCGCCGTCACTGAACACATCACGCATGGAGGAGTCGTCGGTCACGACCGTAATCACGACGTCAGAGGCTGCGGTGACCGCCGCGAGCGACTCCGGCGCCTGGCAGTCCAGTTCACTCGCCAGTGATTCAGCAATGTCTCGCTGCACGTCGTACACAGCCGAAACCGTGAACCCCTCGTCATTCAGGTGCCGAGCCATGTTGGCGCCCATGCGTCCGACGCCGACGAACCCGATGCGTTGCGTGGTAGCCGCCATCAGTCGTTCCTCCTTAAGCGGTGCGGGGCGCGGAGGGCCTGATTCGGCCGTCCGCACCCCGTAACTCCGTTGTGTCCGGGTATTAGCCGGTCACTTCTCCGTGAATCTCGTTCCAGTCTTCAAGCGCGTTGAGCGTCACGGCGTCCGTAATGGCGCCGTCGGCGTTCGTGTTCGCGGCCGAGGAGATGGCCTCAACGATGTCGTCCCCATGGTTGTAGCCGGCGATGGCTGCGTTGGAAGCGTCGATAACGGACTGATCGATGCTGCCGCCATTCTGGTCGACTACCCACTGCTCGAACTGGGGATAGGTGGGCTTTTCGTTCGTCAGGTAGGCCACGGCGGCGTCGCGGTCAACGCCAAGGCCGTCCAGCACCATCTGATCGAACCCGGCGCCGCAGGCGTCGTATTCCTCATTCAGCGCGCCGGCGGCCGAGAGGGTCACCTTGAGCCAGAGCCTCGGCAGGTGCATGGCCCCCAGCGGACCGGCTTCGCTGGAACCAATGAGCGGGATCATTTTTGCCATCTGCTCGTCCTTCCGATGCGTGACAATCCTGAAGCCCATCCATGCTATCAAAGCGCTGTTTCGGGCACTAACTGACGGGCCGGCTAGACTTGGGTATGCCGCAACCAGGATCACCTTCAGTTCAAGCTGGTCGCCGAGCGTGGCGGCCGCTGTGGGGCCGCCGGATCGATCCGCTGCTGGAAGAAATGCTGGCGGCCACGCTGGCCATGACTGTGCTGGCCGTGGTGGTAGCGGGGCTGTATTGGGCCATCACCGGCCTCTCGCCCTGGCCGGGGCTGGTGCTGGGCGAGATCGCAGGCTTTGGTTTCGGGATTGCGCTGCTATCGCTGTCCTCGCCGCGGCGGAGGCGTTAGGCCGCACGACATCGCCTGCCCGAACCGACGCCGGCTGGCGGGCGTCTTGATGCGCCGGCCAAGCCACTAAGCGTTACTAGGGCCTACTCGTATCGCAGCGCTTCGATCGGCGCCAGACGCGAGGCGCGCGAGGCCGGGTAAATGCCGAACACGAGGCCGATCACCACGGACACCACAAGTGCCAGGATGATGGGCTCCGCGGTGATAGTGGTGACCAGGCCGCCGGCGAATGGGTTGCCTCGAGCACCGCCGCCGCCCGTTGGCTGCTCGGCCCCGGCGCCCAGTTCATTCAGTCCAAGCGAGATCCCAACGCCGATCAGTACGCCGGCCAGCCCGCCGCCCATGCTGACGGCCACGGCCTCGATCATGAACTGCGACATAATGTCGCGCCGCTTGGCGCCAATGGCCTTGCGGATACCGATCTCGCGGGTCCGCTCGGTGACCGATACCAGCATGATGTTCATGATGCCGATGCCGCCGACCAGCAACGAGATGCCCGCCACGGCGCCCAGGAAGAGCGACATGGTGTCCGTGACTTCTGAGATCGTCTCAATCTGATCGGCCTGGCTGCCGACGGTGAAGTCCTGCTCTTCCGAGTCGTGCCGGCTGAGCAGCAGTGCTTCGATGGCCTGTGTGACGCCCGACACGGTGCCTTCGCTCTCATCGACCAGCTGCACGACGATCGAGGAAACCACGTCGTCGCCTGCCGACGTCTTGGACGGGTTGACGCGGGTTGCCAACGTGGGAAGTGGGATAAACGCCGAGTCGTCGTTGCTCTGAAATGAACTGCCGCCGTCCGAGGCCAGGATGCCAACAATGGTGAATGGCTGGGTGTTAAGCCGCACGATCTGCCCTACGGCGTCGCCGTTGGGAAAAAGGTCCGTAGCGAGGGTGTCGCCGAGCACCACCACGCGCGACGCTCGCTCGACATCATCGGCGGAGAAAAATGAGCCGGTGCCAACCTCGACATTGCGCACGGCCGGATAGACCTCGGAAACGCCGTTTACTGAGGCTTCAACCGCGCCGTCTGGCGACACGAAAGCGCCGTTAAACGATCGGGACGCATAAAGAACCGTGATGCCGGGGATATTTGCTTCCGCGATGGCGTCGGCGTCCTGCGCGGTGAGCGTTCGAACGCCCCCGCCGCCGCCACGGGTTCGGAACCCGCCGAAGCGATTATTGCTGGCGCCCGGACTCACGGACAGCAGGTTCGTGCCGGCCTGGCGGATCCGTTCTTCAATCGATGTTTGTACGCCGGCGCCGATCGACATGAGGGTGATGACGGCGGCCACGCCGATGACCATGCCCAGCAGGGTGAGGGCTGTCCGCAGCTTGTTGGCCGCCAACGCGCGGAACGCCACCCGCAAACCATCAACCGCGGTCATGTCATCACCTCGTCCTTCTCGACCAGCCCGTCGCGGAAGCGGATGACGCGGCGCGCGCGTAAGGCTACTTCCATTTCGTGTGTCACCAGGATGGTCGTGATGCCGTGCTCGGTGTTCAACTGCTCGATCGCGTCCATGATCTCGTCCGCAGAGGCCGTGTCCAGGTTGCCGGTCGGTTCGTCGGCCAAAAGCAGCCGCGGGCGGGTGACCAGGGCGCGGGCGATGGCCACGCGCTGCTGCTGGCCGCCGGAGAGTTCGACAGGGGAGTGGTCGACCCGATCCGCCAGCCCAACCGTGGCCAAGGCTTCCAGGGCTCGATCCCTGCGCTTGCGCGCGCCGGCATACATCAGCGGCAACTCCACCTGTTCGCGAGCAGTCATGCGCGGGAGCAGATTGAATGACTGGAAGACGAAGCCGATCTTGCGCAGGCGGATGTCGGCCAGCGCGTCCTCGCTGAGGCCTTCCACGTCTTCGCCGTCTAGACGGTAACTGCCCTCGGTAGGCGAATCCAGGCACCCCAGCAAATTCATGGCTGTCGACTTGCCCGAACCCGACGGACCCATGATGGCCACCATCTCACCGGGCTCGATGGTGAACGTGACGCCGCGTAAGGCCTCGACCTTGACGTCACCCATTTGGTAGGTCTTGGTCAGGCCCACGACGTCAATTGTGGGCGGCGGGCGATCGGTGGTTGCAGTCATGGAAATCAGCCACCACCTCCACCGCCTGCGCCGGCACCACTCCCGCCGCCACCAGCGCCGGCCCGTTGGCCGCCCTGGCCCCCTTGCCCTCGCTGGCCGCCCTGTCCGCGCTGACCCTGAAACTGCCCGGGTTGGAATCCCGGCGGCGGCGTGCGGCCCTGGAAGCTGGCGGGCGGTCCACCTTGACCGGCCTGTCCCTGAGCCTGCCCGGGCTGGAATCCTGCTGGTGGCGTGCGGCCTTCGAAGCCCGCAGGCGGCCCGCCCTGGCTAGGTTGCCCACCGCCTGCGCCGCCCTGACTTCCCTGTTGATCAGCGGCCGCGCCGCCCGTGGCCGGTTGGGCGCCACCCGCAGCGGCACCTGCGCCGGTCGGCCTGCCAATCTGACCGCCCTGGCTTGCCTGACCACCTTGGCCGCTAGCAGCCGCGCGCGCGGCCTGGGCTGCGGCTCGGGCCTCCGCCTGGGCCTGCGCCGCGTTAGGCATCACGAATTCGCCGGCCTCAAGGCCAGAGATTATTTCGACGAGCAGCCGGTTGCTGAGGCCCGTCTGTACGACGCGGCGACTCGAAGATCCGTCCGCGGCGGCCACAAATACCACGCCGCCCCGTAGGGTCGTCTGCACGGCAGCCTTCGGCACGACGATGACGTTGCGCGCCTCGGCGACCAGGATCTCAACGTCTGCGGTCAGGCCGGCTCGGAGGTGCTCGTCCGGCGCATCCAGGGAGATGTCGACTGGGAAGGTGACGAGCCCTTGATCGACTTCGCCTTGCACCGCGATCCACGCCACTTTGCCCTTGTACTCCCGATCGTCCAGGGCCGCAAACGTGAGGTCTGCCGGCTGACCGACCTCCAGCATCCCAATGTCGTTCTCGTCTACGTTGATGCGGACGCGCAGGCTGTCGGATACACCAACCGTGAGGAAGGCGGCTGACACCCGCTCGCCGACGTCCGCGTCAAGCGCCAGCACAACCCCGGTCGTTGGCGAAATCAGCGTTGCATCAGCCAGCGCCGTACGGGCGGTCTCAAGAGCGCGTGCCGCATCCGACACGGCAAGTTCCAGACGCTCGACCCCAAGCGGATCGGTCTCCGGCTCGGCGTCCTCGCGCAAGTCGGCCAAATCGATCTCAGACCGAGCAATGGCTAGTTGCGCCTGGCGCAATTCCGACGCGTCAGCCCCGGCCAGCAGATCGACCAGCCGGGCCTCGGCGTCCGCCAGACCGGCCAACGCCGAGGTCACGTTCTGTTCGGCAACCAGCACGTCTTCTTCGGCAACGTTTGCTTCTTCTTCAGCTATACGCACGTCTTCCTCAGCCATTCGCACGTCACTGGCGTCAACATCCGCCGTGAGGTCGGCCAGCCTGGCGCGTGCGACGGCCAGGGCGCTCTCAGCCGAGGCGACGTTGGCGCGGCGTGTCGCCAGTTCCGTCCAACTCGGGCCGTCCAGCAGGTTCTCCAACTCGGCGGCGGCGGTAGCCTCGCTTCGCTCAGCGGTCGTGATCGCCTCGTTGAGTTCCACAAGGTCGGGGCCCCCGACCAGTTCGTCTCGGGCGGTCTGTGCCACGGCCAGATTGGCTTCGGCGGCTGCAAGATTCGCTTCGGCTTCGGCAAGCTCTTCGGGCGTAGCCGGCGCCAGCGCTTCCTGGTAGGCCAGTTGGGCCTCGTAGTAAATGACGCCCGCTCGCTCTTTCACCTCGGCGCTGGCGTTGTTGCCCGTACGCACAGTGTCCTGGTGCGTCAGGCGCGCCTGTTCGAGAGTGATCTCGGCATCACGGACGTCGTCAGGCGTCGGCTTGACCCTCAAGTCCATCAATTCCACCCTGGCCGAGATGACGGTCGCTTCGGCGGTAGCCAACTTGGCCTCGGCGTCCGCCAGGGCGGATGGATGGTCGGCCACTGCGGAGTCGAGCTCACGACGTGCGGCCACGACGGCTTCCTGGGCCGCCGCTAGGTTGTCTTGCGCCCTCTGGACTTCGAGATCGGTAGCGCCGGCCAGCAGATCGGCCAGGGCGCCTTGCGCGCTTACCAGCGAGGCTTCGGCTGAGGCCACGCTGCTGGTCGCGTCGGCAAGGTCGGTGTCTGAAACTTCTTCCAGCAAGTCGTTCAGGCTGTCCTGGGCCGCATTCACCTGTGCCTTGGCGGCAGTCACTCGCGCTTGGGCCGAGGTAACGTTTGCCCGCGCCGAGGCGACCTGCGCCTGAGCCGACGCCACCGAAGCTTCGGCCGAAGCAATCTCGGCCGCATCGGGCGGGATCTGCAAGTCTTCAAACGCGGCTCCTGCCTCCGCCAGGTCCAACTCCGCCCGGCTCAGGGCGAATCGGTCGGGGTCGGGCACGAGGTCTTCCAGAAACTCGGCCAGATCAAGCTCCGCCCGGCGCAACGCCGAAACGGCGTCATCGATGTCACGCTCCAGGTCGTCCGCTTCCTGCAGGGCCAGAACGTCGCCGGCGGACACCGCGTCGCCGGCCCCCACTTTGAGCTCGGTGAGCACGCCCGCGTTTTCGAACCCGACCTGCACCAGCGTGCCAAAGTCCAGGGTGCCGGTCGCGGGAACCGTCACCAGCAGATCCTGCCGCACGGCCTCCACGGGTTGCGGCGGCACCGTCACGACTTCCTCTTCTTGGACCCGCGGGAGCACGACGTAGTAGACGAACGCGGCAACCCCGGCCAAGAGCAGTAGCAATAACCAGAAGCGGCGCAGCAGCGAGAAGAGCGTCCGCACGGGCCAGGCGACCACGCGCCCAACTTGCCGCAACCGAGCGGCCCGAGGTGCGGCTGCCTGTTGGGCGCCTGGGCCGCTGGCTTGCGACTGATCCAGTTCGGGCGGGTCTACCGTCATGGCGTTTCTCGATCGAGGTCTCGTCTGTCCGGGAGCTTAGGACCAAGGCTATGCACGGAGTGTGCATGCACCGTGCACCCGCAGTGCAACCGGGGCCGGCGGTAGTTCAGAGCCTTCACGTCGACTAATGCTCGATAGGAAGCTGGAGGCTTACCGTGGCGCCGGAATCGTCGGTGTTATTGCGGGCGACAGCCTCACCGCCGTGCGCACGTGCGATGCCGCGAACGATGGCCAAACCCAGGCCAGTTCCGCCATGGGCCCGGCTCCGCGAATCGTCCGCGCGATAGAAACGATCGAATACACGTGGTAACTCGTCCGGACCAAAACCGGGACCGGTGTCAACGACGTCCAGCGACACCAGGTCTCGTCTCTGCTCGTCCGTGGCCTGGCTTGCCCGGATAGTGATGGTTCCGCCGCCGGGCGCGTGGGTCAGCGCATTGCGAAGCAGGTTGTCGAGTGCCTGATCGATCCGGGTCCGATCGACCTGAAGCACCGCGTCGCCCACAGCATTCTCTGTCCGCAACATTAGATCGCGCTCCGCTGCCAGCGGCGCATGGCGTTCGTGCGCCGCGTCCAGCAAGGCCCCAACAGCGACAGCCGTCCGTTCAAGCCGCAACTGTCCAACCTCGGCCAGCGAGAGGTCGCGAATGTCATTGATCAACTGGGTCAGCATGTCCACCCGGCGCATCACGGTGTCCACGTGCGCCGCGCTGGGCTTGTACACCCCGTCGCCCAACGCCTGCACCGTGCTGCGAATCACGGCCAACGGGGTGCGCAGTTCATGCGCGATGTCCGCGAACAGCTGGCGTCGCGACTCCTCGTTGCGCTCCAGCGTCTCCGTCATCTGATCGAACGACCGCGCCAGGGCGCCGATGTCGTCCGTGCGCTGGATGCCGGTGCGTCGAGAGAGGTCACCTTGGGCAATGGCCTCAGCCGACTCGCGCAGGGTGCGAACCGGCCGCGTGACCTGCCGCGCTAAATACACGGCCACGGCCACCGCCGCACCGGATCCAGCCAGCAGAGCCAGGACCAATGCAATACCGATTTCTCGCAGAAAGCTGTCCTCGGCAAATCGGAGTTGCGCCAACACCTCGCGCGGCAAGCCTCGGGTCCCGACGTCGGCAAAGTAGGCTGTTGCCACGGTCTGGCCGTCGACCTCGATCGGAATGGGTCGCCAGCGTTCGAGATCCGGGGGCTGATCCGACTCACTCAGGTTGACGCTGCCCCCGACGATTCCGCCACCTTGGTCCACAACCAGGTAGGGCAATCCGCGTCCAGGACCTGAACGCCGCAACCGAAACGCACCGGTAGCGGCATACGTGAGACTGAGTTGCTCGGCAATGGCCGTCTGTTGCCGCTCTCGCACGTTGGCGGCGTAGCGCTGGAAGCTGCTGGCGATGGACCGATTGATCAGCAGCGCGGTGACGCCAACGGCCACCAGCGCGACTGCCACGAAGGCCAGCGTGAGACGCGCACGCAGGCTCATCTTTTGACCGCCCTCCTGCTTGTCGCCGGTTTTCATCCAACAGTGAGGGTATCGACCCTCCATGCACGACCTGTGCATGCGCTATGCACGCCGACCGACGGCGGCTTTTCGGGCGGCGCCACGTCCGTGAGCACCCCGCGGCGCCGACGGAACATCGTGTAAGAATCGAATGTAGTGGGAGTCACGACGAACAGGCCGACAGAACCTGACATGGCGAGTTCCGGACTAATCCTGGTTGTGGACGACGAGCCCGACATCCGGCGAGTCGTCCGTGCCTACCTGGAGCGCGATGGCTTCAGCGTTATCACCGCCGGTGACGGGGCCGAGGCCCTGCGACTGGCCCGCCAGCGCCGCCCCAACGCGGTGGTGCTGGACCTGATGCTGCCCGATGTACAGGGTCTTGAGGTTTGCCGTCAGCTTCGCGCCGAATCGAACACTCCGGTCCTGATGCTGACCGCCCGTGACGACATTACCGACAAAGTTGTGGGCCTTCAGATCGGCGCCGATGACTATGTCACCAAGCCATTCGACATTCGCGAGGTCGTAGCCCGCGTTCACGCACTGCTGCGTCGGGCGACCACCGCGGACTCGGACGAGGGCCCGCTCCGGGTCAGCGGTATGACGCTCGACCCGGGCACCCGCCAGGTCCGGCGCGACGGCGAGGCGATCCAACTGACAAAGGTGCAGTTCGATTTGTTGGCGACGCTGATGCGCCATCCCGGTCGCGTGTTTACTCGCGAGGCCCTGGTTGAGCGCATCGTGGACGACGACCGGCCCACGCTGCCGCGCTCCATCGACAGCCACGTTCGCAACCTGCGAAAGCGAGTCGAACCGGTGCCGTCCCGTCCGCGCTATGTACTGACAGTGCCCGGCGTCGGATACCGGTTCGCTCCACCCGAGGGTGGTTAGCGCGGCGCACACCCCTTCAAGAAAATGCACGGAAGTCGCACGTGCCGTGCATCGCGCGTCCATCATCGGCCCCAACACTGCCTTTCGTGAACGTTGTGCTGGCCTTGCAATAGCCAGCGCTTGCGAAAGGAGGCGTCGTGAGACTCCGAATTCGAACTCTTGTCGCGACGGTGGCGGCTGTTGTGCTGTTGACGGCCGTGACGGTCAGCGCGGTGCTGGCGCATGGCGGCTTTGGCCGCGGCGGCGGAAAGTCCAACGTCACGACGGCGATCGAGGAACAGACTGGTCTCAGCACGGAAGAAATACGAACTCGATTGCAGGGCGGCGAGTCACTCGCGGACATCATCGAGGCCGAAGGCGGCGACCTGGAAGCCGTGGTTACGGCCGCGCTGACAGGACTTGATGACAAGGTCGACGCACTCGTGGAGGCCGGCCGGCTTGAGTCCGACCAGGTGGACGACTATAAGGCCGCCGCCGAGCAGCGTGTGCGCGACTGGCTGGCCGGCACGTACGAAGGCAAGCGTGGCAAGGGCCGTGGCCGCCTCGGCGGCAAGGGCGTTGGTCTGATCACGGTCGTGTCCGAGCAAACGGGTGTCTCCGTCGAGGACATCCGAACCAAGCTCTCCGACGGCGACAGCCTGTCCGACATCATCGAGGAAGCCGACGGCGACGTGACCGCGGTCACGGACGCCGCCATGGAGGCCTTTGAGACACGGCTGACCGCAGCGATTGAGAACGGCCGTCTCGACGCCGACAAGGCCGACGAACTGCGCGAGTCAATGCGCGAGCGCATCGAATCGGCCCTGGAGGCCGAGGGCGGCGCCCACGTGAAGGGTCGAGGCAAGTCCGGGTCCCGAGACTGTGGTCGCGGGCACGGTCGCTATCACCGTGGCCCCGGAGCCGGTGCCGACAACGTAACCCTGCCAATCGGAGCAACCCCAGCTACGGCCTAGCCGCGCGTTCCCTCCCCCCGCGCGACTGCGCCATTCGCATCCGCCACGGGGTCTGTGCCCACCCGGCGCAGGCCCCGTGGCTTCTTCTGTGCGACCGCCACGCTCAAGCGCCGCTTGCCATCTCGTGAAGCCTGCAAACAGTTCGCCAGTTGCGGATGGTGCATACCGTGTTCAACGTGCGGTCAAAGTAGGCGTTGTCGAGCTTTGACCGCGCGACCCCGGCCGGAAAGTGCAGGTAGACCTCGCGGTCTCGCACTTCAAAGACGTCCGGCGGTGATCGGTCGGGATCGAGCCGCTCGATCTGCGTCGAGTCAGGTGCTGAGGCCAGGAACCCAACGTGAAGCTTGGCTGGATCCGCGCCGGCGGCCAGAAACGGGTTGCCGCGGACGATCCGGTCAAAGTCCAACGCCGTCCGCATCACGACCGGGATCTGAAAGCCGTGACTGTCGGCAATCGCGGCGCCAATCCGCGCCGGTAACCCGTCTGCCAGCGCCGCTGGCGCCCGGAACACCACGTTTCCGCTCTGGATGTACGTGCGGACATCCTCACACCCCGCCGCCACGAACACCGCGGTCAGGTCCCGCATAGGAAGTTTGTTGTGGCCGCCCACGTTGATGCCGCGCAGCAACGCGACGTAAGGGCGGCTGGCCGACGCCCCGCCTGCCTGGTACCGATCCTGCATTTGTGGTTTCCCCCACATTCCGCGCAACGACTCTAGGTCACACACCCCTCGCGGCGCGACGCGAACCCTTCCAGCGATAAGGCCACACCGCGTGTCGCCACGCAGTTGCGTTGTCTATGCTCGCGGTCCGGAACCTTTCTGTCGCCGTCACTTCAATTGGCCGATGCACGGCTGGGGAGAGCCGACATGGAAATGCGGAGCTTGGGGGCCACCGGCGAGCGCGTCAGCGCCCTCTGCATGGGCTGTTGGGAAATCGGCGGCCAGGCCTGGGGCGACTTCCCGGCCTGGGACGGAGTTCGCCTGGTCCAGCAGGCCTTCGACGCCGGCATCACCACCTTTGACACCGCCGAGGTCTACGGCAACGGTCGCAGCGAGGTCCTGCTGGGCGAGGCGCTCTACGGCCGTCGCGACGACGCCTTCATCATCAGCAAGGTCGGCTACCTGCCCGGCACCGACGGCGCGCAGTCAATCCAGGGCGCCAAGCAGCCGCGCGACTATTCGCCCAAGCGCATCCGCGACGCCTGCGATCTGGCCCTGCGCCGCCTGCGCACCGAATACATCGACGCCTACCTTTTGCACGACCCCCCGCTGCACATCGTCAGGCACGAAGCGCCCTTTGCCGTCCTTGAGGAACTCCAGGCCGCCGGCAAGATTCGCTGGTGGGGCATCTCCGCCAGGACCGGTCAGCCCGAGACCGCCGTCGAAGCCATCCGGCGCTGGGGCGCGCCGGTGGTCGAGACTCCCTACAACGCCGTCGACGACGGGGCCGGCGACGAGCTGTTGCCGCTGGCGGCCGAACACGGAACCGGCGTCTTCGCGCGCTCGCCGTTTGCCAACGGGCTGATACTCCTGAGCGAGAAGGAGTTGGCCGCGCTCCCCGCCAGCGACTGGCGGCAATCCGAGATGTTCCGCGAGCGCCTGGCCGACGCCGCCGGGCCGCGCGAACGTATCCAGGACATCGCCGACCTGCGCGACGAATTGCCGTATGAGACCGCGATGCGCTTCGTGCTGGGCCATCAGGCCGCATCGACCTGCATCGTCGGACTGTCCAACGCCGAAGACATCGCGGCCAACACCCCCGTCGGCGACCCGCCCTACTTGAGCGCCGAGGAAATCGCCGTCATCCGAGGGCAGATGGCCGGGTAACTCCGCGGCTCAGCCAGTCCGCCGGACTGTCAGCCTTCTCGCCAACTCAGCTCACGCTCGGCAGTCACCTTCGACTCGTCGATCTCCACGCCGACGCCCGGCCCATCCGGCGGACTGATCATGCCGTTGACCGGCACGACGGGATTCTTGAAGAAGAACTGCCGCAGCTCGTTCCACTTCACCAGGTACTCCACGTAGGGACAAAGCGGCGGCGGCCAGGCTGCGCTGAGATGCGCGTTGACCGGAACCGACGCCCCATGCGGAATCAGCGGCACGTCGTAGACCGAGCAGATGGTCGCGATCTTCAGCATTTCGCTCACGCCGCCGGCCCACATCGTGTCGGCCTGGTAGATGTCCACCGCGCCGGCCTTCATGTAGTCGCGCGCGCCCCAGCGCGTGTACTCGTGCTCGCCGCCGGAAACTGGAACCGGTGAGGCCGCCCGTATCCGGGCATAGTTGGCAATGTCGTCGGACTTGACCGGTTCCTCGATCCAGTACGGCCGGTACTCAGCCATGCGCCGTGCCATGTCCAGCGTGTAGCGCACGTTCCAGCTGCTCCAGGCGTCGATCATCACGTCCACGTCGTCGCCCACGGCTTCGCGCAGAGTGCGCATCAGTTCAACGTTGCGCCGGGCGCCGGCCTCGCCGTCGTCAGGGGCGTAGCGCACGAACCACTTGGTGGCCTGGTAGCCCTCGGCGACGAATTGCCGCGCGCGTTCAGCCGCTCGCTCGGGCTCGATGGAGAAGCCCAGCGCGCTGGCGTAAGCCGGAATCTCCGTCCGCACCGGTCCACCCAGCAGCCGGTACAGCGGCTGCCCCAACCACTTGCCCTTCAGGTCCCACAGCGCCGTATCGATAGCGCTCAGCGCGAACATCGGCGAGCCCTTGCGACCGTGAATCATGTATCGGTAAAGCTGATCCCAAATCCGCTCGCTGGCCAGCGGGTCCGCCCCCATGATGAACGGCGCGATCTGGGTGTCGATGACAAAGGCGTCCGGCACGTCGATCGGCCCAGCCATCCCGCTGACGCCCTCGTCGGTCTCGATCGTCACAAACGCCCACGACAGATCGTGGGCGCCGTCCACGTCCCGCGCCTTGGGAATGTGCTGGTCCGGATCCCGCTTATGTTCCGGATACACATCCAGCGGCCGAACCAGCCGCTCCTCCCAGAAGTCGCCCTCCGACTCGAACCGGCCGTGCAGTTCCGTCAGGCGAACGTTAGTAATTCGAATTGGTGCCGCTCCGGTGAATCTTGCTGGTTCGCCAGCGAATGAGGCGCTCCGATTTAGGGATGACTCTGCCACACCCCCAGTTGGCAACCCTAGCAGTTAGCTGCCTGGCTTCAGCACAGCCTTGGCTGCACCGGTCTGTCGTCGATGCGCGATTCATCCGCCACGGCATCCCTCGTAGTAGGCGTCGGCCTCCCCACAGGATTTGTGAGGCCAGCCACCTTCAATCCACGCCGCAATGTCAATGATGACTTCCTCGTCGACATGGCCCACTGATCGAAGCGCCGGAGGGCTGGCCTGTCGAACGTCAAATAGGCCATGAACACGACCCTTGTAGACGCGAAACGCGGCGTCCCGCCGCCAGCGCAGGCTCCCCAGCCACGCTTCGGCGTCTTCGATCGGCGTAACCCCGACCCTGTCGCCGAATATCACGAGCATGGGAGCCGGCAGATATCGGGCCACGTTCTCCGGCTGATAGTCGGCCAGGTCGAGGTGGTACCCGATCCGTACACCGAGTGAGTCTGCGGAGCCGTCACCCGTGGCGATAGCTTCGATGGCGGCCGCACGCGCCTTCAGCACCTCAATTACGCGCTTCTCACCCTCAGTGACATTCCGATCAACCTTGGCCTGTTCCTGTTGGATGCGCCAAGGGGAGTCCCAAACGTGGCCACCGGAAGGCGAAACAAATATCAAACCCACCAGTTCTTGATCCAGGCTGGCAACGCGCGGCATCGCGAAGCTGGCGATGCTGGCCCCAAGGAGATAGATGCGCGCCGGATCGACTCGTGGCGACAGCCGCAACTGTTTGATTGCCGCCAGCGCATCGTCGACGTACTCCTCTGCGACGGTAAATGTTGGCTGACGGGCGGCCGCCAGCGCGAGTGCCACAGACCGCTCATTGAAGCGGAGAGAGGCAACGCCGTGCGTGGCGAGTCCTTGGGCCAGGTCGCGATCCCACCGGTTCGGGGTTTCCCGCGCAAAGTCGCCGTTCGCGCCAAGGATCACCACGGCCGGAAACGGTCCCGGCCCCATCGGCACGGTGAGCGTGCCGATGAGCTCCCACGGAGCCTGGCCAATGGTTACCTGAGACTCCTCGAAGGAACTCGGCCGTGCGTACGGGGGCGACGGAGATTCGGGTGCCGGGCCTAGGTCTGCTAATACCGCCATGTAGCTGAACCAGCCGATCCGACCGTCAGGCGTGAGATTTATCGAGACGTACGCGTCGCGCGTGGATTCCTGTGATTGCCCGTTGCCGTTCAGCGACAGGCGCAGCACAACCCGCACGTGGTCGGACGCCGCCTCGTACGCCAGCGGCGAGAATCGCTCAATTGCAATCAGGGCGGGGTGGTCCGCCGTAATGCCGCGCCAGAACCCCTCAAGGTCCGCTTCGCACAGCTCGGTTCTTCCCAACTGCTCCAGTGCCAGCATGTCGTACGCCGTCGCAAAATCGTCGTCCGCCATCGCCTGCACGAAAGCCTGCGCGCGCGCCTCCGGATCAAATGCGAACGGCGCCGACTCAAAATCCGGAGCCGCCGCCGTCGCGACCTCGCAAGCCGGACCCGCGTCGGCATTCCCAACCACCACAAGCGCCAAAAGCCCGCTGCCGACCAGTCCGACGGCGAGCGGCACGGCAATCTTCAATCCTCGAGCCAATCGCAAGCTCACTGTCCCCTGTCGGGGCCGCCAGGACTCCCGTGCGGAGTCTCGCACCGGCCCTTGACGGGCCCATGCTGAAGTCGTGCGGGTGGCGGGAGCAAGCGACTCGCCGGATCATGTGAAGGAAGGCAGTTCCGAGCCGCTCTCTTCAGAATGGAGCGGCGGCCTGTCCGACTTGACCTTTCGCGCGTAGCCTTGGCTGTGCGCTCGCAGCGCAGTTCCCTGGGCGGCCGCCCCGCCGCGTATCTGTGGGGGCTTTGAGCGACTATGGCCGAACAGGTTCGTCGTCCTTATGAGACTTAGCCGCCGCGGCAGCCGGCGTACCAGTGCTCGATTCCCCGGCAGGATTGTTCGGGCCAGTCGCCCTTGACCCAGGCAACGATGTCGACGATCACCTCCTCGTCGACGTGGCCTTGCCGGCGGGTTTCAGGCCCGCTCATCTTCAGAACATCGAACATGCCGTGGCTGTGACCCTCATATACGCGAATTGCGGCATCCGGACGCCCCAGGAGGTTAGAGATCCAGGCTTCGTGGTCATCGATCGGCACAACGCCGTCTCGGTCGCCAAACAGAGCCAGAATGGGGGTTTTCAAGGTGCGTGAGGCTCGCTCAGGTCGGTATGTAACCAGGTTGAGGTGGTAGTCGATGCGAACTCCAAGGTCCGGCGGTGGCGCCGTTCCGGCGGCAACGGCCGCAATTGTTGCCGCCCGCGCCTTGAGCACCTCGACCTCGCGTGCTTCCTGCTCCGTCACGACTTCGTCAACATCGGCGCGCTCCTGGTGTGCCCGCCAGGCCCAATCCCAGATCAGCCCGGCTGACGGTGAGATCAGGATCAATCCGGCGAGTTCAGAGTCAAGATGTGCAGCGCGTACAGACGCAAAGCTGGCGAAACCGATGCCGAGCACGTAGATCTTGTCCGGGTCGATTCGCGGCATCTGCCGCAACAAAGCTACGGCTGCCAGGGCATCGTCGACGGTTTCGTCGGCCATCGTGAACTCCGGCTGCCGTGCAGCCTCCAATCCGTAAGCCCACGAACGGCTGTCGTAACGCAACGCCGCCACGCCATGCGCGGCCAACCCTTGGGCGATATCGCGATCCCGCTTGTTCGCGCCTTCCATTCCGTCACGTCCGCCGCCGCGGCCCAGGATGACGACGGCGGGAAATGGCCCGACGCCCGGCGGCATCGCCAGCGTGCCGTCAAGCTCCCATGGCGCCGTGCCCACGGTGACCTGGCTCTCCGCGAAGGACTCTGCAGCCGCGTACGGCGGAGGCGGTGATTCCGGTGGAGGCCCAAGTTGGGTCAGAACGGAGAAGTAGCCGTAAGAGGCAGTCCGGCCATCCGGGGTAAGCAACACCTCGATATAGGCTTCGCGCGCCGGCTGCTCTGGCTCCCCTTCCGCGCCAAACGTGAGGCGCAGCCGGATCGAAAGGTAGTCGTACACAGCCGCATAGACCAGTGGAGAGAATCGTTCCACCGACAGCAAGGTCGTATGGCCGTTGGCTACCGCTCGCCAGAAGTGCTCGAGGTTCAGCTCGCAGAGCGAGGCGCCGCCGAACTCTTCAAGAGCCACCATCTCGTACGCGGTCCGAAAGCTGCCATCTGCCATGGCCTGCACAAACGTCCGTGCTTGAGCTTCCGGTTCGAAAGCGAAGGGCGCCGCCTCGAAATCCGGCGGTGCCGGCGTCGCTGCCTCACAAGCTGGAACTGTGGCGGCATTGATCAGGAGTGTCAGCGCAATTAGCACGGCCAGCCCGCTGCCGAATAGCCCAAAGGCGAGCGCCGCGCCCACATGAATCCGCCAGAACGCGCGCAATCGCCAAGTTCCCGGTCTTAGCTGCAGGACCTGCCTCCCGGTTTGTCTTCCTCTGTTCTATATACACGTGTAGCGTAGGTTGTGGCGAATGGCATCAGGCCTGTCATCAACGAGTCGCGTGGTCCGCGGCTACGTGCCTATTGGTGGGTGCGCGCGACCGTGGCCGCTGCTGTAACAGACCGATCGAACCGGGCGGCCCGAGACCGCGACTGACAGTGGGTGCGCGGGCGCAGGCAGCCTCATACACCGAAGCCGCCCCCTGACCGGTGCGGCCTCTGCGGGCGTTACTCGATTGCCTCGGTCGCCTGATTCTGCGTCCGGCGCATGTCTGGCAGCAGGCGCTGGAGGGCCGGCTGTTGCGACCGCTGGACCCTAGTTGAACCCCAGGTCCACGGTGCGGCGGCTGGTGCGGATCAGCTCCTGTCGGAGGCGCTGGGCTAGGTCGCGCTCGGCCACCACGCTGCCTTCCACGTTCAGGTGCACGTGCACGTCACCGCCCAGCCGCGGCTGCGGGATCACCTGCGAGCCGCGCGGCAAGTTCACCAGCTCCGGCCCCATCTCCCCCACCAGCGCCATCCCGCCCGGCGCAAACGCCGTGCCGCCGGCATAGCCGGGGAGTTGATTCGCCAACTCCCGCTGGTGCGCCTCCCACCAGGCTTCAGGGCTGGCGTAGAGCGAGATGTTGTGCCCCAGGTCACGTTGCGAGAGGAAGAGATCCTCAAGGTTCGCCGGCGGCGGCATGTTGAGAATCCGCTGGCGCTCCGCCTCGATGAGCTCGCGCCTCGTCAGGCCCGGGTCCGCGCCGCCGTCCACCGGTGGGGTCCAGTGGGCGGCCGACCCGCCAGACCCGGCGGGCATCCGGGGCACGGCCGCCAGGAGCTTGAACGCGTCCACCGTCGCCAGCGTCTGATCCTCCAGCGTCCCCATCTGGCCGGCGTACGCCAGCGCCTCTTGCGCTCCCATGCCCATCGACGTGCTCATGCCGTCCATGCCAAGCGTGGCTAGGTCCATAGTTCCGCCTAACGCGCCCACCCCGCCGTCTAGCTCATCAACGCTGTCCCAGAGCCCTGCCGTCGCCTCCGTCACCTGGTCGGCCGAGGGCGCCATCTCATCCAGCGTCCGGTGGAAATCGTTAAGCTCCATGTGCATGGCCGGATTCCACGACTTGCTGATCGAATAATCCGTGCCGGGGAGCAGGCTGTTGAGCGACTGATGCGTCCATGTGCCCAGGTCCTGTAACCGGTCGCCTGCCCGCCCAAGCGCCATCTGTAGGTCTGCAGCTATGGCAGGGCCCGATCGAGCGAGGGCTTCTGCTTCCGCGATTTTACGTTCACCGAAAGCGCTCAGCATTGGAGTCGTATATTGACTCAGTGTATCTGATCTATCGAACGTAGCAGCGTTAGCTAGTTTAAGAATCTGAAGGGTTCCACGCGCGGATTGGTCTGCAACAAAACCGACAGCTTGCGGAAAAAGTTTGTCCCCAGGATTAAAATCCACGGATGTACTCCCTCCGACTTGATAGCTGGCCATCATTTCATCATTAGGTGGAAAATAGGATTTCTGTGAATGTTTAGGAAATTGATCAATATCATCCCTGTACTTTTGGCCTTATTATCAGCTTTGAAGTCCTTGAACATCTGTTCGAATTCCCTTTGAACATTCGCTAGATTCTCATCCGCTTCCTTTCGGAAATCATCCAGGCTCTTGCCTTCTTCTTTCGAAATATAGAAGTCCCCAAGTTCAAGGTGCAGCGCCGGATCGAGAGACTTGCTAGGGCTCATCGAGTTCCTCCTCCAACGACATCCGCGCGGCGACTTGTCGTGCACGCATGCCGGTCTGGTTGGTCCGGCACTTGATGACAGGTGCTCTGGTCGTCACTCAGGCGACCCTCGTTTGTACTCATGTCGAGAACCGCGTCAAGTGCACGTGTCTGGAGGACGCGATTCAGGTGGTCTGGCAGCTAGTGGCGTCTGGGCTGCCTCGGTTGAACGGCTTGGCGACCGAAGGCAACGCTGGACGGCATGCCCCCACGGCAACCGGCCGGCCAAGCCACAGTGTCGCCCCACGTCAGCTAGGGCCGCGCGCCGCCGATCCAGGCCGCGATGTCCTTGATCACCTCGGCGCCGACATAGCCTTGTAGCCTGAGCTCCGGCCCGGTCAGCGTCTGTTGGTCGAGCAACCCGTGACTGTGGTCCGCATACGAGCGAAACACGACGTCCTGACGTCCCTGCAGCGCCTCCGTCCAGCCAATGAGGTCATCCCGCGTGAGCCGGCCGTCTGCGTCGCTGTTCAGGATCAGCAACGGCATCCTCAGGTTGCGTGCGACGTCCTCGGGACGGTACGCCGCCAGATCGAGGTGGTACGCCGGGCGCACGGACATGTCCGGCATCACGGATTCGCCGGCAGCTAGCGCCTCAACGTCCGCGACCTGCGCCCGGGTCCGCTCAATGATTCGTAGCACGGCGGCGACAGCCGGATCTTCTGGATCCTTGTTGCTGACCTCCCGCTCAAGAGCTCGGAGCCTACTCTGCCAATACCCCCCACTCGGTGCCGAGGCGATGATGAGGCCAGCCAGGTCAGGCGCCTGCTGGGCAATTCGCGGTGCCACGAACCCTCCAAGGCTCTGCCCGAGGATATAGATGCGGGCCGGGTCGATGCGAGGTGTCTGGCTCAAGGCCTGCACCGCCGCCAGCGCGTCTTCCACGTACTCGTCGTCGATGGTGAACTCGTCCTGCCGCGCAAAGGCCGTCGCGTGCGTCCAGGTGCGCTGGTCGTACCGCAGCGTCGCAATGCCCCGGCTCGCCAGACCCCAGGCTAGGTCGCGATTCCCTTTCGTGGCGACGAAGGTCCCGTCGCGGTCGGGACGCGCACTCAGTCCCTGGACAAGGACCACGGCCGGATACGGTCCCGGACCGTTCGGCACGGCCAGCGTGCCGCCCACCTGCCAGGGCGCCTCCCCCAACGTGACCTCAACTTCCTCGAATGCGCCGAGATTCGCGTACGGCGGGGGCGGAATGTCCTGTAACGGTCCAAGCTCTCGTCCTGCCTGGTCCGGCTCGAATCGAACGACCCGTCCGTCACGCAGAAGGGAGATGCGCACCGGCGCCTCCGCCCATGGGCGGTTCTCCCGAGGAGCGGGGACTATGCGCAACCAGACGCTCAGCTCGTCCTGGAGCGGTGAAAAAACTATCGGCGCGCTGCCATCGACCAGCACACGTGCATCGAAGAGGTAGTCGTCGGGGTCCAGCCCGTACACCAGGTGGCTCCAGAGCGCTTCCAGGGGGTATTCGCAGAGAGAGTCGGTTGGCAGGAATTCGGGCGCCAGCATGCTGTAGCCGGCTCGTGAGTCAGTCTCCGTGACTACCGTCGCGAAGGCCTGCGCCCGCGCGACTGGGTCGAAGGCAAACGGCGGCGCCTCAAAGTTCGGCTCGGCCGGCTGCGCCGACCAGCAGTATGGATCCTCGCGGATCAGGCGCCCTTCGTCCGGAGCGTTCCTCACGACCAGCACGACGGCCGCAACCAGCGCGACAGCCACGGCCACACCCCCGACGCGCAACATGGCGTTGAGCCGCCGCGCCGTCCACCGAAACCTCAACAGCCGCCCGCTTCCCGGAATGGCCGACGTTGCATCCTCACCGCTCCAGGCTCGGCAAACGGCGTTTTCACGTTATCCCCACGGTCGCATATGCGCCAGACCCCGATTCACAGCGCCAGCGTACGTAGCCTCATGCACCGAGGCCGCCCCCTATCAAGGGGCGGCCTCGGTGGACGTTACTCAACTGACTCGGTGACTTGGTTCTGGGCGCGGCGCATGTCCAGCAGCAGGCGCTGGAGGGCCGGCTGTTGGGCCAGCACTTCGTCGCCGCCCTCACTAGCCAGCAGCGCGGCGGCTCGTTCGGCGGCCCGGTAGTCAAGCACGGCTTCGACCAAGCGCCAGTCTTGCTGGAGCGCCTCAGCCGGAGTGCAGCCGAAGGCTTCGCAGACCACACTAACCATGCCTTCGAACGGCTGTGGCCCGTGCTTCAGCTCGTCGGGCTGGTCGGTGGTTCGGTACCCGAGGACGTAGTCGGCGAGCCGTTCGAGCCTTTTCCCCGCGCCGCCGGATGATCGCCCCGCACGACCCGAACCAGGTACCACAGTTCCTGTGGGGTCAGGCGATGAAACGGTTCGGCCGTCCCGTCGGGTTTGGACAGGGAGCGGCCGGCGTCGTCCGTCCAGGTCCAGTCGATGATGCGCGTGGCCAGGGTCTGGCACACGTCGGCGTAGGTGGCGTCCAGCAGGGCGAGGACGGCGTCCTCGCCGCCGTCCTCGCCCGCCAGCGCATCGATCTCGACGTGCAGCCGGTTCAGCCGCTGCATCTGCTGCAGCTCGCGAACCGAAATCTGTGGCAACACCTCCACCCACTCGCCTTCGTGCGTGTTGAAGGCCTGGCCGCCGATTTCAACGACGAAGTCGTCCGACGGCACGCGTACCGATGCGGGCTTGCTCATCGGTTATGCGGTGGCGCGGCTCAGCGCGCTGTTGCCGAAGAGGCTGGCCGTGTAGGTCACCGGCTGCCCCACCGACGCGCGGACCGAGTACGACCCGACCAGCAACGACGTGGCGTCGTAGTTGGGGTCGTTGGCGCCGGCGTCCTTGCCGGTGGGGTCAAAGGCCCCGGCGGCGCCGCCGTTCCCGATCTTGCCAAAGATGGTGGCGTCGCCCTGGTTGGCCGCGAAGTCGGCCGTGCCTTCCAGCGCGTACGAGAAATCGTAGTTGCCTTCCACGCGGCGCGGCCCGGTGTCACCCAGCGCCGTCACCACCGGCAACTCGACGTTGACGTCCTGCGAAACGGACGTCAGCTCGTCCTGCAACTCAACCGAATTGAACTCGAACTTGGCCTTGCTGGCGGCAATCTTTGCCATGAGGATTGCTCCCGTGGTGTTTGAAAACAGGAGCTCACCGGCTCTCGATCAGGGTGGGCCTCTGGTCGGAATCCGCCGTCACATTCGGCTGGTCATCCAACCCTCCGCAGCCGCCGCGACCCAATAAACGCGGCTGCGGCCCGCGCTCACATGGCAGTCACTCCATCCTTGGGCGTTCCAGTTGCTCGCAAGAACCGCATCACGACACGTGCACCTGGCCTAGGGGAAGGCTTGGCAGCAACTGGAAGGTCGTCAACTCGGCGTTCGTAAGCGTTCCTGCGCCGGTCGCCACCGAGTCGCCGTGCCAAATCGTCACGCGGCCATTGCCGCCATCACCTCCTCGCCTGTCCGACGATCCTCGACCCGCAGCGCCGGTCAGCGTAATCGTCACACCATTCGCCAGGCTGTAGCTTCCTGCGACTATGGCGTAGTACCCGCCGCCCGAGCCACTACCAGCTCGGTCCGATGCACTTGGCTGGTACCCGGTGAACGTCCGGCTGTTGGACTCCGTGAGGTTGCCAGCCGACAGGCGCACGATGCCGTTGCCAGCATTGCCTCCTGCCTTGCTGCTTCTCGCACCACCACCGCCGCCGCCCATGGCAAGGTTTTGGGCAGTCCAGCGTTGAGTAGCCGTGCCAGTAGCTACAAGCGCTGCAACCGCATACGCGGCCGGAACAACGGGGCCTCCGGCAGCGCCTTTTCGGCCACTGCCGCCAGCGGTTCCGTGTCCGCCGCCACCGGACGAAACGTCGCCCCTGTTGTAGGTGTCGCGTCCTGACCCGCTACCACCTCCGGGACCCGCCCCTCGAGCCCCGGTGTTGTCATCGTGTCCGCCACTTCCCCCGGAGAACCCGCTAACCGCAGCGCTGTCCTGTGAGTCGTCGATCGCCAACCCGCCGAAGGATCCTGCCTGACCATCGCCTAGGAAGAGCTGAGCGGTAGCCCCGCCGCTCATCCCATGGAGCAATCGGTGCCAGAACGCCGACTGAATCGCCGGCAACCGGTCGAGCCGGCTCCCCGGATACGGAACCCGCAGCGCCGCGTCCAGGCGCTCCCGCCCGGCGCCGGCCGCGTTCAGCAGCCAGCCCACACCGCGCTCGATCAGGTTGCGGTGCCAGCGGTCAAGCAGCGGCCAGCGCGTGCAGACCGTGCTATCCGCATGGGCGTCCACGTGGCGTAGATCGCCTGTTTGGTCGCAGAACGTCCAGAACCCGGACGCGACCGGTCGCGGCTTCGGCGCGTGGATCACCATCAGCCCACCTCCCCTTGCAGAAACACCAGTTCGGCGTCGCCGGTCAGCGTGTCTCGGTTGGAGGAGTCGTTCCCCTCGCGCTCGATCCGCACGATCACTAGGTCGTTCGCGGAGATACCCGGCGAATTCAGCGTGATGTCCGTGCGGATCAGGTCGCCCGCGTCGGTTGTTGCGGCCCCCTGCGCATACTCGGTAGTCCCAAGCGCGGCGCTCTGCCACGCCTCGTCGTGGGTCACGGCCGTCATCGCGACACCCCAGCGGCAATCGCCGGTGGTCTGGGGCGTTTTCCAATAGATGCGCCATATCACGCTCGCGCCGCCCACCAGGTCGGCCGGCGCCGCAAACAGCCCGTAGGCTCGCTCGATTCGCGAGTCGTCGAACTTCAGCCGGTAGGCCACGTGGTTGGTCAGGTCGGTGTCCAGTTCCGGCCCCAGGGGCGGGTTACCGCTGCCGGTGATCGCGGACACCGCCGGCCGCAGCCCCGTGGCATCAAACTGCGCCAGCGCGCGGCCCTTCAGGTAATTCAGATTGTCCCGCAAATGGGTGTTCAGATCGGACGCGCTCACCACCTGCTCGGTTTCCCACGTCAGCGGGTCTGTCCAGGTCATCACGCCGCCTCGCGTTCGCTGGTCGCGTTCCGGCTGTCCGTCTCGGACTTGCCCAGGCGCCAGCCGCGCACCGCGCTATGGAGCCGCGATACGAGTTCGGTCCAGCACCGGGTGAGGCTCCGCACCGCTGCCTTAAAGGCCCGGCGGGCCGTCTTGATCTTTCTCTGCACGTTGCACCCCATCATCGTCCGGCGCTCGGGGCGCTCGCGCGTTGTGTTGGACTGGGTCTGATCTAGAACCCCAGCCGCGTCTCCGATCCAAGTTTCGAAACGTCCAATGTCCAGAAGCCGTGCGTCCCGGCCCGGCTCAACCACCAGCGCGTTTCCCACAGCCTGGGGTTGACCTGGACGTCGTGTTCCACGCCTTCGATGTGATGGTCGGCGTCAAGCCCCGAGGCGCTCAGCTGCACCTTGATCCGCGTGCTCAGGTCAAACCCCAGCACATCGGGAAAGAGCGTGTTGGGATCACGCTGCGGGCGGACCGAAATCGATCGCAGCCGCAACGCCGGATCCTTGAACCGGCTCAGCAGGATATTGGCCTGGTCCTGCGCCTCCGTGTCCCGCGTCATCAGCAGATTCGAACGGGTCAACGTGCGCCGGCCGTAGGCTGTTTGGGACTTCTCGTCGTCGGCGGTCTGTTCCGTCCCATCCTTGGGTTTGATCCGCACGTCGTTGTAGACGTTCTGATCGGTCTGCTCCAGTTCAATGCCCACGTAGCCGCGGGTCCCGGGGCCATCGCCATAGGTCGCTTGGCTTGTGTCGTACGGGTCGCGGAGCCGGCGATAGCGTTCCTGGAACGTCATCGCGTTCCGGCTGTCCACGAACAGCGCGCCCAGTTCCGAAAGCAGCACCTTGTCCAGGTGACTCAGGGCCGTTTCATCCGTCAGGTCCGTCGCCGCCTGGATAGCCGTCTGGCCCGGATCGAGACTTCGGTCCGCCGCGGGCCATCCCAGGGCATCCAGCACGCGTCCAACGCGCGCCCCTGCCTGTTCTTGCGGATAGTCGACATCGTCCAGCTTGACGTTCCGCAAGTTCTTCAGACCGTCAACCACGGTCAGTTCAACCACCGGCGCCGACTGTCCGCCCAGCGCCCCGTCCAGGAACCGGTAGTCCCAGGACTCAATGAAACCCGTGAACAGCCAGTAGCCCGGTGACGGCTCGGCCGCCGTTCGCGCCCAGGCTGCGGCCCGGTCGCTGCCCGGGTCCGTCTTGAAAACCGCGACATCCTGCAGGCGGCCCCTGAACGCAATGCGGCTGCCGTCGCTGCCAAATCGCAGCGAGTGCTGGCTGTCGTCCGCGCGCACTCCGCTGGGCGACGTCACTCGTTGCATCCCCACGGCCGTGCCGTTGACATGGACCGTCGGGTCGTTGTCCGGCGAATCGCTGTTGTAGTGAATCGAAATGACGTTCCGAGCGTTCGCCTTCACCGCACGGTTCGTCGTGCGCCACTCGCCGCGGCCCCTACTGAATCCGACCTGCAGCGTCAGATGAAACCAGTCGCCGGAGCGTTGAGTCAGCGACACCTGCCAGCTGGGGGATTTAGCCACGACATCCCGGGGTCCACGGAAGTCCCTGAGCGGACTCGCCAGGAACGCGAGACAGCCGCCGCCGTCCCAGATGTTGGCAACCGCGGGATCAGCCGGGATTTCGACGGTATGCCTTCCGCGGTTGAACTCGTAGGCGCCGCCCCGCACCGCGGGATTGCCCGCCAATAGACTGGGCTGACCCTGCGCCGCGTTGACCTGCGTCGAGTGGTTGGCGTTGGCGCTGCTGTCCTGGGCCTGGCCGCTGGCTTCGTCCAGCCGCCAGTAGCCGTCGGGCGCGTCAGCCAGGACAACGGTCGGGAAGCCTGAGAAGGCCGCAGTCGTCAGTTCCAGCCGCTTCCCCGGCTTGACCTCGGGGTAGTGCGGGCTATCCGTCTTATCCGGCCAGTAGGCGCCGTCCAGGTTCCGCAGCGTAATGAACGCTTGGCCCGGCTCGATCCGGTCCAGCTCAAATTGTCGGCCGCGCCGGATCGAGAACTTCAGCATGTCATCCGACACGTCGGTCCAGGTTGGATTCGGGTCCAGGGCGTTCGAGTCGAACGCGATGCGGCAGGTAACCAATGGAAAGTCGCTCATGCCACAAACCCCAGGTCCACGGTGCGGCGGCTGGTGCGGATCAACTCCTGCCGGATGCGTTGCGCCAGGTCGCGCTCAGCCACCACGCTGCCTTCCACGGTCACGTTCACGTTCACCTCGCTGCCCAGACGCGGGTTCGGAATCACCTGCGAGCCGCGCGGCAAATTCACCAACTCCGGCCCCATCTCCCCCACCAGCGCCATCCCACCCGGCGCAAACGACGTGCCTTGCGCAAAGGCGTGACCTTCCGCGCGCAACCGCGCTACATGCTTCAGATGCTCCCGCCACCAGTGGTGGGCGTCGCGGAACCCGGAAATGTCATGGTCTTCTTTCTGCTGCTGGAAGAGTTCCTCCACGTTCGACGGCGCCGGCGTGCTAAGGAAATCATCCTCACTATTCCCGTGAGAACTTGTAGTGCTCCCCCTACTTCCGCGCCTCGCCCACCGGGCCTGTGCCGCCAGCAGGCGAATGATCTGAGCCTCCGCCGTCCCCAGATGGCCGGCATACGCGAGTGCTTCGCGCCCACCCGCAACCATCGACGTTTGCATGCCGTCCATGCCAAGCGTGGCTAGGTCCACGGTTCCGCCTAGGGCGCCCACGCCTCCGTCGAGTTCATGGATGCTGTCCCAGAGGCCGCCGGTCGCCTCGGTCGCTTGGTTGGCCGGTGGCGTTATGTCTTCCAAGCCGTGCGTGAAGCGCTCGATGTTGTCAGTTTGAATGCGACGGCTGTCCTCCACCGTCATAAAGAAGTCGCTGAGTTCCCTGTGCATGGCAGGATCCGACAACTTGCTAGTCGAATAATCCGTACCGGGGAGGATGCTGCTGAGCGACTGATGTGTGAATGCACCCAGGTGTTCAAACTGATCGCCTGCCCATTCCGTGGCCTGCTCGGGAAGGCTCAGCCCCGACTCGATTGGTTGCATCTGGCCACGACCTATCTCTCCCCACGCCGGATCCGACAGATCATTCACCGGGAGGGCGGAATAGTCTGTCTCGTTGATGCGTCTACTGAACGACGAGTCGCCGAGTTTTCTGAGCTGGTCATCCACCCACCCTGCTGCCTGCTCGGGAGGACTGAGGCCTAGCTCAAATGGCCGCATGTGCCCACGGTCAGTCTCTCCCCAAATCGGGTCAGACCAGTCAGGCACCGGCAGACTGGAATAGTCCGTTCGGTTAAAGCGTTGGCTGAATGACGGTTTAACAATCGTCGACTGAATCGAACTCCCCAACTTCTCGAACTGGTCGCCCACCCACTCCGCTGCCATTTCAGGTAAAGAAAGTCCTGGCTTATATGGCGGAGGTAGTAGACTCCCTGGTTCGATATCTCCCCAGATAGGATCTCTCGTACTAAAAGGACTAAGTTCGATATCGCTGGGTCGCATTGCACGGCCAGATTCAGGTCCTGGTCGAGCCGATGGAACGCTTGGATTTACCTGCGTTTGGCCAGTACGACGATCGGCCTGAACTACGTAACCTTTGGTAACTTCGACGCCTGCTACCTTATTGGGAGGAGTTGTAATAAAGTCTATGAGGCTCCCGATAATGAATGGGCTATCGGAGTGTTCTTTGTCGTCCTGTGATCCAGACACGGCCCGACTCCTGTGTACGTGCGTGGCTGCTCACTGGCGCTCAAGCTGATCCTCCAAAAAACTCAAGGTGTATGTCGCGTACTGCGCTATCTGGCCCTCCACGACAGCCAGCGAACCAGGACTCCAAGTTCACGCACGCCGTGACCGGCCACGATCCTCCGATCCAGGCCTTTACGCCGCTGACAAGCTCCTCGCTCACATGTTCTTCAACCCGACCCGCGGTTTCGCTCGTCTCAGGAGAGATGATCAGGCCCCGTTCGTATAACCGGAATGCCGCATTCCGACGTTCGGAAAGACTCTCAATCCACCCGTACATCTCGTCTTTTGTTAGCACGGTGCTTTGAGCGCTATTCAAAATGAGAAGCGGCATTGACAGCGTCCGAGCAGACACCGCTGGGCGGTATTCCGCCAAGTCGCGAACGTAGGCCTCACGCAATGTCATGTCCGGGACGGCCGTGGGGCCGCCGGTCAGCGCCGCGATGGCCGCGGCGCGGCGCTTCGCAATGTCGCTTTGGATCTGCTTGCGGACCACATGCTGGCGCTCTTCGCCGATATACCGTTCGTCGAGAATCTGGGCGCGGCGTACCAACTTCTCGATGATCCCGTCGCTGCTTGCCGCAAACACAATGAGGCCGGCGATCGCCGGGCCGCGCTGGGCGATCCGCGGTCCCGCGAATCCACTGGTGTTCATCGCCAGTACGTGGATGCGTGCGGCATCAATGTTGGCAGTGGCGCCCAGTACCGCTACAGCGGTCAGTACGTCGTCCACGATCTCGTCTTCCAGCGTGAAAGTCGCTTGCCGCGCAAATGCCAGCGCGTGGGTCCGGGCCCGCGGGTCGTAGCGCAACGAGGCTATCCCCATCGTTGCCAGGCCCCAGGCCAAGTCGCGGTTCATTTTGAGCTCGCCGAAGGTAGCGTCGCGATCCGACTGGCTGTCCCACGGGGCCAGCACTACTGCGGGAAACGGTCCTGTGCCGCGCGGCATCGTCAGCGTCGCGCCAAGTATCCAGGGCGCATCACCGATCGAGATCTCGGATTCCACAAAGGCGGTCAGATCGGCGTATGGCGGTGGCGCGGACGCCGAGACGGAATCCATGCCGGGCGGCGCCGCGCTGGTTATGACAGCTGCGATCCGTCCGTCGCGCAGCATGGACACCTCCAGGTAGGACATGGAGGCGTCGGCGCTTGCCTCGGTCGGTGAAACTCGGACGAGGACGGTCAGAAAGTCGCCCTCGGGCGAGAAACCCTGGACGCGAATAGTCTCCACGCTGACCGACACGCCAGGCTCGTGCACGGTAGAACGCCAGAAGTCCTCGAGTGGCCCTAGGTCGGCGTACGGGCATATCCAGTCAATGGGAACAGATTCGGGCGCCAGCATCTCGTAGGCGATCTGAAAGTCGTCATCCGCCATGGCTTGCACGAAGGCAAGGGCCCTCGCCTCAGGGTCGAAGGCAAATGGCGCCGCCTGGAAGTCGGGCAGCGCGGGAGTTGCCGCCTCGCAGGCCGGGACGTCAGGTCCAACGGTCCCTGTAGCCAGCAACGCGGCGATCACGACAGCGGCAACGAGACTTGCTCCCCCGCCCAGTCCAACGGCGCGGCGCGGCGTCCACCGAACGCTCATCAGCCATTCGAAGCCGAGTCTGCGAACTCTGCGCCGCATGGTCGCTGTTCCTGTCGTGTCATGGCGCACCTGATCGCGCTGGCTGATTGTACTCATGTCGAACACGTTGTCAAGCGCAGTTCTTGCCCTTGCATTTCCCCTGGCTCCGGTCCAGCCCACTCCGGATGAGATCGTGCCGCGAACTGTGCTGGTCCGTACGGAGCACTGGGTGCGAGGCGGCCCTGGATAGCTCGGCCATGGAACCGTGTCCTGGCCACAGGGCGGCGATCAAGCGCGGGGCGTCCGTTCGAATCGTCGGGGCGATGGCGTCCGGCTAACAGTCCAGGACCTCGGGCGTCAACGACACCCGACCTATCCTCACGGAATGTCGCTACCTGCATCGACCTGCCAAGTGCGCGCACGCTGCGTTCTCTGCATTCACGTGGGCGACTCAGAGGCGCTCGGGGACGGCTAGTCATTCGCGCGGGTCATTGCGAAACCCACGCTGGCTTCAGCCCTATTGTACACACGCCGAGTATGATGTCAACTCGCTGAAGCGGTCCCTTTTCACGGGCCGTTCCGTCAGCACGCTGCGATCACGCTAGAGCGCCTTGCGGGTCCTGCGTCAGTTGCTGCGAAATGCCGCGTTCGACTCGCCGTGACAGCCCTTGTGCCAAGCCTGTAGATCCACGTCCGCTCGCGCCGCCGGGTCAAAGTCGAACGGCGCGACCTCAAAGTCCGGCGCCGTCGGCGTCACCGCCTCGCAGTCCGGAACCGTGGCGGCGCCAATTGGATGCCCCACAACGATCAGCACGGCCAGCCCGCTGCCGAACAGCCCCAGGGCGAAGGCGATGCCAACGTGTGCCCGCCAGGCTGGGCGCAACCATCGACTCCCCGGTGGAATCCGCATCAAGCGCGTCTCGGTGCCTTCCGTCAACTATCGCGTCCACACATAGTCAACCCGCCTCGTCGAAAGAACAAAACGGTTGACCGTCGCATTCGCGCGAAGGAATTCCGCCGTACCCGTTCTCGGCGTAGCGGAGTCGGTCGCCAGACGCACTTGCTACGGGGGTACTGAAGCAACCGTTTTCACACCGCGGCAGGACGCTCTTGGCTGGCAAGGCGCAATACAAAGCGCCATAGTGGTTGCACGAGAACGGCTCAGCGCAGCCCGCAGCGCAGAAAGCACTGCCGATGCCAGGTGATTCGCTTCGCGCCGCCGTCGTCGGCCTCAACTGGGCCGGCCGCCAGCACGCCAGCACCTACCTTCAGGTTCAGGGCGTCGAGCTAACCGCCGTCTGCGACCTCGACCCAGCCCCGCTTGACCGCGCCAGCCGCCAGTTTCCGACCCTGCGCCGCTACCGCGACTTCGAGCAGATGCTCGACGAGCAGCGCCCCGACCTCCTCAGCATTGCCACGCCGGCCTGCTGGCATGCCCCGCAGACGATTCTGGCTGCCACCCGCTATCCGCCGCGCGCCATCCTCTGCGAGAAACCCATGGCCGGCAGTCTCGGCGAGGCCCGGGCCATGCTGGTGGCCTGCGAGCGGAACGGCGTCAAGCTCGCCATCGGCCACATGATGCGCTGGTACACCGTGCATGAGCAGGCTCGGGCGCTCGTGGCCGAGGGCGCCATCGGCACGCCGCTCACTGCCACCGTCAGCCTCGAAGAGGGCGGGCTGATGAACAACGGCACCCACGTGCTCAGCTACATGCAATACGTGCTGGGCGACCCTGAGCCCGAGTGGGTCCTCGCCAACGTGCAGCGCCGCAGCGACCGCTACGAACGCGGTTGGCCCGCCGAAGAGCTGTCAGGTGGCCTGATCTCTTTCGCCGGCGACATTCGCGTCTCGTTCGAAGGCGACATTCCGCCCAATCCGGCCTACGACTGGCAGTACCAGACGGTGTCCGGAACCGACGGCGTGCTCATGTGGCCCAGCGCGTTTCTGGCGCCCGACTTCGCCGTTCGCCTCGTGCGCCGGGGCCTCGGGGTGACGGAGACTCCGGCGCCAACGCAGACCCTGGACAATGTTTTCCTGCGCGAACTGGACGGCCTGGCTCGCTGGGCCCGTGGCGAAACCCGGGACAACCGCAACGACGCGCATTTGGCCATCAGGAACCAGGAAATCCTGATGGCCATGTACGAGTCCGCCCGCACCCACACCCTCGTGCGTTTGCCACTGCGCACGATGGGATCTCCGCTCATCCAAGCAATTGATTCGGGCGAACTCCCCGTTGAGTTTCCAGGACGCTACGACACTCGCTACGCAGTCGATCGGCCTCTCCGCTCCCCCGGCTGAACAAGGTGGCGCGACAGGGTTGAGGCGCCCGGTCGCCATGCAGACAGGTTGAATCCGAGTCCGTGGTCCGTGCTCCAGCCGAGCGATCAAGCTTGGAGCACTCGTCCCACAGCGGCGCGGCCTCCTGGATCAGCCAGCACACCCCAGATGAGGTCGTGCGGCGAACTGTGCTGGTTCGTACGGAACACCGGATGCGAGGCGACCGTGGATTGCTCAGCCATGGGACCACGTCCTGGCCACCGGACGGCGACCAAGCGCGGCGCGTCCGTCTGAGTCGCCGGGGCGGTAGCGTCCAGCCACCAGTCCATGGCCTCGGGCGCCAACGACACCCGACCTACGCAGGACTTCTCTCTATAAGCGCGGCTGGCCCGCTGCCGAACAGCCATTTGTAGCGTACGCAGCCGCCGCCGGCATCAGACGTGACGAACCCGGCGCGGCAAATCCGCGCCGGGTTCGGGAGGAGGCTGAGTTGGCCGCTACGCGCCTTGCAGCACGCCAATCGTCACCAGCAACTGCGCGCTGGTTCCCGCAAACGCGCGCACGCGCACGCGCTTCCAGGCCTCGGTAGCCACACTGATCGTCTTGCGCGAAACCCCTGGCTCGCTGAAGGTGAAGGCCAGACCGTTCACGTTGGCGTACGGATCGGTCGACCCGTCGTCGTTCGACTGCTGAATGTCGAAGGCCAGGTTGGCGAAGGTTCCACCGATCACGCGAGCCGTGACCACAACCGTCTGGCCGGCGGCGGTCACGCCCAGGTCTCGCCCTGTGCCGGTGCCGACGCCGCTGATCGAGCCGTTGCGCAGCACGGCGGCGTGCGCGGTGCCGTTGGACCCGGCCGCGTCAAAGCTCAGCGACACCGCCTCGCCGACGCGCGCGACCCGCGGTTGCCGCTCGATTCGCACCACGGACTCGTAGCCAACCGCGCCTTCGTCGTCGCCTCCGAAGAGCTGCGCCAGGTAGTGGTCGCTGTCGGACCCCAGCGCTGCAAAGACCGCGTCATCGATGCCGTCGGTCGCGCCGTCGAAGAACCCGGTGTGCTGATGGGTGGTGTCGTAGTTGCCTTCCACCCGCCGGGGGCCCTTGTCGGCAAACGTGGTCACGTTCGCCAGTTCGTTCCTCACGTCCAGCATGCTGGAATTGAGGTCGCCCGACAGGTCGAACTCATCCAGGTACACACGCGTCTGTTGCGCTGAAACTTTCGTCACGAGAACTCTCGCTTCTATACCGGAGCTCAAGGCTCTCGCAACGGTCTGGACCGTCGACGCCACCCTGGCGTCTGACTAGTCGGTCCAGACTTCCACTTCCAAAACCGCGCCGTAGTAGGCCGTGGACCCGACGCTGCGCGTCCCGTAGAAGCGGCACCGCACGACCCGCAGGTCATCCGCCGCGCCGTTGAGCGTGCTGTCGCCCAGAATTGCCGCGGGCACGCTGTTGGCGCCCGAATCGGATACGTAGGCGTCCAGCGTGTCCTGCGCGGCCGCGCCGTTCGACCCCTCCGCTACCAGCAGGTGGATGTCGAACCGGTAGTTGGTGTCCGGCCCCGCGACCGTCCGTTCGTACTCCACCGCCGGGCTGGCGCCGATGAGCTCGGCCGCGCGCATGGCGGGCATGGTCCGGTTCGCCACGTCTGCCGCGGCCGGGCTGGCCGGCATCACGATCGCGGCCGGTGACGAGATGCTGGCCGGCCACACGTCATACGCGTTCAGCCCGCTGATCGTCTGCAGGCGCGTCTGCAATTCGTCGCGCAGTGTTCCTAGCGAGGCCATCGGCTACCGCTCCCTCCTGATGAGTGGCTGTCCCGGAGACTCCGTGCGCGGGCCCGCTGCCACGGCGACTGTCGGTGACCTCTGTCGTGAACGGGGAATGGTGACGACGCGCCCGCCACGGGCTGACGCGTCGCCGGCTTCCTCTCGCGCCGGACGGTCCCGCTGGGTGTTGACCAACCGGCAGCGCGGACACTTGATCGCGCCCACCACGAACGAAAACTCGCCCAGCAGCTTGTCGCACGCCTCACATCGCCATTGCCGCATGATTCATCGCTCCCGGCGCAACGGACGCCGGTCCTGTGTACTAACTGAATACTGCTCTACTGTACATGCCACGAGTACGATGTCAAGGCCTACCGCCCCCGGTCCACCAGAACCTCTGCAAAATCCCCTTCATCCTCGTGGGTGCGGCCGCTCTTGCTCCCTTTCCTCGGAGACCTTTGCAAAACGCCCCTCGCCCTTGAAGGTGCGGCTTCTCTTGCTCCCTCTCCTGTGTAGACCGGAGACATCATGGACACCCGTTCGGAGACATGGTGGACACCTTGGGGAGCCATGAGGGTATGAGCCGGTGCCGTTCGAGGATCGATCGATGACGGAGCAGCGGGCGGAGTTTGTGGCGTTGGCGCGGCAGC
>JAJDZD010000004.1 GCA_022824865.1 Chloroflexota bacterium | reverse complement strand
CTTGTTGATCAGGTATTCCCAGGCCTCGCCGGCCTCGGGCAGGTCGTACATCGTCTTCGACAGCGTGTCGTCAAACGGCTTGGCCATGCCGTTGGAGTACATCTGCGGCATGTACTGGAACTCGTAGTCGTCGCGGGCCCAGGTGCCGTACGCCCCGGTGTCGGGGTTCGTCATCTTGGCGTCCCACTCCGTCCAGTCGTCCCAGGTCCACGCACCATCACTGTCCGGCAAGGTCACGCCGGCACCCTCGGCCAGGGAGATGTTGGCCACGAACCCGCTGATCCCGATCTGGAACGGCATCCCGAACTGGCGACCCGTCATCAGTTCCGGCTGCGGGAACGAGTGGTCGATGTTGTTGTACGTATACGCGTCCGGCAGGAAGTAGTAGTCCTTGGGAACGAAGTCGTCACGCTTGGCCAGCTCGCCACTGATCTCCGTGAAAGCGCCCTCTTCGTGGAAGCGCAGGAAGTCCGACTGCGAGAGCAGCGCCACGTGCGGGGCCGTCCCGGCGGCGAACTGGATCGCCAGGCTGTCGATCAGATTGGCGGCCGGTTCCAGCTTCACGAAAATGTCCGGTCGCTGCTCGGCGAAACGCGCCAGGCCCCACTGCATGGCCGCGCCACGCGGGCCAGCCGTGTGGTCGGTCACAAATCGGATCTCCCCGTACGGCGGTACCGGTGTTGGCTCCGGCGTGACAACCTCCGTCACGACTTTCTCGACCGGAGCTTCAACAACTCTTTCCACTTCTACCGTGACCACTTTCTCAACGATCCGCTCGACTTCAACCGTGACAATCTTTTCGACGATCCGATCAACCGGGACCTCCACGATTTTCTCAACGATCCGGTCAATTGGAACCTCCACGATCTTTTCGACGACCCGATCGACCGGAACTTCCACGATCTTCTCGACCGTCTGCGTCACAATCTTCTCTACGATCTCGGGCTCACCGCAGGCCGCCAGCGCCACTGCGCTAGGCCCAAGACTCAGGGCGCCGGCGAGCCGAAGCACGAGGCGTCGCGTCACTTGTCGATTAGAGTGCAAAATCGGTTTCCTCCCTCAAAGTTGGTACGACCCCATGCCGGCTTCAACCCCAACTACGGATACACCGGCTCTCGCACAAACGGCTTCGGACCCTTATATCCCGAAAAGTGCTCAACGCCCCAGGCCTGACACGCCTCCAGCGCCGCCGCCGGCGACCGCTCGCCCATCCAGCCTGTTCGACCTAGCTCCCGGTGCCGCACCCACCAGTCCCTCCATGTGCTGAACGGAAAGAGGCTGCGGTTATTGGGACTATCGGCATACACCTTGAGCCACTTCATGCCTTCGGGAGGGGGCGCAACGGAATCCGGCGCACCAATGGCGGCCCTATGCACCGGCATATGCCCTCGCTCAATGCCAACTTGGCCCTGGTACTCCTCGCCCGCCAGGAAGACCGCCAGGGCCGCGGACTGCTCTTCCAGGCCATCGGTCTCAGCGCTTTTCGTTACCAGGTTGGGCTGCTCCGACCACCCGTGCGCCGGCGGGCCACCGCGACCGGCAATGACCGGTGGAAGGAGTGTCCATCTGAAGCGTTCGTTGATGATCGGCAAGGTGTATCCCGTTGAGTAAACACGGCCCGACGGCCAGATACCGATCTTGCCGGCGGCAAACGGCTCGTAGTAGTCGGCGCCCGATATCGCTTCAATCTGGTCGGCCGCTGGCGATGTTCCGTGCACGAAGATCTTGTTGATCAGGTATTCCCAGGCCTCCATCGCTTCGGGCAAATCGAACATGGTCGTCGTCAGGCCGTCATCGAATGGCTTCTTCAGTCCGTTGGAATACATCTGGGGCATGTATTGGAACTCATAGTCGTCGCGGGCCCACGTCCCGTAGGTGCCAGTCTCAGGGTCGGTGAACTTGGCATCCCATTCCGTCCAGTTGTCCCACGTCCACGAACCTTCGCTGTCAGGCAGCGTCACCCCCACGCTCTCGGCCAGTGAAATGTTGGCCACGAATCCACTGATTGCAATCTGAAATGGCATCCCAAACTGAGGACCGGTCATAAGCGCGGGCTGTGGCACCGAGTGATCGATGCCGTTGAGGGTGTAGCTATCGGGAATGAAGTAATAGTCCTCTTTGATCACGTCGAACTTTGGCAGAAGCTCGGTGATTTCCGTAAACGCGCCGAAATCGTGAAAGTAAAGAAAGTCAGACTGATGAAGCAGTGCCACGTGCGGAGCCGTGCCCTCAATCAGATGATCCGTAAACGTATCGATCAGGCTGTCAGTCGGCTCCAGCTTTACGAAAATATCCGGTCGCAATTCGGCCAGGCGGTTCAGCCCCCATTGCATAACCGTGCCGCGAGGTCCCGAGGTGTGGTCCGTGACGAACCGGAGTTCCACAGGCTCACGTGTCGGGGCTGGCTCGGCGGTCGTTACGGGGACTTCAATCACAACCGTCTTTTCGACAATCTTCTCGACCGGAACCTCAACAATTTTCTCTACTTCAACGGTGACAATCTTCTCTACGATTCGCTCGACTTCCACCGTCACGATCTTCTCTACGGGGACCGTAACTGTCTTTTCGACGACTCGCTCAACCTCAACCGTGACAATCTTCTCAACAGGAACGGTGACCGTCTTTTCGATCGTTTGTGTCACGATCTTTTCGATGACCTGGGGCTCGCCGCAGGCCGCCAGTGCGGCCGCGCCCACGGTTCCAAGGCCAACCGCGCCGACGAGGCCAAGCGCCCGCCGCCTGGTTACGGGTCGTTTCGCTTGCATGGCCACCCCATTCCTTACGCGTCGTTGCGAACCGAAGTTCAGTTTTGGAGGTTCGCGGTACGGTGAATTGACCGCGCCTTGACTCAGCGCCACCGCCTGAACCTGAGCGTTGCCACCGTCAGTTTAGTCGGCGTCGGGCCGCCTTCCAGTCAACGGCAGAAGTTGGGACGTAGCCGCCTCGCCACCGCGCCGGATATCCTGCCGCCATGGCCACCCGACGCCGGTCCACCCGCGCCACGAAGAGAACGTTCGCGATCCGCCGCTGGCGCGAGTCCAGGGCCGTCCGCCGGACCCGCGCCGCCGAAATCGTCCGCCGACTGCGTGAGTTGTACCCCGAAGCCGCCGCCGAACTGGACTACCGCAACCCCTTCCAGTTCCTCATCGCCGTCATCCTCTCCGCCCAGACCACCGACGTCACCGTGAACCGCGTCACCCCCGAACTCTTCCGCCGCTACCCCACGCCCCACGCCCTGGCCGCCGCCCCTCAGCTCGAAGTCGAGGAAGTCATCCGCCAGACCGGCTTCTTCCGCAGCAAGGCCCGCGCCATTCGCGAAACGTCCGCCCAACTCATCCACGACTTCGACGGCGAAGTCCCACGCACCATGCCCGAGCTGCTGCGCCTCCGCGGCGTCGCCCGCAAAACAGCCAACGTCGTCCTCGGCGAAGCCTTCGGCATCCCCAGCGGCGTCGTCGTGGATACCCACGTCAAGCGCCTCTCCCAGCGCCTCGGCCTCAGCCGCGCCACCGACCCCGTCAAGATCGAGCGCGACCTCACCGACACGCTGGATCAAGACGACTGGATCTTCGCCGGCATAGCCGTCATCTGGCATGGACGCCGTGTCTGCGACGCGCGCAAGCCCGATTGCGAGGGCTGCGTCCTCAACGACATCTGCCCCTCGTCCACCGCGCCGGTCCGACCGGCCAAGTCTCCGTTCCAGGCGGTCAAGGCATGAAGATCACCGGAATCGACGTCGTCATCAAGTTCGTGCGCTGGCGCGAATGGCTGTTCGTCCGAGTTTCCACCGACGAGGGCCTGTTCGGCTGGGGCGAAGGCTCCACGTCCGACCGCGGCCCCGCCGTTGCCGCCGTCATCCAGCAGTTCACCCCGCGCCTGCTCGGCCGCGACTCGTCGGCCGTCGAGTTGATCTGGCGCGATCTCTACACCGGCTGGCGCGGCGGCCCCATCGTCAACAGCGCCATCTCCGCCATCGACGGCGCCCTCTGGGACTTGCAGGGGAAACGCTACAGGGTGCCCGTCTGGAAGCTCTTGGGCGGACCCGTTCGACGCAAAGTCCGCGTCTATGCGGGCGGCGTCTCACGCTGGATGGACTCCGTCGCCGACCATGTGGAAGGCGCGATTCGCGCTCAGAACGAGGGCTACCGGGGCGTCAAGGTCACCCCATTCGGATCACCCGGCCAGCGCACTGACGTCGCTGCTATCCGCTTCGCCGCCGAACTCGTCGAAGGCATTCGCGAGGCCACCGGTCCCGACTTCGAAATCCACATCGAGTGCGCCGAACGCCTCACCCCCCGTCTCGCCATCGAAGCCTCCCAGGCCCTCGCGCCCTCCCGCCCCGTCTGGCTGGAAGAACCTATCCCGGCCGAAAACGTCAAGGCCATGTGCGCCCTCGCCCCGCGCATGGCCACCCCCATCGCCTGCGGCGAAAAGCTCTTCAGCCGCCAGGACTACCGCGAACTCCTGGAAGGTCAGGGCGCCGCCTTCATCCAGCCCGACCTCACCCACGCTGGCGGCATCACCGAGGTCCGCAAAATCGCGGCCACCGCCGAGACCTACTACGTCCAGGTCGCCCCGCATAACTCCGGCGGCCCAATCTCGGCCGCCATGGCCATGCAGATCGCTGCCGTCACGCCCAACTTCCAGGTCCTCGAAACCGCCCACCCCGAGGCCGAACTCCGCCGCCGCGTCGCCGGCGAGGCCATGGAAATCCACGACGGCTACATGCACCTCAGCGACAAACCCGGCCTCGGCATCGACGACCTGAATCTCGACGCGCTCGACGACGAACCCGACGGCCCCGAACCCTCCTACCCCTGGCGCACCTTTATCGAGTAGCCGCGTCGCATCCCGTATCGACCTCGAAGGCGTACACTCTCCCTAAATCTGCAGGCCGCCCCCGGAGGCCGCCATGTTCGACGCCGTTCATCACATCGCCTACGTCGTGCCCGACCGCGAGGCCGCCCTGGCCCTGTTCCAGGAAAAGCTGGGCATGACCCCCTTCAAGATCTGGGAGTCGGAGGAAGAAGGCAACGCCTACGCCGCCCTCCAAATCGGCGACACCGACAGCTACCTCGAAATCATCTGCCCCACCAACGACGAGGTCAGCAACTTCGCCGCCCACCTGCACGAACACGGCCCCAGCGTCCACCACGTCGCCTTCCGCGACGACGCGATGGACGACACGCTGGCCACCCTCAGCGGCGAGCACGGCATCGGCGGTACCGCCCCGATCGTGAGCTCGTCCGACTGGCGCATCTCGTTCCTCGACACCGACAAGACCCTGGGCGTGGGACTGCAATTGGTTGACGGGAGGCATCTCTAATGGCTGCTATGACTGTGACGGCAAACGGCGTCGAGACCGACCTGGGCCCCGTAACCCAGGCCCGCCTGACCGAACGCGGCCCCGCCATCTGGCTGGCCGGCGATCCTGAAGACCTCAAGGTCTGGCTGCCCCGCGGCGGCTACGGCATCGTCACCAACACCGTCGTCCTGGACGACATGACCCAGAAATACGGGCAACTTACTGAAGTCGTGCAACGCTACCTCGACATCACCGACAAGCAGGTCGTCGTCGAGATCGACGGCCACACCACCGCCGAACTCCTGGACGTGGCCCACGTCTTCACCCGGATGTCCGACCAGATCGTCATCAAGATCCCCTGCGCCACCCAGGGCCTGGAAGCCTTTTCTGCCCTGGCCGCCGAAGGCGTCGAGACCTTCTGCACGACGACATTCAGCCTCACGCAGGCCGCGGTGGTCGCCCAGGCTGGCGCCACCCACATCCTGCCCTTCTGCGAGCCCTACAAGGGCGTCGGTGTGGATCCGGTCTGGCACGTGCGTGAGTGCGCGGACATGTTCGCCGGCTGGGAGCAGCGGCCCTACATCACCGCCGCCCTCGTCCGCTCGGTCGACGTAGCCAACGCCGCCCTCCAGGCCGGCGCCGACGGCATCATCGTCTTCTGGGAAGTCTTCCGCGACATGCTCCACAACCCCCTCACCGACGAGTGGAACGCCACCTTCCTCACCGCCTGGGAAAAAATGCACGAGGCCGGCCTCCTCGAAGGAGTCCCCGTCGCCGACGCAGACCACTAGAAGAAAGTGACGCAATCCGGCAAGGCGCACGATCGGTGGATCGTGGTCGCCGACGCCGATAAACCTAATGCCTGACCTACTGCACATGTAGCAAGCGAAGGGAAGTCCACAATGGCATTTTCGTCCGGAACGTTCGAAACGAACGAGCCGTTGTTGTCGGAGTTACTCGGCGACATTGGCAACGGTACTATCCAGTTGCCAGATTTCCAGCGCAATTGGATCTGGGATGACGAGCACATCCGTTCTCTGATAGCAAGCGTGACGCTTTCCTATCCGATTGGCGCAGTGATGGTTCTCGGGACCGGTGGCGAAGGAGCTAATTTCCTCCCACGTCCATTCGCAGGTGTTCAGATCAACTCCAATGGAACACCGGATACTCTCGTCCTTGATGGTCAGCAGCGTCTGACATCGCTGTATTTGGCTCTGATGAGCGACAAGCCCGTGTCGACGAGAACGACACGAGGCCAGGAAACGAAACGATTCTATTACCTCGACATGGCCAAGTGTCTCGATCCTGAGGCTGATCGCGAGGATGCAGTTCTTTCGTTACCTGACTCAAAGATTGTAAGAAGCGACTTTGGACGTAAAGTAGAGATCGATGTATCAACGCGCGAGCGTGAATATGAACTTGGACTTTACCCGCTTTGGATGACGTTCAATGACGTTGAGTCATTCCAATGGAATTCTGGATATAAAGAACACTTCAAGTTCGACCCTGAAAAGACTGCATTCATTGACCAATTCCTGGGCAAGATTTGGCTTCCGATAATCAAGTATAAGGTTCCCGTAATTGAGCTCAAGAAGGAAACGCCAAAAGAAGCCGTATGCCAAGTATTCGAGAAAGTTAACACCGGAGGAGTAACCCTATCAGTCTTCGAGCTCGTAACTGCCAGCTTTGCAGCTGACAATTTCCGACTCAGGGATGACTGGGCTGAAAGGCAAGACCGGCTCTCGGAGCGTGAGGTTTTGCGCGCAGTCGGAGGCACCGATTTCTTGCAGGCCGTTACGTTGCTCGCCAGCTACAAGCGAAGCCGCCTGCCCGGAAGCACATCCGGCGTGAGCGTCCGTCGTCGCGATGTGCTGCGGCTGACACTCTGTGAGTACCAGGACAACGCAGACTCTGTGGAGAAAGGACTGCAGCGAGCGGCGGAACTGCTGAGCCGCCAGACGATCTTCGACACGCGTAATCTACCTTACGGCACACAGCTAATACCTCTTGCGGCAGTCTGTGCCTACATTGACAGGCGATTCGATTCAGACACAGTGCTCAACAAACTCGCTCGCTGGTATTGGTCTGGGGTTCTGGGCGAGATGTACGGCGGTGCTAACGAAACCCGTTACGCAATGGATATGCAGGATTTGATCGCTTGGGTTGATGGCAACAACGAGGAACCCCGGACCGTACGTGATGCAAACTTTGCGCCGATGAGACTTCTCGGTCTCAGCACTCGCAACAGTGCGGCCTACAAGGGCCTGTTCGCGCTAATGGTGAGAAAAGGAAGTTACGACTTCAAAAAGGCAGTCCCCATTGCACACACGCTCGGATTTGAATTACCTGTAGACATCCATCATATTTTCCCTCGCTTCTGGTGCCGGAGCAATGATATCGATAATACCCGATGCAACAGCGTGGTTAACAAGACACCACTTACCAGTGAGACAAATCGATTGCTCGGCGGGCTCGCGCCAAGTCAATACCTCAAGAGTCTATCTCGATCTGAACACATCAGCGAGGACCGGCTGACCGAGGTGCTTAGATCTCACTGGATCGATCCTGACTTGCTGCACCGAAACGAATTCGACAGCTTTATGCACGACCGGGCGATCAAGTTGTTGGACGCCATTGAGGCCGCAATGGGCAAGCCTATCCAAGGCCGTGACTCTGACGAAGTCAGAGCTGCTTTTGGGGGTTCGTTGCTCCCTGAGGCTGAGACGATCCCTCATCAAGAACCAGTCGCATGAACTGTCTTTGCAAACCCAATTTGCACAGTCCACCGGTGCGTCAAGCTCTGCATTGAGCATCCGAGTTGCCGGCCCACCCGTCACCGCCCCCGACGGCATCGTCGTCTACCCCATCGACCTCACCCCCTGCGCCCACCTCGCCCTGGCCGAAGGCCACATCCGGCCCGGCCACACCTACGGCATCCACGCCCACTTGACGCTCGAACAGGTCACCTACGTCCTCTCCGGCCGCATCCGAGCCATCACCCGCGACCCACAGACTGGCCAAACCCAGGAAATCCAGGCCAAGGCCGGCGAGTCCATCATCACCCTCCCCGGCCACTCACTCCAATTCGCCGCGGCCGACGACAAGCCCGCCCGCGTCCTCTTCATCACCAGCCCGCCCTACCCCGCCGACCACAGCGACACCGTCACCCTCGATGCCCACCGGCCGCTCAACCAAGCCGAGCAAGCACATCTGCCGGAACGAAGATCCGCCATCCTGGCGGATATTCGCAGAGCCCTTCTCCGATCCCCGACCGAATCAAGCCGTTCCAAAGCGAACAGGAGTTAGCCATCGTGTCAGTTCAACATGCTATCTGGACGCTCGGAGATCATCCTGCAGCACTGAAACCATCTCGGTTGGAAAACGAACAATCGCTTGAAGACCTTATTGTCAACCACCCAAGTATTCTTTCGAGTGATTGGATGGTCATCGGTCGCCAAGTACGGACGAATTTCGATGGAAGGATCGATATTCTACAGTTGCCCCCGACGGATCTCTTGTGCTCATTGAGCTCAAACGTGACCGCACACCACGTGACGTTGTATCTCAAGCACTCGACTATGCATCATGGGTGGAGGAACTAACAGCAGAAGACATATCTAGAATCTATGTAGACTTTTCCGAGGGCGATAGCTTGAACAAGGCATTTGAGAAAAAGTTTGGAACAGCCCTGGAAGAAGACACTCTAAACCAAGCTCACCAAGCTGTGATTGTTGCGGCAGAGCTCGATGATTCAACTGAACGAATTATAAACTATCTGAGTAAGGGTAATATTCCAATAAACGTCCTCTTCTTCAAGGTCTTTGAACACGATCAAACCAAGCTGCTGAGCCGTGCCTGGCTCATTGAGCCGACAGAGGCACCTGTCGAGGCTCCCAGTAGCGAGAGAGAGCCATGGAATGGTGAGTTTTATGTCAACTACGACAGGGACTGGGGAGATGCTCTCAGATACGGACTCATAAGTGCTGGCGGCGGGTCCTTCTACAGCCGAACACTCGGGAACCTCTCCCCAGGGGATAGGATCTGGGTGAAGATTCCGGGGAAGGGCTTCGTTGGTGTAGGGAGAGTTACGTCGTCCAGGCGACCGATAAAGGACCTAAAAGTGCAGACCTCAGATGGTCCAATGCCAGCCTTGGAAGTCCTTCGGAACAAGGAGGACTTCCGAACTCGTGCTGCTGATCCCGAGCGAGCTGATTACTTTGTTGGGGTAGAGTGGATAGATACGGTTTCCGAAACTTCAGAGGCATTTCATGAGGCTGGCTTGTTCGGTAACCAGAATACTGTCGTCAGGCCGAGGACACCAAAGTGGGGGCACACCATAGACCGACTCAAGACTCGGTTTCCCAATTGGAACGGATGAGAGGGCGGAGCGTCTCCGGCTTTGACCTCACTCAAGCTGGACGCGAGCGCCCATAGAGAGTCCTAAGGCCCGGTAGGCGTTTCCAGAGTTCCTTTTAGCTCCCCCTTAAGTCGGCTTCCGTCCAGCGTCAGAACCGTCACGACATCACGAATGATTGTGGTGCCGCCTTCGTCGGCGGCCCATACGTCGCGTGCAGCCGCCCCTCCAGCGGTTCCGCCACGATCGCCGAGTTCGTCAGGATCCCGTCCACCTCCGTCGACTCCCGGCAGATTGACTTCGGGTGGTCTGTCTGGTCCGAAAGGATGGCGAAACCGGCCGCCACGTCGAACCCGCCCCGCCGTTCAGCCAGCGCTGCGTTCACCCGGTGATGCCGCGCCCCGGCGCTCGGGCATCTCGTCTCGTAGCAATCCAGCGCCCGGTCCCCCGGCTCCGGCGAAACGATCATGTTCGCGTGCCCAATCGAGTCCCGCCCACCGTCCAGCCAGATCTGCCGGCCCGGCAATTGCTCCAGCACACCCACGTTCCCCGCGGCGTCGCTGAACCCAAACGCGCCAGTGCTGTCGTCCGAAATAGCCCCGGCCAGTTCGCGCATCGCGGATACGCTGTCGCATTCCAGCAGCATTCGTTTGAGCAACGGGCCGCCGCCACCGCCCGGATTGTCGATATAGAGCGACATCCCCCATAACGACACCCCGGTCGAGCTGATCCCAATCTGCGCCAGGTGCCCCGCGTAGCTGAAACTCAGAACCGCCGGCCGTCCCGTGGGCCGGACCTTCAGCACGATCGACCGCTCGTTCGCGCCCGGTCCCGTGTCCTTCGTCTGCCCCGCGTACACCGTCCCGTCGCCCGTAAACTCCGGCCCCACCGCAAACGCCGTACACGCCTCCGGCGCCCGCATCCCCCACTGCAACCACAACGCCGCCCGCTGATCGATCCCCGCCCCATCCGCAATCCCCCGCACCTCATCCAGCAAATGCGGCGCCCATCGATTCACAAACGCCTCCACACCCGCCACATACCGAAACGCCGAATCCCGATCCATCCCACCAAGCCGAGCCTCAACCTCCGAGCGAACCATCCCCGCCACTGCCGCCCCATGCACCCGCCCCACCTCATACGGCGACCCCGAGGCATCAACGACCGCAAACTCAGGCATCGGCTCCCGCCCCGACGTGACTCACACGCAGGAATGCAGTGAGCCTAGGCGTTGCACCGTGGGAACGCTACGGACAGGTGCCAATAACCGCAGTGGCCACGTTCTCCCAGCCACTAATCGACGAAGTGCTCCTACGCAAGCTGGACTTCTCGCCAATGACCCGCGGGTACGACGGGCGCCCGCGGCGATCAATCGCTGGGTCAGGCCCCTTCAAAGGACCTGGAACCCCTCACGCTCCGCTGCGGTCGCAAGCCGGATGTCATTGCTGACAAACTCAAGGCTCGCCGGATCTTCCTCGGCAGCCGTCAGGGCTGCGGCCAACTGCAGGGCGTCAGCGCCTCGAAGAGCATGCACCCGTAGAAGCCGCAAGGCCCGTCGACGTACGCGTTCCGTCGGCGGTACTTCCAGCCACGCGTCGCTGAGATTCTGCAAGGACTCATGGGATTGGCTGAGCGTGCCGGCATCAAGGCGACCCTCGCGATGGAGCCGGCTTAGCGCCGACGCGCACTCAACCAGGCTGCCCCACCAGGTCACAATGCGGTCGTCCTGCCCGAACAGCGCTTGCCGCTCAGCGCTAGTCGTCTCCTTCACCAAGAGGGCGACGAGAGCGGAGGAGTCCCAGTAGTTCAGAGGCCTTCGCTTCTCTCCGCCACAATAATCTCGCTGGCGCTCAAACCCTCGCCAACCCGCGGGAGGGGCCTGGCCAGGAATCGATCCACGTCAAGTCTGGCCTTCGGTGGACTGACAACACCTCGCTTCACCAGTGCTGCGGCCGCCTCGTCATCCGCCAATCCCAATGACTGGTACGGCTCGAGCCTCGCCACTGGCTTGCCGTGGTGAGTAATCAGTACTGTCTCACCGCGACGGACCTCATCCAGCAGCGCACTCAGGCCGTTCTTGGCCTCGCTTACACTGGCGCTTTTCATATAGCTAGTATAGCCACATTTCGGTAACGGCGAGTGCCAGACGGACTCTTGCCAAAGCGCTCATCAACTTCTCGCTCTGCGCCGACGATCGCCAGCCGGCACCGCACGTGCATAATGGCCGCCCTTTTTTACTGACCAGATTCTGATGCCCGAAGAGGACGATCCCACCGGCTGGCAAGCCTTCGCCTCCGAGTACATCCGCTTCGTCGACGAAGGCGACCCCAGCCGGACCATGCTTCTGGACGACGTCATGCTGGAGGAGTGCGGCAACGTCCACGGCAAACTTATTCTTGATGTCGGCGCCGGCGAAGGACGCTTCAGCCGCATGCTCGCCCGGCGCGGCGCCCGCACCATTGCCCTTGACCTCTTATGGCCCATGGTCCAGGCCGCCCAACATCGCTCATCCGGCCGAGGTGGCGTCCTCAGATCCCCCGCCACCGCCTTGCCCATCGCCTCATCAACCGTCGACATCGTCGTCAGCTACATCGTCTGGGTCGATGTCCCCGACTTTCGCACAGCCATCGCCGAAGCCGCCCGCGTCCTCAAGCCCGGCGGCCAGCTCGTCGCCGCCAACCTCGGCTTCATCACCGCCTCCCCCGGCTGGAAGCGCTCGCCCGACGGCCGCCGCCTATACAGACCCATCGACCGCTACGTCGACGAGCGACCGATCACCCTCAACTGGCGCGGCCACAACGTCGTCAACTGGCACCGCCCCCTCAGCGCCTACATGCAGGCCTACCTCTCCGCCAACCTCATCCTCCGCCGCTTCCTCGAACCCGTCCCGTCCGACGACACCCTCCGCGACAACCCCCGCTTCGAAGACTGGTACCGCATCCCCGAATTCACCCTCATGCGCTGGCAAAGACCCTAGCGGGGCAACTCGCTTCCCACCGCGTGTCAGCCAGTCCGAAGACCGTCACCTATGCCCTCCGCAACGCTAAGCTCTCCCCATGGCCAGCCGCGAATCCCATTTCGCGGCCGACCGCTTACCTGCGCCCTTGGGGCGCACGCCGGAAGACCTGGCCGCGTGGGTGGCGCTGAGTTCGGTTCCCGGGCTTGGGTCGGCCACGTTGTGGAACCTCATCCGTGCCTTCGGCGACCTCAACCTCGCCTGGAGCGCCAGCTCCGCCAGCCTCCGGGCCGCGGGCGCGTCGCCTGCGGTTGCCCAGGGCGTCGCTGACGCGCGACAGACCAGGCCAGCCGACGCCGCCCTGGATCTTCTAGCCAAACACGACGGCCGCGCCATCGCCTGGCACGACCCCGCCTATCCCGATCAGCTACGCGAGATTCCCGACCCACCACCGTTGATTTATGTCAAGGGCGACCTCGCCTGCGCCGCCTACCAGCGCACCGTCGCCATCGTCGGCACCCGCCGCATGACCGCCTACGGCAAGCAGGTCACCGCCCAACTGGCCGGAACCCTGGCCCGCGCCGGGATCTGCGTCGTCAGCGGCATGGCTGCCGGCGTCGACGGCGAAGCCCACCGCGCTGTGCTGGAAGCCGAGGGCGCAACCGTCGCCGTCTGGGGCACCGGCCTGCACGAGATCTACCCTCGCGCCAACCGCCGGCTCGTCCCTCGCATCTTGGAGCGCGGCGCCATCGTCACCGAGTACCCGGTCGGCGTTCGCGGCCTCCCCGAGAACTTCCCCCAGCGCAACCGCATCATCAGCGGCCTCTCGCTGGCCACCATCGTCGTCGAGGCCCCGCTCGAAAGCGGCGCCCTCCACACCGCCCGCTACGCCATCGAACAGAACCGCGAGATCCTCGCTGTCCCCGGCAGCGTCTTCGCCGCCGCCAGCCGTGGAACCAACCGACTCATCAACCGTGGCGAGGCCCGCGCCGTCACCTCCGCCGAGGACGTCCTCGAAGCCCTGCAAATCGCCGTCAGCCCCGAGCAGTTAGAAATGCCCCAACTCGTCAAACCCACCGCCGAGGAACGCACCGTCCTGCGCCACCTCACCACCGACCCCATCCACATCGACGAACTGGTGCGCTTGGCCGCCCTGCCCGCTTTCCGCGTCTCCGCCCTGCTCGCCGTCATGGAAGTCAAGGGCCTCGTCCGCAACCTCGGCAGCGCCCACTACGTCACCGCCCAACCCCAGGGCGACTGATTCCACCGCTCCCCCGAAACGACCACGCCTCCCCAAGCGCCCCCGACCCAACACCCTCGGCAAAGCGGCGAAGGGGTGGACACATTCGCTCGAAAACTGGACACATCAGGCCAAAAACTGGACACATTGGCCCCAGAACTGGACACATTAGGCGCGAAACTGAACACATGCGCCCAAAAACTGAACACTTCGCCCGACTCCGCTGAACAGGTGTTTACCCTGATCGCGATCGGCGCGATGCCCTGTCCCGACACCCCGGGAACCGTACGCCGACCCTTGCACAACCTTGCCACTAGTTCTCAATAGGTGTACAATCACTCACACCATCCTCACGCGCTAACCGTCATGTCCTGCGTCACCCACCCTGCCGCACAGCCAACCCCTGGTTTCTCCAACACCGGATCCCCGTACGGGCCGCTCGCCGCGGACCGTTGCTTGACGTTCCGGCGCCCGTTCTCCACAGACCGTTGCCTCGCGCCCCATGTCCTCCCGGGCACCGCGTCCCGCCTCTCTCCTGATCGTGGCCCGGGACGCCCCCGCACAGCCCGCAACGACGTCCGCCTACACAAAGAAAATCCGCTCCAAACTGTCTCTGGCCAGCCCGATCCCCTATGGGGATCGGGCTGGCCAGAGACAGTTCCCCCCTTCACCCCCACGAATCCGCCCACAGCCTGCCGTCCCGCCTGGCGACCAAACCGCCAGCGCGAACAGGCACGGCCAGTCGCCGAAACGCCACGGCGTATGATCAGCGCTGGTTTTCCGGGAGATCGCTAAGTCCGTGCGCAGACGTCAGTGGGCCACGCTTGCCGCCATCGCCGTCATCTTCGGCTTTGCCTTGTACGTATCGCTGCCCGGCACGCCCGGCCTGCCCGTCGAGGTGGCCGGGCGCGACCTCTCCGACCTGCGATTCAGACAGGGCCTGGACCTCCAGGGCGGCCTCCACGTGCGCTTCCAGGCCAGCCCTCCGCCCGACCAGCAACTGCAGGACGGCGACATGGACGCCGTCAAGCGCATCATCGAGAACCGGGTCAACGCGCTCGGCGTGGCCGAGCCGCTCATCCAGATCCAGGGCGATAACCGCCTGATCGTCGAACTCCCCGGCGTCGATGACCCGGAAGAAGCCATCCGCGTCTTTCGTCAAACCGGCCAGCTCCTGGTCGTCAACACCGGCTTCGAGTTCATCGACGAGGGAACCATCCTCCCCGCCGATCCCTCCCAGACCGTTCTCCGCGGCCGCGACCTGCGCGACGCCCGCGTCGGCTTCGATTCCCTGGGCGCGCCCATGATTGAGTTCGACTTGCAACCCGACGCTGCCAACCGCTTCCAGACCTACACCGCCAGCCACCTCAACGAGGTCCTCACAATCACCGTTGACGACGTGGTCATCAGCTCGGCGCGCATCGAAGCCGCCATCCGCGACAGCGGTGTCATCCGCGGCTCGTTTACGGCCGACGAGGCCCGCAATGTCGCCATCCAGCTTCGCTACGGCGCGCTGCCCGTTCCGTTGGAAGTGGTCGAGACGCTCAGCGTCCGTCCCACCCTTGGCCAGGAGTCCCTGCAGTTAAGCTTGCGAGCCGGCGTAGTCGGCGCGCTTCTCGTGCTGGTCTTCATGGTCGCCTTCTACCGCATCCCCGGCATCGTGGCGGCCCTGGCGCTGGTGGTATACGCCTCGGTCGTCTTCGCCGTCTTCAAGATGATTCCCGTAACGCTCACATTGTCGGGCCTGGCCGGATTCATCCTGTCCGTCGGCGTGGCCGTCGACGCCAACATCCTGATATTTGAGCGCACCCGCGAAGAACTCCGCTCGGGCCGTGCTATCCGCGGCGCTGTCGAATCGGGATTCAACCGCGCCTGGACGTCCATCCGTGACTCCAACATCTCCACCCTCATCATTTGCGCCGTGCTCTTCGGCTTTGGCAGCGGCGGCGTGCGCGGGTTCGCCGTCACCCTGGCCATCGGCGTGGCCGTCAGCATGTTCAGCGCCATCACCGTCAGCCGGAACCTCCTTCGTCTGGCCATCACCTGGCCGGTCCTCACCCGTCCGCGCCTCTTCGGCGCCGGTGCTCCTGTGGGTTCCGAAACCTGATGTTTGCCATCACGTCCCGTCGTGGCTGGTGGTACCTGCTCTCGCTGGCGTTGCTGCTACCCGGCGTCATCGCCCTGCTCACCGGCGGCCTCCGGCCCGGCATTGACTTTACCGGCGGTTCGCTCGTCCAGTTGCGCTTCGACCAGGAGATCACCCAGCAGGCCGTGCAGGCGGTCGCCGTAGACAGCGGGTACCCGGGCGCAACCGTCCAACTCACCGACGACCGCGGAGCCCTGGTGCGCACACCGCCCCTGGAGGTCGAGGCCAAGAACTCGCTCGTCGCCTCCATCTTCGAGCGCGTAGGGCCCGGCCAGGAACTGGGCTTCTCCACCATCGGACCGGTGGTCGGCGCCGAGCTAACCCGCGCGGCGGCTATCGGCGTGGCCGTAGCCTCGGCCCTCATCCTGCTCTACGTCATGTGGGCCTTCCGCCGCATGGAACGACCCGTGGTGCTCGGCCTGGCCGCCATCGGCGCGCTCCTGCACGACGCGCTATTCCTTCTCGGGCTCTTCGCCCTTCTGGGCCACGCGCTCGGCGTTCAAGTGGACGCGCTCTTTGTGACCGCCATCCTCACGGTCATTGGCTTCTCGGTGAACGACACCATCGTCGTGTTCGACCGCATCCGTGAGAACCGGCAACGCCACTTGCGCTTGGCCGACGCGCAGCGCCCCAGCTTCGAGCAGACCGTCAACTTCAGCGCCAACCAGAGCCTCACCCGCTCGCTCAACACCTCGCTCACCGCATTGCTGGTGCTTCTCGCCCTCATCGTGCTCGGCGGACCCACAATCCGCCTCTTCGTCGTCGCACTGGCTGCGGGCTTCATGATTGGAACGTATTCGTCGATCTTCGCCGCCTCGTCGGCCCTGGTCTCCTGGGACCGCCGCGACCTTCCGCGAGTCTGGGAACGCTTCCGCGGCAAGCTGACGCTGGCCCGCTAGTCCGCGTCCCCGCTCCGCCGCAATTCCGCCAGCGACTGTCCGTACTCCACAACCTCGCCGTCACGCACCAGCACCCGCTCGATCACCCCGGCCTCCGGCGCACCCACGTCATGCGCCACGCCCAGCACATCCACGTAGCCGATGGTCTGACCCTCATCCACGGCGTCACCGACTTGCACCTGCGGCGGCGCGCCGGGTTCGGTCAGCGCCACGAACACGCCAACTTGCTCCGACGCAACGACCACCAGGCCCTCGTCCGCTGATTCCGTGTCGTCATCCGCTGCGGTTTCAGCGGCCAGGACTCCCAATCCACTCGACCGCCGCACCCGAATCGTCCGCGCGGCGTCACCAATCTCAATCTCTTCCGCGCCCGTCTCCCGCAGCAACCGGGCCAAACGCGGAACGTCCTCGTCGAGCGCTGCTTGCCAATCAGGGTCCGTGGTCATCGACGCCCACCTGACCGTCAGACGCGCGTCTGGTACTCGCCGCTACGCGAGTCGATGCGCAGCACGTCGCCCGTCTCAACAAACAGCGGCACCTGGACTTCCAGACCGGTCGCCACCCGCGCCATCTTGGTGGCGCCGGTCGCCGTATCGCCGCGCACGCCCGGCTCGGTCTCGACAACCTCAATGTCCACGTTGATCGGCAGTTCCACGCCCAGAGGCACACCCTCGAAGGACGTGATTTCCAGGTCCAGCCCGTCGGTGAGGTACTGGGCAGCCTCGCCGACCGCGTCCGCAGAAAGCGTCATGTCTTCGTACGTCTCCATGTCCATGAAGTGATAGCCGGAAGCGTCCTGGTAGAGGTACTGCACCTTGTGCGTATCCAGGATCACGCGCTCGAACCGCTTCGAAGCCTGAAACGAGCGGTCCGTTGTCGCCCCGCTGCGAACGTCGCGCACCTTAATCCGCACGTTGGCCGATCCGCGGCCGATCTTCTGGTGCTGAAAGTCGATGATCTGGCAGAGATCGCCGTCCATCCGCAGCACCCATCCACGTCTCAGTTCGCCCGCGTCAATCACGCAGCGGCCTCCTTAGCCATGAGTTCTCAGATTGCGAGTCAGGTTTTCCGTTCCGGTCACTTTCGGGCCTGGGTCAATACGTCCACTCCCTCGAATCCAATCACTACCAGGTCCTCGATCCGCACGCCGCCCCAGCCCGGAAGGTAAATGCCCGGCTCGACCGACGCCACGGCGCCGGCGGTGAGCACATTGCCGCCGCGCGGGGATAGCGTCGGCGCCTCGTGAATCTCGAGCCCCACGCCGTGGCCGGTCCCGTGACCGAAAAACTCACCGTAACCCGCGTCGGTAATCACCTGGCGAGCCAGCGCATCGGCCTCGCGCCCTGTCATTCCGGCGTGCGTTCCGGCCTCCGTCGCGAACTGTGCCTCCAGCACGATCGCGTATATCTCTTCGAAACGACCGTCGGCTTCACCCGCGGTAAACGTCCGCGTGATGTCCGAGCAATAGCCGTCCAGGCGCACCCCCAGGTCAACGATCACTGGCTCGCCCGCGCCAATCGGGCGCGCACCCGGCGAGTGATGCGCCATGGCCGCGTTCGGTCCCCCGGCCACGATCGTCGGAAACGATGGCCCATCGCCGGCCTCCCGAATCAGGCGTTCCAACTCCAGCGAAAGCTCGCGCTCGGTCATGCCGGGCGCCACGGCTTGGCCTGCTGCCGCCATCACGTCGTCCGCCAGCCGCACCGCCTCGCGCAGCACCGTGAGTTCGGCCTCGTCCTTTACGACGCGCAGCTCTTCCACCAGGCCGTCCAGCGGCTTCACCTCGGCCGCCTGCGACGCCTTCGCCAGGCGCTCGACCAGATCGCGGTGCTGTTTCAGCGACGTGTGCTCGGACTCCACGCCGAGCCGGCCAATGCCGCGCTCGCCGACCCATGCCGCCACGACACCCAATGTGTCCACGTTCTCGATCACGTCAAAACCCGGAGCTTGTTGTCGCGCCTGCTCCGTGTACCGCGAGTCCGTCACCAGTCGCCGGTCCTGCGACGAGATCAGCAGCGTCGCCGCCGTGCCGGTAAACCCGCTCAGGTAGCGCCGGTTGGCCTCACCGGTCACGAGCAGGGCATCCACGCCAAGCTCGTTCAACCGAGACGCCAGCCGGTCCGTCCGGCCCGCCGTCAGTTCAGAAAGCGTTCGATGTTGCGTGTGTGTTCCTCCAGCGTTTCCGAAAACGCGTGCGAACCGTCGCCGCGGGCGACAAAGAACAGGTACGGAGTGGATTCAGGTCTGGCCGCCGCGATGATTGAAGCCAACCCAGGCGCGGCGATCGGCCCCGGCGGCAGCCCGTTGACCACATACGTATTGTACGGAGACTGGGTCCGCAGATCGTTACCCGTGATATCCGGCTTCCACCACCGGGCTCCCGGCCCGGCCTGCCCGATCGCGTACTGTGCCGTCGGGTCTGCTTGCAGCGGAATCCCGCGTGCCAGGCGGTTGTGAAATACCCCGGAAATCACGGCGCGCTCTTCGTCCAGCACCGCTTCCCGCTCGATGATGGACGCCAGCGTGAGCATCTCGTGTACCGACAACCCGTTGTCAGCCGCATCCGCGCGGATTGCCGGCGTCACCACCTCGTCGAACCGTCGCAGCATGCGTTGAATCAGATTCCGTGCGTTCGACGACCGGTCGATCTGGTAGGTATCTGGAAACAGATAACCCTCCAGTGACTGACCCGGCGGCATGCCGGCCAGGAAGTCGAACTCCGCCGCAAAGGCCGCGCCCCCCTCGCGCGCCAGCCGCAAGAACTCCAGGTCGTCAATCTCGGTTTGATCGGCCAGCCGTTCCGCCATCTGCTCCATCCGCCAGCCTTCCGGGAACGTCAGCGTCTGGTCCACCGCGTTGGCGGAACTCAGCGTGCGCACGATCTCGTCCAGCGTCATGTCCGAGCGCAGCAGAAACGTCCCCTGCCGGAACGCCCCTTCCAGCCCGCGGCGTTCCACCAGCACCTGAAACAAGAGATCGCTGCGAATCAGACTCGCCTCGAGCAGTCCCTGGGCAATCTCAGATGCCGTTGCCCCCACCGGAATCGTGAACGGCACCGTGCGCGCCGCAATTGGCGATGGCGATTCAGCAAACCGGGCCGCCGCTGAATACCCCAACAACAGCACGCCTGCCAGCGTTAACAGCACGATGCCGAACGCCTGGGTGATCGCACTAACGCGGTTCAGCATCAGGTCCGACTCCTGAGGTAATCCAGCAGCAACAGTTCCGCGGCCCGGGCGTCCACGTCGGTCGTGCCCGCGCCACCTTGCCGGGCGGCTTGCGTGGTCAAATGCTCGTCCTTCCAGATGACAGGTTCACTGCGACCGTCGAGCAGTTGGGTAGCCCAACGCCGGTTGCGCGTGGCCTGTACGCTCTCCGTTCCGTCCGTATTCAACGGCAGTCCCACCACGAGTGTTGCGCCGGGGTAGGCGTCCAGGATCGCGCCCAGGGCCGCCGCGTCACCGCGCCCACCGGTTCGTTGCACTACCTGCCGCACTGTCACGAACGATCCGCCCGCATCGGTCATCGCCACGCCAATCCGGCGCTCCCCCAGGTCCAGCGCGCCCACTCGCCGGCCAAGGGCTGGCGGCGGGCGCTCCGGGTCATGGAGCCTGGATTGGCTGCGGCGCTTCGACCTGAACATCAATGCGGAAGCTGATTCTCGGAAAATTACCCGTATCCGGCGGATCGTGCGTAACGGTCACGCGGTCCACGCCCGGCAGCGACCGCAGCGCCTGCACCCCTTCGCCAAGCGAACGACCGGCCGCAGTGTCCCGCACCGTGCTGTGGTCGATCGTGTCCACCGCTTCGGCAACGGCCTGCACGCGCAAGTCCAGCACCCCTTGTCGCTCGCCCAACACCTCGGTATCCACCACCCGAATCGAGTCGATTTCAAACGCCTGCCCTTCAAGCGAGTCCCGCAGACGCTGCCGCAGCACAGCCTCAAGATCCTCCGTGGCGAAGGCCGTGCCCAGGGCCCGGATTTCCATTGACAGGGAGAGTTCCGCGGCGTGCTCATCGGGTCGGGCGCTGAACTCGCGCCGCAGAACCTGCGGATTACCGGTGGCCGGCGACCACACGATCAGCGTGTGATTGGTCGGACGGTCGCGCCGCAGACGCTCGATAGCCGCGCTCTGCAACCGCTCGGTCAGCAGCTCTTCCAGTTCGTCGAAGTCACGCGGAGACACCAGCGCCACTTCCAGTTCCGAGCCGCCCTCCAGCGGCTGGGGATTAAACGCTTCCAGCGCCCCGCCAAACGGCCCGTCCACTGCCGTGATTGCCAGCGCCGGGGCATTCCCGGCCAGGCCGGGCGCCTCCGCCGTCACCGCGACAATGGCCTCCCCCGGCACGTCGCGCCCGCCAACCTGGAGCGTCGGCGGGACCAGGAACTCGGCGTCGGTCAGGAAACCCGTACCGTCCGCGGTCATCACCCGCGACCCCACTGGCAGGACCACGGCCTGTCGCGTTCGATTGCGAACGGTCACGAATCCTCTGGCAACGCCTTGCGCCTCACGGCGTCGCCCGGTCGTTGGCTTGGTCAGCGTCTCGGACACCGTGGCGTCCATTACGGTCGCCGGCACGATTCCGCGCGCGACATCCAGCGCTCCAGCATCCGGATCGATGCGCACCGTCGCGTCGATCGGGAGTCGCTTGGCCTGCGGGACAACCGTGATCGTGCTCGAGGGAACGACGAAGTACTGAAACGCCACAACCACAAGCAATATCGCCGCCAGCCCGCCCACAAGAGCCGCGACTAACCGCCGCGACATGGGCTCCCGCCACAATCGAGTCGGCGCGGCGGTCGATCGGGGCAGACGCCAGGTCGTGGACGTCGGAATCGAGTCGTCCGTTGCAATGCGCTCGAACACGACGCTGCGGCCGGGTTCTCCAAGCCGTCGTCCCGTCTGCCGTGGCGCGCCAGAGTCCATCCGCCGGTAGACGCCGGAATCCGGTACGTGAATCCGCCGCGCCACGCCGGGGCGCCGGTCCCTGACCGCTCTCATGCCACCGCGACCAGATCCGCCAGATAGGCGCGCCCGGCCTCCAGGGCCGCCGGAATCCGCGAGGGGTCCCTGCCGCCGGCCATAGCCAGTTCCGGCCGACCGCCCCCCCCGCCCCCTGCCGTCTTCGCCATGGCCCGTACCAGCGCGCCCGCATTAATTCCCGCGGCCACGGCTTCTGCGGACGCCGCCGCAACGAACGCCGGACGTGCATCGATGGTTGCCGCCAGCACGATCACCCATGGCGTCTCCAGCCGCTGGCGAAGATCGTCGCTGAGTTCTCGAAGCGCGTCGCGATTCGTCGCCGACGTATTGGCCGCAACCAGCGTTATCGGGCCCACCGCCACCGAGTCCGCCGCCAACTGCTCGGCCTGCCGACGCGCCTCGGCTCGCTCCGCGGCCTGCAATCGCCGCCGCAGGTCCGCTTGCTGACTGAGCAATCGTTCCACACGTTCCGGCGCCTCCGTCGGCGCCGACTCCAGTTGGCGGGCGATCCCGGCCAGCAGGTCCTGGTTTCGCTCCACGAATTCCACCGCACCTGCCCCGGTCACGGCTTCGATGCGGCGAACGCCCGCCGCGATTCCACCCTCCTGCACGAGGGCGAACAGCCCAATCTGGTTGCTGGACACGCAGTGCGTTCCTCCGCAGAGTTCGCGGCTCACGTCGCCCAATCGCACCATGCGCACCTCTTCGCCGTACTTCTCGCCAAACAGCGCCATCGCCCCCGCCTCAACGGCCGCCTGCACCTCCGTCAATTCGGTCACCAGCAAGTGGTCGTCCAGGATCCGAGCGTTGACCCAGCTCTGGATTTCGCGCATTTGGCTGTCAGTAACCGGCGCCGGATTCGTGAAGTCGAATCGCAGCCGGTCAGGCGCCACCAGCGATCCGGCCTGGCGAACGTGATCGCCCAGCGTGCGGCGCAAGCCTGCGTGCAGCAGGTGCGTGGCCGTGTGGTTGCGCATGATGTTGAAGCGCCGCTCGCGGTCCACCGCGGCCCGCACGCGTTCGCCAACCGACAGCCGGCCCCTGGTCACCTCCGCGACCATGACCAACGTTCCCTCGGGGTTCTTGAGCGTGTCCGTCACCCGGGCCGCCCCGTTAGGACCCTTCAGCAGTCCCGTGTCACCGACCTGACCGCCGGCCTCCCCGTAGAACGGCGTCTGATCCAGCACCACCATCACGTGGCTGTCCGCCGTCGCGCTGTCCAGCAACTCGCCCTCGCGAGCCAGCGCCACGATCGTGCCCTCGCCCTCCGTCACGAAGTCGTAACCCAGGAATACGGACTCGCCGAACCCGGTCGGCAGGTCCCTGGCCTGCCCGTCCGACTGCGCGGCCCGGCTGCGCGCCTGCTGCTCGGCCAGCGCGGCGTCGAAGCCGGCTTCGTCCACGCCGACCCCGCGAGCTGCCGCAATGTCCCTGGTGATGTCCGGGGGGAACCCGAACGTGTCATACAGCTCGAACATCCGTGCGCCGTCCACCTGCCCGCCCGCCGGCACCTTCGCCAGCAGGTCGTCCAGCCGCGCCACCCCGGCGTCCAGGGTCCGACGGAAGCGCTGCTCCTCGTCGCTTACCACGCTGCGGATGAAGTCCGCCCGCGGCAGCAGGTCCTCGTAACCTTCCTCGGACATCACGTCAATGCCGGTCGCCACCACCGGCCCAAGGGCATCCGACTCGATACCCAGTTGCCGCGCGTGCCGCACGCCTTGGCGGATGCTCCGGCGCAGGATGTAGCCGCGACCCTCGTTGCCTGGCATCACGCCGTCGCCAATCAGGAACGCTGCCGCCCGGCTGTGCTGTGCGATCACCCGCAGCGATCGCCCACTCTCGCGCTCGGCCTCGTATTCCAGACCAGCTCGCTCCGCCGCCTTATGAAGCAGCGGCCACCACGTGTCAGTCTCGTAAATTGAGCCCGCGTTCTGCAGCACCACCGCCCACCGTTCCAGGCCGGCCCCCGTGTCCACACCGTGCAGTTCCAACGGCGTCAGTTCACCATCCGCCGACTTGAAGTACTGGTTGAATACCAGGTTCCAAATCTCGAGATATTGCTCCGGCGCCACCAGCGGTCCCACGTCCGGGAGATCGGGCCTCAGGTTGATGTGAATCTCGGTTGTCGGTCCGCAGGGGCCGCTGTCGCCCGTCGGACCCCAGAAGTTGTCCTCACCGGCGTAGGCAATGCGCGCACGCGGATGCCCAAGGTCGGCCCAAATGTCCGCCGCCTCTTCATCACGCGGCACGCCCGGGCTGCCCTCGTACACCGTCGCCCACACCCGGTCGGGCTCAATCCCGATCACGTCCTGGACCAACTCGCGCGCCCAGGTGATCGCCTCGACCTTGAAGTAGTCGCCGAAGCTGAAATTCCCCAGCATTTCGAAAAACGTCAGGTGGCTCAGGTCGCCAACCTCGTCCAGGTCGGTGGTCCGAAAGCACTTCTGAACGGTGGCGATCCGCGGATACGGCGAGGGACGTTCGCCGCTGAAGTACGGCTTGAACTGCTGCATGCCCGCCGACGTCAGCAACACGCTCGGATCGCCCACCGGCACCAGCGAAGCGCTCGGCAGCACGCGGTGCCCGCGCTCGGCGAAGAACCGCAGGTAGTGGTCGCGAATCTCGGCGGTGTTCATTGGGTAGTCCCCAGGCGGGCCAGGCCCGCAAAACAAAGAAAGACCGACGGAAGCTGCCTCCCAATCAGCCTTAGAAAACTTGCGAGCCGTGGGTTATGCCTGCGCTATGGGAAGTCCTCCGTCGGTTGATCGGGCTCGGCCGCGGGTCGCATCACGCTGAGTGCGCACCCCGCTGTCATCCCGATCAGAAACCCCAGGGCCAGTTTGGCTAATCGGACAACCACTGTCCGACTCCCTAGAGTCCGTCGTGTCCGAAAAAACTAGCACAGTTTCCCGTAAGGCAACGCCGAATCTCGGGCCTAAAGGATGCGCGCCGCCAGCGTCCTCACGTCAGCACCAGGTGCGCAACCAGCAAGCCCACCAGACACCCGACGAACCCGCCGAGAATCGGCAGCCCGCCAATCGCCATGTACGTGGCGCCAAGCGCGCCGGCGGCCAGCGCGCCGCCGGCGAACCCGGCCACTCCGAACGGCCAGTAGAAGAACCCCGAGTTCTGCCGCCGGCCCATCACCGTGTGAAACGTAAAGCTGATAAAGGTGGCCAGCAGCAATCCCAGATAGACGGACGGTGGAATCACCAACAGCACATCCACGTCTACACGACTCCTGGCGCCGCCGCTATGGCTCGCAGCATCCGTACGTGCCCGACGATCGCCTCGCCGGCCCGCGAAACCTCATCCAGCGTCGTTCCACGTCCCACCGTGCAGCGCAGGGAACCTTGTCGATAGCGCTCCGGCAGCCCCAGCGCCTCGATCACGTGCGACGGCTCCAGCGAGCCCGACGTGCAGGCCGCCCCGGTGGAGACGGCAATCCCCTCCAGATCCAACCGGATCAACAGCGATTCGGCATCAACGTCCGCAAACGCAAACGGCGCGAACGCGGGCAGCCGACGCTCCGGATCGCCCGTCACCCGTACCATTGGACACCCGGCCGTCACTCGCTCCACAAGCGCCGCGCTTAGCGAGCGCATGTGCGCGGTCCGTCGTTCGCGTTCGGCCTCGGCGCGCATGACAGCCTCGCCCAGCCCAACAATTCCGGGCACGTTCTCGGTACCTGCCCGGCGGTCGCGTTCCTGCGCGCCGCCAAAGGCCCGTCGCTCCAGGTTCACGCCCTCGCGCACGTACAACGCGCCGACCCCTTTGGGTCCGTAAAGCTTGTGCGCGGACAAACTTAACAGGTCAACGCCAAGCCGATCAACATTTATGTCGAGTTGTCCTGCCGCCTGCACCGCGTCTGTATGCACCCGCGCACCCGCCGCGTGCGCAATTCGCGCCAGCGTCGGAATGTCTTGGATCGTCCCGATCTCATTATTCGCCAGACCGATGCTCACCAGTGTCGTGTCTGGACGAACGGTGATTTCCAAGTCGGGCGGATCGACCCGGCCTGCCTGATCGACGGCAAGTTCCGTCACCTCGAATCCGTGTGCACGCAGCGAGCGCGCCGCAAATAGCACCGCGTGATGCTCAATGGCCGTGGTCACAATGTGGCGACCACGCCCTGCTTCGGACAGCGCCAGCCCGATCACCGCCAGGTTGTCCGCTTCGGTTCCGCCGCTCGTGAAGATCACTTCGCCGGGCTTGCAGCCCAGCACACTGGCGACCTGCTCACGTGCCGTGTCTACGGCTTCGCGCGCGCGTCGCCCGGCGGCATGCACGCTTGACGGGTTACCCGCCTCGGACCAGAGATATGGGCGCATGACCTCAAACACCGTCGGATCCAGCGGCGTCGTGGCGGCGTGGTCGAGGTAAATGCGAGAACCGGTGCGCTGCGTCACATGGTCAGTATGCCCCCGTTAATCTTGGTGATCCGGATTGGTGAGCATGCGGACCGGCTCCCACCAGCGAACGCCAGGGGCCGTCCGTTCACTGACCTCATCGGTGCGATCTGTAACCCCAGACGGCCCAACCAGCCGTTACGCTTGTCCTCTATGCCTCGACAACTCTCACGACGAACTCTGGGACGGGCGACCGCCCTTGGCGCCGCCGGCTTGGCCGCGGAGCCTGCCGCACGCGCCCTGGCCGAAGTGTCCGGCGTGCCCAACGCCTCCGTCGACCCGCTCTTTAGCGCTTTCGTAGAGCGCGTGGGCGGCGTCGCAATCGTCGGCGATCCACTGACCGAACGCTTCCAACGCAACGGCCGCGTCGCCCAACTCTTCGCCAATTTTCTGCTTGAGCACTGGCCTCAGAACGCCGGCACGGACTACGAGGTGCAACCCGCCCTGCTGGGGGAGTTGGTCTCGGGTGGTCGTTACTTTCACCAGGTCGCCCCGTTTCGCAGCGAGCCGACCGTCGAGTACATCTGGCAGACCCGCCATTCGGTCCGGTTCGGCTTCCTCGAACTGTGGAACCGCCTTGGCCGAACCGACCTGCTGGGTCTTCCCATCTCGGAGGAAGTCCTCGAAGCCGGCGGCGTGACCGCGCAGTTTTTCCAGCGCGGCAAGTTGAGCTATCTCTCCACGCGCGCTGTGCCTATCCAGATCGAACCTCTCGGGCGCACCTACCTCGCAACCCTCACTGATGGGATCGACGCCGACTACACCGTCAATCCCCTGGCCCCGCAGTCCCCCGGCGACGCAACGTCCCTCACCCTCACCGTGACAAACACGGGCGCCGACACGTGGGTCGCCGCTGGCGACGCCGTCGTACAACTCGGCGTGCGCTGGGCCGACTCTCACAAACCGTCAACTCGCGCCACGCCGGCCCTGCAATCGCTGCCGCACGACGTCGCGCCTGACGGCTCGGTCAGCGTCGACTTGGTCGTGCAGATGCCTGCACTCCCAGGTCCGTTTCGCCTCCAGCCGGACCTGCAAACCGGTGGCAAGTGGTTCACCGCCCTGGGCGTGCGCGCACCCATCGTCGAAGCGCCGGCCCAGTTGGCCACGCCCGACATCAGGGTCGGACTCCTCGACATCAGCGACGACAATCCGGGCGTCGACCAGGCCACGATCTTCTCCACCGCGGGCCTGGAAGTCCGCGACGAAGGCGGCGCGCTCCTCGCCCAACTGGGCCAGGACGAGCGCGTCGCCATCCGCCGCGACATCCCCAACCAGATGCACGTGCTCGACCTCCCGGACAGCACCCGGCTCCAAACCGTTGGCAAAGTGCTCATCGATCCTGTTGAGGGGTCCCTGTTGCGCCTTGAGGAAACGGCTCCCCAGTGGACCTACCGCGGCTCGATGGAGTTCGCCTGGCTACCCAATTACCGCAGCGCCTGGGTCGTCAACTCCCTGCCGATGGACGACTACCTCTCCGGCCTCGTGGAGCAGAACGACAACATTCCCTGGGAAGCATTGCGCGCGTCGGCCATCGCCTTTCGGACCTACGCCTACACGGTCCGCGGCCCGCGCCGGGCGCGGGGCGCCCTCTTCGACGTGGCGGCCTCAACCCGTCATACCCCCACGCTTTACACCCGCGATCAGGTCTATCACGGCTACGCCCGCGAGCTGTCGGGCACCCGCCTGCGGGACGCCGTCCACGACACGCGAGGCTGCGTGCTTACCTATGAGGGCAGTACCATCCACGCTGTCTACTTCTCACGCGCCGACGGCCGTACCCGCAGTTGGCATGAAGAATGGGGCGGACCCATCAAACCCTGGGCCGTAGCAGTCGACGATCCATATAGCCGCGGACAAACATTGCTCGGCCACGGCATCGGGCTCCCGTTGCGCAGCGCCAATGCCATGGCCGCCGACGGCGCCAACGGCGAGCAGATACTGGCGGCCTACTACACCGGCATCGACTTCGAGCACGTCTATTGACCCTCCACGCGACCACCACTGACCTTCGCGGGCAGGACTTCCTGACACTGGCCGAGCTCTCGCCCGACCAGTTCCGGTGCCTGCTGGACCGCGCCTCGCAACTCAAGGCCATGCAGGCCAACGGCCAGCCGCACCCGCTCCTGGCTGGCCGTAGCCTTGCCATGCTCTTCGAGAAAGCCTCCCTCCCAACCCGCACTACGTTCATGGTTGGCATGTCCCAGCTCGGGGGCTTCGCGGTCGATCTCATGAATGAACACACCCAGATTGGCGTGCGCGAGTCGATCCCCGACATTGCGCGCAACCTGGAACGCTGGGTCGACGCGCTCATGGCCCGCGTCTACGCGCACCGCACGCTTGAGGAATTGGCTGCCTGGGCCAACATTCCCGTGATCAACGGCCTCAGCGACCTCACTCACCCCTGCCAGGCTCTGGCGGATGTGCTGACGATGCACGAGCACCTGGGCGGTCTGGCAGGCCGCCGTCTGGCCTACGTCGGCGACGGCTTCAACGTCTGCAACTCGCTGCTCTTCGCCGGCGCGTTAGCGGGCATGCACGTCCGCGTCGCTTCGCCCGAAGGCTACGAGCCCGACGAAGACATCCTGGAACGCGCTCAGGAAATCGCTGATGACGCCGGCGGCGGCATCGAGATTGGCAACGACCCTCAAGTTGCCGTCAGTGACGCCGAGGTGGTTTATACCGACGCTTGGGTCAGCATGGGCCTGGAAGACGAGGCTGCGGAGCGACGTGAAATCTTCACCGAATTCCGAGTGGACGATGGCATGATGGCCGTGGCCGGCCCGAGCGCCATCTTCATGCACTGTCTCCCGGCCCACCGTGGCGACGAGGTCACGGACGCCGTCCTCGACGGACCCCAGTCGGTGGTGTTCGACCAGGCCGAAAACCGCCTGCACACCCAGAAGGCTCTGTTGGTGGCCATCATGCGCGGTGACGCCGCCTTCGACGAGCTGGGAGCCTAGGTAGACTGAAATACCTCCGGCGTTGACGACAAGACGATAAGCGGCCTCCGTGGAACAGCTTGAGTACCTCGCAAGCGAATTCGACTTTGGCGCCGCAATTCAGATCCTGCTGATCGCTTTCCTGTTTCACGCTGTCCTCACGCTCATCCGCGACACCCAGTCCGAGCAGTTACTTCGCGGCCTGCTGGTGGTAGGCGTGGCCCTGTTCGTCATTGGCGGCATCTTCCGGCTTGAACTCATTATCTGGATCCTGGAGCAGGGCGTACTCGTCGCGACCTTCGGGCTGCTCGTGGTCTTTCAGCCGGAGTTGCGGCGCCTCCTCGAACGTGTGGGGCGAACCGGGACCCTGGTCGCGCATCCGTTTGGGATGGTCACGCCCGAGCAGACCCAGCAGATGATTGGCGCCGTGGTCGGCTCGGCCGAGGAACTCTCGGCGCGGCTGTGGGGCGCACTCATCGTCGTGCAGCGTCAGGGTGGGCTCGACGAATTTGCCGGCACCGGTACCCGCCTGGAAGCCAGCCTCTCGCGGAACCTCCTGGTCACCGTCTTCCATCCCGGCTCGGAACTTCACGACGGAGCCATTCTGGTCAACGGCATGGAAGTCGTCGCCGCCCACGTCATGCTGCCATTGAGCGACGAGCTCGGCCCGCAGGACCACGTAGGCACTCGACACCGCGCCGGTCTCGGCATCACCGAAGCAACCGACGCCGTCGCTGTGATTATTTCGGAGGAAACCGGTGGAATCTCAATGGCCGTGGACGGTCGCCTGGAACGCCATCTGACCCCGGATCAGTTGCGCCGTCGGCTCGAAACGGCCTTCCGAGTCCAAACCCGCGGTGCGGGCCTTCAGGGGCTCCCCGCCTGGATTTCACGCAGTAGGTGAACGCCGCCCGCCGACGTCGGGCGCGTCGCATCATCCTCGCGCGCCGCTTCTTCGAGCGCACTCTTGGTGTGCGCTTCCTCGTGGCGCTGGTGCTCTCAGCGCTCGTCTGGGTGGTCTGGACCATCGGACAGAACCCGGACGCCGAGCGACTCTTTAGCGACGACATCCTTGTCGACGAAGTCAACCTTGGCCCCAACTTGGTGCTTGCCAGCCCGATCGAGTCCGTTCGTGTAACCGTAGGCGGACCTAAAGAAAACCTGGACCAACTGTCAGTGCGCCACTTTTCGGCGCGCGTCAACTTGGCGGGCATCGGTGCCGGAGTCCATCAGATTCCGGTGCAAGTAGACATGGCGGACCCAGCGATGGAGGTGGTGCGGATCACACCCGAGACCGTCACGGTTCAGATAGACCCATTCGAAATCCGCGCCTTTGAAGTCACGGCCCGGCTCGAAAGCGCCCCGGCCGTCGGATTCAGCGCCGATCTCAACAACGTCGTCTCCAGCCCTGCCAGCGTCCAGGTCAGCGGCGGCGCCTCCGACATGGGCGAGGTTGCCTCGGTGATTGCGAACCTGAGCCTGGAAGGCGCCACCAGCGACGTCTCCACCCAGGCACTGCTGATTCCGACCGATCGCAGCGGCAACGAAGTCGAGAACGTCCGCCTCGACCCGCAGACCGCCCAGGTCCGCGTGCCAATCACGCGCATCACGAGTCGCAAACGGGTACCGGTCCTCGCCGAACTCACCGGAAGTGTCGCCCCCGGCTTTTTCGTTCGCGAAATCAGCGTCGTTCCCACCACGGTCGAGATCAGCGGTCAGCCCGAAGACATCGAACGGATCAGCGGTGTCAGCACTGTCCCTCTCGACATCGACGGCGCGCGTGGCGATGTCGAAGGCAATGTAGGGTTTGCCAGTCCGGTTGGCGTTAGGGTGGTCAGCGACGAGCCGACGGCCGCGATCGTCGTCGTCGTCGAACCGCTGGCCGACACCACCACCATCTTGGCGGCCGTCGTGGCGATTAACGCCGAACCGAATCTGACCGTCGCCGTCTCACAGCCCTCGGTCCAGGTGATCGTCGGAGGGTCGGTCGAAACCCTGCAGGCATTGCGCGCCGGCGATGTCGTCGCTGAACTGGATCTTGCGAATCTGAGCCCGGGGCGTCATCAACTTCGACCCGTCATCACGGTTCCGCCGGGCATCGAGATCACCCAGGTCACCCCGCCGGTGCTTGCCGTGGAGTTGCAACTCGATACCAGCTCGGCCCCAGCGCCTCAGGGCCAAGCCCTTATCGGACCGGGTGGCGCTGTCGCCACTCCCGCCCCAACCCCAACGCCCCAGCCCACGCCCACCGTCACGCCGCGAGCCACCCCATCGTCCCCTATCAGTTGATCAGGTGCGCCGTGACGCGGCGCGCGCAACCGCGCCTTCGTAAAGCCCGGTCAGCGGTGCCGTCAGCCGCTCCCACGAAAGCTCCTCCACGGCCCGTGTTCGGGCCCTGCCGCACACATCCGCCGTTTCCTCGGCCCCGAGTGCCCGCAGCACCGCCTGTGTAACCGCCTCGGGCGACGCGTCGATTGCCACGAACCCGGTCTCGCCATCTCGGATAAAAGTCAACGCCTCGCCCACCGGCGTTGTCACCACCGGAACCCCGGCATACATCAGGTCGATATATCTCGGTGAGCACTTGGCTCGATTGGCCACGGTGTCCGCCAGCGGCATAAGCGCCAGATCAACCGCCGCCAACGCCGATGGAATGTCAGCAAATGGCAGCCATCCCAAGAACGACATTCGGTCGGCAAGGCCGGCGATTCGCATGTCGGCCGCCAGATCGCGTTCCTGTCCAAACTTCCCGGCCCCCAGCACGAGGAAGCGCGCCGTCGGCGACTGCTCCGCGATATCCCGGATGACCTCGGCCCACGCCTCAAGGCCGTAGTCGAAGAATCGCGTATAGACCAGGATCAGTTGCACATCGCTTGCGATGCCCAGCGACCGACGAAATGCGCTGCCCACCCGATCGGGCGCCCAATTCTCGTAGGCCGCCGGATCGAACCCGTTCGGTATGTGCAACCGCGGGCAGCCGGGGGCGACCTCGCCCGCCCGTTCGGCCAGCAGCCGGCTGGCTGTGGTGAAGGCATCGCAGCGCCGCATCCCCAGGCGCTCCTGGATCTCGAACAATTCCACCAGCGGCCTGGCGTAGTCCTCGTTACGACTCCAGCCTTCGCGACCCTCCCAGTCGTCCAGGTCCAGCACGATGGCCGGCCGGTCCTTCCGTCGGGCGATCAGCATCTGCGCCAGCCCGGACACCGCCTTTGGCTTGAAGACATGGACGAGGTCCGGCCGCCATTGCTCCACCAGATCGGCTGCCGCCCTCGCCAGCCGCCACTGCGTCCAGGCCGGTCCGACCAGAACCGTGCCGTCAAACCTCGGGCGGGGCAGACATGTCACCTCTACCCCGTCGTCTTCCCAATCTCGCCCGTAGGTGGCGGGGTCGTCATACGGCGGCACGATCACGCGCACCCGGTGGCCTACTGCCGCCGCCGCGCGCGCCATCGGCATCACGCGTCGACCTGTCGTGTTCTTCGGTGCGAACCCGAACGGCGCAATGTAAACGGCGTACATCGGACTACGGGCGGCGGCCGCGGACCCACACAGCCGCGACCCCAAGGCCGAGCGCTCCCAGGCTGACCAGCGAGACCATGCGCCCCACCTCGAACGGAATTGACCGGTATGTGAACTCGACGAGATGCTCTCCGGCCTCCCGGATCAGCACTGCCCGGTGCCCCACGTTCGCCCGCCACACCGGCTGTTCCACCCCGTTAACAAGTGCCTGCCAGCCGGGATACGGCGCGTCCGGTAGCACCAGCACCCGCGCGCCAGCAGTTCGAACCCGTAACCTCACGCGCTCGGGCGCCTCCACCAGGGACTCAACGCCCTCGCCGCCGGGCTCGGCCTCGGAAGCAGCCGCAATGAGCGCCCGCAGTTCGGCGGCGGACTCGGCATCCACCCGACCCGCCGACGCCGGGGACTGCAGCACGCCAATTGCGCGACCCACCTCGCCAACCGCTCCCCATCGCGATTCGCTGTCGGCTCCAAGAACCAACACCACGGCTTCGTCAGCAGCAAAGTCAAATCTGCCGACCAGCTCCCGGGCCTCCGCCTCGTCGCGCGCCAGCCGCACGTCCGTTACCAGCCAACCCCGAGGAACAGTCGTTCCCCGGCGCGTCACCACCACCTCGCCGGCTCTAGCGCTCAACGCCGCAGCCTCGGATCGCAACGCCACCGCCGTCGATCCACCGTCCTCATGCAGCAGGGTAAATGCTCGCAGGTCGAACGGCAGACCCTCGGCGACTATCGTCACCCGCGTAACGTCAACCGCCTCCTCGAAGGTGGTCTGGCTCATAAACGCCGGCCGATCCAGCCCCCGGCGAACTGCCACAAGGTGCCCCGGACCCAGCACAACCCGCTCCGGACGCTCGGCGCGCCGCGTCAGCGGCAGCGTCACCGTCGTCCCGTCCACCGTGCGCAGTTCCACCCGCCCCGCCGGTCCGGTCGGACCTTCCGACGGAGCCTCGATCACCGCCGCCGCCCCAACCACCTCTGCCACATACAGCTCGTCGCTGCGCCCGCGCTCATCGATCCGCCGCCAATACCCCAGATCCAGCGCCGCTCCCGCAACGTCGTGCATCCTGTCAGGGCTGCGAATCACCGACCCCACCCCTAACCCGTCCAGCACCCGGTCGGATGGAATGTCCGTAATGGCCTGCTGGATCAACAGGTCGGGAGTCGCCCCCGTTCCAGGCAGTAGAAGGTCACGAAACTCCACGTAGCTCCGCAGCGGCAACACCCCACCGTCGTACCCATCGGCGCTTGCCAGCCGATACGCCATGCCCAGGTTCGGGTTCATGATCGCGGAGTTCTTGAGCGTAACCAGGAACTCGCGGAACGAGCGCTCGCCCAAACGATGGAACCATGTTTCCGCTAAGACGGTCCGGGCTGGCTGGCTGATCTCGAACGACGGGTTGGCCAGACTCACCACGCGCCCATTCCAGCCGTCCGCGTGCAGCGCGGCCTCTACCCTGGCGTCGGCGGCATACGCCTCGGCCGGCACGGCCTGACCCACCGGGGCCGGACCTGAGGCCACGACTAACTCCAACACCACCAACGCCACGGCCACCCAGCGCGCCCATGCCCAGGGCAACGCATAGGCCGCCGCCAGCAGCGCCAACGCCAACAGCCCGGCCGCGATCCACGGTCTCGATACGCCGTCGCTCACTGGATGCAGCGCGCCCACCACGGCCAGTGCCAGTCCCAGCGCAACCAATCCCAGCCCGGCCCCCGTCCCTCGCCGCCAGTCGCCCAGGGCAATCCCGCCGCGTCCCAGTGACTCAACGCCCTGTGCCGCCAGCAGCGCCGCCGCCAGGATGCCCAGCAACAGCCAGCGCGGCGGCACACGGAACAAGTCGAACCCTGGAACCAGCCGGTGCGCCAGCGTGAACAAGGGCGTGGCTGGCCCAACGGCCAGCAGCAGCGTGGCCGTCAGCGTCGCGACAAACAGCAGCGTCCGCGCCCGCCCTGGTCGCGCCGCCACGCCCAGCACCGCCAGGATGATCCCGCTCAGCCCAATGTGCGCGACGAATTCCGTGCTCGAGGGCAACGTGGTAAACGTCGGCAGCACCGCGCGCAGAAACTCCTCGCCGGGCAGCGAGAACGACGCCGCCTCGTACAACGGCATTCCGCCCGAACGGATGCCGTGGTGCGAGAGCTCCAGCGTCGGCAGCACTTGCACCGCCGCCAGCATCGCCCCGCCAACTCCGGCCGCCGCCCAGGCCAGCAGACCGCGCACGCCGCCTCGGATCCGCCCGCGCCAGACGGTGCCACCCTTTGACCCGCCTACGATCACCGCATACACCAGTCCAAACACCAGGCTCATGTACGCCACCTGCGGATGCCCCGCCAGCAGCATCAGCGCGGTGATCGGCGGCAACGCCAGCCACGCCCGCCGGTCCCCTGCGACCGCGCGGTCCAGCCCCAGCAGCAGCCAGGGCAGCCAGGCTGTGGCCGAAACCTGGTTGACGTGCCCCGACTGGGCGACGAAGTAGCCGCCAAACGCAAACACCGCGGCCCCGGCCCCCGCCGCCGCCCACCCCAGCCGCAATCCCACCCGTGTCAGCGCCGCCGTCCCCGCCGCCGCCCAGGCCACGTGCAGGATCAGCGCCACGCTGATGGCCCGTTCGGGACTCAAACCCAGCAGCAGCCAGTTCGGCAGGTAGAAGACAGCCGCCTGCGGGTTCGCCAGGAACGGGACGCCCATGAACAGATCCGGATTCCACAGTGGAATCCGCCCCGAACGCAACGCGTCGAACGCCGCCGCCCAATACGGATAGAAATACGTCTGCGTGTCGTAGCCCGCCACCACCAGGCCCTCAAAGATCAGCCGGCGGTAGGTGAGCAACAACCCGGCCGTCAACAGAGCGACGACCAGCAACGGCGCTCCGAGCGAGCGGGAGACTCGCTGGCGCAGCCCCCGGTCAAGAACGACCCTCATGGGGGTCGGCCGAGCCTCCCCCTAGATCTCTTCCGCCAGGATGATCGCCTCGGCGATATCGCGCATCGAGCGGCGCCGGTCCATGCTCAGCTTCTGAATCCGCTTGAACGCGTCAGGCTCCGAGAGCCCCAGTCGGGTCATCAGCAGCCCCTTGGCCCGCTCCACCACCTTGCGCGTCTCCAGTTGCTCCGTCAGGTTCTCCACGTCGCGGCTTACCGCCTCAAACTCCCCGTACCGCGAGATCGCCACCGCGATCGCCGACTCCAGGTCTCGATCCCGCAGCGGCTTCAGCACGTAGCCAATCACCCCTACATCGCTGGCGCGCTCAACCAGTTCGCGTTCCCCGTGGGCCGTCACCAGCACCACCGGCGCAATGTGCTCGGCTGTCAGCGCGCGGGCGGCTTCGATGCCATCAACACCCGGCATCTTGATATCCATCACCACAAGGTCGGGCCGCAGTTCGCGTGCCATCCGCACGGCGCTCTCGCCGTCGCCCGCTTCGCCCACAACCTGATGACCCGAAGCCTCCAACCGCTCCTTGAGGTCGAGCCGAATAATCGTTTCGTCTTCAGCGACGATGACTCGCAAGCTCAAGCGAGCTCCTTTCCACTGAGTCGGCGCCCGCGCGCCATGCGGGCCTATCAGGCAAGCCTACCAGCGACGCTCCTCGAACTCAGACGCCGCTGAAACCCGGTCATGGATTGACCGCCGCTTGGCACTACATCTAGTATCCGTCCGCTGCAACGCCCAACATGTGCAACACCACTGGCCGGTTGGGCGCGCACCAACGGTTTCGTCGCCAGGACCTCGGAGATCGCCGCGTGAACCTTACTTGCCTGCAAGAAAACCTGAACCGAGGGTTAAGCCTCGTCAGCCGGGCCGTCGCCGCCCGCAGCCCGCTGCCCGTGCTCAGCAACGTCCTGCTGGCAACCGAGGACGGCGGTCTCAAGCTGGCCGCCATGAACCAGCAGATGGCCATCTCCGTCTGGACCGGCGCCAGCATCCAGTCGGAAGGCGCCATCACCGTTCCCGCGCGGCTGCTCTCCGACTTCATCGCCCAGCTGCCCGAAGGCGTCGTCGCCCTTGAACTCGACGCCGAGACCGACACCCTGGAAGTCTCCTCCGGCCGTTTCCGCGCCAAGATGAAGGGCATCGACGCTGACGAGTTCCCGCCGATGCCCGAGGGCGATGCCGAGCGCGAACTCGAGATGCCAACCGGCGTCTGGACCTCCATCATCGAGCAGGTGGTCGTGGCCGCCGCCCAGGATGACAGCCGGCCCGTGCTCGCGGGCGTCAGCCTCACCTTCGGCCCCGACTACGTCGAGCTCGCCGCCGCCGACGGCTATCGCTTGGCCGTCCGCCGCGCCGCGGCCGAGACCGGCCTGTCCGAACCCAGCCAGATCATCGTTCCGCGTCCGGCCATGGTCGAACTCTCCCGCATCCTCACCGACGACCCGGGGTCCGTAACCATCGGCCTTACGGCCAATGCCCAATCCGTTCGCTTCAGCACCAGGGCGGTATCCCTCGTCTCGCAGCTCATCGACGGCCAGTTCCCCGCCTACCAGCAACTCATCCCCGACACCGCCAACATGGAAACGCGCGTCGTTGCCGACACCGCGGCCGTCACCCAGGCCACCCGCATTGCCGCCCTCTTCGCCCGCGACGGCCAGAACGTCATCCGGGCCACTATCGAAGGGAACGACGACGGCGGCCGCCTGGTCCTCTCGGCCAATTCCGCCGAACTGGGCGAAAACCAGGGTGAAGTCGAAGCCGAAGTCGCCGGTACCAGCACGAGCGCCCAAATCGCCTTCAACTATCGCTTCCTTTCCGACTGCCTGGGCACAGTCAGTTCGGAACGCGTATCGCTCTCGTTGGCCGGTCCCACCAGTCCGGGCCTGGTTCGCCAGGTGGACAAGGACGGCGAGGACATGCCGTCCTTCAGCCACGTCATCATGCCCATGCACACGGTGTCATAGGTCGACCCCATCTCACCGCCGGCCATCCTCGCGCTTCCGCCTGGCCAGAGCATCCAGGCTTGAGCGCCGACCCGCGCTGGACCACCCAGCGCCCGCCCGTAATTGGCGCCCGCGCCATGATCTCCAGCGGGCATCCCTTGGCCACTGAAGCCGGCCTCCGCACCCTGCGCAACGGCGGCAATGCGTTTGACGCCGTGGTGACGGCCGCGGCCGTCATCGCCGTCGCCGAACCCGGGACCAATCATGTCGGCGGTGACGTCTTCGCCCTCTGCCTCCCGGCCGGCGCCGCGGACCCGGATGCCATCAACGCCAGCGGCCCTGCGCCCGCGGGCCTCACGATTGACGCATTTGACGATGAAATCCCGCCGCACGGCATCAACGCCGCAACCGTTCCGGGCGCCGTCCACGCCTGGCAGGCCATCCTTGATCGGTACGGCTCCATCAGCATGGCCGACGCCCTCGCCCCGGCCATCGAATACGCCCAACATGGCGTCCCCGTCGACCCCGACACCGCCCAGGCCATCGCCAACGCCGGCCCCGCGCTGGCCCAGCACCCCGCCAGCGCGCGCAGCTTTCTCCCCAACGGCGCCCCGCCCCCGCCCGGCTCGCTGCTCCATCAGCCCGACCTCGCCGAAACCCTGCGCCAGATCGCCCAGGGCGGCGCCGACGCCTTTTACAAGGGATCCTTCGCCGATGCCCTCGTGCGAGCATCCGCCCGCGGCGGCGGCGCCTTCACCCCCCGCGACCTTGCGGCCTATCAGTGCGAAGTCCTTCCTCCGCTGCGCGCCTACTACCGCGGCCTCGAAGTCCTGGAACAGCCTCTACCCTCCCAGGGATTCCTCCTCCTGGAACAGCTCAACATTGCCGAAGGCTTCGAGCTGGCCGCCTTCGAGTTCGGCAGCGCCGACGTCCTCCACCTCATGGCCGAGTGCAAGAAGGCCGCCTTTGCCGACCGGCTCGTCCACGTCGGCGATCCCAACTGGAACGACATCCCCATCGACCGCCTGCTCGGCAAGGAATTCGCCGCCCAGCGCCGCATGTCCATCGACCCCGTCCGCGCCGCCCAGCACGTATCGGCCGGCGATCCCAGCGCCGTCGGTGGCGACACCACGGCTGTATCGGCGGTGGACGAGGCTGGCAACGCCATCACCTTCATTCAGAGCGTCTTCACCAGCTTCGGCTCCTGCTACGTCGTGCCTGGCACCGGCGTGCTGCTCAACAACCGCTTGTGCGGTTTCTCCCTTGATCCCGCCAGCCCCAACGTATTTCAGGGCGGCAAGCGTCCCATCCACACCCTCAATACCTTTATGGTCCGGCGCGAAGACCAACTGGTACTGCTCGGCTCCTCGCCCGGCGGCCAGTACCAGGTCCAGACCAACTTCCAGGTCATCTCCAACGTCTTCGACCACGGCATGCACTGGCAGGCCGCCATTGACGCCCCGCGCTGGTACCACAACGAGGACACCGGCGACCTCATGCTCGAAGACCGATTCGATCCCGCCGTCCTTACCGATCTCGAGAACCGCGGCCACTCGGTTCGTCGCGAAGCGCCCTTTTCCGTTTACTCACGCGCCCAAGGGGTTATGCTCGACCCGGATACGGGCGCCCGGATCGGGGCCACCGACCCGCGCTGGCACGGACAGGTGCTCGGGTTCTAGCGGCACTCGCATCCGCGACAATACGCTGCATGTAACCGGCGTCCAACCTGACCCGTTGAGCTAAGGAACCGCGTGTCCAGCACTTCCGCCCCGCCAGGTGACCAGCCGCTCGGGACCGCCCGCATCTGGCTCGTTCTCACGATCGCCTTCTTCTCGGGCATGTCCGTCCTGGCCGTGGAGATCAGCGCCTCCCGGCTGCTGGCGCCGTTCTTCGGCACCAGCATCATCATCTGGGCCGTCGTCATCGGCCTGACGCTGCTCTACCTGTCCATCGGCTACTGGATCGGCGGTCGCCTCGCCGACCGGCGGCCCTACGAAGACACCATGTTTCACATCGTTGCCATTGCGTCGTTTTTGGTCGGCCTGGTGCCGTTCTTTTCGAAGCCGGTGCTCTCCGTGTCCTCACAGGCCATTGCCTCACTCAACGGCGGACTATTCTTCGGTTCGCTCGTCGGCGTGCTCCTTCTGCTGGCCGTCCCTCTCACCCTGCTCGGCATGGTCTCGCCCTTCGCCATCCGCCTGGTCACCAGTGACGTCCAGCAGGCCGGCAAGCGCGCTGGCCAGGTATTCGCCGTCAGCACCGTCGGCAGCATCTGTGGCGCCTTCATTCCCGTCCTGCTGCTCATTCCCACCGTCGGCACCCGCTCGACCTTTCTGATATTTGCCGTCCTGCTGCTGGGACTGTCGATCATCGCCACCAGCCGGCGGCGGCGGCGCCTGTTCTACGGCGCCCTCCTGGCCATCCTCATCGTCCTCTGGGTCGCGGTCGACCCTGGCCCGGTCCGCCCCGCCGATGGCCTGCTGGTCGAAGGCGAATCCGCCCTCCAGTTCTTTCAGGTAATCGACAGCCCCAACATCGGCCGTCGCCTGGTCCTCAACGAGGGCATTGGCACCCACTCCATCTACCACCCCGACCGCTTGCTCACCAACGGACCCTGGGACTACTTCCTGCTGGCGCCCATCATTGGCGGGCAAGAACCGGACGAAGTCGACTCGCTCCTCATCATCGGTCTCGGCGGCGGCACTGTGTCCAAGCAGTACACGCAGATCTTCGGAGACGACGTGGCCATCGACGGCGTTGAGATCGACGACCGGGTCATCGACCTTGGCCGCAAGTACTTCGACATGAACGAACCCAACCTCAAGACCTACGCCGAAGACGGACGCACCTTCCTCCAGCGCGTCGACCGGCGCTACGACGTCATCGCCGTCGACGCCTACCGCCAGCCCTACATCCCCTTCCATCTGGTAACCCAGGAGTTTTTTATCGCCGCCCGCGAACACCTGACCGATAAGGGCGTCGTGGCCCTCAACGCGGGACGCACCGCCACGGACTTTCGCTTGGTGGACGTGCTCTCGGAAACCATGCGCTCAGTCTTCCCCCACGTTTACGTCATTGATCTGCCCTCGGGCTTCAACAACAGCCTCGTCTACGGCTCACTGACACCAATCACCGGGGACCAGGTGCGCGCTGGAACCGTTGGCTTGCCCGTGCTTGCGGAAATCGCCGCTCGCCCCTGGGAACTGCGCGAAGTCAACCGCGCCGAGACCGTCTATACCGACGACCTGGCCCCCGTCGAACGCCTCATCGACGACATCGTGGTCCGCGAAGCCCTGCACGGCGCCACCGGCCGCGACCGCTAGGTTGCCCAACTCGCCGGAGCAGTCGTGGCGGAACACACGCGCCCTTCACTCCTAGGAGAACCGAGCCCATGTCCTCGCTAATCCCAGCGCTCCATCCCGCCACCGTCGCGCAGGTCGACGACCTCGGCACGTACCTCGACGCGGCCGCCTCCGCCGGCTTCCGGGCCGCCGACTTCAGCATGCCCGCCGCCCGCGCGCTCGAGGCAGCGACGAGCCGTGACGCCGTCGTGCAGGCCTTCCAGTCGCACGCACTTCAACCCGGCGCCTGGGGCGCCGGAGCGCAAGTTATCGGTGCCCACGCCGACTTTGACGCCAGCCTGGACGAGGTGGCTGCTAACGCCGCGCTCGGCGCGGCCCTGGGCGCTCGCGTCGCGGCCGTCGTTGTCCCGAACCGGGTCGATAGGCCCCCCGACGAAATGCTGGACCTGCTCGCCCTGCGCATCGGCGACGTGGCCGACGTCGCCGCCGGCGAGGGCGTCGCCCTCAGCCTCGAGTTCATCGGCCCCAACATCTGGCCCGACCAGCCCTACGAACTCTTCTCCGGCATCACCGGGACCCTGGACCTGATCGACCGCATCGGCCGCGTCAACGTCGGCATCCTCTTCGACACCTACCACTTCCACTGCGGCGACAGCGAACTGGCGGACATCGCCACGGCCGGCCGCGCCATCAACCACGTCCACCTCAACGACGCTCCGCCCGGCGACCCGACCACTTTCGACGACTCGATCCGCCGCCTGCCCGGCGACGGCGTGATGGACCTTGCCGCCATCGCCAACGCCCTGGAGGCCGCCGGCTACAGCGGGCCCGCTGGTGTCGAAATCTTCAACGACGAAATGCGCGCCCTGCCCATCGCCGAAGGCGCCGCCCGCGTCGCCGCCGCCTGCCGCCGCGTCTTCCGCCAGCCTTAGCGATTCACTGCGAGAAGATAAAGCGGGCCAAACGCCGACTAGCAAAAGCCTCCACCACGCGAATTCGATCTCAAAGGTCCTGAAGGCCGGCGCCAACCTCGCCATGCTCTCCGGGCTCGACCATCTGGTCACACCTCGACAAGGCTTGCCAGGGCAGTCACGACTTCCCCGTGCTCCGTGTCCGCCAGGGCATTCACGAAACGCGCGTCGGCCGTAACCAGCGTGGCCCCGAGCCGATGCGCGAGAGCAAGATAGACGCAGTCGTAGACCGGACGATCCAGTTCAAGCGCTAGCCGAACCGACGCTGAGGCAACGACTTCATCTTCCGCCCAGAGAACCGGCATCTCGGCTATGGCGGCGGCAAGCAGGGCGGCGCGACTCCGCCGCATCGTTCCTGAGCGTGCCTTGCGCCAGAGCGCATTTCCAATCTCGGCCACCAACTGCCGCGGGGCGTGAAGCTCGTAGAGTCCCGAAAGAAGCCGAGCAGCCTTGTCCGAGTCCGCCTCTTCGGCAACCCACTTCACGGCAACGCTGGCGTCCACGACCAGTCGCATCACCACGCAGGTCCATGACCCTGGTCCCGGTCTTCCCGGATCAGGACATGTGCGGGAATCTGCGGTTCATCCCCGGTCTCCGCTCGCAACCTCTCGGACAAGACCCGGAATGCCCGCATTCTCTCCGCCATATCGTCGGCTGCGGCCTGCTCCAAGATGTGGCGAACCTCACCCTCGAGTGAGCGGTGATTCGCGACAGCGCGCCGTTTGAGCCGTCTGACGATGTCATCGTCCAAACGCCGCACGTGCAATGTCGCCATCCCGAAACCCCAATTGCATTGCTAGCAGTATGATAGCAATAAGCAAGAGTGAAAGCGCTCAATAGCGGACTTATTTGGTGGCGCATCGTCTGGCGCGCGGTCTTTCCGATAGCTCGACAAGCGCACAGTCACGCTTCCCCGCAGGTGAATCCGCCGTCCAAGCGCTCCCAGCCAGCAACGGCTCGAACGGCAACCCACAGATGTCGTGATTCCCGACATTCCCTCCACGGCCAGCAGGCTGCCCCAAGAGCGAGCCCACGTCCGCATCACACCTGGCGCCAGTGACTATTGCAGGAGTCAGTCGGCGAAGGCTTCGTTGCGCTGCCCACCGTGTCCACCGCATCCTGTATCAATCCCCAGTAGTCCAGCCCGAAAGTCACGCACCGCGTATGCCTGGATCGACGCGCATCGCAAGGCGACGCTTGGTTGCCATCCTGGCTGGCGCATCCACGCTTCTGATCGCCGCCTGCGGAGAGTCCGAGGACCCCACGCCTGGTCCATCGTCGCCGATCCCGGAAGCGCCGTCGCCGGACACCGCGGCGCCTTCCCCTGCGGCGTCGCCCGTTGCCGCCGACCGACCTGCCACGGTGGCTGAGGCTCCCGCCACCCAGCCGCCCTCAGCTTCATCTCCGCCGGCGCCCGCACCCGTCGCTCCGGTTGCCACCGTCGCCGCCCCACGTCCCACACGCCCGACGACGCAGACCGCGACGCCTACCGCAACCCCGTCTCCCGAACCGACACCCACGCCTGATCCGACACCCACGCCTACGCCGACCCCGCCGCCTCTCCTCTCACCGCTGACGGGCCTTGAAATCAGTCCTGCCGCCAGATCCCGGCGCGTCGTTGCGGTCAAGATCGATAACTCCGGCGGCGCCCGGCCCCAGAGCGGCCTCAGCACCGCCGCCGTCGTCTACGAGCACGTCACGGAAGGCATAGTCACTCGCTACACCGCCTTTTTCCTGGACAGCGACCTCGAACGCGTCGGCCCCATCCGCAGTTCGCGTTTCGTCGACCGCGACCTCGTCCAGCAGTTCGACGCCCTGTTCGCTCACGTCGGGGCCAGTCCACCCGTCATGCGGGACCTGCGTAACTCCCCGGCGGCGGATATCGACCAGTTCTTCTACGACGAGACCACCCCCTACTACCGCATTTCCAGCCGGCCCGCCCCGTTCAACATGTACGCCAGCCTCCCGGCGCTGCGCGAAGTCGGCGCGAAACGCCATCCCGACCGGCGTGAGATTCAGGGATTCCGCTTCTACGAAACCGAACCCGAAATCGGCCCCCTAACCGACCTCACCATTCCCGGCGGACCTCGCAACGCCTTCCAGGCCGAGTACGAGTTCGATGCCGCCACCCGCCGCTGGCGTCGCTCGCTCGGCGGCGCGCTCGACGTTGACGCCCACACGGGCGAAGCGCTCGCCTTCGAGAACGTCATCGCCCAATGGGTCCCGGCCCGCGTCACCCAGTACGACGAGGACCACCTGGGCAATAAGTCCGTCTGGATCGGCACCACCGGCGAGGGCCCCGTGTCCGTCTTTCGCGATGGCGCGCGCCTCGACGGAACCTGGCGCCGGCCGTCGGCGACCGATGTGACCGAGTTCCTCAACGCCGACGGCTCGCCGCTCGAACTTCGTCCCGGCAGGACATGGATCCATCTTCTGACCAGTCGCCAGGACGTCGAAGCCCTGTGATGATCTTCCGTACTCCATCAACCGCAGTCCTGGGAGGATCGACCTATGGCTGACCATCCAGTCGTCTTCGTGCCGCTGATGCACGAACACCGATTCCGACCATACGTTCACGTCGTGGAGGAAGCCGGCGGCGAGGTTGAGTTCGCCGACATACACAATCTCGCTGCCCGCCGTGCCGCGCTTCAACGCGCCACCGCCGGCGCCGTGGGCCTCGATCCATTCAGCGGCGACGACTTCGCCATTGCCCCGCACCTGCGCGCCATCATCACCTGCACCACCGGCGTCGATCCGATCGACCTGGAAGCCGCCACCGAGCACGGCGTCATGGTCGGCAACACGCCCGACCTCTGCATCGAGGAAGTCGCCGACCACACCCTCATGCTGCTGTTGTCGTGTTACCGCCGCCTGCCCCGCACCGTCCATCCCAGCCGCTCCGGCGCTCCGGCCCGCGAAGATGCCATCGACTTCTCCGAGCACTGGCCGCGCCTGCGCGGCCAGGTGGCCGGCCTGCTCGGCTTCGGCAACATCGCGCGCGCCGTGGCGACTCGCTGCCAGGCCTTCGGCCTGCGCCTCATCGCCTACGACCCGTACGTCGAGCCTTCTGCCGCCGAAGAGTTCGGCGTCCAACTGACCGGGTTCAACGAGGTGCTGGAGGCCGCCGACTATCTCTGCGTGCACCTCCCGCTCAATCCCGCCACTCGCCACTGCCTGAATGCGGAGGCCTTCGCACGCATGAAGCCCACCGCCTTCGTCATCAATACCGCCCGCGGCCCAATCATCGACGAACCGGCCCTCGTTACCGCGCTGCAAACCGGACAAATCGCCGGCGCGGGGCTGGACGTGACCGAAATCGAGCCGATCGCTGAAGACAACCCGCTGCTCGACATCCCGAACGCCCTGCTCACCCCGCACTCCGCCGGCTACTCCCAGGTGGCATCGCGCTGGGGGCCGAAGAGCGCCCTGCGCTGCGCCGCCGCCGTCATCCAGGGCGGCCGACCGCGTTCCGTCCAGAACCCTGACGTGCTCGAACGCCTGAAGCCCTAGGCCAGCGCCCCTGGCCCCCTGATGCCCGTTCGCTTCACCGCCTACGGCGGAGCCGGCGAAATCGGCGGCAACAAGCTGCTGCTCGAAGACGGCGACTGGCAGGTCCTCTTCGACTTCGGCATGTCCTTCGGCGCCCTCGGGACCTACTTCGAGGAATTCCTCCGGCCGCGTACGGTCCGCGGGCTCTCCGACTACCTCCTGACCGGCCTGCTTCCGCCCCTTGAAGGTCTCTACCGCGACGACCTAAACGCCCTCCCCGAGCACGCCCGCATCTGGGATCGCCTTCGCGGTCACCCCGGCTACCGCGACGACGTCAACCCGCGCGCCGTTCTCCTCAGCCACGCCCACGCCGACCACGTCGGCTACATCTCACTCCTCCGGCCCGACATCCCCGTCGTCACCGGCGGCCTCACCGCCGTGATTGCCAAGGCCATGCAAGACGGCGGCCAGAGCACCGACGACAGCCAGACCGTCTTCCTGCGTCCCCGCACACCGCGGGACGAACTACTCGTCACCGATCCCAGGACTCCCTACCAGCAGCGTCCCTGGTCGCTCCTTGATCGCGTCGACTGGTCCTCCGCCGCAACCGAGTACTGGACCCACCGCTACGCCAAGTCAGGCCCGGAACCGGTCACGACCCCCATGACGACCGGCGTGTCTGAGATCGACGGACACCAGGTCCGCGCCTTCCCCGTAGATCACTCCATCCCCGGCGCTCACGGCTTCGCCGTCGAAACCTCCGCCGGCTGGGTCGGCTACACCGGCGACATCCGCATGCACGGCCGCCATGCCGATCGAACCTGGGCCTTTGCCCACGAACTCGCCAAGCTGGATCTCGTCGCCCTCATCTGCGAGGGCACACAGGCCGCCAGGCCCCGCGGTGCATCGGAATCGGACGTGGGCGCTCGGGCCATCGAGCGCGTCCGCCAAACCCAGGGCCTGGTCGTAGCCGACTTCGGCCCCCGCAACATCGAGCGCCTCACTATCTTTCGAGACGCCGCCCGCCAATCCAACCGCCAGCTCGTCGTCCTGATGAAAGACGCCCTGCTCCTCGGCGCCATGCACACCGTCGATCCCGCCACGCCCCTGCCGTCGGCGCCGGACGGTCTCCTGGTATTCGATGACCGGCGAGCCACCTCCACCGCCTGGCAGGACGAAGTAACCGATGAATTCGCGGACGCTCTCGTTTCCCAGTCGACCATCTCGACAGACCCTGGCGCCTACGTTCTCTGCGTCAGCTTCTTCGACGTGACTCGCCTCCTCGACCTCGGCGAGACGTCCTCCGGCGCCTGGATCTACTCCTCCAGCGAGCCCTACGACGAAGAATCGCAACTCGACATGCAGCGCCTCCGAAACTGGACAGACCTGCTCGGCCTGGACTTCGTCGGCGGCGCTTCCGAATCTGAGGCCGAAGCCGCCGGCTTCCATGCCTCCGGACACGCCAGCGGCCCCGACCTTAAACGCTTCATCCAGATCGTCAACCCGCGCACCCTCATCCCGATTCACCTGCAATCCGAAGGTCTTCGCTTCTATCGCCGGACCTTCGGTGCAACCGCGATCCGGGTCGCCGAACCGGGCTCGGGCCGAGCGCTCACCATCGAATAAGCTAGGCAGCTATTGACGGGGCACGCTCTCGCGCCCCACCATCGCCCAAACCGCCACCCATCCCCGGAGCTGATGTCACGCCGCGTTGTTGATTGCACCAGGGTTCTCCGCCATGGCGCCGCCGACTCGTTCACCGCGCACGAGTTCGAGCGGTCCGGCCAGCCCCAGACGCTCACGCACCGCATTGAAATGGACGCCGACGTCGGCACCCACGTCCTCGCCCCCCGCCGCTTCGTCCGCTGGGGCTCCGACTTGGCCGGCCTTTCGCCGGAGACATTCTTCGGCGAGGGCCTGGTCGCTCACCTGGAAGTCTCTGCGGATGCCCCCGACATCGATTCCAACCGCCTGGAAGACATCTTCGGCCGAGATCTCCACACCCGCGACATCGTCGTCATCGCCGCCCGCGGCAACGGCGTCGCGCCCTGCTTCACCGCCCAGGCCGCCCAGTGGCTCTTCGTCCGCGGCGCCAAGCTCGTGGCCCTGGCTGACGGCATATCCATTGGCCGCGAATCCGAACCCGACGACGAACGCGTCATCCTCAGCACCCTCTTGGAGAACGACGTCCCCGTCGTCCGCGGCCTCGTCAACACCGAGACACTCAGCGCCGAGCGCATGGCCTTCATGGCCCTCCCCGCGCCTGCCGCCGACGTCACCGCCTGGCCTGTCCGCTTCGTCGCGCTCGATCCCGGCCTCGACCCCACCCAGGAAACCGTGGCAACAGAGCCCGAAGGCGCTCAGGAAGACGACGCCGAGCCGCCGCCTGCAGCCGATCCCACTGACCAGCCCGACGAACCCGCCGACTCCGAATCCGCCCCCGAGCCGCCCGAGCCCGAGGCATCAACGGAGCAGGAGTCGGAAGACTCATCGCCTGAACCGGATTCGGAAGATGAATCCGCGGCCGACGAACCCTCGTCTGAGGACGATCGGGATGACGAGGATCTCAGCAAGCGAAGCCCCGAGGCCTGACCTCGGTTTACAGGCGAGCGCAGCTACCGATTTGGAAACAGCAACTCGTCGCCGATCTGGATGATGTACGGCTCGTCGATGCCGTTCAGTTCGGCAATCTCCTCAAAGCTGTACCCGTACCGGCTCGCAATCGCTGCCAGCGTGTCCCCACTTTGCACCGTGACCAGGAAATACCGCGCCGGCGCCTCCGTGTGTACCGGAACTACCGTCGGCGTCGGCAGCTGCTCGAACGGCCCTTGCGGCACTTCCAGGTCAATCACGATCGGCTCCGGTGTCACCGGAATCACCGCGGGCGCCTGCGGCGTTGGTACCGTGGCGGCCGCGGTCGCCGTGGGACGCAACACGTCCGGTATCTCCGGTGCACGCCGCAGGCTGCGGTCCGCCAGCAAAATGAAGACCGCGCTTGCTACCAGGAGCGCGGCAACAGCCAGGCCCGCGTACGTGCCGGCGGCGGGGCGCTCGAAGGACTCGCCTGGCGGCTGGGAACCGGACCCAGCGCCGGTCTGTGAGTATTGCTCGGCCACCGGAGGTCAAGGTATCAGACGATGACTCGCCCTGATCGCACCCGCATCGAAGGCCCCTGGGAGCTCGGGGTTACCGACTCGCCCGACCTCCGCGACGTCAACTTCAACCACCAGATCGCGCCCCCGGCCTACCCCCAACTCGTCCTCGACTCCCCACCCACTGGCCCCGCCTTCTACTGGTACCGCCGCCGGCTTGATGTCCCCATCCCTCCGCCTGGTCACCAGGCCGTCGTCGTCTTCGGCGCCGCCGACTGGATCGCCGACGTCTGGGTCAACGACCGGCACACCGCCACCTGTCGAAGCGGCTACCTCCCCTTCGAAGCCATCCTTCCCCCGGAAACCCACGGCCACACCGTCACCCTAACCGTTCGCGTCTGGGATACGCCCGTCCTGCCCCCCGGCGTCCTCACGCCTCCTGGCAGCCCCCCAACCCGCGCCGCCTGGATCCCGCGCGGCAAACAACACTGGTACGGCGAATGCTCGGGCCTCTGGCAGCCCGTCTGGCTTGACATTCGCCCGCCCCGCCACGTCACCGGCCTCAGAACCGACCTCGCCAAAGACCTCCAGACTGCCCGTCTGACGGTCCTCGGCAGCCCCGATACGCACGGCCGCGTCCACGTAACCGTCCGCGAAGCCAATAGTTCCACGTCCCTCTGGACCAGCGAAGCTACTGGCGTTCTCGACACCGGACTGGAAATTAGTCACCACTGGCCCGATATCCAGCCCTGGGATCCCTCCACACCCACCCTCTACGACGTTGACGTCGCCCTCGATTCCGACGCCCTCACGCACACCCGCCGCTTCACCACCGGCTTCCGCCGCATAGAGGCCGACGAACACGACCTCCGCCTCAACGGCCGGCCTCAATACCTCCGCGGCGCCCTCGACCAGGACTACAGCCCCGTCACCGGCTACGCCTACCCCGGCGACCAGGCGCTCGCCCGCCGTTTCCAGGTCGCCCGGGACGCCGGCCTCAACCTCGTGCGCTGTCACGTTAAGCTGCCTGATCCCCGCTACCTCGCCCTCGCCGACCGCATGGGCCTCCTGGTCTGGTACGACCTTCCAAGCTGGGGCCAGCCCCACCGACCGGACGAATCCTTCCCCGACTGGCTGGACGGCGACGTCGCCGCCATGCTCCGCGATTCAGCCGTCCGCGACGCCCACCACCCCTCCCTCATCGCCCGCTCCGTTATTAACGAGGGCTGGGGCCTCGACCTTGCCGCCAGCGCCGACCACCGCCAACGCCTGCGCAACTGGGTCGCCGTCGCCCGCCAATCCGACCCCACCCGCCTCGTCATCGACAACTCCGCCATGCTCGGCGCCCTCCATCTCGATACCGACCTCGCCGACATGCACACCTACGCCGCCCACCCCCAGGGCGCGCGCGACTTCGGCGCCTTCGTCGACTGGCTTGCCGCCCGTCCCCCCGACCTTTGGGAACGCGCCGACGCCCAGGCCCCCGCCAACCGTCCCGTCGCTCTCTCAGAATTTGGCCTCTGGGGCCTCCCGCAGGACTGGAAGCCCCCGGCCCCCTGGCTCCTCGCCGACCGCTCCTGGACCCCCGACCTCGCCTTCGATCAGGCCGGCTTCGCTGACCGATTCCAGCACGCCGTCGCCCGTCAGGCCTTCGATTCCCTGGACGACCTCACCGCCGCAACTCGCCAGGTCCAGGCCGAGGGCTTCCGCCGCCAGGTCGCCCGCCTGCGCGCCACCCCCGGCCTCTCAGGCTTCGTCCTCACCGAACTCATGGACCAGGGCTGGGAGGTCAACGGCCTCGCCGACTTTCAGGCCCGCCCCAAGCCCGTCGTCCAGGCCATGCGGTCCGTTGCCGACGAAACCGTCGCCCTGATCGAAGAGCTCCCGGGATCCGCCTGGGCCGGCAGCCCGGTGAACGTCCGCGCCCTCATCTCCGGCCCGCGTGCCGCTGGCGACGCCGAAATCGTCTGGCGCGTCTCCGGCGAACCCCGCCGCCGCGAGACCATTCAGATCCCCGCCGGCGTCGAACCCGTCGTCATCGACGACTTCGAATTCACCGCCCCCCTGATCGAATCCAGCCGCGTCCTCGACATCGACCTCGCAATCCGCGGCTCCGGCCTCTCGCTCGACCAACGAGAGCAAGTCCTCGTCGTCCCCACCGACGCCGCCACCATCAACGGCAAACTCCGCATCTACCTCACCGGCGTCGACCACACCAACCGCGTCGCCACCCTTGCCAACGGCCTCGCCGAAGCCGGCTGCACCACCCTCACCCAGCCCGTCCGCACCCAGGCCGTCGTCGTCGCCGGCGGCGGTGGCGCCGACGCCCTCGAAATGGTTGCCGGCGGCCTCCCTGCCCTTGTCGTTGCCGACCTCGCCGACACCCCGTTCCTTCCCTCGGTCCCCCGCACCGGCCGCTTCGCCTCGCACTGGTCCACCGGCTTCGACTGGATCGCGCCCGAGTTCCGCGAAGGGCTGCTTGCCGAACCCCTCATGAGCACCCCATTCGTCCCCAGTGCCGCCCCGCGAGTCATCCCGGCCGTCGACGGTCTTGACCCCAGCGACATCCTCATGGGCACCTTCCGCGGCTGGCTCGGCAACGAAGCCGCCATCACCGCCCAGGCCAACTACGGCAAGGGCAAAGTCGTCGTCACCACCCTCGGTCTCAGCCACGCCGGACGCAACGACCCCCTCGCCCGCGCCCTCCTCGTCCGCCTCATCCAGTACACCGCATCAAAATCCTGCAACCCCGTCTCCCGCATCAACCTGCCCACCACCAACCCCTAACCGACTCCTACTTTTCCCTCTTCTCTTTCTCACTCCTCACTTCTCTTACCTCTCACCTTCTTTATGTGTAGACCGGAGACATCATGGACACCCGTTCGGAGACATGGTGGACACCTTGGGGAGCCATGAGGGTATGAGCCGGTGCCGTTCGAGGATCGATCGATGACGGAGCAGCGGGCGGAGTTTGTGGCGTTGGCGCGGCAGC
>JAJDZD010000067.1 GCA_022824865.1 Chloroflexota bacterium | reverse complement strand
GAGACAGCTCCCCCCTTCACCCCCGCGTGCCGCCGGGGCCAAGCTTGACAGTCATAGGCGGATGCGTGACGTTGTCGCCGGTACCGATCGGAAGCAGTTGAACCCGAGAATGTTTGCTATCCGCGTAACCCCTTTCCGTTCGCTTTGCCTTGCCCTCATCCTGTCGGTTCTGGCTGCGGCGGCAGCCTTGGTTGCGAGCCCGTCGAGCGCGGCCGCCTCGCACTCCGGGCCGTCAGGGCTGGCGGTCAGCGCCGCCTGCGACAGCCAGTCAGCCACGCCGGGTGACACGTTGACCTGTCGAGTCAGGGTGTCGAACACCGGTGGAACCGAGCTGACCGGCCTGTTCCTGCTGCACTATCCATTTGAAACGGATCGACCCACCGAAAACTACGCGGGCTATCCGCCGCTGCAGCTGGGCGACCTCGCCACGCACGAGTCCCTGATCGTGCTCACCTCCTACACGGTGTCGGACGGCGATCTGCCCGGACCGCTGGTTCAGACCTTTGGCGCCGACAGCGATCAGACGGCCGAAGTATGGGCCTACGCCGCCACGCCGCTGATGGCGTCCTCAGTGGACCAAACGGCTTCCGCGCTACGCAGCGCGACCGTGGCCGAGTTGCAAGCCAACGCCGAGGCGTTCGAGTACACCGTGGGCACACCGGGCGGGAGCGTGACCTACTCCACGATCGGCGCTCCGCTGACCTTGAATCTGGCCCTGGCCAACGACTCGTCCTCGACCGGAATCCTCGGCTATCTCTTCGAAGGTCTTACCGAAACCTCCTGGCTGAACAACCAGGTCGAGCCCAGCTTGGCGGAGTCGTGGGAGCACTCCGACGACGGACTGACCTGGACCTTCCACTTGCGCAGGGACGTGACCTGGCACGACGGCCAACCCTTCACGGCTCGCGACGTGGACTTCACCTTCAACCGGATCATCTACAACGACGACATCCCGACCAATGATCGTGCGTCCTTCACGTTCCGTGTCTTCGACGAGGCGACCGCTTCTTGGCGCGAAGAGCGCATGACCGTCACCACCATCGACGACTACACCGTTCAGTTCGTGCTGCCGGTGCCGTTTTCGCCCTTCCTGCGTTCCATGGGCAACGCCATCTATCCGAAGCACATCCTCGAGCCGCACGTCGACGACGGGACGTTCAACTCGGTGTGGGACATCGAGACCGACCCGGCCGAGATCATCGGCACCGGCCCCTTCACTATCGAGACCCTTGAGTCCGACAACCTCATCGTCCTCAAGCGCAACCCGAACTATTGGCTCACCGACAGCGCCGGCAGCCGTCTGCCGTACCTCGACGAGATCAGGTATCTGGTGGTGGACGGCCTGGCAGACGAACTCCCCAGATTCCGGTCAGGTGAGACTGACGTCCACGGCGTTTTGGGTGAGGAGTTCGCGGCCCTTGATCCAGTGCAGGACTCTGAGAACTTCACGCTTTACAGCCGCGGACCCACCTTCGGTTCGACGTTCCTGGCCTTCAACATGAACCCGGGGAGCAACGCCGAGACCGGTGAGCCGTTCCTGGCGCCTGAAAAGCTGCGCTGGTTTGAGAACACCCGCTTCCGCCAGGCGGTTGCTTTCGCGGTCGACAAGGCCGCCATCATCCGCGATGTCCAGCACGGGTTGGGCTACCCGCAGTGGGCCTTCCTCAGCCCGGCCGCGGGCGACTTCCACAACCCGGATGTCCAGCGCTACGAATACGACATCGAGACGGCCAACGCCATCCTGGACGGCCTGGGCTGGATGGATCGAGATGGTGACGGGATCCGCGAGGACTACGCCGGCAACAACATCCGGTTCACCATGGCTACTAACGCCGGCAATGATCTGCGTCTCCGAGTACTCGAGATCATCCAGGCTGGCTTGGCGCAGATCGGCATTCAGGGCGATATCAGCGTGATCGAGTTCGGCGAGATCGTGGACCAGCTGACCAGCAGCTACGAGTGGGAGTCGATCCTGATTGGATTCGGCGGCAGTTCCGAACCGCACTTCGGCATCGGGTTCTGGCATAGCAGCGAGTCGCTGCACCTGTGGAACCCGAACCAGTCTGAGCCGGCCACGACCTGGGAAGCCGAAATCGACTCCCTCTTCATCAGGGCCAGCCAGGAGCTGGACCACGAGCAGCGGATTCGGCTCTACCACCAGGCGCAGGAAATCGCCGCTAATCACGCGCCGGTTGCCTACACCACGCACTCGGAGCGCCTCACCGCGGTCCGCAACGTGTTCGGCAACCTGACGCCCACGTTGTTCGGGCTCTGGGATGTCCGCTACGTCTACCGGACGGACCTGTAGACCGGAGGACGTCGCGTGGGCTCCGGCCTGACGGTGCTGGTGGTGCTGAACGGGGACATCGACTCGGCGTTTCTCGCTCGGCAACTGGCTGCGGCGGATCGAGTCGTCGCCGCCGACGGTGGGGCCCGGGCTGTCACCGAAGCCGGGGGCATCTGTAATGTCATCGTGGGCGACGGTGACTCGCTTGGCGAGGCAGGGTTCGCCGAAGCGCACGCGGCAAACCCGGATGTCGAAGTCCGTCGCTTTCCCACCGCCAAGGACGCCACCGACGCCGAAATAGCCATGCGGGCCGCGCTCGAAGCTGAACCTGATCGAGTCATCGTCGTGGGCGCCTTCGGCGGCGCCCGCCTCGACCACGAACTGGCAAACGTAATGCTCCTCGCCAACCCGCGCTGGCGTGACCGCGACGTCGTGCTGGCTGACGGCAGCCGAGATGTGCGACTGGTGACGGATTCGACCGAGATCCATGGTCGCGCCGGCGACATCGTCACGCTGCTGGCCGTGGACGGGCCCGCGCTTCACCTTCAATCCCAGGGGCTCGCATACGAGCTTGGCGGTCGCAGCCTCGAGGTCGGAACAAGCCTCGGCGTCAGCAACGAGCTCACCGGTTCAACGGCGATGTTGGAAGTCGGATCGGGCCTGTTGCTGCTCGTGCACGAGCACGGCTCGGCCGGCAATTGACACCCCGATTCGCGCGTGCGAGCGTTAGGTGCGTGAAGTAACGGCTCGCGTTTCGACGAGCCCCAACAACTGAATAGTGGGGGAGCCGGGGGCTAGCCCGGCTGAGAAGGTGACCGGAGCCGTCACCGACCCGTGGAACCTGATCTGGGTAATGCCAGCGTAGGGAACAGGCTCAGGCATGTCCGCAGGTTGCACGCCAACCCGCGGATTTCGTCGTTCTTGAGGAGGATGGCGATGCCACGAGCAACCCTGGGGATTCAAGTGCAGTCGCTCGAAGGCTGCGACGACCTGGAGCCGATCAACGCGGCCATCGCGCACATCCAGGCGGCCGGACTCGAATACGAGGTCGGTTCGCTGGAAACCACCATCGAAGGCGATGACGCCGCTGAACTGATGCAGGTCGCCATCGGCGCCCACCGCGCGGCCATCGCCAAGGGCCCGGATGCGATCCAGACCAACATCCGCCTGCTGGAGCGTCCGACCGGCCTGCAGACAATGCGCGAACGCGTCGCGCCCTTCCGCAAGCAATCCGCCGCTTGAACACGCATCGCGTCGCGCGGATTGCCCCGGCACTTGGCGTGCTGGCGGTGCTGATTGGCGCGTGGGAGTTGGTCACTCGGCTGGCCGCCGTTCCCGAGTGGCTGCTGCCGAGCCCGACCGTGATCGTGGTCGAGTTCGTCGAGTCACTCCCGCAGCTGGCCCCGCACACCGCCCGCACCTTGCTGGAAGCCGCCATCGGCTACGGCGCGGCGCTGCTATTGGCGTTCCTGGTGGCTGCGTTGATTGATCAGTCGGGCCTGGCCCGACGCGCGTTGTCGCCGCTGCTGGTGACCTCGCAGACGATTCCGATATTTGCCCTGGCGCCGTTGCTGGCCATCTGGTTCGGCTTCGGCATCACCCCCAAGATCCTGATCGTCGCCCTTGCCTGCTTCTTCCCAATCGCGGTCAGCCTGGCGGGTGGTCTCCGCAATGCCGACCCGGACATGCAGGCCCTGGTGCGCTCGATGGGCGGAAGCCGACGGCAGGTATTCAGCAAGGTGAAGCTGCCGTCCGCAATCCCGTCGCTGCTGAGCGGCATGAAGATTGCCGCGAGCTACAGCGTGATCGCCGCGGTGATCGGCGAATGGGTCGGCGCCAGCCAGGGACTCGGCCTCTACATGCTGCGCGCGTCGAGTTCCTTCCAGACGGCGCGCGTATTTGCAGTCATTGCAGTTATCGCGGTCTTGAGCGTTGCCCTGTTTTTGGCAGTTGATGTCGTCGGGCGCTGGATTGCGCCCTGGATTTACGTTCGAACGGAGGAGGCCCAGACATGAGACTCACACGACGGCGCGCCCTGGGCGCGCTTGGCGCGGCGGCGGCGATACCGCTGCTCAGCGCCTGCGGCGAAGAACATTCCGGACCGGCGAGCGTCACCGTCATGCTCGACTGGGTCCCGAACACCAACCACACCGGGCTCTACGTGGCCCAGTCCAAGGGCTACTTCGCGGAAGAAGAGCTCGAGGTCACGATCGTCGAGCCGGGCACGGCAGGCGTCGAGGCCGCCGTAGGCTCCGGGGCGGCCAGTTTCGGCGTGAGCTACCAGGAAGCCGTCACGCTGGCGCGCGTGGAAGACGTGCCCGTAGTCTCCATTGCGGCGGTCATCCAGCACAACACCTCCGGCTTCGCCTCGCCGGTCGACCGGCGCATTCGCCGGCCCAAGGACTTCGAGGGCAAGAAGTACGGAGCCTTCGGGTCCGACGTCGAACGCCAGGTGCTCACCTCGCTCATGGAGTGCGACGGCGGCGACGTGAACGCAATCGAGTTCGTCGACATTGGCTTCACCGACCCGTTCGTGGCCTGGGAGCGAGGCGATGTTGACTTCGTCTGGATCTTCGAGGGTTGGACGGGCGTCGAGGCCCAGTTGCGCGGTGTAGAGTTGAATTTCGTGCGGATGACCGATCTGGACTGCGTGCCGGACTACTACACGCCGGTCTACGTCACCGGCGAACAGTTGATTGCCGACCGGCCCGACGTTGTGAAGCGCTGGACACGGGCGGTGAAGCGGGGCTACGAGTACGCGATCAAGTACCCCGAGGATGCGGCCGAAATCCTCATCGCCAACGCGGAAGGCATCAACGCCGACCTCGTGCGCCTCAGCCAACCGTGGCTGAGCCCCCGCTACGCCGAAGACGCGGACCGTTGGGGCGACCAGTCCCAGGCGGTCTGGGACGCCTATTCGAATTGGATGGTGGCGAACGGCTTACAGTCGCGCGTGATCAACACCTCCGAGGCCATGGACAACAGCTTCATTCGGGATGCTCCATTCGTGCCACTGCCTACGCCAACGCACGGTCCGATTTAAGCGTGCAGTTGACCGAGATTGGTCGAAGGTCTTGTTTCAAGTTGCAGGGTTCGTGGCGACGACGGTGTTCGGCGTCCAGGAGCTGCAACGTTAACCGGAGCAGCTAGCCGCCCATGGCTGCCGCCGGACAGCCGGTTTTGCGGCTGTCCGGCGTGTCCAAGGCTTACCCGGCCAACGGCGGGCAGTCGGTTCAGGCGTTGCGCAGCGTCAGCCTGGAGGTCGGCCGCCGGGAGTTCGTCTCCCTGGTCGGTCCCAGCGGGTGCGGCAAGAGCACCCTGCTGGGACTGATCGCTGGCCTCGAAGAGCCGACCGAGGGCGCCATCGAGATCGCGTCGGACTCTGACGGCTCGCCCGGCCAGGTGGCCTACATGCCGCAGCGTGATCTGCTGTTGCCGTGGCGCTCGCTGCTGGATAACGCGACGCTCGGGGCGGAGGTCGGCGGCGGCGACCGCGCCGCGGCACGCAAGCGCGCGCAGTCGCTGCTGCCAGCCTTCGGTCTTGAAGGCTTTGCCGATGCGCTGCCCCACACCCTCTCCGGCGGCATGCGGCAACGCGCGGCCCTACTGCGAACCGTCCTGCTCGACCGGGAAATCCTGCTGCTGGACGAGCCGTTCGGCGCCCTCGATGCGCTCACCCGCGCGGCGCTCCAGGAGTGGTTGCTCGAGATCTGGGAACGGCTCGAGGCGGCCGTGCTATTTGTCACGCACGACGTGGAAGAAGCCCTCTGGCTCTCGGACCGCGTCTACGTGATGACACGACGCCCAGGCAGCATTCAGTTGGATCTGCCCGTCGGCCTGCCCAGACCCCGAACGCGCGCCGTGCGCGGCACGCCGGCGTTTGCCGCCCTCAAGCAGCGGCTGCTGGACGCATTGCTGGCTGACACCGCCTAGCCGCGGATTGGCATGATGGCCCCAGTTCGCGTCGATGGAGAGGGAGCCATGGAGCCGAACCCGCTGATCGGAGCCTGGCGCCTGGTTACCTACGAGGCCCACGCCGGTGACGAGGTGTCACACCCGTTGGGCAAGGACGCGTCGGGCTTCATCATGTACACGCCCGATGGCTACATGTCGGTCCTCCTCATGGCCGGCGGCCGGAGAAACTTCGCTTCGGACGACATTCTGGGTGGCACCGACGAGGAAAAGCTGGCGGCGGCAGGCACCTTCATTTCCTACGGCGGCGCGTATGAGTTCCTGGGAGACCGGGTCGTTCACCGAATCGAGACAGCCTTCTATCCCAATCGCGTTGGGACCGAGCAGGTCAGATACATACAACTGGAAGGTGATGAGCTCCTCTTGACGACCCCGCCAATGGTCATCCACGGGAAATCGCGTTCGGGGCGGCTCCTGTGGGAGCGGGCGGCACCGCGCAGCCCGAACGACTGAAGCACCTTCAGCCGTCTGACACGGCCCGGCTGCGTCTTGGCATCATGGCGGGGCCGGGCGCTGCGGAATCATCGCCATGACGAACAACCCCTCACGCCATCTCGCCGAGTTTGCCGCCGCAGTTTCACCCGACACATTGCAACCGGATGTTGAAGCGCGCGCCCGCGGCCTGCTGCTCGACTACTTCGGCGTGCTGATTGGTGGCAGCGACCTTGCCGTCTCCAAGCGCGTCGCGACCTACGCCGTTCAGCCCGGCGACGGCGAGGCCTCGGTTCATTTACGCGAACGGGCGCCGGCGCCCGCGGCGGCGCTGGCCAATGGGATGGCCGCCCACGCGCTGGAACTTGACGATGTCACTAACGAGTCCTCGCTGCATCCCGGCGTTGTGGTCTGGCCTTCCGCCATGGCGGCCGTTGAACGCGGCGGCGGGACGCTTGGCGATCTGCTGGCGGCCGGCGTCGGCGGATACGAGGTAACCATGCGGGTCGGCGACGCGCTCTACGCGCCCGCCACGTATGCACGCGGATTCCACCCGACCGGCGTCGCCGGCGCCCTGGGCGCGGCGGTTGCCGCCGCGCACGCGGGTGGGTTGGATGCCGACGGCATTCACCAGGCCCTGGGCCTGGCTGCTGGCCTGGCTGCCGGATCGATGGCCTACGTCCAGAACGGCAGCGACGGCAAGCGGCTGAACGCTGGCTGGGCCGCGCATGCCGGATTCGTGGCCGCCGACCTGGCTGCGGCCGGCGTCGTCGGCCCCACCGACGCCCTCACAGGGACCTACGGGCTGCTGAAGGCCTTCAGCAACGACCCGCGACCCGAGCTGCTGAGCGCCCTCGATCCCGACCATCCGGCCCTGCTCGATGTCGCCATCAAGCCCTACCCCTGCTGTCGCTACATCCATCCCGTAATCGACGCCTGCCGTGAGCTACGCGCCGCGAACGGCTTTCAACCCGACCAACTGCGGCGTGTCACCGTGAGCGTCCTTCCCGGCGGTGGCGAGATCGTCGCCGATCCGCCCGAACCGAAGCGTCGTCCCGCCAACCGCGTGGACGCCCAGTTCAGCGTGTATTTCGGAGCCGCGCAGGCCCTGGTCCACGGCCGGCCAACGCTGGAGAGTTTCGGCGAGCCGCATCTCTGGGACCCCGAGGTGCTGCGTGTCGCCGATTGCATCGAGGTTGCCAGCGACCCAACGCTGGATGCCGCCTATCCGCAGCGCTGGGGCTGCGTGCTCAAGGTCGAGTTCGCCGGCGGCGAGGCTCGAACCGTGCGAGTCGAAGACCCGCGCGGCGATCCACGGCGGCCGTTGAGCGATGCGGAACTCGTGGCGAAGTTCCGTGCCGCCGCGGATCCGGTTGATCGGGATCGTGCCGAAGCCGCCCTCGGGAGCGCGCTCCAGGCTCCACTTGACACGACCCTGGCAGAACTGGTTCAGGCTGCGCAGCCCGTATAGGACCTGCGGACGGCTCACGCTAGACTATGGGCTAAGAGTCTCAATTCTGGAGATCTCTGTCCGGGGTAGCTATGAGTTCCAACGGCGCGGTCAGCAAGAACACCGAAACCGTCAAGCGCGGCCTGGCGCAGATGCTCAAGGGCGGCGTCATCATGGACGTCGTCACCGCCGAGCAGGCCAGCATTGCGGAAGAAGCAGGCGCCGCCGCGGTAATGGCGCTGGAGCGCGTTCCGGCCGACATCCGTGCGGACGGCGGCGTGGCCCGCATGGCGGACCCGGAGAAGATCCTGGAAATCCAGGCCGCCGTCACTATCCCCGTGATGGCCAAGTGCCGGATAGGCCACTTCGTGGAAGCCGAGGTCTTGCAGTCGCTCGGCGTCGACTACATCGACGAGTCCGAAGTCCTGACGCCCGCCGACGAGGAGCACCACGTCGCCAAGTCAGGCTTTGACGTCCCCTTCGTCTGCGGCTGTCGCAACCTGGGCGAGGCGCTGCGGCGCATCGGCGAGGGCGCCGCCATGGTTCGCACCAAGGGCGAGGCCGGCACCGGCGATGTCGTCGAGGCCGTTCGCCACATGCGGCGTGTCATGTCCGAGTTACGCCATATTCAACACATGCGGCCGGACGAGCTCTATGCCTACGCCAAGGAGATTCAAGCCCCGCTGAACCTGGTTGAGGAAGCCGCCGAACTTGGCCGCATGCCGGTCGTCAACTTCGCCGCCGGCGGAATCGCCACGCCGGCCGACGCCGCGCTCATGATGCGGCTGGGATCGGACGGCAACTTCGTCGGCAGCGGAATCTTCAAGTCCGGCGACCCGGCGCTACGCGCCCGGGCGATCGTGGAAGCCACCACGAACTTCGAAGACTCGGCGCTCGTGGCCGAAGTCTCGCGAAATCTCGGTGAGCCGATGGTTGGCATAGCCAACAGCTCACTTCAGCCCGAGGAGATGCTTGCCGGCCGCGGGTGGTAACGACGCGAGGTACGCGTGAGCGTTCGCATTGGCGTCCTCGCGCTTCAAGGCGATTTTGCCGAACATGGCGCCATGCTCGGCAGGCTTGACGCCGAACCCGTGGAAATACGGCAGCCATCCGACCTGGAAGGCATTGCGGGGTTGATCATCCCCGGCGGCGAGAGCACCACGATCGGCAAGCTGATGGAACGCTATGCGCTCCGCGGGCCCATCCAAGCTCTGGCCGAGGCCGGAAAGCCAATCTGGGGCACCTGCGCCGGCCTGATTCTCATGGCGCGAGACGTGGGCCGCTGCCAACCCCTGCTCAATCTGCTTGACATAACGGTCGAGCGAAACGCTTTTGGCCGTCAGACCGACAGCTTTGAAACCGACCTTGAGATCGAAGGCATCAGTGGCGGACCCTTCCACGCGGTCTTCATCCGGGCGCCGGTCGTCCGTGCGGTGGGACCGGGCGTGCAGGTGCTGAGCCGACTGGACGATGGAACGATCGTGGCGGTGCGACACGGCCGTCTTTTCGGAACGTCCTTCCATCCTGAACTCACCGGTGACACGCGGTTGCACGCCGGTTTCGTCGAGATGGCCAGGCACGCGTGACGCCCAGCGTCTCGCGGCTTCGCCCGTGGCACGCGCCGGCGCTGGCGCGCAACTTCATCCTCGGTACCGGTCCGCGTGAACACGTGGCGCCGGTGGCCGGACCGACGCCCCCGGCCTTCATGGCCCTGGCGGCCACGGTGCCGGGGCTGGTCCCGGACGTATTGGGGTATGCGGCCTGGACTAATGACGCATTGATCGGTTTTGCGCTGGCCGAGTTTGTGCCCGACCGGCGCCGGGCCAACGTCTCCGTGCTCACGATTGCCCTGTCGTCGGACGACGCGTTGCCGGACTCGGTTGAACTCGCAGTGTGCGCCGGCCTGTTGGAGCGACTAACGGCAGACGCCGCGGCTCGTGGCTATGTGAGCGTCTTTGCTCGGATTCCGCGTGACAGCAGATTCCGCCAGGTCTTTGGGCAACTGGGCTTTGTCGGCGCCGTGAGCGAGGACGTCTACACGCGTCGACCCACGCCTGTCGCAAACCCGGGGCCGGTTTCCGGGTTGCGGCCGGTTGAGCAGGCGGATGCGTGGGACATTTCGCAGCTCTACCGCACCATTACGCCCGCGGCGCTGCAGCTTGCGGAGTCGCCAGGTGGCGAGCGGCCTTCCGTTCCGCGGCGCCGGTTGTCGATACTTGGCGGTGGTCGCGCGCCCCAGGAGTATGTGGTCGACGGCGAGCGAGGGCTGGACGGCTGGCTGCGCGTGCATCCCGGTTCCCGGGGCCGCCATACCGCCGCCTTGATGGTTCATCCGCGTCGTGCTGCACTCACACGCCCCCTCCTCGGCTTTGCGATTTGGTCGCTGATGGACACTGGGCGCCTGCCGGTCCGAGTCGTCGTGCATGCGCACGAGGACGCGCTGCGCCGCGCGGTAGAGGACGAGGGCTTTGCGAAGACCGAGGAACGTGAACTGCTGGTCAAGCACATGACCGTGCGAATTGCCGCTGAAGTGCCTGCGCAGGCGCTCGATCGAGCGACGAGTTAGGCCGGCGTGGCGACTCCCGACCTCCTGCAGCCGCCCAGGTCCGTTGACGCGCCGCATATTCAGTCCGGGGATGACGACGAGCTAAGGGACCTGATCGCGGCGCTGCCGGTCAGGCTGCAGGACGACCTCCGCACCGTATCCGGCTGGACCGAGGTCGTCGAGATCGTGCTCGATCTCGGCCGCGATCCCGAGATTCGTCTCAGCGACGGATCCGAGCGCCGGCTGCCCTGGAAGGTCGATGCCGGCCATATTGCGGCGGTTGTGGAAGCCATCGGCGAGTTCACCGATGACAATCGAGCCGGCGTGCCCGGAACGCTGCATCGATTCTCGGCAATTCGGAATCGTTCCGGTCGTGTTGTCGGGCTGACGGTCCGGCGCGGACGTGCGCTCCACGGCACCACCGCGATCGTGCGCGACATTGTCGCCGGCGACCGCAGCCTGCTGCTCTTGGGTCCTCCGGGGGTCGGCAAGACAACCATGCTGCGCGAAATGGCCCGCGTGCTCGCCAACGATCACGGCGCCCGCGTGGTGATAGTCGACACCTCGAACGAGATCGGCGGCGACGGCGATATTCCCCATCCTGGGATCGGACGCGCCCGGCGCATGCAGGTGGCAGCTCCGGACCGGCAGCATCGGGTCATGATCGAAGCGGTCGAGAACCACATGCCCGAGGTGATCGTCGTGGACGAAATCGGAACGGACCTCGAAGCCGAGGCCGCCCGAACCATCGCCGAACGCGGTGTGCGTCTCATCGCCACGGCCCACGGGCAGACGTTGGACAACGTGTTGCTCAACCCGCTGCTGAGCGATCTTGTCGGCGGCGTCGAGTCCGTCACGCTCAGTGACGACGAGGCACGACGGCGACGTACCCAGAAGACGGTGCTGGAGCGGCGCTCGCCGCCGACCTTCGATACGTTGATCGAGTTGCACTCCCGCGATGCGTTTGTGATTCACAACAACGTTGCCGGGTCCGTGGATGCAATCCTCCGCGGCGGCGCCGTGCGCGCCGAGTCGCGGATGCGGCTGCCGGACGGTCGGGTGCTGCGCGATACGAACGCCGAGGCTCGCGTGAGCGTTGAGGGCGCCCTGTCGGAGCCGGTGGACGCCGGCGACGCGCGCGTGGACGACGGCCGCCTGCAGGTGTTTCCCTTCGGCGTCAGCCGCAGCCGAATGGAGCACGCAATCGCCAATAGTGCGACCGACATGGTTCGATTGGTGCGGCACCTGGCTCAGGCCGACGTCGTGGTGACCCTCCGCAGCTTTCACCGCAAGCGAGCCCGCGTATTGCGCGACGCTGAGGCGCGGGGCTTGCCGGTGTATGTCCTTCGGAACAACACGGTGACGCAGATGGAGGCCTGCCTGGCGACACTGCTTGACATGGAGCGTCCGAATGAACCGGAACTGCGGCCTGCGACGCAGCCGCAGGGCGCCGCGCCTGGCAATGGCGCACCCCGGCAGCACCTGCGCACACCCGTGAGTTCACGGCCGAGGCTCACATGATTGACGACAACCCGACCGGGCTCTTCATCGTTTTCGAAGGTCCCGAGGGCAGCGGCAAGACCACCCAGGCCCAGCTGCTTGGTGACGCCCTCCGTCAGCAGGAGTTCGACGTGGACCTGACCCGAGAGCCGGGCGGTACGCCCCTGGGTGAACGGCTGCGCCGCGTCTTGCTCCAGGAGCAGGATATGCAAGCTGTCGAGCCGCGCGTGCAGGCGCTGCTGATGTCGGCCGCCCGGTCGCAGCACGTTTGCGAGCGCATTCGCCCGCACCTGGAGCGTGGTGGCGTCGTCATCTGCGATCGCTTTGCCGCCTCGACGCGCGCGTACCAGGGCGGCGGCTTCCGGCTGCGGCGGCGGGATCTTGAAAACCTGACCTCATTCGCGATTCAGGGCGTCACCCCCGACCTCACCGTGCTGCTGGACATTGACGTCGAGGACGGGCTCAAGCGCAGCCTCAGCCACCGCAACACGGACTGGGAAAAGGCCGGCGGCATCAACTGGCACGGCCTGGCCTTCCACCGCCGTGTTCGCGATTCCTACCTGGACCAGGCGGCGGACGACCCTGATCGCTGGCTGGTGGTGGACGGGTTGCAGCCGCCGCAGGAGATTGCCGCGGAGATTCTGGGTCGCGTCCAACCTGAAGTGGATGCCCGTGAACTGCGGCAGGTGACGGCGCCCGTGCAACGGCTTCTCCCACTCAGCATCGCGTAAGCTGCCGACGCCGCACGCCTCGCTCGACTGGTCCCCCGCTGAAACTCTTCTTCGGAATCGTGCAAGAGCCGGACGCCGACCTGGTGGCCGACGCGCTCGTCTCCGGAGGTTTTCGCTTCACGCGCGTTCCCACGGCGGGTGGTTTCCTGCGCGAGGGCAATACGACCTTCATCATCGGCGTGGATGACGACCGTATCGGCGACCTGCTCGGAATCGTTCGACGCAACGCCACGACCCGTATGCAGATCGTAAGTCCGATTCAGTCGGCCCAGGATTCAGGCGAAGCGCGGCTGCCGTTCCCGGTGGAGGTTCAGGTGGGCGGGGCCACCATGTTCATGTTCGACCTTGATCGGGTCGAACAGATCTAGGCGACGCCGGTCTAGCGCGCGGCTGCCAATACCGGGCCCATCTGCTCGACCGCCCGCTCCAAGTTCTCCACCGAGTTGGCGAACGACAATCGCAGCGAATCGGCGCCCACTGTCCCAAAAGCTGTTCCCGCCAGCACGGCGACGCCCGCCTCGTTTAGCAACCGGTCCGCGATCTCGTCAGTACTGATTCGGAAGTCGCTGAGCTGTGGAAACACATAGAACGCGCCCGCCGGACGCTGGCAATCAACGCCCTCCAGGCCGTTCAGGCCATCAACGATCACGTCACGCCGCCGCTGGAACTCCGCCACGAAGCCGTCCACGGCGTCCTGCGGCCCGGTGAGCGCCTCGACCCCCGCCATCTGGATAAACGCGGCTGTGCAGCTGGTGCAGTTGGTCTGCAACTGGGCCACCGCCTCCGCCAGCCCCTCGCTCATCACGCCGTACCCAAGCCGCCAGCCGGTCATGGCATAGGTCTTGGAAAAACCGTCCAGGATCATTGTCTTGTCGGCCATTCCCGGGCAGGCCGCAATCGAAGCGTGCTCAATTTCGCCGTACATGATGCGTCCGTAGATCTCGTCGCTGAGGACATGCAGCGGCCGGTCCACGACCAGCTCCGCGATGGCCGCGATGTCCTCCGGTGGCAGCACGCCGCCCGTCGGGTTCTGGGGTGAGTTGAGGATCAGTAGTTTGGTTCGGTCGGAGAGTTTGGCCTTCAACTCGTCCAGGTCCAGCCGGAACTGGTTCTCGGGCCGCAGCGCCAGCGGCACCGGCGTAGCGCCCACGAAGCGAATGACCGACTCGTAGATCGGAAACCCGGGATCCGGATACAGCACTTCGTCTCCCGGACCGCACAGCGCGGTGATCCCGAAGTACATGATCGGCTTGGCGCCCGGCGTGATGACGACTTGCTCGGGCGTGACATCGATCCCACGCGATTCGGCCACGTCGGTAGCTATGGCCTCCCGTGCTTCGGGGATTCCGGCCGAGGGCACGTAGTGTGTGAACCCGTCGTCCAATGCCCGCTTGGCGGCCTCGATGATGTTGGCGGGCGTGTCGAAGTCAGGCTCGCCGATCTCAAGATGGATGATGTCGCGGCCTTCACGTTCCAGGGCCTTGGCTCGGGCCAGGACGGAGAAGGCGGTTTCGGTGCCGAGCCGGCTCATGGCGCCGGCCAAATCGGGATGAGGCATGGTGGTCATGGGCGTGACAATTCGTTTCGGGAGACAGACAGCGGCTGACGGAGGGACGCTTGCCGGATTCTATCGTGGCTGACTCGAATCCAGACGCGCCGGTGATCGTGCGTCCAATGCGCGACGATGACGCAGAAGCGGCGGCTCATCTGCTGCGCGCGGCTTATGGGACGCCCGATGGCGGAGCAATTGCGGCAGCCGGCGCTCCCGACCTGCCGCTGACCGCGAGCCGCGTTCGCCGGTGGCGCCAGAATTCCGCGGCGGCCTGGATTGCCGAGGTGCCAGGTTTCGGCCCGGTCGGTGCCGTGTTTGCCGTGGTCGAGTCTGAAGCGGCCTGGTTTGCTGGCCTAGGTGTCGCGCCAAACTTTCGGGGCGCCGGGGTGGGTTCCGCGTTGACGGACCGCGTGGTCGACTTCCTGGCGGCCAGTGGACGTCTGGTTTCTGGGATGGAAGTCGCGCCAACGGCGATGGCCGCCGCCGGGATGTATGCGCGCCGCGGGTTTCGGCCAGCCGATCTCACCGTGCGCTTGCGCGGCGCGGTCGCCAATCTCTGTGAGCGAGTCGAGCCGAACAGTTGGCGAGAAGTCGCGTGCTCCGACCTCAATTGCCAAACTCCCGGCCGCAAACCTGCACTTGTGGCCAGAGTCAAGTCTCAGCCGCATTCGTCGGCAAGCTACGTGCTTATTGGTTCCAACGTCACGCTGCTATGTGATCCGGATCCGTTGATACCTGCCGCCGGTGGGTCGCTGGACCTTCGGCTGGCCGTCGCAGGCGTCCCGCGAAATCGCGAGGTTGATGCTTGGATTCGTGCGGCCGCACGCTCAGCGTCACTCCGAAGCTTGGCATCGCTTGACATCGATCTTGCGCTGGCAGACGGCGTCGTGCTTCGTCGGCTGCTGCGCTTGGGCCTTACACCGATCGCTTCCACGATCCGACTGGTCAGTAACCTCGAGGCCTATCTGGATTGGCGCAGTCGCAACGGACCCATTGGACGCTGGTCGTTCTAGCGCCTATCCCTTGGGCTTGGTCGCGACAAAGATCATGCGGTCGCTGTCGGCTTCGAACGGATCCAGCTGCGCGCTCCCATAGAGCTCCACGCTGTCAAAGCCTGCGGCCTGCAGCGCGGCTTTCACCTCATCCCGTTCCAGGTAGCGCAGCCGGAAACACGTTGTGCGCCGGCGCACTGCTCCGTCGTCACAAAGCGCGTCGTAGAAGTGCGCCGTGTCGATGGCCTGAGCATCGGGATCGATATCCCAGGACACGAAGTGCGTGATTTCTGCATCCCCCGGTCCGGTAAATGTCGACTGATGCCGAACCACGCCGTCGCGCATCGCCAGCAGGTCGGGTGACGGATTGACGACGTCTACGGCTAGGAGGCCGCCGGGCCAAAGGGCCTGGTACGAGGCGCGCAGCGTGGTTTGGAGGTCAGCCGCGGTTTGCAGGTGCAGTAATCCGTCAAGCGCGCAGAACGCCAGGCCAAACTCGGCGTGCCCGCTGGCGTGCCGCATGTCGCCGCATCCGAAACTCACCGGCAATCGGCGTGAGCCCAGATTCGTGCGCGCAATCGCCAGCATGGCCTCCGACGTGTCGACGCCATGAACTACGTACCCGGCCTCGGCCAGGGCGATGGCCACACGGCCCGAGCCGCAGCCCAGTTCCAACACTGGACCGCAGGCCCGCGCTGCCAGCGCTCGATACAGATCCAGGTCGTCGGTCCAGTCGCGGTGCTCGGCCTCATACAGGTCGGCTATTCGCGCGTAAGGATCGGCTGACCTGTCGGCGCGCACTACCGGATGCGAAGTCGGCGCAGCACGACGTCCGCCACGATCAGCGTGAAGATCACCAGGATCAGCAGGCCAAAGCTGGCCGTGCGATTCAGCGCGCTCACGGCCATCGCCGCCACTCCCACCGACGCCAGGATCGAGTGACGGGTGAGCGTCCAGATCGGCAGATGACGCGTAGTAGCGGCGGCTCCGCGCCGCAGCCAGTACTCAAAGGTCCAGGTGGCGAACAGCGCACCGAACGACATGGTGACCACGACGGCAAGTACGTTGAGGCCGTGCGCCGGATTTGTAAAGACCAACTGAAACCCCAGCAGGATTGGGCAGGTCACAGCGCCCACACCCATGGCGAGCCAAAGCAAACGGGTCGTGTCAATCCGCTCGCGCGGTGGTGTTGCGGAAGCCTCGTAGCCACGCGGCTCCGGGTCGCTCAGGTCCAGCGTCATCTGCAGTTGGCTGTCCGGATCTCCGTCGCCGCCTGCGGCGGTGGCTCCTCCCGAACGGGCGGGACGAGCCTCGCGCTTTGCTGGCTGACTTGCCTCGGAATTCGATTCTGCGTCGATTTCGCCGCGACGAATTGGAATGGGGCGACCTTCATCCGCCTTGGTGCCGCTCTTCGCTGTCGTATCACTGCTACGGGCTCGTATATGCGACTTCCTCCCGGTATCGCGTCGGTCGGGCAATACCGTACGTCGCTCGCGCCGAGTCCTGCGGCGTGCCACGCGACGCTCAGCTTCCGACGCGACCATTAGCCGGCCTCGCGAATGCCGCTGACGGCATGTACGGCGTTGGCCGTGTGCCCGTCTGTCAGCCGTGTCACGCGGTCGAACCGGCCCAGGCCCGCCGCAAGGGAACGTCCGGTAGCGATGACCTGTGGATAGCGCTGCGCCGCCCCGCCCAGACCGGCCGCCGCCGCCGCGGCTTGCAGGATTGCCCCGTCGTGGTCCTTGGCCGATTGCTCCAGCCAAATGAAGGCCGGCAGATCTGTCGCGTCCAGCGGCGGACCGGCGACTGCAAAAGCCAGCGCCAGTGCCCGCTCCGCCTGCTCGCGGCTCGCGCCGTCCAGATCGCACGGCGCACGCCACGCGCCCGCTTGCGGATCCCACACCTCCACACGCAGTCCTTCACCACAGCGGGCGTCCCAGAAGCGACCAGCGCTGGCGGCCGGCAGGATGATCCGCAACTCGCGTTCGATGGACGCCGGCAAACTTTCCAGCGAGGCGTCCAGCGCACCCCGCACAATGCTCTGGCCGATCTCGCGAACTCTTCGCGCTTGCAACGCCTGATCAAGACGACGTTGTGCGTCGGCAGCATCAATGTCCGTGTGGTCGACACCGGCCCGCAGTTCCAGCGTCTGCACCTGCGTTTCGGTCCGGCGCGCCGCCTCCCGCGCCTGGCGCAACGGGCGGCGAATCTCCTCGGCGCCGATCGGCTCCGTAGCCAGATCCGGGATGGCGGCCCGCGCTTCGGCCGCGGAGGGATCGGCGTCGGAGTCAATTCCCAGCGCCCGCAATGCCGCCGCTAGGTCGGTCGTATGTCTCCTGGAAGCTGCCTGGACGGTTCGGCCGCGCAGCGAGGCACCGCGTGCGGCGCTGTGGGACCGCTCACTTCCCATCTGCGCGGCGACGGCCGCGAACTGCGCAATCTGAACAGCTCGCGCACGATCAGGCGTGCGTTCGGAATCTCTTCCGCGTCGCCTGGATATCTCGGCGTCCAGCGCGGCAAGTTCGTCGTTAGCTCGGGTTTCGTCCCTGATCGCCACCTGCCGCTTGAGCTCCAGGTCTGGACCGCCGCTCAGCTTCTGTTGGAGCTTCTGGATCTTGCGCAGCGTGTTTCGTCGCGACGCCTCAATCTCCTCGCGAGAGGTCCCGATGTGCAACTCGTCGGTCAGACGCTCCGCTGCTCGCCGGGCGTCGGCCGCCTTTTCCAGTTGAGTGCGTCGCTCAGCCGCGGCGGTGATCAGTTGTTGCTCCGGGTTGCTGCGGTTCATCGTGGCCACACGTGCTTCCAGGCGCCGAACGTCCCGGGCAGCGTCTTCGGCGGCCTGTGCCGCGGCATCGGCTTCCGTGCGAAGCTCCGTTGAATCGTTTCGAGTGTCGCCATCGACCATGTGGCGCAGACGAGCCGTGGCACTGTCACGTAGAACCGTGGCCCTGCGCGCATCGGACGGAATCTCAAGGTCTAATTCCTCAAGCTGACGTTCAATGCGGGTTCGGACATCTCGCGCCCGTGCGGTTGCCAATCTCCGGAGTTCCGTCTGCCGAAGAGCGTGAGCCACGCGGTCCAACTCGCGTTCCAGGTCGTCCGCGTTCCCCGCGTTGCCACGGTCCGCCAGGGTCAGCCAGATGCCGGCCAGCGTGCCCACCATTCCCACGGCCAGGCCCAGGGGCGCGAGCGGAGCGAAGGCCAGAAGCCCCAGCACGCCCGCTGCCAGACCCGCCGCCGCGCCGCCGGCAGCCACCCGCCGCCATCCCGCCCGGAGTCGGGCGTCCCGTTCCTTGGCACGAACCTCAGTCTCCAGAGTGTTCAGCTGATCGTGCAGCGCCGCCGACTCAGCCTCCGCCGCCTCCGCGTCGTCATTGTCCTCGGCCGCGTGGTCCAGCCACTGGCGCCACAGGCGCTGCGCCGTGGGCAGATGGGCGTCCTCGTTGGCTCGGTCACTGAGTGTCCGCGCCCGCTTGGCCTGCGCGGCCAGGCGTTCCGCCTTGCTCCGGCAGGCTGAGAGCTCCTGGCGAGCACGTTCCAGGGCGGCCACGTCGTCGCCGACGGCCGAACTCGTGCCGCGTGCCTGGTCGGCGGCGCTGGCGGCGGCGTCGGCCCGGCTGTAGGCGGCCAGTCCGCGTTCCAGTGTTGTCAACCGCTGTTCGCTCGCCGTCAACTCGGAGTGCACGTCGCTCAGCCCCGCGGCTTGTCGCTCATACCCGATTCGCCGGGATTGCGCGGATTGAAGCCGCCCTAGGGCGGCCTCCCGGTGGTCCAGCAGGTGCGCCAGCGCCAGAGCGTGCTCTGCCCGCTCGATGTGACGCTCAAATCCTTCGGCCAGCGTCGCCATGCGACGTCTTTCGTCTTCGGCCTCCGCGGCAAGGCGTTCGGCTTCCTCGAGCTGATGAACCGCGCGGGCGGCCCGGTCGCGCTTGCGTGCGTACTCGATCTGCTGGACCTCGGCAACGGCTGTGTCGTGCGCCTTGGCCGCCTTAGCCAGCGCGACGTGCAACGACGCCAGACGCTCCGCCTCCTGGACGTCCTGGCTCACTTCGACACTGGCGGCCAGCACGTTCATTCGGCGCGAGCCGAGCCACGCACGAAGAACGTCGCGTAGCCGGTCCGCCAAGGGCTCCAGCTCGCGCGGCGGCCAGATCAACGCGGCCATTGCTTCGCTGTCGGCCCCGAGCACGCGTTCGAGTTCGCGCTCAATGCGTTCCCGGCCCGCAACTGGGATCAGGCCGGACGACCCGCCTCGTGCCAGGGACGTCGTGAGGCGTCCGTCCCCCGCAATTCGCCGCTCGATGGCATAAGTCACGCCACCGGCGACGATGGACACCCCCACCAGCGCGCCTTCCCGGCCGCCGAATCCCGGCGCCACATCGCCAAATAGCGCGCAGCGCAGCGCGGCGCTGATCGTGGCGGCCGCTTTGGGCGGTGCGTCGATGAGGTGGTGGCCGCGCGGCATAAAGACGAAATCAACGTCGTCGATCTCGCCGACGTGATGGGCAATCAGCCGTTCGAGGAATATCACGACATGGCCTTCGTAGGTTCGCGTCGACGGGCGATCTCGACAACACGGGCCCGGGCTGCGGCGATGATCTCTCGATGGTTGTCGTCGCCGGCAGCCGCCAGGAGTCGCTCGCTAGCCCGCCTCGCATTGACCAGGAAAGACGAGCGCGCCAGATCACCCGCTGCATTCGGCGAATCGTTGACGACGAATTGGTCGATGGTGAACCGCAGCAACGTGCCGGCCGACGCGGCGCGCTCGATCAGACTTGATGGATCCAACTCATGCCAGGCCGCTCGCGGCATTCGGCCGTGCAACTCGACATCGAGGATGCCGGCCGATCCCAGCTCCGGCGCGATCAAATTCGCAACCTCGCCGCCCGACTGTGGCGATTCGATCACGAGCCGCGCTGGCCGCAGAACTTCGGTCGGAACGAACGAGGGGATTACCCCGCTGGCTGGGTCGATATCCAGGATCACAAAGCCGGGCTCCGTGCGGCGTTCCATCGAAAGGCCGGCCCAGCCGGTCGCGACGACGAGAACATCATCTACGCGGTCCGATCCCGCGTTAGTGGTCCAGGTGTCGATCACGACGTCGGCTATTCCGGCAGCCGGCACGGGCCCGGCAACCTCGCCCTGTCCCGTGGCGATTTCGATAGTCAGATCGGCGACACTATTTGCAACGGCGCCGCCGGTCCCGAGGCCAATCTGTAAGTCGGCTACGGGCATCACGAGCGAACCAGGTGCTTGCGCACCGAGGACCGCGTCGACCAGACCGACTTCGGCCAGAAAGTCCGTACCGTCCGTGGCGAGACTTGGCGGTTCGCCAGTCGCAACCACGGTCATTCCCGCGCGGCGCGCTGACCCCAGCGGGGCCATGGCGGCTCGCACGTTTTCCAGCGCAGGGGGCGACTCGGCAAACAGACCTTGGCCGCAAACAAATGCCTGACATCTCGCGTGCGCCGCCTGTTCCAGGACGCCGGCGAACGCTCGGTGCGTAAGTGCGCTGAACAGATCGCGTTGGGATGGCGGCAACGCGGCCGGCCGCGCGCCAAGCTGAAAGCCTGCGGCTACCGCAAGACGGGCGCGACCCTCTGAAGACCGA